>NZ_JAANTF010000002.1:0-580203 GCF_011290655.1 Rhodococcus sp. D-46 | reverse complement strand
CGGTTGTTCTGACCTACCAGGTCAAGGTCAATGCCGGTGTTGCCGGTGGCACGTTGATCAACAACAAGGTCACCGGTACTGCGAAGCCGCCGACGGGTCCGGAGATCACTCCTCCGCCGGTGACGACGGAGCATCCGGTGGATGGCACACCCGCGATCGAGGTACTGAAGTCCTCTGTTCCGTCCACCACGAACCGTGTGGTTGGCGGCCAGGAGATCACGTACACGCTCACGTTCAAGAATGTGGGCACCGCGGATGGTGAGGTCAGCTTCTACGACGATCTCACCGACGTTCTCGACGATGCAGTAATGACGAAGGATCCGGCTACCACTTCCACGCTGGTTGTTTCGGGTGTCGTCGACAACGTCTTCACGGTCACCGGAAAGCTGGCCAAGGGCGAGACCGCGACAGTGACGTACACCGTCAAGGTCAATCCTGAGATCGGAACGTTGTCAGGTCCCGGATTCACTCCGGGTGTCCTGAACAACTACCTGGTGGTTGGTGGCGAGAACCCGCCAGTGGACTGTGTCCCGGGCGACGCTCTCTGCACCGAACACCCGATAGACCCGCCGGAGACCACCACTACGGTGCCGCCGACGACCACCACGACGCCGCCGGTCACGACGGAGCCCTGTGTTCCTCCGACGACGACCACGCGGATGGTTCCGACCACAACAGCTGCGACGACGACGGCTAGCGCGATCACTGCCGGTGACGCTGATGTGACCGGTACGGAGGAATCCACCACCGCGGAGGAGACCACCACAGAGGAGACCACGACAGAAGAAGTTGTCGCGGAAGAGATTGTGGATCCGTGTGGCGTGACGACAACGACGCCGCCGACAACGACGCCGCCGACGACAACGCCGCCGGTCACGACAGTTCCGCCGACCACGACGGTTCCGAACACGACGGTGCCGGTTACACCGACGATCATCATTCCCCCGATCGTCGTTGTGCCTCCGATCGTCGTACCGCCGACGGTTCCGGGTCAGCCGGTTCCGAGCACGGTTCCGGGACAGCCGAAGCCGCCGACAGCAAACCCGGGTCAGCCGGGTCAGCCGAAGCCGTCTGCTCCTCAGGGCGGGACGATCAACTCGGGTGGTGGCGCTGGTGAGAGTGGCGTGAACACCGGGTTGCTCGCAGCAGGTGGATTGGTTCTGCTGCTGGCGCTGGGAACGGGTGTTGTTCTCCTGACGCGTAAGCGTCGCGAGGACGGTGACAACTGATTCTCTTGAGAATCTGAGGTAAACGACGTGGGGCAGATCGCAGAGTATGCGATCTGCCCCACGTCGTTTTCATGTGTGTTACGAGCCGAGCCGAGATCCGTCCTTCTTCCAGGCTGCAACTACCGACGGGCGAGGCTGGGCGGAACCACCGTCGGGCCAATGGGATGCGGGGCTTTCGATGCTGGCGTCGTCGGTCTCGCCGGGGTGCTGGACGCAGACGATGACGCGCTTCTCGTCCACGATGGGGCCGCAGGTTTCGGCGCCGACGGGAACGGTGAGGAACTGCTTTGTCTCACCGCGGTTTTCGCCTTCGAGGACAACGCTGAACAGCCCGTCGTTGGACTTGAGTGCGTTGCCGTCGGTGGAGATCCACAGATTGCCGTGCGGGTCGAAGGCAAGGTTGTCCGGGCATGAGATGGGGCTGACCTTGCTCTTGTCGAACCCGCCGAAGTAAGTATCGGCTGTGGCCGGATCTCCGCAGACGAGAAGAAGATTCCAGCCGAAGGTGGTGCCGGCGTGGTCGTCGGTGATTTCGAGGACCTGGCCGTTCTTGTTGTTGTTCCTCGGGTTCGCCTCGTCGGCCGCGGCGCCACCGTCGACTCCGCGCTTGGTGTTGTTGGTCAGTGCGACGTAAACCTTGCCGCTCTTCGGGTTTGCCTCGAAGTCCTCGGGGCGATCCATCTTCGTTGCCCCGACCTTGTCACCGGCCTGGCGGGTGAAGACGGCGACCTCTTCGGCGCTCATGCCGTCGACCAGCGATTCGCCCTTGCCGTGTTCGCCGGTGCGCAGGATGGCTACCCACTCGCCGGTTCCGTCGAACTTGCCGTCCGACGGAAGCTTGCCGCTGCCGTCGATCTCGCCGGCGGAGTTTCCGCTGAGCTTTGCGACGTACAGTGTTCCGGCGTCTAGCAGAGTCATGTTGTGGCGCATGGCCGCCTGACTCTTGCCGTCCTGCATCTTTCGGCTGGAGACGAACTTGTACATGTAGTCGAAGCGCTCGTCGTCGCCGCTGTAGGCGACGACGGTGCCGTCCGACGTGATGTAAATGGTGGCGGCTTCGTGCTTGAAACGTCCGAGCGCTGTGTGCTTGATCGGAGTCGACGACGGATCCCAGGGATCGATCTCGACGACGTATCCGAATCGGTTGACCTCGTTGGGTTCTGCGACCAGATCGAACCGCTTGTCGAATCGTTCCCACTTGCGCTCGGAAGCGGCACCGGCAAGACCGTAGCGCTTCAGTCGCGCTGCGACCGTGGGATCGGTGACACCCTCGGCGTTCGCGAAGTACTGGTTGAAGTTCTCTTCGCCGGAAAGCACTGTGCCCCAAGGTGTGACGCCGCCGGCGCAATTGTTGAGGGTGCCGAGCACTTTGGTTCCCGTGGGATCGGCACTCGTCTTGAGGAAGTCGCTGCCTGCAGCGGGGCCGGTCACGACAAATTCCGTGGTTCCGGTGATGCGGCGGTTGTTCGATCCGATCTCCGGTACGAGCTTGCCGTTGTCGGATTCGCCCTTGACCTGCACGACCGACAGTCCGTGGCTGGCCAGGCCGATCTTGAACTGCTCCTCGGTCGGGTTCTCCGCATCGTAGCCGCGGAACATCGCCGGCTCGGTGGAGTATTCGTGATTGACCACGAGTAGGTAGGTGTTGGGCTGCCCGTCGACCGGGAGCAATCCGGCGAAGTCGTTGTTGAATCCGAACTGCAGTTCCTGCGCTGCCGCAGTCTGCTTGTCGAAGTCGAAAGCCGGGGCGCCGGCGAGAACGGCGTCACCCCAGCGAATCACGACGGCTTGATCGTATCCGTCAGGGACGGTGACCTTGTCTTCCTTGTTGGGCGCGACAGCGCTGAAGTTCGTCCCCGTTGGTGTCGATCCGCCGCTGCTGCCGCTCGTCGATCCGGTTCCCGGTTCGGCACTTGCGGATTCGTCCGAACAGGCGACGAGGGCGCTGCCCGCTCCCACCGCGAGCACTGCCATGCCGCTGCCCCGGAGCAAGCCGCGACGACTCAGCGCTGTGCGTGCGATGTCGCGGAAGTACTCGCCGCCCGAGGTGTTGGGGACCTCGTGAGAGCACGCGTTTCCGCACTTGTACTGGCAGGTGATCGACGCGCGCGCAGACACGCCGTCGTGTTTGACGAACAAGGCCAAAGGCTTGATAGCCACCGTGAACTCCCGAGATTCGATGTACGGACTTCGGGAACCGTAGAAGCTCTAAGCAAGGGTAAAGGAACGTAAAAATGAACGGCAAAACAACGAGGTGACCCTTACCCGCGGTTTACGACGCGTCCCCGCGGGGACGTCGCATGACATTTGTCATCGCTGATCCGTGACGGTGTCACCGCAGGTGATGACGCAGTGCACTGTTTTCGGCTCTGACTTCCCGCGAAGCTTGGATGCATGAGAGAACCACATGAGGGAAGCCTCCTGACGGACCTGATGGACATCGGACCCGCACCCACGATGGGCCGCGAACTTGTTGTGATCGTCGTGAATATTGCGATCATCGGAGTGCTGTTCGCGATCATCGGCTCCAATCCCGTGTTCTGGATTCTTGTTGCCGCTCTCGCTGTCTATGCGGGTATCCGATTCGTGATCGGACTGCGCGGCTGGAACCGAGCGGAGGCGCAGCGATGAAGGGCGATCCCGTGATCGACGTAGTCGGAATGTCGCGGCGTTACGGCTCCGGTAAGGAGGCGTTCGATGCTGTTCGCAATCTGGATCTGAGTGTTCAGGAAGGCGAGCTGTTCGGCCTCCTCGGAACCAATGGTGCCGGCAAGACGTCCACTCTCGAAGTGATTCAGGGTCTTTCACGATCCAGTGCCGGAACGGTGCGCGTTCTGGGCATGGATCCGGTGCGCAACCGCAAGCAGATTCGCCCGTCGCTTGGCATCATGCTCCAGAAGGGTGGCTTGCCCCAAGACCTGACTGCTCGTGAGAGTTTGGCGATGTGGGCCGGAACCTGCTCGAATCCGCTGCCCGTGGACGAGGTGCTCGAGCGCGTGGACATGCGTGACCGTGGTGATACCCGCGTGAAGTTCCTCTCGGGAGGTGAGGCGCGGCGACTGGATCTGGCGTGCGCGATCATCGGCCGGCCACTCGTCCTGTTTCTCGACGAGCCGACTACTGGTTTGGATCCCGAAAGTCGACGTAACACTTGGCAATTGATCGCTGACTTGAAAGCGTCGGGCGTCACCATCATGTTGACGACGCATTACCTGGACGAAGCCGAGTCCCTGTGCGACCAGTTGGCGATCATGCACCGAGGATCGGTGGTGCGCAGCGGAACCGTGGCGGACGTCGTCGCGGATCATCCTGCCCAGATCAAACTGCACCGTCCCGGTCTTCCGCTCCCGGCCCTGGCCGGCGCCGAGGTACGCGTCGAAAACGATCTGGTGGTGATCACCACTCGCACAGTGCAGGAGACGCTGACGGAACTGCTGCTGTGGGCACAGCACAACAACATCCTGCTGACCGGCCTGGATGCCCGCGCGGCATCCCTGGAGACCGTATTCCTCTCCATTGCAGACCAATTCGATCATCACGCAACTCTCGAAGGAGCGTCGGCATGAACCGCATAGCAACCCTGTCTCGTTCGGAGTTCACGCTCCTGGGACGAAATCGACTGTTGCTCTTCAACGCAATCGTCCTCCCGTTGATCTTTCCCGTGGGGATGCTGTACCTGTCGCGCGATGGCGGGTTGTCCGACAAGTCGGTGTCGGCAGGCCTCGAGGTGTTTGCACTCTTCCTGCTCGTGTTCGTGGTCTTCTACAACCTCCTGTCGGTGTACGCGACGCGTCGTGACGAGTTGGTTCTCAAGCGACTACGGACAGGGGAATGCAGCGACGCCGAGATCCTCGCGGGCCCGGCAGTGCCGTCGTGGGTTCTCACCGGCCTGTTGACGGTGGTGATCGGAATCGCCGTGATGGTTCTGGGCGGTAGTGCTCCGGTCAATCCGGTCCTGGTGCTGGTCGCGGTGATCGGCGGCGCCGCGCTCTTCACGGCGCTGGCGTTGATCACTTCGGCTGTCACGCGAAATGCAGAGGCGGCGCAGATCACCTGCATGCCGATTCTGATTCTGGCGACGGCAGGTATGTCCTCGATCAGGAATGTCGTGCCGGACAACGTTGCTCGCATTCTCGATTTCACTCCGCTGGCCGCAGTAGTGGACCTTCTCAATCTCGGATGGCTGGGGCGGACCACTGGCGAACTGGCTGATCTGGGCGATGCGCCCGGTGCGGCAGCGGGATTTGTCGACACCTTCGGTTCGGCTGCGCAACCGCTGTTGGTCATGCTGGCGTGGATCGTCGGTTCGGTTCTGATCGCGAACGTCCACTTCCGCTGGGAACCGCGTTCGTAGAACTCTGAGAAGGTAGTGGGCATGATCGCGCAGAACTTCGGACGCTGGAATCCGAGACGGACGTGGCGAACCGCGTCGAACGTCGACAAGGTTCGCCTCTACACGCGGCAATCGTTCATCATGGTCGCAGTGGTTTTCGGTGGCTTCGGTGCGGTCACCGAGATAGTTGCGGATCGGTACCTGTCGGGTGTCTTCCTCGGAATCAGTGCCGTTGCGTGCGTCATCGCCGTGTCTCGGATGCCTGATCTGGGCGGAGTCGTGGCCAAGCCCGTCCAGATTCCTCTTGCCGTGATGACGTTGTCGGCGTTCTGCTCGGCGGGAATTGCCTTGGGAAGCAATGGCGAGAACGGCCCGTACTTCTGGCTGGCGGCAATCCTTGTCGTGCCCCTTGCGGGGTTGACGTCGTTGCGCTGGCTGATCGTGGGCTCGGTGGCCGCCGGGGTTGTACTGGGACTGCTTGCGGGTCCGGAAAGCGGCGTGTCCGTCGGAATCGTCGCCGCCTTCATGGGGCTGACCGTCTACATGTCGGTGTGGCTGCTGCGGATGGTCACCGAATTGGACGAGGCACGCGGAGCCGCTGCCGCTCTGTCCGTCGCCGAGGAACGGTTGCGATTTTCACGCGATCTCCATGACGTCGTCGGGCGGGCACTGTCTGCAATTGCGGTGAAAAGTGAACTTGCAGCTACTCTTTCACGACGCGGCGACGATCGTGCCGCCGCGCAGATGGACGAAGTACGCGAACTTGCGCAAGATTCACTCGACGAAGCGCGCGAGTTGGTTCGGGGATACCGGTCCATCGCCTTGGCGTCCGAGCTGGCCGGTGCGCAGTCTCTGCTCGAGGCCGCCGGAATCTCCACTGCGATACGTGGATCGGCAGATCAGCTGCCGGTGGAACTGGCCGAAGCTGCCGCCTGGGTCGTCCGTGAAGGCGTCACCAACATTCTCCGGCACTCCAGTGCCGAGAATTGCAGCATCGAAGTGTTCGCGGACGGCGTCGTGATCGCCAACGACGGCGCACGGATCGCAGAGCCGAACAACGGAACCGGCCTGAACGGATTGCGCGAGCGCGTCGGTGCCGTCGGAGGAATTGTCGAAACCGTGCAGGACGAAGATCGCTTCACCCTCACCGCCCACTTTCCGTCCCGAACGAAGGAGCCTCGGTGACCGAGCCGATCAAGGTACTGCTGGCCGACGACGAGAACCTGATCCGCTCGGCTCTGGCCATGATGTTGTCGCTCGAGGACGACATAGTTGTCGTCGCGGAAGCCGAATCCGGCGAGGATGCCGTGGTCGCTGCTGCAAAACATCAACCTGACGTAGCCGTGCTCGACCTTCAAATGGCAGGTATCGACGGCATCGAGACGGCGCAACAGATTGCGCAGACGGTCTCGGGGTGCGTCTCGATCATCGTGACGAGCCACGGGCGTCCCGGGTATCTGAAGAAGGCACTGTCAGCAGGCGTCCGAGGATTTCTGCCGAAGACGACGCCTGCGGCGACGCTCGCCGAGGTGGTCCGCAGCGTCCACGCGGGCGGGCGGTACGTCGATCCGTCGTTGGCTGCCGAGGCGATCGGCGCCGGCGACTCACCGCTTACTCCGCGCGAAGCGGACGTACTCGAGTACGCGGCCGACGGAGCATCCATCGAGCAGATCGCTTCCCGGGCACACCTCTCGGCAGGAACCACCCGGAACTATTTGTCGTCAGCTGTCACCAAACTCGGTGCTGCCAACCGGCACGAAGCAGCGGTGATCGCCCGCCGGCAGGGGTGGATTTAGGGCCTCCGGCCCCCGTGCGCCTTTCTGGTTGCGGGCACTACCAAAAAGGCGCACAGGGCCGAAGGCCCCGCGATGTCGAGAATCCCCGACTTGCTTCGTCCCTGTAGTGAAGTGCGACCAGAATGGGTGGCACCGACACAGAGGAGATTCACGATGGCCAAGTACTTGCTGCTCAAGCACTACCGCGGCGCTCCGGCTGCAGTCAACGACGTGCCGATGGACGAGTGGACGCCGGACGAGATCACTGCCCACGTGAAGTACATGCAGGACTTCGCGGATCGGCTCGAGAAGGCGGGCGAGTTCGTCGACGGTCAGGCTCTCGCTCCTGAGGGCACTTTTGTCCGGTACGACGGTGAGGGTCGCCCGCCGGTCACCGACGGTCCGTTCGCGGAAACCAAGGACCTCATTGCCGGCTGGATGGTGATCGACGTCGACAACTACGACCGTGCCGTCCAATTGGCCGGCGAGCTTTCGGCCGCGCCCGGCGCAGGCGGGAAGCCGATTCACGAATGGCTCGAACTGCGCCCGTTCCTGACCGAGCCGCCGACCATCACGGACTGAAACCTGTCATGGACGACGCCCTGCTTCGGAGTCTGACTCCGAGCGTGCTCGGCATCCTCGTCCGCCGCGGAGCAGATTTCGCGTCGGCCGAGGACGCCGTGCAAGACGCTCTGCTCGAGGCGGTCAGGACCTGGCCGGACAACCCGCCGCGGGACCCCAAGGGCTGGCTGGTCACAGTGGCCTGGCGGCGGTTCCTCGACGGGATCCGGTCGGATGCGGCTCGTCGCAAGCGGGAGTTTCTGGCTGACGAGCAGCCAGGCGAGCGGCCGGTCAGCGGGTCGGTGCCGGGCGTGGACGACACACTCCAGCTCTACTTTTTGTGCGCGCACCCGTCGTTGACGCCGTCGTCCGCCGTCGCACTCACGCTGCGCGCTGTCGGCGGGCTGACCACCCGCCAGATTGCGCAGGCCTACCTGGTGCCCGAGGCGACTATGGCTCAGCGCATCAGCCGAGCCAAGCGCACGGTCTCCGGCGTCCGGTTCGAGCAACCCGGCGATGTCGCCACCGTCCTGCGTGTCCTCTATCTGGTCTTCAACGAGGGGTACTCCGGCGACGTCGACCTGGCTGCCGAGGCCATCCGGCTCACCCGGCAGTTGGCGGCCGCGATCGATCACCCCGAAGTCGCAGGGTTGCTCGCACTGATGCTGCTCCATCACGCTCGTCGAGCCGCGCGAACTGCCGCGGACGGCAGTCTGGTTCCGCTAGCCGAGCAGGATCGCAGCCGGTGGGACACCGATTCGATTGCCGAAGGAGTCGCAATCCTCCAGTCAGCTCTCGCCCGCGACCGGCTCGGTGAGTTCCAGGCCCAGGCCGCCATTGCTGCACTCCATGCCGACGCTCTCACAGCAGACGAGACCGACTGGGTGCAGATCGTGGAGTGGTACGACGAACTCGCAGCCTTGACCGACAGCCCGATTGTCCGGCTCAACCGAGCGGTGGCCGTCGGCGAGGCAGACGGACCACGCGCCGGATTGGCAGCTCTTGCAGCGCTGGACGATTCACTTCCACGCCATGCCGCAGTCGAGGCCTATCTGCGTGAACGCGACGGAGACCTCGAGTCGGCGGCGAGGTTGTATGCCGATGCAGCGCACAAGGCATCCAACCTCGCCGAACGCGACCATCTGATGCTTCAGGCGTCCAGGATCAACGCCCGTCGATCTCCTGCAAGCGCCCCTGAGTCAGAGAACCTGTGAGAGGAACGCTTGCAGTCGATCTGTTTCGGGATCGTCGAAAAGCTGTTCCGGAGTACCGGTTTCGACAACGGCACCGCGATCCATGAACAGCACCTTGTCGGAAACGGAACGCGCGAAACCCATTTCGTGCGTCACGACGACCATAGTCATGCCGGACTTCGCGAGATCGGCCATCAATGCCAGAACACCCTTGACCAGTTCGGGGTCGAGAGCTGACGTCGCCTCGTCGAAGAACATGACCTCGGGCTTCATCGCCAGGGCGCGGGCAATGGCGACGCGCTGCTGCTGACCACCCGAAAGGTTGCCGGGCCGCGAGTCGGCCTTCTCCCTGAGCCCCACCAGATCCAGCTGCTCGAGCGCGAGCGCCCGAGCTTGCTCCTTCGACAAACCCTTGAGCTTGTTCGGCCCGAGTGCGATGTTCTCGGCGACGGTCTTGTGTGGGAACAGGTTGAAGTGCTGGAACACCATGCCGATCCGCTGGCGTAGCTCGTCGGGGTTGTCCTTCAGGACGGACTTCCCGTCGAGCAGCACGTCACCCTGCTCGGGCTCGTGCAAGCGGTTCAGCACGCGCAGGAGCGTCGACTTGCCCGAACCGGAGGGCCCGATGACGGTGACGGTGTTTCCGGCGTCGACGTGCAGGTTGACGCCGCGAAGCACCTTGTTGGTACCGAAGGACAGATGCAGGTCCTTGCCGGTGAGCGATACGGACTTCAGTTCAGAGCTGGTGGTCATGTCCTCAGCCCCTTTCCACGACGATGGCCTGCTCGAGCGGATCCAACGTGCCTGAAGTGTCGGCGCGTCCGGTCCGGAGTCGGTTGTCGATGTAGTTGACGAGGTGCGTCAGCGGGATGGTCAGAGCAAGGTAGAACAAGCCTGCCGCAACGAGCGGGGACAGGCTGCCGGTCTGGGCGTTGAGATCACGTCCGACGGCAAAGAGTTCCCGCTGGGTGACGAGCAGACCGAGGAAGTAGATCAGCGACGAGTCCTTGATCAGCGAGATGAACTGGTTCATCAACGCCGGCAGAACGCGTCGTACACCCTGCGGGATGACGACCAGCGACATGGACTTTCGGTAGCTGAAACCGAGGGCACGTGAAGCCTCGAGCTGCCCGGACTCGACGCTCTGGATTCCGGATCTGAAGATCTCACCGATGTATGCCGACGCGAGCAGTGACAGCGCCGCGACACCGAGCCAGTACGGATTGCTACCGGTGATTCCCTTGACGATCGGTCCGACGCCGAGCCCGATGATCAAGATGATGACGACTGCGGGTAGGCCACGGAAGATGTCGGTGTAGACGCGGGCCGGCCAGCGCAGCCAACGGGTGCGCGAGATACCGGCGACAGCGAGCAGCATGCCGAGGATCGTGCCGATGATGCCGGACGCGAGCGCAAGGATCAGGGTGTTGGGAAGACCGGTCTTGAGGAGATCGGGGAATGCCTTCTTGTACAGATCCCAGTCGAAGAACGTGTCCTTGAGCTGTTCGAGCGTCGACTTCGGTTGGTACGACGCGGTATCGCCACCGTCGCCGTTCGCTGCGTTTTCCGCGGCAATGGCTGCGAAGTCGGGCAGTTCCGGAGTGGCCGCGGCCTTGGATCCGGGCTTCCAGCCTTCAGGGAGTTGGCGCGGTACCCAGTCGGCGTACAGCTGAGACCAGGTTCCGTCGTCGATGACTGCGTCGAGGCCGGAGTTGAGGGCGTCGATCAGCGGCTGGTTTTCCTTGTTCACCGCCCAGCCGACGAAGTTGTTGACCGAGAAGGTGTTCTGGATGATCGAGGTCGGATCACCGGGAGCGATTGCACCTTCGGCCTGCTGAGACGGAGCTACCCAGGCGTCGATCTGTCCGGACTTGAGGTTCGCGTACGCCGTGGCGTAGTCGGGAAACTTCACGGGATCGAGCTTGAGCGTGTTCACGACGTAGTCGTCCTGCACGGTTCCCTGCACGACGCCGATGCGCTTGGAGGCATCCAGGTCTCCGAAGCCGGTGATCGGGCTGCCGTTAGGCACGACGAGGGAGAAGTATCCGAAGTCGTAACCGTTGGTGAAGCCGACGGTGTTGCGACGGTCGTCCGTGGTGGTGATGGACGACGAGCCGACGTCGAAGCGTCGACCGGCAACCTGGGCGAGAAGCCCGGCGAACTCGGTGCCGACGAACTCGACCTTCAGGCCCAGCTTGTCCGCGACGGCCTTCAGCAGCTCGTTGTCGTATCCGGTGTACTGATTCTCGGAGTTGACGCAGATGCTCGGGGGCGCGTCACCGAGCGTGCCGACCGTGATGACCCCGGGTTTGATCAGATTCAGCTTCGAGGTGTCGATCTGATCGACCGGGGTGACGGTGGCCGTGGTGTAGCGGTCTTCGGCGCCCGCACCCGCTGCCGCGTCCAGATTGGTGGGCGCCGCGGTTGCAGCTCCCACTCCTGGAGGTGCACACAGGTCTGTGGGGGCTGCCGACGAATCCGAGCCACTCGAGCACGATGACAGAGTCAGCGCCAGGAGGGCAGTGAGGAGCAGTGCCACCACCAGACGGATCTTCGCTGCGACGGAAGAAAACATGCGTGCAGCGTAAACCTAAGGGTAGCCATTTCTCCGTGTAGAACTGTTGACAGTTTTCGGACAAGGGGCCGTTGCGCTGCGGGCATGCCTTCAAATCAGCGTGATTTTAAGTATCGCCAGGTCGGGGAATCTCGTGCCGAAGAGATCGGCGTCAGCGGACGGGTGCGAGTTCGACGCCCGACGGAGGTACCAGGCGACGCAGCGTTCCGTCGAAGCCGGTGACGTAGAGCGCCCAGCCGTCGCCGTCCTGTCCGATACGCACGGAACTCGGCCCGTTCCACCCATTCGACAGACCCGAAGCGACGACGCAGGAAGTGCCGGTTTCAGGGTGTACGCGATAGATCGAGCCTTCGACGTGAGCAGCGGCGTAGAGCATTCCATCCTGCGACATGGTCAGATCGTCGAGTCCGGGTATCAGGCTCGGGACCGTCGCTACAACTGTCCACGCGTCAGGGGTATCCAAGGGCACTCGAATGATCTGACCGGTGAACAGGTCATCGGTGTACACGGCTCGATGATCCGGACTGAGCGCGAGTCCCTCCGAACGCGGCACTGTCGACCAATTGGGGACGACGGCTCCGGAGTCGTGCAGATAGCGCGAGACGCCCTTTGGCGGACCTCCTTCTGTTCCGACCCACGTGGTCAGCAGATCGCCGTCGGGAAGCCGGAGCAGGCCGTTGCCCGCGAAGTCGACGGGTGCGGACAGCTGATCCGTCGAGGTGTCCAGGTGCCACAGCTTGCCGTCCTGTCTGGTGAGGAAGGACAGCCTCGAACCGTCGAGTTGCAAACCGCCAGGGGCAGCCATGTCGTCGAGGACAGTTCGTACCTGTCCTGCGGCGTCGACGTGATAGATCTTCGACTCGCCGGAGAGGTAGAACCCGCCGTCGTCATCGGGCTCGAGGTTTTCGAGCTGTTCCAACCCTTGCGCTACGGTTTCGACCCGCCACTCGCCGCACATCGGCGCGACTGTCCAGGTGGCCCCCGCCGGCGTCACCGCGGCCACGGTCCCGGCTGCGATCGCCGCGACGATCAACAACGCCCGAGTTCGGTTGCGTGATACCCCCATTGCGCACAACTTACGGCAAACCGGACCAATATCAAACGGTCTGGTCGGTATAGCCGACGCCCAGAGGGTCGCTCCAGGTGGTCCACACGTCTGGCCCGAGTTCGATCTCGGCTGTGGTGAGTAGACACGCGTCGAGTTCTCGGTGCAGTCGAGACGGGTCGATGGATTGGCCGATGAAGACGAGTTCTTGTCGGCAGTCTCCGACGGGTTCTTCCCACTTGTCGAGGATTCCGTCACGACGGTAATCGTCGGCCGGCCACTCGTCACGGGGTAGAAACTTCCACCAACGGCCGACGTATCCGTGGCGAATGAGATGACCGGCCTGAGAAATACTCCCGATCTCGGTGAACCGGCCGGCATTCCAGTAGTAGCCCTTGGCCCGAAGTAACTTTCCGTTGGTCCACTCGCTGCTGAGGAAATCATGCAGCCGTTGGGGGTGGAAGGGTGCGCGCTCGCGGTACACCACCGAACTGATTCCGTACTCTTCGGTTTCGGGGATGTGTTCACCTTGGAGTTCTTGTAACCATCCGGGGGCCTGTGCAGCCTTTTCGAGCGAGAACAAACCGGTGTCGAGAATCGTGTCGAGTGGGATGCGACCGAGCGTCATCGGAACTATCGCAGCGGATGCGTTCAAAGAGCGCAGGACTGCGGTCAATTCGACCAGGTGCTGGTGCGAGACGAGATCGGCCTTGCTCACCAGGATGACGTCGGCAAATTCGATCTGATCGACAAGCAGATCCGCGATGTCTCGTTCGTCTTCCGGGGCATCGGCTTCGACGCGGCCCCCAGCCGTGTAGTCGCGCAGAAAACTGTGGCCGTCGACGACGGTGACCATGGTGTCGAGTCGGGCGACGTCGGCGAGGGCGTGGCCGTCGGTATCGATGAATGTGAACGTCTCTGCGACGGGAAGCGGTTCGGAGATGCCCGAAGATTCGATGAGTAGGTAGTCGAATCGGCCATCGGCGGCCAAGGCACTGATCTCGGAAAGAAGATCCTCTCGCAGAGTGCAGCAGATGCAGCCGTTGGTCATCTCGACCAGTTTCTCCTCGGAGCGACTGAGCGAGATCTCACGCTCGACTTCTGCACTGTCGATGTTGATTTCGCTCATGTCGTTGACGATCACCGCGACCCGCCGACCCTCTCGATTTCGCAGGATCTCGTTGAGTAGTGTCGTCTTCCCGGCGCCCAGGAAACCTGACAGCACCGTGACCGGAAGTCGTGTGTCGACCATGATTTCCAGTGTCCTTCCGAATGAGAGAATTGCTGTGATCAGGCGGCGGTCACGCGAAACGCTGTGATCGCGTGACCGCCGCCCGGAATGTTGGACGATCAGGCCGCAGGCTCGAGGTAACCCTCGAACAGGTCGACTACTACGCTGCCGCCGTCGGTGTCGCTACCGAACAATTCCTCGGCGGCGAACTTCACGTGGTACGTCGGTCCTTCGCCGGCGTCGTTGCGCCCGTGGCCGATTGCGTCGGGAAACGGCCACTTCTCGGTAGTCCGATGAGAGATGGTTCCCACTCGTCCGCGGCAGTACGCAGGCATTCGAATATGCCCCGGAACGTACTCGTCGCGCACGCGTACTCGCTGACCGACTTCGAAGGTGGTCGTCTCGACGGGTGCCGGACGCCCTTCGGATTCGCTTGGCCGCGACAGTGGGAACGGTCCCCCTGCAAGGCTTTCGAGTTCTTCCTGCGTCAGGATTCCCTTTTCGACCATCAGTGTCGCGACGCCGATGACGTACCTCTCGTAGTACGGGGTCATCATGTAGTGGCGTGGTTCCATCCGCTCGACGACGTATCGAACTTCGTCGACGCTGAATGCCCCGAGTTCGGCGACACCGGCGAACATCAGGCTGTACGGCAGGTGTTCCCACTCGGCGTGGAAGGTGGGGCCGATGTCGGCGTTGACGGTATGCGGGACTTTGCCGAAGCCTTGAACTCCGGCAAGATCGTGTACTCCATCCATGGTGTGCTTCTTTCTTGTCGGGGTGATCAGACGGTGGGGACCTGCGGGACTGCGACGCCGATCAGGCAGTCCTTGGTGACGATTTCCTGCAGTTGTTCCTGGCTCCAGCCTTCGGTGCCTGCGGGACGTTGCGGGAGAACCATGTAGCGAGTTTCGGCGGTGGTGTCGTAGACGCGGATCTCGACGTCCGACGCGATCTCGGTTCCCATCTCGGAGAGAACCTTCCGTGGCTCACGCACCACTCGCGCACGGTATTCGAAACTCTTGTACCAGGTAGGGGGCAGGCCGAGAATGGGCCACGCGGTGCATGAACACAGCGAGCACACGATCACGTTCTTGAGGGTCGGGGTGTCTTCGACTGCCACGATGTATTCGCCCTGGGGGCCCAGATATCCGTACTGGGCAACCGCGGCGGTACCGTCGGTGAGAAGCAGTTGCCGGAAATCGGGGTCGGTCCACGCCCGCGCGACCAATTCCGCTCCGCGCCTTGGACTGAAGTCCTCCTCGAAGGTCTTCTTCCATCCCTCGACGTAACCGTCGGGTACCAATCCCTTACCGTCGAGTGCGCGAAACAGGGCCCACGCGCGATCGGAGACCGGCGCCTGGGCCGGTGCGGCGTTCTCCGTTGTGTGGTCGATCGTTACTGACATCTGGTTCACCTTTTCTATGCGGGCTGATCATGTGTGAATCGGTGGAATTTGTTGTGCAAGTGCGGATACAGAACTAGGTGAGGCTGAGTTGTGGTGCAGAGTCGGAGATGTGGTCGGCAGGCGTCGGAAACGCGCCGCGAAGCTTTTCGAATGCGCGCCCGACCCGGAGGACCGTCGCATCGTCGAAGGTCTTGCCGGTGATCATCATTCCGACCGGAAGCCCGTTCACCAGGCCGGCGGGAACGGACAGGGACGGGTGTCCGGTCACGTCGAATGGTGCTGTGTTGGCGATCATCCCGAGAGCCTTCGTGATGAAGGTTGCACGATCCACGTCGTTCGCCGGTAGTTCGGATGCGACGTAGGGCAGTGTGGGCATCACCAGGACGTCGAATTGTCTCAAGGCAGTGTCGTAGGCGGCGCGGGCGAGCGGTACGAGGTTCCGGGCTTTGCCGTAGCTCGCGCCGCCGAGGGTGGTGATGCCGTGGTGGCCGGTCAGAGCCACCAGTTTGACGGTTTCGGACAGAGCGTCGGCGTGCTGAAGGCGTCGAGAAGCAAAGTGTGCCATCAGTTCCGGATCGTACAAACCTTCGGCGTTCATGCCGTATCCGTTGCCGTCCAACATCTGGTAGGCACCACCGTCCGTGGCGATCACGTTCCAGATGTGGAAAGCATGTAGGTGCCACGGGATGTTTACTTCCTCTACCGTGCAACCGATTTCGGCCAGACTGTGTGCCGCTGCGCGGACTGCGTCGTCGACCTCGGGCTGTGAGACCGCGTGCCCGAAACCTTCTCGAACGATCCCGATTCGCAGACCATCCACATCGGAGTCGAGGGTGGACAGATAGTCACCTGCTTCGACGCTGTCGGCTTGGCGTGGGTCGTTACCGTCGCGACCGGCGATGACCGAGAGCATCAGTGCGGCATCGTGGACCGTGCGTGTGATCGGGCCGAGATGGTCGATTGTTCGCTCGATGGGAAATGCACCGGTATACGGGACGAGCCCGAACGTCGGCTTGTGTCCGACGACGCCGCAGAATGCCGCCGGGATCCGGATCGATCCACCCTGATCCCCGCCGATGGCAAAATCGACGTCACCGTTTGCGACGAGAGCCGCACTGCCACCGGATGATCCACCTGCTTCACGCTGTGGGTCCCATGGATTGCGGACCGGTCCGCTTGCCGGTGTGAAGCTCGAACCGGAGAAACACAGGTCCTCACACACAGCTTTGCCCGCGACGGTTGCACCGGCCGCCAGTAGTCGAGTGACCACAGTCGCGTCGCGAGACGGAGTGAACCCCTCTACTGTCCGAGACCCGTTCATCATCGGAACTCCGGCCACGGTCACGTTGTCCTTGATCGCCACGCGTCGGCCGGTCAGGACGCCGTCCGACGTCGGCGGGATGCTTGTGGTCACATACCAAGCGCTCAAAGGATTTTCGCTCGCTGTTGGCACCGTGTGCTCACGTGACGTGGTCGGCGGGGTTGCCTCGTCGGCGTACAACTGGTCGACGACGTCGTAGGAGCCCAGTGCTCCGTCGATCAGTGCCGGCCACTCGAGCCGGGCTGATTGGTCGAGAGTGATGCCGTAATGCTTTGCGGCGGTGTCTATTGCATTGTCGTCAGGTCGGATTGTCGCCATGAGAAGTGTGCTCCTGATGTGATCGGCTTCACTTGTCTTTCAGACTAGGGCCGGATCCATAATTGCGTCAATAGGTATCGACATATTGACTCGTTAAGTTCGGGTTACGCGCGCTCAGAGAGAACGGGGGTACAGGCGCCCACGGCGTGATTCAGCGAGCAGAATCGGTCGATGCAGTGGAACGCCGTTGTTCGTAGAGCTTTTCGACGTCGTGACAAGCTGCCGAAGTACTGTTTCCGGATCGCCTGCCGACGTTCGTTCGACTGCGCGTGCGTAAGCGACGATCGCTTCGTACGTTGTCTCCGACAGGGAACTGAGCGGAGGCAGGAGTTCGTTCGAGCTCGCGCTGTATCGCTTTTCGAGGTCGTGATCGCCGGCTGCGGATTGAAAGTAGCCGAATGCCGCCCAGACTCCGTCAGCATCGGAATTGCCGATGAGCTGCTGAGTGGCCTCGTCGAGGACCAATGCAAACGTCCGCGTGGTGGCCCGCAGTCCGTGCTGGGCGCATTGTCGTTCGAAGAAGACCTCGTCATGGCCCACCAGGGTGGAAAGAATCAGTTCGGCCCCGGAGTCGGCTATCGACTCGATGATGCGTGAGAAGTCGGTTGTCCCCAACGGTACGTAGACTTCGCCGGCCACCGAACCTGTGGATTCGGCGATCACACGCCGGGCCGCCCAATGCGCTCCGAACGACCACGAATACTGCTGGCCGACCAGGAACCAAGTGCGAGAACCGGTCTCGGACATCATTGCGGGTATGCCCGCTCGCGTCTGGTCGAGTGGTCGCTCACCTAATCGAAGGACTCCCGGACGCGATCGACCTCCCTCGTTGAGAACTGTGTGCACCAACAGCACACCGGTGTTCTGCAATGCAGATGCAGCGGCATTGAAGGTTGACGATGTCACGCACGCGAAAACGGCGCGACATCCGCTTTTCACCAATCGCAGTGCGGTCGCCGCTCCGGCCGCCGAGTCGGAAGCGTCATCGCCGATCACCAAGTCGACGAGAACGCCGCCGATGCCGCCGTCGGCATTGATTTCTTCCACGGCCAGGGCTGCGAGTGTTTCTGTCGCCTGGGCGAATACAGCTGCCGGGCCGGATTTGCTGACCAGCAGCCCGATCCGATGTCGGTCGGAACGCGGAGGTTCGGGTGGAGCGAATCCGCGCTTGTTGGCAAGCCAGGAAATGCCGTCCTGATCGAGGCTGGACTCGAGAACGATCCGGGTCCCAGCGCCGTCGGGAAAGAACCGGATCGTCAGGCGGCCGCGCCACGGTTGGTGGTGCACGATCACGACCGATCGGCCCCGCTTCACGCCGGCGACGTATCCCAACAGCGTGATCGGCATTCCGACTGGATCTGCGCGTGCGCCGTCGCCGACGGGAAGGGAGATGGCGGCAGCGGCCCCGACCGTCAGTTGCTCACATTCGAGTTCGAGCAGTTGCCCCGTTTCGAGGCGCTCGAAGGCTGACCCTGGTGGGTCGGTCGTCACGATCTGTGCCGTTACGGAGAGACCTGGCACGTTCTACTTCCTGCCTGAAATAGGTGCTGGGGCTCAACAAGGCCTCACGCTCGGCGACGCACCGATGCGACGTCTGAATCCTCAGTCGCAGTGGCCGGCAACTCGGAGGCGTTCGAACCTGCTTCCAGCGCTCGCCCGAGGACGTCGCGCAGGAACTGGAGTGCATCGTTGGCGGGCCCCGATGGATCTATCGAGAACAGGCGATGACGTCCTTGACGCCGTTCGACGATCACGCCGGACAACCGCAGCGCCTTGAGATGTGTGGATACCGTGGTGCGACCGACCGTCGAAATTTGATCGCTGATGAAGCCCGCGTTGCACTCGCCGTGGGTAGCCAGCGTGTCGAGAATCTGTCGACGCACTTGGTCGGCCAGCACAGCAAACGCCAACTCTTCGTTTCGTTGAGTAGTCACTGTCTGCTGTCCGCGCTTCCTCGATGGTCTCTACTGAGATATGTCGACACCCGTCAACATATCTCGAGTTGCCTCCGAGGGAAAGAATGTGGCCGAAGATTGCCGGCGACTTCGGTCAGTGCTCGGCGGTGATCACCGCGTCGCGCAGCATTCCGGTCCCGGGATGGCAATTGATGTACTCGTAGAGCTGATCGGCGGCATCGAATACCGAGACCTCATGGTAGAGACGCAATTTCGACAGGCCCTCGGCCACCCGGAAGAACGTCGTGAAGATCCGTAGATGGGTCGGGTGGGATTCCGACCACCGTTCGAGTTGGTCGAGGGAGGCCCAGTGGCCGATGTTGTAGCTCAAGTCGAGGAAGTTTCCGTCGATGTCGATATTGCGTACGAATCGGTTGCTGTAGCACCCGACGGCCGGGCCGTTGTCGCGGAGGAAGTCCATGCCCGATTGAAGAGTGGGCAGGATTTCGTCCAGGTAGAGGCTGCGCTCGTCTGCTTCCGCGTCGGCCCAGTCCTGCCCGGACCTGATCAGTGCGATGTTGTCGTGTCCCCGCACTACTACGCGTCCACCTACGGCGGGGTCACAGGCGACGACCCGCAGTTCGCCCGAGGCCTGCATCCAGTCGGTTTGGGAGATCGGAAACCGCTCGCGCATCGAACCCCAGTAGCCGTGCTCGTTGATTTCGCCGCTGACACCGTCCATGACAGCTCCCACCCCGGGGAGGTCGTCTTGGAACGCGTAGAGCGTTTCGAATTGTTCGGCTCTCGGTGCCACGATCTCGCGGAAGAACCCCAATCCGTCCGACAGGCGGTCTTCGGACTCCCACCAGGAGGACACTGGAGGTGATGTGCTCCAACGATGTTGGGAAGAAACATCTTTCCAGTAACCGACCACGATCAGGTTCTCGTAGCCCTGGTTGTCGATGTGATGGGTGAGATCGTGGTGTGCCGGTCCGTCCGGCAAGTCGAAGCCGGCGACGATATCCCGCATCGCCCGCAGTGCTGCCGGGCGCTGATCCTCGCCGCGGAACTGCACGCCGAGATAGCCCATCACGACCTGGTGCAATGTGTCGTCTGCGCGCCCGACCCACATGGGAAACGGTGGCGTATAGGTATCCGGGACCCGCCTGGTCAGAGTGCGCGGGCATTGAAGGTGTTCGCCGATTGCAGATTCCATGAGTGCTCCCTGTGATGTAGGTGGTCGAATCGGGTGCCTGGCACTTGGCAACGCCGTGCCGAAAATCTACGCCCGCTCAGCCGAGCAAACTTGGCCGTCAGCGCCCGATGCTTGGCCTACCGTGCCAAGAATTGTGGATACGTTTCGGCGACAGAAAATTTTGAACACCATGTTCAATGGGTAAGTGTCCGAAGATGTTACAGATCAGCGGGTAGTACTTGTGGGGGCCGCTGCTTGCGACCGGTACCGCCGCGGGCTGATCCCGAATTCCGCCTTGAAGGCTCGACTGAAGGCGGCCAGGTCGGTGAATCCCCAGCGGTGAGAAATCTGGGTCAGCGACCGCTCTACTCCGTGTCGTTGCACGATCTCACGACGGCAACCGTCGAGTCGACGGCTGCGAATCGACCGTGACACCGTCGTGCCGTGTTCGGCGAAGGCTCGGTGCAACTGCCGAATGGAGACTTTGACCGATCCCGCGATGTCCACCGGAGACAGGGCCGGGTCTGCGATGCGGGCGTCTATGACCGACAGGGCGGATTCGTAGAGGCTGGTTCGCCGCGAGGTGATCGGTCGCGCAGTTGTGTGAAGAACGGACTTGACCAGGTTGCCGATCTCGTTGACGACTTCCTCTTCGTCTCCGCTTGCGTCGGACGTCATGCGGACGGAGGCAAGATCGTGAAGAAAGCGACCAAGCAGACCACTCAGGCCCGCGTGTCCGTCGAAGGCGATGGCGGTCAGGCTCGTGACCTCCGCGTCGCTGAGCGACAGGTACGACCGTGGCCAGGTGAACACCTCGAGTCCCCAGATGCCGTCGTGTGCGTGTCCCTCGATCTGCCAATCGAAGGGACGCGTGGTGTCGTACAGGACGTAGTCGCCACGTCGCAGGACGCATTCGCGGTCGTCTTGGCGCACTACCGCGCTACCGCGGCGGATCATCCCGATCTGCAGATAGTCCGCGCCGTCGCTTTTGATGAGGCTGTTGCTACGGACTATTCGTTGTTCCATCGATTGAACTGCGGATACCCGAACGTGTGCGAGTTGGGCCGAGTGGACGGCCCCGCTGAATCGATCGCCGTCTCCGATATCGGATACGTCGAGCGCGACAAAATGCTCGCGCAACAAATCTGCCCAGTCGCCCGTGAGAGTCGTGCGTGTGGGCAGGGAGAAGCCGGATCGCGCGAGCATTGCAGGGCGCCTCCTCGCAGAAAAGCCGAAGTTCTCGGGTGCTCGATGTTCAGAGAGTAATCCCGCACATCAGACATGTCGATAGAAGTCGACATGTCATCGCGTCGGGAAGAAATTGTTTGCCATACAAACAACGCCGAGTTATTGTTTGTCGTACAAACAAGTAGGAGTTCGTGATGGCCACCGAGGCAGTTCCCGCAGCGCGCGCGACGCGTGAGTCGGGCAAGCAGACGCGCATGGCGCTGTTCAACGCCGCAACCGAGCTGTTCCTCGAGCACGGCGACAGCGTCTCCATCGCGCAGATCTGCACGGCCGCCGGCGCCCATCCCAACCAGGTGACCTACTACTACGGCTCCAAAGAAAAGCTCTTCGTCGAGGTGGCGTGCGCGGCCGTTCTGCGCGCAGGCAAGCGTGCCGAGGTCGATGCCGCCGACGCCGACACGGTCGGCGATTACACCGAGAAGCTGGTCGGATCCCTCCTGGGCTCGGGCGCTCCCAGCGTCGAACTCTTCGTGGAAGCGATGATGATGACGGGTCGTCGTGGTGAACTCCGCGACCTGATCTCCGAAACGCTTCGCACTCTGCACTCCTCGGGCGAAACCGCCCTCCTCCGTACCTTGATCCGCACCGGCTGGCAGCTGCGCGCGGGCATCGACGTCGAGTCCAAGGCCTTCTGGTCTGCGATCTTCGGCCTCGTCATCCAGAAGACTGCCACCGGCGAGAGCTTCGGCTACTCCCTCGAGGAGGCGGTTGCCGTCATCTTCGCCACCCTCCAGATACCCGACGCCGTACTCAACAGCTCGATGGAATGAACTCTCTTCGAGCGTGATTCTCCGACAAGGACTTCGATGAATATCGTTCGCGTATTCGACAGCAACGTCACCAAGACCCCGGACAAACCCTTCCTGATATTCGACGGTCACGATCACACGTACTCCCAGGTTCAGGACGGAAGTCGACGCGCCGCAGGCTATTTGCAGTCGCTGGGCGTGCAGCCGGGCGACCGCGTCGCGCTGATGTGTTACAACACTCCGGGATTCGTGTACGCGATGCTCGGTGCCTGGCGCTTGGGCGCCGTCGTGGTCCCCATCAACCACAAGATGCAGACTCCGGAAGTTGCCTACGTGCTGGGACACGCGAAGGTGTCGGTGTGCGTCTTCGACGGTGAGTTGGCGCCGGTTGTCGGTCGACTGGAGACAACGGCCAAGCTGATCAGCACGGACTCTGTCGCAGACGGTTTCGACTTCTTCGACGACGCCATCACCCGCCAGGACGGCGTTGACGGTATCGACATCGACGAGAACGATCCGGCCGAAATCCTCTACACCTCGGGGACTACCGGCTCGCCCAAGGGCTGCGTCCACAGCCACCGCAACGTCGTCGGTGTTGCCGTCACCGCGGCCCTCGCCGTGTCGACGACTCGGGACGAGCGACTGCTCATGGCCGTCCCGATCTGGCACGCTTCCCCGCTCAACAACTGGTTCATGTCCACGCTCTACATGGGCGGAACCGTCGTGCTGCTGCGCGAGTACCATCCCGTCAAATTTCTGGAAACAGTTCAGGAACAACGCATTACCCTCTGCTTCGGCCCGCCGGTCATCTATACCACCGCACTCAACCTCGTGCCGAACTTTGCCGACTACAACCTCGGAAGCGTTCGTGCGTGGTTGTACGGCGGGGGACCGATCGGCGCGGATGTCGCTCGGCGACTGGTGGAGTCGTACGGCACCACCGAATTCCGGCAGGTCTACGGCATGACCGAGACCGGGCCAGTGGGCACCGTGCTGTACCCCGAAGAGCAGTTGAGCAAGGCGGGCTCGATCGGCCGCGTCGCGCTGGCCGGCGTCGACCTGCGCCTGGTTGCCGATGACGGCACCGACGCGGAGCCCGATCAGATCGGTGAGATCTGGCTGCGCGCCGACACCGTCATGCAGGGGTACCTCGACGACCCCGCTGCCACGAAGGCTGCTTTTGCCGACGGCGGTTGGTATCGCACCGGCGATCTGGCGCGCAAGGATGCGGACGGTTACCTCTTCATCGTCGACCGCGCGAAGGACATGATCATCACGGGCGGCGAGAACGTCTACTCCAAGGAGGTCGAGGACGTGATCTCCGGCCACCCGGACGTCGTCGACGTCGCCGTTGTCGGAAAACCCAACGAAGAATGGGGCGAGACCGTCGTCGCGCACGTCGTCTGGCGTGAACCGGATGTCATCAGCGCCGACGACATCAAGGACTACCTCTCGGACAAGTTGGCGCGCTACAAGATTCCGCGTGAAGTGGTGTTCGCGACCATTCTTCCGCGTACACCGACCGGCAAGATCCAGAAGCACCTCATCCGCGCAGCGAGCTGAAAGGCCTGTCATGACTGATATTTCCGAGAAGACCGTCACCCACCCGGCTCCGCATCGCACCCATGCAGTGCTCAACCAGTCGGTACCGCGCACGGACGTCAACGAGTTCCTGCTCGATACGGTCCTGGCCGAAGGCGTCGCGCGTCACGACGCCGATTGGGCCACCAGTGAACTCACCGATATCGGTGAACTGGTCGGCAGTGCCGGGTTCCAGCACGACGCCGAGCTGGCCAACACGGTGATCCCCGAATTGAAGACCTTCGATCGCTGGGGAAACCGCATCGACGAGGTCGAATACCATCCGTCGTATCACCGGATCATCTCTGCCGCCGTTGCGCACGGTGCTCACACCTCTGCCTGGGCTGACCCCAAGCCGGGTGCCAACGTGGCTCGGGCCGCGGCATTCATGCTCTTCTCCCAGGTCGAACCGGGCCACGCGTGCCCGATCTCCATGACGCACGCTGTGATCCCCTCGCTCGAGCTGCAACCGGACGTGGCCGCTCTCTGGACGCCGCGAGCCCTTTCTCGCAGCTACACCCCCGAGTTGGACGCTCCCGGAAAGGCATCCGCGATCTTCGGAATGTCGATGACGGAGAAGCAGGGTGGCTCCGACGTGCGAGCCAACACGACCATCGCCAAGCCTGCCGGACGTGGCGGCCCGGGTGCGGACTACCTCCTCACCGGACACAAGTGGTTCTGCTCCGCGCCGATGTCCGACGCCTTCCTGGTTCTCGCTCAGGCCGAAGGTGCTGCCGGCGAGGGACTTTCCTGCTTCCTTCTCCCCCGCATCCTGCCCGACGGCACACGCAACGTCTTCCGCATCCAGCGTCTGAAGAACAAGCTGGGCAACAAGTCCAACGCGTCGTCCGAGATCGAGCTCGACGGCACCGTCGGCACCATGATCGGCGAACCGGGACGTGGCGTGCGGACCATCATCGAAATGGTGTCCCAGACGCGACTCGACTGCATCCTCGGCAGCACGGCAGGTATGCGTCAGTCGGTCGCCGAAGCGGTGTGGCACGCACGGCACCGCAGCGCTTTCGGTGCCGTCCTGGCAGATCAGCCGGCGATGACCTCGGTGCTTGCCGATCTGGCTCTCGAATCCGAAGCCGCGACCATCACCGCACTGCTATTGGCTCGTGCGCAGGACGAGGACGCGAATGAGCAGGAAAAGGCGTTCCGCCGACTCGCGACGGCTGTTGCGAAGTACTGGATCTGCAAGCGCGGCCCGCACCACTCCTACGAAGCCCTCGAGTGCCTGGGCGGCAACGGTTACACCGAGGACTTCCCGCTTGCCCGTCGCTACCGTGAGCAGCCCGTCATGGCCGTGTGGGAGGGGTCGGGCAACGTCATCGCGCTCGACGTCCTGCGCGCGATGACCCGTGAACCCGACTCCGTTGCCGCCTTCGACCACGAGATCAACCTCGCCCGCGGCAACAACCCGGTCCTCGATCAGCACCTCGATCGAGTACGACGCCAACTCGGTGAGCTCGCCACGATGGCACCTGCCGACGCTCAACTCCGCGCTCGGACCGTCGTCGAGGCTATGGCGTTGGCACTGCAGGCTTCGCTCATGGTGCGCCACTCCCCGGCCGCCTCGTCCGATGCGTTCATTGCCGCTCGCCTCGGCGCCGACCGTGGTCACGAGTACGGAACTCTGCCTGTGGGAACAGATTTCGCCGGAGTTCTCGCGAGAGCCTAAGGCTGCTCCCTCAGTACCCTGGTGACGGTGTGTACTGCCGGCGTCGGATTGTTGGGTCGCCATGCCATCGCGATTTTCAGCGTGGGCGTGGCCCCGGCGATCGGCAGGTACACGACCCCGTCCATGGACAGATGCGCCGTCGACTCCACGACGACGGCGATCCCGACCCCCGCTCCGACCATGGCCAACAGGCTGTACGGATCGGGGGCTTCGTGTGCGATGGTGGGCGTGAAACCTGCTGTGGCGCAAACGGACAACGTTGCATCGCGCACCACCGAGCCGTGCTCGGCGGGATACATCACGAATCGCTCGGTTGCCAGGTCTTCCGGTGACACCGAGTCATGCGTACCGAGGTGATGCCTGGCCGGAACCGCGACCATCAAGGTTTCCTCCCGCACAGTGTGAGTCTCGAATCCGCGCGGAATGGGCAGGCCGACTATGCCCATGTCCAGTGCTCCGCGTCGGAGAGCGTCGAGCACCTCACCCGAGTACATCTGCGGCCGTAGTTCCAGTTCGATTCCCGGATGGGAGTCGGCCAAGGACCGTGTGAGGGCCGACAGGACGGTGTAGCCGCCTGTTCCGCCGAAACCCACTGTGACACGGCCCGTCTCGCCAGTCGACGCGGCCGATGCGATTTCTCGTACCACGGCGATCTGCGCTTCGATGATCCGTGCGGGCGTGACCAAGGCTTCGCCGGCGGCTGTCAGTTGCACTGATCTGGTGGTCCGGACGAACAGGTCGGTACCCAGTTCACGCTCGAGCCCCCGAATGGTCTGGCTGAGCGGGGACTGCCCGATGTGGAGTCGCTCGGCGGCCCGGCCGAAATGAAGTTCGTCGGCGACTGCGAGAAACGCGCGCAGTTGACGCAGTTCCACGTCGCTCCTCCCGGGTTTCATTATGTGGTTCTCCCACATAAATAAGTCGAACTAAGTCTTGGACTCTACATGGATTTCGGACGATAGTGATTCACGCCTCACATTGCATCCCTTGGTGATGCCCGACGCGAGAATCAGGGAGAACCGTGGATCAACACCCAGGTCAAGACACCAATCCGCCTGAATACAACACCAAACAGGCACGCAAGGCCGGAATCACGGCGTTTGTCGGAACGACCATCGAATGGTTCGACTTCTACATCTACGGAACCGCATCCGCCTTGGTGCTCGGCCCGCTGTTCTTCCCGGATGCGTCGCCGGCGGTGGGGACACTCGCAGCCTTCGCGACTTTTGCCGTGGGATTCGTGGCTCGTCCGGTCGGCGGAGTGGTGTTCGGTCATTTCGGAGACAAGTTCGGTCGCAAGAACGCCGTGATCATCACCCTCGCGCTCATGGGGTTGGGAACTGTCGGTGTCGGCCTCCTCCCTACGTACTCCCAGATCGGGATCTGGGCACCGATACTGCTTGTGGCACTGCGTGTTCTCCAGGGCATCGCCATGGGTGGCGAATGGGGCGGTGCCGTGTTGATCGCCACCGAATTCGCTCCCCCGAAGAAGAAAGTGCTCTACGGCGCGTTTGCGCAGCAGGGTTCACCGGTCGGCAACCTGCTCGCGACGCTGGCCTTCCTCGGCCTGACGTTGATGTCGGATTCCGTGTTCGAGTCGTGGGGTTGGCGTCTGCCGTTCCTCGGATCCGCAGCTTTGGTGATCGTCGCTCTCTACATCCGGTTGCACATCTCCGAGACGCCCGAGATGAAGAAGGCTGTTGCGGCACAGGAGCGTACACGGATGCCGCTGGTCGAAGTGTTGCGGTCGCATCCCGTCGAACTTGCTCTCGGCGTCGGCGCTGTGGTTGCCGGTGTTGCCATCACGTACGTCAAGACAACTTTTGCGCTCTCATGGGCGACAACGGATCTCGGCTTCGAGCGCAGTGACTTCCTCCTCGTGATCACCGTGGCACTGGTAGCCCAGGCGCTCGTACAGCCTTTCGGTGCTGTGCTGGCCACGCGGATCGATCCGTCGAAAGCGGTCCGTTGGATGCTGCTTCCGGAGATCGTGCTCCTACCACTGATGTTCGTGCTGGTTCAGACGGGCTCCGTGCCCTTGGCGATTCTGGGGATGGTCCTCGCGACGGCGCCTCACGCAATGTATTACGCCGCGTTGGCCGGCATTCTGGCGCAGGTTTTCCCCACCAATGTTCGGTATACCGGCATCTCTCTGTCGTACCAATTGTCGACCGCCGTATTTGCCGGAACGGCCCCGATGGTCAGCCAGTATCTGCTGACGCGAACCAACTCGATCTGGCCGGTCGTAGCTCTAGGGCTCGTGTATGTCGTTCTCTCCCTTGTCTGTATGACTGCTTTGTTGCGCAGGAGTGCGCTGCACGGGCAAGGGCTGGAGTCGACGAGCTCCTCGAACATGACTGATGCTTCCACCCTGAAAGGCGTTGACCACTGATGAACTTTGCACACACCGACCCCGCTCTGACAGCGGTAGTGGACAGATGGACCGCCGGGGCGGACCGAGAGACGTTGAACGGATTGCTCGACCGACTGGGCCGAGACGCAGCCGGCCGTTTGTCCGAGCTTGCCGACATCGCAGACAAGAACCCGCCGGTGCTGCAGCAATTCGACAAGGCCGGTGACCGCGTCGACCGGATTTCCTATCACCCGGCCTACCTGGAACTGTGCCGGGCGGCGTACAACGAGTACGGCCTGTCCGCCATGTCGCACCGAAAAGGGTTGCACGGATGGGACTCCGTGCATCCGCCACTCGCGAAGTACCTCGCGTCGTACATCTTCGTGCAGGCCGAGTTCGGGCTGGCCTGCCCGGTGTCGATGACAGATGCTGCTGCGCGGACCCTGCGTATGTTCGGTGATCCGGCCGTGTTCTCGCCCTGGATCGAAGCGTTGACGTCGACGGACCCCGATCAGGCGAAGACGGGTGCGATGTTCATGACCGAGATTCAGGCAGGCACCGACATCGCCTGCACCGAAACACGCGCCGAGCGCGACGGCGACGGATGGGTTCTGACGGGCAAGAAGTGGTTCGCCTCCAACCCGGATGCCGATGTGATCATCACCCTCGCAAGATTCCCGGGCGGACAGGATGGTTCGACGCGTGGAGTCGGAATGTTCATGGTGCCCAAGACCTTGGGATCCGGCGAGCGCAACAACCTCACGATCGATCGTCTCAAGGACAAGCTGGGTACGCGTTCCATGCCGAGCGGCGAGGTGACGCTGAACCGCGCGCACGCACTCCAGGTCGGCGAACTCGATCGAGGATTCCGCCAGATGGCGGAGATGGTCAACACGTCTCGCCTGTCCAATGCGATGCGTTCGAGCGCTCTCATGCGCCGAGCAGTCCGCGAAGCCGTCGAACATTCGAAGAGTCGAGTCGTGTTCGGTAAGAAGCTCTTCGACCAGCCGCTGATGCGGGCGACGCTTCTTCCCCTTGCACTCGATGCCGAGGCTTCGCTGGCCCTGGTCGCGTACAGCGCACAGTGTCTTCAGGCAGCAGACGGCGGCGACGAACAGGCGCGCGCACTGATCAGGGTGCTGACACCGATCGCCAAACACTTTGTCTGCAAACGCGCGCGGGTGGTCACCGGCGAGGCCATGGAGGTGCGCGGAGGAAACGGCTACATCGAGGAATGGGCCAACGCGCGACTAGTGCGGGATGCCCACTTGGGCTCGATCTGGGAGGGCTCGAGCAATGTCATTGCGCTGGACGTACTTCGGTGCCTACGCAAGTTCAACTCGCACCGCACGGTCGCGGAAGCGATGACGGACATCTTGTCCACCGTCGGACCGGATTGCGAAGCCGGGGCCGGAGTTCTGTTGCGGCGCTGGGAGGAACTGGTAGAGGAAGGAGATCGTCTGATCTCCGGATCTGACGATGCCGCGCAGGCTGCGAGTGCAAGGTACTCCGACGAGTTGGCTCGTACCGTCATGGCGACCCTGCTCTTCGACCTTGCGGATCACGGCATCCGACACGGTAATGGGTACCGGTCACTGCTGGTGGCGAATTCCTACCTGGCCGGTCTTGTGGGGAAGGTGCCGTCGGCTGCACTCGGCAATCTCGACGTGATCACCGACGGCGGTGACGTCGAGCTGGATGATGCACGTGACGTCGTAGCCGAGTTCCTCTCCGTAGCAGGGGTTCACCAGTGAATTCTCCAACAGGCCCCACACCCTTGGCTGGTGTCCGCGTGCTCGATCTGTCGAAGATCCTTGCCGGGCCGTACGCAACCATGTCGCTTGCCGATCTCGGAGCCGACGTCACCAAGATCGAACACCCTGAAGGCGGCGACCCCACGCGTTCGTGGGGGCCTCCCTTCGTCGGCGTAGATGCCGCCTACTACCTCGCGATCAACCGCGGCAAGAAGTCGGTCACGATCGACCTCAAGTCCACCGAAGGACAGGAGATCATCCACCGCATGCTCGAAGAGACCGATGTGGTCGTGGAGAACTTCAAGCCGGGCAGCGGATTACAGAAGATCTTCGACTACCAGGCACTGTCCGAGCGATACCCGCATCTGATCACCCTGCACATCTCTGCCTTCGGTGAAGAAGGACCGCTGCGCGACGAACCGGGATACGACATGATCGCGCAGGCCGCGGGTGGGCTCATGTCGCTCACCGGTGAACCGGGTGGTGCTCCGATGAAATCCGGGTTTGCGTTGGGAGACTTGGGCGCAGCGCTTTTCGGACTGGTCGGTGTCCTGGCTGCATTGGTCGAGCGAGGCCGGACCGGGCGCGGACAGTACGTGACCACGTCGCTGTACGAGTGCCAACTCGCGATGCACGTGAACTGGGCGACCAGTTACTTCGCCACCGGTGAGCGCCCGACTGCGTTGGGCTCCGGTCATCCGAATCTTGCTCCGTATCAAGCATTTCCTGCCAGCGACGGGTACTTCGTCATCGCTGTCGGCAACGACGCGATGTGGGCGTCGCTGTGCGAGGCCATCGGAAGGAGTGAACTGGTCACCGATCCGCGTTTTGCCCACAACCGCGACAGGGTGGAGAACCGCGAGAGTCTGGAACGAGAACTTACCAGCGCCTTCACATCGGAAACCGTCGAACACTGGTGCGCTCTTCTCGCCCAACGCGCCGTACCGGTCTCACCGATCCGGCATCTCGACGAGATCTACTCCGATCCCCACACCGCCGCGCTCGGAATGGTCGGTACCGTCGACCATCCGACGCTCGGACCGTTGAAGCAAGTGGCCTTCCCGGTCAACTTCTCCGGCCAGAGGCCACGCCTGACGTCGGCGCCGCCCGTTCTCGGCGCCGACAACGACGAAGTCCTTGGTACCCCTCAGGCCAGCCCGCTCAACGCAGGCGGCGTGTTGTCGTCGCGCCAACCGATGGCCTCGGCAAGCGTCGTGAGGTCGTAGTCCGGTCCGCTGACGCCGACGGTGAAGAGCGAGACACCGTCGGCGACCAGGTCAGCAGCATTCTCGAGCCCAGGCCACGGAACCGAGTGCTCTACTTCCAGCGGGTTCCGGCCCACGTCGGCGCAATGGTCGGAGAGGATGTCTGACTTGCGAAGGTGTGTCTCACGGTCGCCGAAGCTGTGCCAGACGTCGGCGTACTCGGCGACCAGGCGCAGGGTCTTCTTCTCGCCGCCACCGCCGATGAGGACCGGGATGTTGCGCGTCGGCGGCGGGTTGCCCTTCGCCAGGCGGCCCGTGATGCGGGGGAGGTATTCGCCCAGCAGTTTCAGCCGTGAACCGGGAGTGCCGAAGTCGTATCCGAACTGGTCGTAGTCCTTCTCGAACCAGCCGGCACCGATGCCGAGGATCAGGCGTCCGCCGCTGATGTGGTCGACGGTTCGCGCCATGTCGGCCAGCAGATCCGGATTGCGGTAGCCACCACCGGTGACCAGGGCGCCGATCTCGACGCGTTCGGTCTGTTCGGCCCAGGCGCCGAGCATGGTCCAGCATTCGAAGTGGGCGCCGTCGGGATCGCCGGTCAACGGGTAGAAGTGGTCCCAGTTGAAGACGATGTCCACCCCGGCGTCCTCGGACCGCAAGACGGCGTCGCGTATCAACCCGTAATCGGGTGCGTGCTGGGGTTGGAGTTGAACACCGATGCGTACCGGACGAGTCATGCCACGCTCCTGACGAGAGGAATGGTTGTCTTCTCCCATCATGGCCGGGTGTGCGCGGTACCGCTACCGCCGCCGTCGGTGACGGGTTTGCCCGCTCTTGTACCCACCCCTTTTCGAGCGAACGGTACTTTCGGCGCCTTAGATCGACTGAACGTGCCGTTCGCTCAGAAAGGGGGCAGTCAAAGGGGGGCAGGCAACAGGGGGCGGGTAAAAACAGGGGTGGTCTGCCCACAGCAGACAGGCGGGGCCGCGGCACTGCCGCGCCGGTAGGAATGGATTCATGACTACTGAAGCTCCCACCGATACCGGCTACCGTGACCTGTTGACAGACAGGCTCTTCCGACAGCGAACCATTCTGCTCACCGGCGAGGTCAACGACGCCATGGCCGAACGTGTGTGTTCGGAACTGGTGCTCCTCGCCACCACCGACCCCAAGCGCGACGTCGTGCTCTACATCAATTCACCTGGCGGATCGGTGTTTGCCGGCCTGGCCATCTACGACACGATGAAGCTCATCCCCAATGACGTCGTGACGGTCGCGATGGGCTTCGCGGCCAGCATGGGCCAGGTGCTCCTCTGCTCCGGCACCCACGGCAAGCGAATCAGCCTGGCGCACAGCCGCATCATGATGCACCAACCTTCGGCAGGTATCGGTGGCACTGCGGTGGACATTGCGATCCAGGCCGAGAGTCTCGAGCTGATGAAGCGTCAATCGCAGGAAATCCTCGCCGCCGAAACGGGCCGGACCGTCGAAGAGATCGAGACCGACAGCGATCGGGATCGCTGGTTCACCGCCGAGCAGGCGCGCGAGTACGGAATCGTCGACCGCGTCGTGACGTCCTTCGCCGAGATAGCACCGCAAGCCACCTTCCCCAAGATCGGATTGTGACGTCATGTCCCAGTACACGATTCCCAGCGTCATCGAGCGAACACCAACGGGTGAGCGATCTTTCGACATCTTCAGTAGGCTGCTCAACGAACGCATCGTCTTTCTCGGCACAGAGATCGACGACGGCGTCGCCAACGTCGTGATGGCTCAGATGCTGCATCTGCAAGCCGACAACCCGGATCGTGAAATCGGTTTGTACATAAACTCTCCCGGCGGTTCCACCACGGCGATGCTCGCGATCTACGACACCATGCAGTTCTTGAAACCGACGATTTCCACGTACTGCATGGGTCAAGCGGCTTCGGCTGCTGCAGTGCTTCTGGCCGCCGGCACTCCAGGCCATCGGCATGTTCTTGCCCATTCGCGGGTGCTGCTGCACCAACCGTCGACGCAAGGTAGTGGCACCATCTCGGACCTCGCGCTTCAAGCAGCCGAGATCCTGAGAATCCGGGAGCAGACCGAGGCGATTCTGAGTAAGCACACCGGTCAGAGCGTCGAGCGGCTCCGTAAGGACACCGATCGCGACAGGATCTTCACTGCCGACGACGCTATCTCCTACGGACTGGCTGACACCCTCATCGAAGGGAACTGATCAGGCTGCCATCAGGACGGGACCGGAGATCGGGGCGGGAGAATGTCCGAAGGTGAGGGAGTTGAGCGCAACGATCCTGTTGCCCGCTCGGAACAGCAGGTGCTCGAGCGGCATCCCGAGCGCTTCGCAGATGGCGCGCAGAATTTCCGACGACGGTTCCTTCTTGCCCCGTTCGATCTCGGAGAGGTATTGCTTCGACATCCCGACCTTTGCGGCTACGTCGTCGAGAGTTCGGTCCTGATCGCGTCGAACCTCCCGCAGCACTCGTCCGTAGGCTTCACGAATCAGTGGGGGTTTGCGCACGGCAACAGCCGGATCGGGGAGTTCCGACTCACCCTTGACCAGGACCAGTCTGCGCGGCGCATCCATAGGCCGAGTATTCCAGCCGACCGGTTCGCACACCACCCGGTTCACCGAGGGCTGACATCTAGTCCGTTCGAACACCACCGGCAAGGAACATCGCTCGAAGAACGAAGGCCGCCTCGGGCCCGATGATCTCGCCGACAAGGCTCGTGTAGCGGTCGACGAACTCGGGCCCGTGGGAAGCCTCGTCGGAGGCGGGGTCGCCGAGGTGGTGCGCAAGTTCGTGCAAGACAACGAATTCGCGTAGCGCCCACCGGCCGTCACGGTCGTCCGGGACGGCGATGACGTCGTTCGAGTAGTGAGCGGCGGCATTGCCGCCGCGGGAGCGTACGGACACCGGAATGGTTGCGCGAGTCCAGGTCTCCCGTACCCAATTCAGCCCGAGTAGCTGATCGCAGTACGCCTGGACCGACTCCACGGAACCGAATTTGCGCTCGACCGGCAAGGTGATGGTGGAACCCATGACCTCGACGCTCCGAAGTCCACGCTGGTCGGCGCGATCGAACATGGTGCGCACCAACGTCTCTGCCTCGTAGACGGCGCTCCGCTGCGTATCCCTCACGAGTCCAGCTGCCCGCGCACCCCGCCGATCTCCGGAAGGTTCCCCAGACGTGCGGAGCGCGCCGCCCGATCACCCGCTCGTCGAGCATGTGAGGAATGCCCGGCGCTTGCGCGGCCGCCGCCCCGCCACGTCCCACGCGCTTTGGAGTTGGACGAGTAGTAGTCCTTCAGCTCGATTTCCTTGTTACGCAGCACGAGTGCGGTTTCGGAAGACGACGTGGCAGATTCTGCGATCGCGGTCTTCTCCGTCTCCTGCTTCGTCTCGGCCAACCGAGCGCCGATGCGGGACGCGTACGCCATCTGGAAGTTCAGGCGCGCCGTCACTCCGGCCACCGGCTTGCGGACCTGCGTGCTGACGCGTCGTCGTCCACGAGTTTCGACGACGGTCCGCACGGACGTTTCGCCGCGGTACGCCCCGGAACGCACGTAGGCATCGGAGTCACGCACCATCTGGAAGAGCAGGCTCGAATACAGGGCCTCGCACACGTCGATGTCGCCGGCGAAGCCGTAGGCGTAGATGACGGCCGACGTCTGCGCGATGTCGCATTGCACGTCGTTGGCAGCGGCGATCGCGATGAACAACTGGGCGTACGTTCGCAGTCCGCGCTTGCCCGGTTCGCCGATGGTGATGAGCCGTTGAGTGGGCGTCGCACGCTTTTCCGAAGACGCGGTATGCGCACGCGCGACCGCCAGGTCGATCGCGGAACTGGTGGCCAACCGCTGAGCGGCAGCCATGAAGGCTTCACCTTCGTGTGGATTGTCGGTGGACTCCGCTTGGCGAAGCAGCGCACCGATGCGGGTCAGCATCTTCTCCGAACTCACCGTGAAAGACTACGCTCGCGCGCCGACACGGACGTTTATGCTGCTAGCGCACACGCTCACCCTCAACTTGGATCGTCCGGCACGTTCCTGCCGGTAGAAGGGATCAACCCCGTCATGGCTTCAGTGACTTTCGAGAGCACCACCTGCCTGTTCCCCGGATCGAACACTCCGGCAGTGGACAAGCTCGACCTCGAGATCGAGGACGGCGAGTTCCTCGTCCTCGTCGGACCCTCCGGCTGCGGAAAGTCGACCACCCTGCGCATGCTCGCCGGGCTCGAAGACGTCCACAGCGGACGCATCCTCATCGGCGACCGCGACGTCACCGGTCAGGAGCCGAAAGAGCGCGACATCGCGATGGTCTTCCAGAACTACGCGCTGTACCCGCACATGTCGGTGGCCGAGAACATGGGTTTTGCGCTCAAGCTCGCCGGAACCAACAAGACGGAGATCCGCGCCCGCGTCGAAGAGGTCGCGAAGATGCTAGATCTCGAGCCGTACCTCGATCGCAAGCCCAAAGCGCTGTCCGGTGGCCAGCGTCAGCGAGTGGCGATGGGCCGCGCCATCGTCCGCCAGCCGCAGGTCTTCCTGATGGACGAGCCGCTCTCGAACCTCGACGCGAAACTCCGTGTGCAGACACGTACGCAGATCGCTCAGCTGCAACGACGCCTCGCGACGACGATGGTTTACGTGACCCACGACCAGGTCGAGGCCATGACGATGGGTGACCGCGTCGCCGTCCTCGAAAAGGGAATCCTGCAGCAGTGCGCCTCGCCACGCGAGCTGTACAACAAGCCGAAGAACGTCTTCGTCGCCGGCTTCATGGGTTCACCCGCGATGAACCTCTTCACCCTCCCCGTCGTCGACGGCGGCGTCGCATTCGGTGACGGGATCGTTCCGGTTCCGCGCGAGACGATGAACGGCGTCGTCGAAACCGAGGTTGTTCTGGGTATTCGCCCCGAGCACCTCGAGATCGCCGCCGAAGGCCTGCCGATGGAGGTCGACGTCGTCGAGGAACTGGGCTCGGACGCCTACGTCTACGGCCGGACCACGATCGGCGGACGGTTGCAGCAGATCGTCTCGCGTGGTGACTGGCGCAATCCGCCGCAGAAGGGCGAGCGCGTCAACCTGCGCGTCGACCCCGAGAAGGTGCACATTTTTGCCACCACCGACGGGCGTCGCCTGGGTTAGGTCGACCTGTCAAACGACACATGACCGATTCAGGTTCGGCGTAATACCCACAAGTACGGGTGTCTCGTGCCACAGTAGGGGCCGATGCCGGGAGCCGGCACTCATGGCGCATGCCGTGAGCAGGCTCTCGGTGACCGTCTATTTGTCATACACATACGGGGAGCGAATCCATGGTTCTGAACTCGAAGGCGATGCGCCGCGCTGCAATTGCAGCCACGGCAGCGTCCATGCTGGTACTGGCAGGCTGTTCGTCCGATTCGGACAAGGACAGCGGAACCAGCACCACGGCCGCATCCGGGGGATCGTCCTCGAGCGAAGGCCGCGGCCCCATCACGATCGTCGAGGGGCAGGATGCCCTGAACGAGGCGCTCGAAAACATCATCTCCGACTGGAATGCCGAGCATCCGGACGAGAAGGTCACGCTCAAGCCGCTGGCGAAGGAAGCCAACGCGCAGGTCGACGACATCACCCAGCGCATGCAGGCCAAGAGCGACGAGTACGACCTCATCGGCGTCGACGTCGTCAACACCGCCCAGTTCGCCGCAAACGGTTGGCTGCTGCCGCTCGAGGGTGACCTCGCGATCGACGAGTCCGGCCTCCTGCCGTCGACCGTCGCTTCGGGCACCTACAACGGCAAGCTCTACGCAGCGCCGAAGAACACCAACGCCGCATTCCTGTACTACCGCAAGGACCTCGTCGAGAAGGCCCCCACCACGTGGGCCGAGCTCAAGGAAAACTGCCCGAAGGCTGTCGAAGCCGGCATCTCCTGCTACATCGGTCAGTTCAAGAACTACGAGGGCCTGACGGTCAACACCACCGAGATCACCAACGCCTTCGACGGCCCGTGGGTCGGCCCGGACGGACTCACCCCGGCCATCGACGACAAGACGAAGGCAGGCGTTCAGTCGATCGTCGACAACTTCGCCGACAACACGATCCCGCAGGAAGCGCTGACCTACTCCGAGGGCGAGTCGCAGACCGCGTTCGGCGACGGCAAGGCACTCTTCATGCGCACGTGGTCCGGCTTCTCGGTCGACGGTGAGAAGACCTCGGTTGCCGGCAAGTACGGCTACACCGTTCTTCCGGGTGTCGACGGACCGGGCGCTTCGACCGTCGGCGGCTACAACGTCGGCATCAGCGCGTACTCGGACGCACCCGCCACGGCTCGTGACTTCCTCGAGTTCATGCAGACCAAGAAGTCGCAGACGTACTTCACCGAGGTCGGCGGCGCACCCGTTCTCTCGGCTGTCTACGACGATCCGGCAGTGCTCGCTCAGTTCCCGTACTTCGCGACCCTGAAGGAAGCACTCGCCACCGCTCAGCCGCGCCCCGTCACGCCGTACTACACGCAGGTGTCGAAGTCGATCTCCGACAACACCTACGCTGCTATTCGCGGCGAGAAGACCGTCGAGCAGGCTTTGGCGGACACCAAGGCCGGCATCGAAACCGCCGGTAACTGATCTACCAGGAGCAATAAGCAATGGCAGAACCGCAGGATCCTTCCGCGGCTGTGCCTACCAACCCCACGGTCGGGGCCGGTTCAACCGGTCCCGACCGTTCGGGCGTTGGTGGGAGACACCGTGCACCGGAACCGCTAGAAGAGCCGTCGGCATCCGAGGCAGCAGGGACATCCCTGACCAAGGTTCTGCCTGACCTTGCAGCTACTCCACCCCCACCGACCTCGCCCCCGCCTGCGTCGGCCGACAAGCCGAAGAAGCGTCGACGAGTTCCGGTGTGGGCGTTCGTCGCACCGTCGCTGATCGTTCTCGCCGTCATCATTCTGTATCCGCTCGGACGAGCGATCTGGATGTCGATGCACAGCGACGGCAAGAAGCTCGATCCCGAGACCGGCATGTTCGTCACCGGTCAGTTCACGTGGTTCGACAACTACAAGAACTGGATCACCCAGTCCTGCAACACCGCCAACGGCTCGATTCCCTGCCCGCCCGGCACACTCGGATCGCAGTTCTGGCAGTCGATCGGAAATACGTTCGGCTTCACCGTCGTCACCGTCCTGCTCGAGACGGTGATCGGTCTGTCGATGGCGTTGATCATGGCCAAGACGTTCCGCGGACGCGGTTTGCTCCGCGCTTCCGTGCTGATTCCCTGGGCCATCCCCACCGCCGTCACCGCGAAGCTCTGGTTCTTCATCTTCGCCAACGACGGCATTGCCAACAAGATCCTCGGCACCAACATCCTGTGGACGGCGGACCCCTGGCCGGCGCGATTCGCGATCGTCGTCGCCGACGTCTGGAAGACCGCGCCGTTCATGGCGTTGCTGATCCTCGCGGGCCTTCAGATGATTCCCGCCGACGTCTACGAGGCCGCCAAGGTCGACGGTGCGACGGCGTGGCAGCGGTTCCGCATGATCACGCTTCCGCTGGTCAAGCCCGCACTCATGGTGGCGGTGCTCTTCCGCACGATGGACGCGCTGCGCATGTACGACCTGCCCGCGATCATGATGGGATCCAATCCCGCCACCTCCACCATCTCGGTTCTGGTGGTCGATCAGATGCGCGTCGGCGCCAATTCGGCGTCGGCACTGTCCACCATCACGTTCCTCATCATCTTCGCTGTGGCCTTCATCCTGGTCCGATTCCTCGGAGCCAATGCGGTCAGCACGCAGGAAAAGCAGCGGAAGGGGGAGCCGGTATGAACAAGGCACTACGCGGCAAGATCGGCACCTACATCGGCGTCGTACTGATCATCGTGTGGGGACTCGCTCCCTGCTACTGGATGATCGTGACGGCGCTGCGCGACCCCGCGGACACGTTCTCGACGTCGCTGTGGCCCACCAATCTCACGCTGTCCAACTTCACCGCGGCGCTCGATCCCGATGCCAAGGTGAACTTCACCCGTGCACTGATGAACAGCCTCATCATCGCGGGCGCGACCACGCTGATCGCCTTGGTCATCGGCGTGTTCACGGCGTACGCGCTCTCGCGTTTCGATTTCCGTGGCAAATACTTCGTCACCGGAATCATCCTCGGCGCGTCCATGTTTCCGGTCGTCGCCCTCGTGACCCCGCTGTTCCAGTTGTTCACCGACATCGGCTGGATCGGCAGCTACAAAGCGCTGATCATCCCGAACATCTCGTTCGTGCTGCCGCTGACGGTCTACACGCTGACGTCGTTCTTCTCCGAACTTCCGTGGGAGCTCGAGGAGGCGGCGCGTATCGACGGCGCCACCCGTGGCCAGGCCTTCCGTCTGATCATGCTTCCGCTCGCCGCGCCGGCACTGTTCACCACCGCGATCCTCGCCTTCATCGCAACGGTCAACGAGTACCTGCTCTCGCTCCAACTCTCGAGTGACAAGACCGCACCCGTCACCGTGGCGATGGCCAAGTTCTCCGGAACGGACCCATTCGTCACGCCGTACACCTCGATCATGGCCGGCGGAACCCTCGTGATGGTCCCGCTGGTCATCATGGTTCTCATCTTCCAGCGACGCATCATCGCCGGTCTGACCGCAGGCGGCGTCAAGTCGTGATGCGCGCTTGCGCACGGTTTCGATGAGGCGGGCTTCGCGCGCCCAGCGTATGGAGCTGATTGCCGGCTTCATCTCGGTCTTCGCCCTCATGGCGTTGATCGGCGCTGTGGTCGCGATCGTCAAGGGAGACCCCGGCGTGATGCCGTCTTTGGTGCTGCTCGGTTGCGTCGTCGCTCTCGGGCTCGCGTTCCGCGGATATCGGAACGCGGTCCGAGCAGAACGTCGCGAGTAGCCAGCCCGGTAGGGTGACATTTCGGTATCGCAGTTGCCGGGAGTTATCTGATCGAGATATCACCCTGGTGGAATGGTGCCGGTAAGTCCGGATCCACGACCGGGAGTGTTGAGTGAGTCCATCGAACAGATCGAGTGCGACGGGTGGCGATCAGTCGTCGGCTCGATCGGGCAAGTCGGCTAATTCGCCCCGGTCGAACAAGTCGGCCAAGCCCGCGAAAAAGCAGCGCTCGAAGTGGCGGTACGTCCGGCGGACCATCTACGTGCTCGTGCTCCTGATGGTCATCGTGCCCGCGTCGGTTTTTGCTGTCGCGTACAGCCGGACCGACGTCCCGCGCCCCTCTGACATGCAGACCAATCAGGTGTCCACCATCTACATGGCCGACGGCACGACCGTGCTCGGCAAGGTAGTGCCGGCGGAGGGAAACCGCACCGAGGTCGCGTTGTCGGCCATCCCGATTCACGTCCGCGATTCGGTGCTCTCGGCGGAGGATCGCAACTTCTACACCAACCCCGGGTTCTCGATCTCCGGATTTGCTCGCGCTGCCCGCGACAACGTGATGGGCAAGGAAAGCGCCGGCGGTGGCTCGACGATCACTCAGCAATACGTGAAGAACGTCTTGGTCGGTGACAAGCGCAGTATCGACAGGAAGCTGCGTGAGCTCGTCATCTCCGCCAAGATGGCGCGCGAATGGTCCAAGGACGACATTCTTGCCGCGTATCTCAACACCATCTACTTCGGTCGCGGTGCGTACGGCATCGCCGCCGCGTCGAACGCGTACTTCGACAAGCCGGTCAGTGAGCTGAGTGTCGAGGAAGGCGCAGTTCTCGCGTCCGTCATCCAGAGCCCGTCGTTCCTGGACCCCGAGACCAATCTGTCCGCGCTGCAAGCGCGCTGGGACTACGTTCTAAACGGCATGGTGGAACTGGGCAGCCTGACCAAGACGGATCGCGACGCGATGCAGTTCCCGGTCGTCGCCCCCGCCAATCGGCCGACCGATCTGAACCAGGCGCCAGGACCCGAAGGCCACATCAAGACCCAGGTACTCAAGGAACTGGCCGAGGCCGGTATCAGCGATCAGACGCTGAACACCGCTGGTCTGCAGATCACGACGACCATCGACCCGGTTGCGCAGGAAGCTGCGCTGAACGCCGTCAGGCGGAATCTCGAGGGCGAGCCGGAAGACCTGCGGACCGCAGTAGTGTCCATCGACCCCAAGACCGGTGGCGTCGACGCCTATTACGGCGGTGACGACGGAGCCGGCTTCGACTACGCCCAGGCGCCGCTGCAGACCGGTTCAGCGTTCAAGGTCTTCGGTCTGGTCGCAGCATTGATGGAAGACATTCCGCTGTCCGCACGGTTCGACAGTTCACCGCTCACGATCAACGGCGTGACCATCGGAAACGTCGGCGGCGAATCCTGTGGTCGATGCACCATCGCCGAGGCACTCAAGCGTTCGCTGAACACCAGCTTCTACCGGTTGATGCTCTCGATGGAGAACGGTCCCCAGAAGATCGCCGACGCCGCCCACCTGGCCGGCATCCCCGAGCACATTCCCGGACTCGACTACCCGACGCTCACACAGGAGGGTGGTCCGCCGGAGAACGGAATCGTGCTCGGCCAGTATCAGTCTCGCGTTATCGACATGGCGTCCGCTTACGCGACGCTCGCCAATTCCGGTGTGTACCAGCAGCCGCACTTCATCCGGAAGGTCGTGACGGCCGAAGGTGAAGTCCTGCTCGATCGCCCGGTCTCTCCCGGTGAGCGTCGTCTCGATGCTGCCGTTGCCGACAACGTCACGCAGGCAATGCTCCCGATCGCGTCGTACTCGAACGGTCACGCGCTTGCCGGTGGACGCCCGTCTGCAGCCAAGACCGGTACCGCGCAGTTGGGTGACACGGGCCAGAACAAGGATGCGTGGATGGTCGGTTACACGCCGTCGCTGTCCACCGCGGTGTGGATCGGAACTTCCGACGCTCAGGCCATCACCAACTCCTACGGTGGTTTGATCTACGGCTCCGGAGTGCCTGCGGACATCTGGAAGAGCACGATGGACGGCGCGCTGAAGGGATCCGACTGGGAGAGCTTTCCGTGGCCGGACCCCATCGGCGGGCAGGCCGGCGTTCCCGCGAACTCCGGCGTGACCTCGGGGGACGGGACGGGCACGCCCACGACGGGCGCGGTCGCTCCCCCGGCGCCCATCGAGGTGCCCGGCCTACCGCCGATCGAAGTACCGCCGCTCCCCCAGTTGCCGCGTCAGATCGAGATCCTGCCGGGCATCGTCATCCCACTACCGGGCTGACAAGCAGCGCCCGATTTCCGGTTCTCAGGCCTGATCGTCGAAGAGACCGAGTTGGGTGGGCGCTGCATCCTTGGCGGGCAGTACGACGACGCGCAGTCCGCGCCTGAGGTTGCGGATCGCGTGCGTCCACGCGCGCTTCTCGCCCGCACACAGGTCGGTGTCGTCGTCCTTGCGGCGGATGGACTCGGTCAACGCCTCGTGCCAGGCAGTCTCCTGCTCCTGGCTGATCCGCAGGTAGTCGAGAATGGTGTCGCGGTCGTGCTCACAGATCACGGCAACCTCTTCGGCGCTGAGCTCGCCCGTTCCGTCTGCGTCGAGTTCGAGGAGCGCCATGAGAGCCGGCGGAAATTCGTGGCACTCGTGTGACTCGTATTCGGCACCGGGATCTTCGTGCTCGGAGGCCATGCCGTCGTTGAAGGCGGTGTCTCCGGTTGCGCGGATGGGTTGCCCGCCCAGTTCTTCGGCGAGTTGGTCGGATGCTTCGGCCAGTTCGGCGAACGAGCGCAGAGCCCGCAGCAGGTGCTCGGCGACGAAGGGTGCGCCGTCCACGCGGACCACGCCCAGCACACTCTGCTCGACGAGAATGAGCTTGATGGTCGGCCATTGCCGATTGAGCTGAGCAAGAATTACAGCAGCGTTCTCGAGGTTCTCCACCGAATGCACGACCCGCGAGAACACCTCTACGTACTCGTCGTCCTCGAGGACACGAACATAGGTGACCTGCTCACCGCGGACCAGCGGGATATCGCCGTCGTCGTCACGCTTGGGCGGATGACCGAGAAGGCGCTCGACGGCCCCGTCGACCAGGATCCGCAGCATGTCGCCCGAACCCGAGGGAGCGTGAGACGGCGTCGTGGCGAACGCCGGCGTCGACTCGCGCCCACTGGTGCTGGCACGCAGGAACGACGGGTGCGCAATGCTCCACATTTCGCGGAAGACGCGCAACACCTTTGTCACCAGCTCCTCGGGACGAGCGCGGTCGACGTCGATGTAGAAGGACATGGACCCATTGCCCTCGGGTTCGTGCTCGCACAGATCGGGAGCGTTGAACCCCATGTCGAGCAGCGCTGAATGGTCTTCCGGTTCGAGCATGCGCAGTGGATGCAGAAACCTGTTGGAAGGAACTTCACAGCGCACGGAGGTCTGGTTCCATGCGAAGAACTGGATGCACGCGGGTGCGTCGGCCAGTTCGTCCATGCTGTCGTAATGCGACTCCACCACGAGGGTGTCGTCGTCCTCCATCACGGAGATGTAGCGAGCGAGATGAGTCTCGAAAGTAGTCCAGGCACTCAGGATTTCCAGATCGAAAGTATTGTCCGACATCGTCGCTCCTCTGGTCCGGGGGCGCATGGGGCCCTACCGACGACTCGCCGAAACCCCTGCTTTTCAAACCCCGCCTACGACGTTAGTCGTGGGGTCCGACAGTGCAGATGTTTGTACGAGTCAGGCGTGACCGTGTTCCTGGTCAGGGGATTATCTTCCGAGCTTGCAGATTGGCGAAGATGTCCAGGAACATCGCTTCGGTGTCGACGTGGCGATGGAATCCGAACCGCCGAGCTTTGGATCCATCGGCGAAAAAGTCGTAGTCCCATCCGAATACGAAGTCACCGAACCCCCAGGACGAGACATCGGAATACGGGGTCCGAGCAAGGTGGTGTTCCTCGACGAGCGCATCCCACACCGACTCCTTGTCCGCCATTGCGACGTCGAGGGACATCGGGAGCGGAGGTGCGACGTCCATGCCGAAGAAGGCTGCGATCTTCGGCCACATCTCCTGCCAGCGGAACAGGTCGCCGTTGTTGATGTTGAACGCCTGATTTGCGCACTCGGGGTTGGTCGCGGCCCAGACCGTCGCTTCGGCCAGGAGTCCGGCGTCGGTCATCTCGATCAAGCTGGTGTACGCGCCGGGTTTGCCGGGGAATCGGAGTGGGACACCCAGTTTCTTCGAGATGGTCGCGTAGACGGCGATGACCATCGCGAGGTTCATCGGGTTACCCAGTGCGAATCCGGAGACGACCGAGGGTCTGATCGCCGACCATGTCCACGACTTGCCGAGCTGCCTGCGTTCGAGGAACTGCTGTTGGTCGACGTTGAACTCGGGTGGCATGTGCGGTGGATCGCTCTCGCGGGCCGGAGTTTTGAACGGTCCGAGGTGTGCCCCGTAAACCTTGTAGCCCTGCATCAGGCTGACGTGCTCGAGTCCGCCCGCAACGGGCTCGATGGCGTCGAGAGTGTTGACCAGCATCGCCAAGTTGGGCGGAACCAGCTCGGCCCATGTCGGGCGGTCTTGATAGGCGGCGTAGAAGACGTGAGTGACGTCGCCCAGTCCGCTCAGTGCCGCTGCAGTCCGGTAAGGATCGAGCAGGTCGACTGCGATGTGTTCGACCCGGTCGGTGTCCGTACCGCCTCGCCGCGAGAGTCCGATGATCTTCTTCCATTCTCCGGTCGACTCGAGGTGATCGATCAAGTTCCCACCGATCACGCCTCGGGCTCCGACCACGAGGGCCACTTTGTCGTGCTGCACCATTTCAGTCTCCCATTGGTATATCGCGATGTTGCGATATAGGGAGTGAACCACACATATCGGCATTTCGCGATCTAGCGGTATGCTCACGAACATGGAAGACGCAACAACCGAGTGGGAAACGGCGTTCAAGGCGCTGGCCAACCCGATGCGTGTGCAAATCCTGCAGTGGTTGAAAGACCCCGGGAGCTTTCCCCCTCAACTCGAGCCTGCCGAGGAGGTCGGAGTGTGCCTCAAGCACATTCAAGCGAGGGCGAAGGTGTCGCAATCGACTGCGTCTCAGTACATGGCCGCACTCCAGGCCGCGGATTTGGTGACCACCACACGAATCGGCCAGTGGAGGCACTACAAACGAAACGAGCAACAGATCGAGAAGCTTGCAGCATTCATCAGGCAGGGTTTGTAGATACCAGCACCTGACCGATCCCTCGGGAGCTGCCAACGTTGTGGCAAAACCTCACATCGCCGGAGCCGTCGGTATGTGCATTGTGGTCGTTTCTCGGCTTGCTCGTTGTCCTTAAGCTCGGCAGAGGGTACTGGCAAGGAGAGGCGTGCGATGAGTCGTGAGAGCTGGGTGGGCCGTGATGCCCGATCCATCGCCGAAGCCGTGCGGTCGGGTCAGGCGTCGGCGCGGACCATCGTCGAAGACCACCTCGCACGGGTCGACGAATGCAATGACGAACTCAACGCACTGGTCACCATGTGCGCCGAGGAGGCTCGCACGGCCGCGGATGCCCTGGACGAACGACGCCTTCTCGGTGAGACACTCGGCCCCCTTGCCGGGGTTCCGTTCACGGTCAAGGACCTGATCGCCACTGCCGGCGTGCGCACCACTGCCGGTTCTCGCACTCTGGCGGACAACGTCCCGACCGTCGACGCCCCGGCCGTCGCGGCATTCAAGGCTGCCGGTGCAATTCTGATCGGCAAGACCAACACCCCGGAATTCGGCGCGTGCGGCCTGACTCGAAACGAACTGTTCGGAACCACGGCCAGTCCGGTGCGACCGGACGGCGTCGTCCGGTCCCCCGGCGGATCGAGTGGCGGCGAGTCCGCGTCGGTTGCTGCCGGAATGAGCGTGCTCGGACTCGGTACGGATTTTGGTGGCTCGGTGCGTTGGCCCGCCCACTGCACCGGCCTCACTTCGGTTCGCCCGACGCCCGGACGTGTCGACCCTGAAGGGCAATACCCCGGCGTGCTTTCGGATGGACGGGTACTCGCCAATCCTGCGACGATGCACGGCACGATCCAGACCATCGGCCCACTGGCCCGCAACCTCGGTGATGCGACGCTTGCGCTGCGCGTCCTGTCGAAGCCGCATTTCTCGTGGAGCGAGCCTGATTCGGTCGACGTCGACGATCTCGACATCCGCTGGGCACCCGGCGAGGGAACCATGCCTGTCGACGAAGAAATCCTGACGGCGGTTCGCTCGGTGGCGAACAGTCTGGATGCGAGCGAGTACGACGGTCTGGCCCTGTCGCGGGCCAACGCGCTTTTCGGCGCGTTGCGATCGGTCGAGACCCACGCGGACATCCACTCTCTCGCCGCAGGTTCAGCGCACTCTTTCGACGCGGACATCACCGCCATGCTTGCGGCAGGCCATGATCGGAGTTCCGCCGAGGTGGAAGCGCTGTGGGCGGATCGCGCGGTGTTGATCAGCGAATTCCTCGGCGAGATGGGAGACGTACTGATTCTGCCGGTTGCGTCGGTGCTCGCTCCGCCGCTCGGTGTGGAGAGCTTCGAGGTGGGCGGTCGCAAACTCACGTGGATGGACGCGCTCGCGAGTTGCCGGGCGATCAGTGTGCTCGGCCTTCCGTCGGTCGTGGTTCCGGTAGGACTCTCCCGCAACGGTTTACCGGTCGGGGTGCAAGTGGTGGCCCGGCCGTTCCACGAGCATGTTGCGCTGTCCGTGGCGGCGCGAATCACGTCGAATGCGCAAGCTCTAGTCTGACTTCCATCTTTCGGTTTCGGCTGCGAAACGTGTTGCGTACGAGTCGGCAAGGTCGTGAAGCGTGGTGACGCAGTCGCCGTAGTACGTCGGTGCATGCATGGTAGCCAGAATCCGCGGCTCGAGGTCGGCCAGGGCGCGGATCGTGGGTTCGAGATCCGGGGTGAGGCAGGTGGCGTGGCCCAAGTCCTCGGCTTCCAAAGCGGGACCGACGATTTCGTGCTCGGTGGTCGCGGGGTGGTGCCCGAACGCAGTGAAGAGATCTCCGCAGAACAGCGTCGACGTCGTCTCCTCGAACATCAGACCCGCGTCCCAACCGTGTGGGACGTGTGGGGTGTCGATGTGCCGGACTCGGCGGCTGCCGGTTTCGAGTACGTCGCCGTCCTGCAAGGGAAGTGGCGCCCGATCGGCCAGATCGTTGACCTGGACGAAGCACCCCATCGCACCGTGTGCAACTTGCGCTTCGGGGGCCGCCGCAAGCCAGGAGTTCATGGACCCGCATTCGTCGGCCTCGACGTGACCGAACGTGATCCATTTCAGACGGTCGATGTCGATCAGCGTGGAGAGTGCGTCGGAAGCCGAGGTGAACAACGCTCGCTGCCCGGTGTGGAAGAGCAAGGGTTCCTCGCCGTCGACGAGAAACTGGTTCATCGTGAGGTTCGCTTCGTCCACGAAGGTCGACAGTCGGTAGATGTCCGGCGCGATTTCGGTGATCGTGGTGGTCATCGCGGTGCTCCGATCAGGGCTGTTGTACACGTCAATCTGTCTTCTTCAGCCTTCTCGCCGCCCCGCGCCTGCACAAGGTTCTGGACGTGCTTACGGCTCTGCAATAGTGGAGGACGTGTTCGTACTACTGCTGACAGGCCCGCCGGGCGCGGGGAAGAGTTCCGTGCTGACCGCGCTTCACGATCGACTCGGCGAGGCCGGGGTGAGCAACGCGATGATCGAGGTGGACGAACTCGAGCGGTGTTATCCGCCGCTGGGGACCGAACGGGCAATCGCACACGTCGGGATGTTGTGCGCGTCGTACCGGGAAGCGGGGTACGAACTCCTGTTCCTCACGGCGACCGTCGAAGACGACGACTACGGGCATGCCTTGCTGGCCGCGACCGGCGCCGAGGGGCACCTGCTGGCGCGCCTCGAGGCCGATCCGGATACATTGCGTACCAGAATCATCGAACGTGAACCGACCGGCTGGGCCGGGTTGGACGAGTTGGTGGAGGCGTCACAACTGCTGGCCGGTTCGATGCCGACGCTCAGTGGAGTCGACGTGGTTCTGAGCACCGAAGGCCGCGATCCCGAGAGTGTTGCCGACGATCTGGAAGCGGCTCTGCGAGAACACAGTCCGTCGCTTCTAGCCGTCGGTGTTCAGAGCGGTGACCACTGAAGCGAACATCGTCGACTTGATTGCCCCCAGTGTGCCCGCATTCTTCGGGCCGATCGGTGCAACCATTTCGATGGCCTTGGCGGTCAAAGCGTCGACTGATGCGGTGAAGTCCACCAAACCGGCTGCGAATGCGTCACTTCCGCCGTATCGCCGCCCCGTGGTCATGGCGACGATTGCCGACGCCGGGCTGAGTTTGGCCTGGATGAGAGCTGCCATTCCTTCGGTGAAGGGGATGTTGATGTCCACCTCCGGGAAGCAGTAGTAGCCGCGATCATCGCGCATGACGCGGTAGTCGTGCGCGATGCCGAGCATGGCGCCGGCTCCGAAGGCGTGGCCGTTGATCGCCGCGACGGTGGGCATCGGGAACGTCAGCATCCGAGCGAACAGCGACTGCACCTGCTGCACATACCACTTCGCCTTGTCGCCGTTCGCGCCCAGCCAGTCGAGGTCGAGTCCGTTGGAGTAGAACTTGCCCGTCGCCGTGGTGACCAGGGCATGAGCGCTTTCGCTTAAAGCCTGGTCGAGTAGCTTGTCGACGGAATCGAGCCACTCCGGCGAGAATCGATTCTCGTCCTCGCCGAGATCGAGAACGGCGATCTTGTCTTCGAAGCGCAGAGTTGCGGTCATGATTGGCCTTTCCTGTTGCGTGGCTTGGGCAGTGGTGGGTCGAGATGCAGAACCGCTCGAACGGCGGCATCCAACCGCGCGCGTGCTGCGGCGTCGGGGACTCGCCAACCGTCGGCGCGTTTGGCGGGATGAATGAGTAATCCGGTAGGCAGGCCGACAACACAGGCCTCGATTGCCTCGACGGCTCGGCCGTCCTTGCGGCCCCAGAGCGCGGTCGACAACCGGATGAACAACTCGACCAGAGACCGGTCGAGTTGTGTGAGTTGCTCGGCGATGTCGGCAGGGACGTCGGTGCCGAGCAGTTCGTCGCGCTGGATCGTCAACAGCAGCAACGCGGATTGTGGGTAGTCGAGCGCGAAGACGGCCGGAACTTCGGCGGCTGCGACGACGGCGGAAACCGCCGAAGTCGGCGACGGGTCCGCGAGAGCGTCGTCCACTCTCGATTGTTGAAGCGCGAGAAATCGTCGCGCAGCACGCAGCCACGCGCTACCGACCAGTCCACTGCGAGAGCCGAATGCGTGATAGATCGCCCCGTTGGATACACCGGTGGCGTCGGAGACTGCCCGGACCGTGACAGCGCTCGGTCCGGCAGTGGCGGCAAGTTTTTCGGCAGCGTCGAGCAGGGTGTCGAGGTCGTGGACGCGTGGCCGAGGCATGAACGCACAGTAACAGAGCGTCTGCTCTGTTACTAGTGTGCGGTCAGATCACCGAATTTGCGCGAAGATCCTCGATCTCCTCCGGGCGCAGGCCGAAGTCGGTGAGTACGTCGTCGGCGTCACCGCCGAGAGTCATGGGTGGCGCATTCCTGACGGGAAGGGTCTTGCCGTCCACCCAGAACGGTCCGCGGACAACGGGAATCGACGTTCCGTCGGCGCTCTGGGTCTGCTCGACCATCTGCAATGCCTCGACCTGAGGGTCGGAGAACACCTGATCGATCGAATGGATCGGGCCGCAGGGGATTCCGGCACCGCGGATCTCGGAGATCCATTGCGCCGCGCCCTTCGTGGTCAGTAGGTCCTCGAGTTCTTTGGTCAGTTGGTCTCGGTGCGCCAAACGTTCTTTACCCGTGGCATATTCGGTACGGAAGGCGAGCTCGGGGTCACCGAGTACCGAGCACAGTGCGATCCAGTGCTTGTCCGAGCCGGTGGCAATGTTGATCGGGAAGTCGGCAGTGTCGAAAGCGCCGTACGGCGTGATCGTCGGGTGCGTATTGCCGTTCGGCGTCGAAACCCGCCCGGTGCTCAGGTAGTCCTGCGCCTGGAAGGTCATGATCGAGATCGCGGATTCCAGCAACGAGGTCTGCACGCGGTGCCCACGACCGTCGCGACCGCGAGAGGCAAGCGCCGCCGTGATTCCCAGTGCCGCGTAGATGCCCGAGACCGTGTCGATGATGGGGATACCGACCCGCATCGGGGTCTGTTCCCCGGCACCGGTGACCGACATCAGCCCGGACATGCCCTGGGCCACCTGATCGAGTCCGGGCGCGAACTGGTCCGGGCCCACCGGGCCGAAACCACTGATGCTCATCACGACGAGCCCTGGATTCTCCTGCTCGAGCGAGTCGGGATCGAGCCCCATGTCGGCCAGTACTCCCGGACGGAAGTTCTCGACCAGCACATCTGCGTCGAGGGCCAGGCTGCGAAGCAGTTTCCGCCCGCGGTCACTGCGCATGTCGATGGCGATCGACCGTTTGCCGCGGTTCACGGAAGCGAAGTAGAGGCTTCGATCGCCGTCGAACGGAGGCCACTGACGCGAACTGTCGCCGGAGCCACGGGTTTCGACCTTGACCACGTCGGCGCCGAAGTCCGAGAGCAGCGACGTGCACAGAGGCCCCGCGAGAGCACGGGTGAGGTCGAGAACTTTGATACCGCTGAGCAATTGGTCCATGGGAGAAACCTCGGTTCTGTGGTGTGCAACGTCGCCCACTCGATCCGTCGCACCATCTGCGTGGATTGCCGCTGCAGTGATCGTCGGAGAGGGGAAGAATGAAGGTCAGGCCTGCTTTCGGCTGGGCTCGGTGACAACACTGGTCGAGAGCGCAAGGTGATGCGACGGCGACATTGCACAACTGCAGGGCCCGGATTTAGGCGCATTGTGTGACAGGCAGGATTGCGGTGGGCCGATACCGTGAACTCTCTACGGACGGCGATGCAAGCGGGAGGCGAGGCGATGCGCGACATTTCCACTCAGCTGGCGCAGTGGCACGCCCGCGGCGAGGATTTTGCACTGGCGACGGTTGTCCGTACCTGGCGATCCTCACCGCGCATGCCCGGTGCTTCGATGGCCGTCTCACGCTCCGGCGAGGTGGTCGGCAGCGTCTCGGGCGGGTGTATCGAGAGTGCACTGTACGAGATCGCCCAGGAGGTTCTCGCCGACGGCACCAGTCGCGTCGAGGTCTTCAGCGTCTCCGACGACGACGCCATCGGAGTAGGGCTGACCTGCGGCGGAACCATCGAAGTGTTCGTCCAGGCCGTCGGAGCCGATTTCGTCGAGTTCGGTCAGGTCTGTGAACGGATCGAGGCCGATACGCCCGTCGTCGTGGTCACCGAAGTGCGTCCGGGAGCACCGGCACGGCACCTCGTCGTCGAGCACGGCCGACGCAGCGGAGATCTGGATGCCACGGAGGACGAGGTGTCCATCCTGCTGCGCACGATGGACACCGGTGAGTCCGTCGCTTTTGTCGCGCCGGCGGGAACTCTCATCGATTCGCAGCACGACCTGCTGGTCGAGATCTTCGCGCCACTACCGCGGATGTACGTGTTCGGGGCCATCGACTTCGCGGCATCGATGTGTACATTGGGCGCCTTTGCGGGTTACCGAGTGACCGTCGTGGACGCACGGCCGGTCTTCGCGACACGGGCGCGTTTCCCCGACGCCCACGATCTGGTCGTCATGTGGCCACACAAGTTCCTCGAAACCGCACCGATCGACAACAAAACCGTCCTGGCCGTGCTCACGCACGACGAGAAGTTCGACATCCCCCTGCTCGAGATCGCGCTGCGTTCGCCGGCTGCGTACGTCGGCGCGATGGGAAGTCGTGCGACGCATGAGCGTCGGGTGGCGCTGTTGAAGGAGCGAGGCGTCACCGACGCCGAGTTGGGGCGTCTGCACTCACCGATCGGGTTGGATCTCGGCGCGAGGACACCGGAGGAGACTGCAGTGTCGATCCTCGCCGAGATGACCAAGACCCTTCGCAATGCCTCCGGTTTGGAACTGCGGGATCTGCAGGGGCCGATCCACCCGCCACCTCAGGAGAATCCGACCGCCCTGCATCGAACGGCCTGAGTCGACTGCGCTGAATTCGGACATCTTGTGTTCGGTGGGGATAGGATCGTTTCTTTCGTGAACCATCTTCCGTGATCCGAATGAAATCGAGGTGCCTGCCAAGTGGCAAACCCGGCCGTACCGGCATCCGAGGTGAATGCTGTTCTCTCCGAACTTCTTCGAACCCAGCTCCTTCCTGGTGTTCGAAAGGTCGCCGGCGGCTGCGAAGACCCGACGGTAGCCCGGGTGGGATTCATGGCGGTTCCGGACATCGGACCGTGGCTGCGGCACGGACAGTTGCTGATCACCACGCCGGAAACCCTCGCCAGGGTCACCGAAACCTTCAAAGCATTTGTCGGACGGTTGTCGACGCGAGGTGTTGCGGCACTTGCCGTCCAATTCGGCGCAGACGGGGACACTCTCGCGCCGGAGCTGGTCGACGCGGCCGAAAGCGCCGGCTTCCCGCTCCTGGTTTTTCACGGTGCGTGCGATCACCCTGCGGCGAGAGACCGTGAGCAGACGGAGTCGGCCCAGATCGACGCCATGTTCGGGGCCGAGCGCTTGCGACGGCTGCTGGTCGACGTCGTGATGGGCGGCGGCGGCCGCCCGCAATTGACCGAGGTCATCGCACGGGAGATGAAGGGCGCTGCCCTGATCACCACCTCGGACGGACGCGAGATCTGCCGCGCCGGGGACGCCGCGGAGCGCAAGCATCTGTCTGCCTGTCCCGCCGTCGATTCCACCGGTCGTCTGCGGACCGACACCGTCGAGGGCGGATTGGGTCTGCACGAGTTCGACGGTCAATTCATCGCGGTGTCCGCGATTTCCGCCAATCACATCGACCACGGGCGTCTCGCGTTGTTCACCGGTGAGCGCGTCATGACGAGTTACGACCAGTACCTGGTCGAGCGGGCCGCGTCGGTGTGCGCGTTGGTCATCACCCGTGAGCAGGCCGTTGCGTCGGTGGAAGAACGCCATCGCGCCAACTTCGTTCACGACCTGCTCCTCGGTCGGGCCGGGGACCACGATCACGTTGTCTCCCATGCCAAGACATTCGGTTGGGACTTCGACCGCCCGCTGGTGATCGTCTCGATCGAGCCGGACCCGATCGACGAACCGGCCTCGGCGGCGCCCGCTCGGCTGCCCGTCGTCGATCGCCAGGCGATGGCGTTCTCCGGCGCGATCGCCCACCGTGATCCCGGTGCGGCGGTGACCGCGCTGACGGGCGAGACGGTGATCGTGATGGGCGTCGGCACCGACACGATGGCATTGGTGCGGGACCTCGTCACGGTCGTTCGCGGTGAAGGTGGCGGCGGGAGAAGGCCGTTCAGTGTCGGGGTGTCCCGGCCGACAGCGGCGATCGACGCCGTTCCGGCGCTCTACAGTCAGGCGCGCACCGCACTGACCGTCGGGCGACGGATCTCCGGTCCGTGGACGGTGACTCAGTTCGACGATCTGGGCGTGTACAGACTGCTCAGTCTGGTCGAGGACGAAAACGAGCTCGAGACGTTCGCCCGCGAGACGCTGCGGGAATTGACGGAGGAAACTGCCGAAGCGCAGGACATGCGCAAGACATTGGAAGTCTTGCTCGCGACCAACATCAACATCGCCGAGACAGCGCGCAAGCTCCACTTCCATTACAACACACTGCGTTACAGGGTCGTTAAGCTGGAGAAAATGCTGGGACCCTTCACGGCGCAACCCGAGCTACGGCTGGATCTGTCTCTAGCACTGAAGATAACCGCGATGCGCGGCATCAATCACTAATATTGCCAATCCGAGTCCGTGGGTTCTGGCAGATTGTCATCACGTCGATACCCCTGCGCTGTAATAGCGTTTCACTCCAGTCACGGTGTTTTGTGAGCTGGAGCACACTCAGCGTTCGGACACCTTCCTCTGCACGAAAGGTCCCATCATGCCGATTTGGACGTTGCACGGAGATGGAAAGAACATCAAACCGGGTGAAGTGGTCGCTCCCGGCGAGCGGCTCAGCTGGGGAAGAACCATCGGGCTGGGCAGCCAGCACGTGGTGTCGATGTTCGGCGCGACGTTCGTCTTCCCGATCATCATGGGGCTCAATCCTCAACTTGCCGTGATGATGTCGGGTTTCTGTACGCTCTTCTTCCTGCTGGTGGTCAAGGGACGCATCCCCAGCTACCTCGGTACGTCGGCGGCCTTTGTCGGTGGTATCGCCGCCATTCGTGCCCAGGGCGGAACATCCGCAGAGGTGACCGGCGCGATCCTGGTGTCCGGACTGGTCCTGGCAGCCATCGGTATCGCGATCCACTTCCTCGGTGGCCGGGTCGTATTCAAGGTTCTTCCCCCGGTGGTGACCGGCGCAGTGGTGATGCTGATCGGATTCAACCTGGCACCCGTCGTCGCGGGGCTGTACTGGCCGCAGGACCAGTGGGTGGCCCTGATCGTCATGGTGGCCCTGATCGTCATGAGTATCGCGCTACGCGGCTTCATGGCGCGCATCGCCATCTTCCTGGCGCTGATCTTCGGTTACGTCCTCTCCTGGATCCTCGACCGGGTCTCGGGGACGATCACCTCCTACGACGCAGGCACCGGTCAGATCACCGAGCACTTCCGCGTCAACTGGGATTCGGTGCAGTCGGCGTCGTGGTTCGGCCTTCCCCCGTTCTCGGACGAGGCCAACGGAATCGTCGGCATCCACGCTCCGTCGTTCAGCCTCACGTTCATCATCCTGGTCCTTCCGGGTGTCATCGCGTTGATCGCGGAGAACGCGGGCCACGTCAAGGCCGTGGCCGAGATGACCGGGGACGACCTCGACCCGTACATGGGACGTGCGCTCGCCGGTGACGGTTTCGCCACCGCTATCGCCAGCAGCGTCGGCGGTTCGCCCACCACTACGTACGCCGAGAACATCGGTGTCATGGCAGCGACCCGTGTGTACTCCACCGCCGCCTACGCGGTTGCCGGCATCGTCGCCATGATGCTCGGCTTCTCCCCCAAGTTCGGTGCCGTCATCTCGGCGACGCCCGGCGGTGTTCTCGGCGGAATCACCGTGGTGCTCTACGGCATGATCGGCCTTCTCGGCGCCAAGATCTGGAAGGAGAACGGCGTCGACTTCGGCAATCCGCTCAACCTCATGCCGATCGCGGCCGGCCTCATCATCGGTATCGGCGACACGGCCCTGAAGTTCAGTGACACGTTCTCGCTCAGCGGCATCGCGCTCGGCACCATCGTCGTGATCGGGATGTACCACCTGTGCCAGTTCATCGGTTCGAAGAACCCGGAACTGAATGCGAAGAATCCGGAACCGAACAAGCCGGATTCGAAGACTCCAGGCGGCGAGCGGGAGGAACCCGCCAAGCAACTCACGTGACGCTTGGCTGAGTGTGCTCGATCGACGAAGGCCGGACATCCTCCGCGGAGGATGTCCGGCCTTTCCGGTGTTCTGGGTACTGATCGATCAGACGGAGGTACTGGCTTCGACCAGGCCGATACGGTCGATGCGTTCGGTGCGGGTGTTGAGCCGTTCAGTCGCATCGGTAGCACTGAGCACGCTCAGCTCGTAGTGCAGTACCGCTCCGACTCGAGTGCAGAAGGCGGCGGATTCGTCCGCGGCATCGGGAAATTCGGGGATGACCCGATCGACGATGCCGCCCGCGAGCAGATCGAAGGACCTGATCCCTTGACTGGCTGCCATGTCCGGCGCGTGCGTGACGTCGTGGAACATGATCGCGCTCGCACCTTCGGGAGGTAAGGGCGAGAGCCAACCGTGGCGGGCCGCCAGCACTCGATCGGCCGGAATCAGTGCCAGGGCGCCGCCGCCCGTGCCCTGCCCGAGCAGGAGGGAAATGGTGGGGACCTCGAGTGAAATCATGTCGGCTATGCACCGAGCGATCTCGCCCGCCAGTCCGCCTTCTTCGGCCTCCTTCGACAGTGCCGCGCCCGCTGTGTCGATGATCGTCACCAGCGGCAGGTCGAGTTCTGCGGCCAGCCGCATACCTCGCCGAGCCTCCCGCAGAGCGCCGGGGCCGAGTGGGGAGTGAGCAGTCTGTCCGCGCCGGTCCTGTCCGAGAAGGACGCAGGGCATGTCGCCGAAGCGAACGAGCGCGAGCATGATGCCGGGATCGTTCTCGCCTTGGCCGGTTCCGTTGAGCGGGAGCATGTCCGAGGCGGAATTGAGCAACACTTCCCGTATCCCCGGTCGGTCTTCGCGTCGGGATGCGACGACGGATTCCCACGCCGACGTATCGGGTGGGCAATCGTACGAGCACGGGTCACTGGGCAATAAGTACCCACGATGCGCCCCGGTGATGATGCGCAATGCGCGTTCGACGATTTCGGCGAGCTGGTCTGGCGGCCTCACTGCATCGATGAGTCCGTGCTCGTGAAGGTTCTCCGCTGTCTGGACACCGGCGGGGAAAGGTGAGTTGTACAAGGCCTCGAACACTCGAGGGCCGAGGAATCCGACGAGGGCCCCCGGTTCCGCGATCGTCACGTGACCGAGTGATCCCCAGGACGCGAATACGCCTCCGGTGGTGGGGTTTCGGAGATAGACGATGTAGGGCAGGTGCGCTTCTTTGTGCTTGATGAGCGCCGCGGTGATCTTGACCATCTGCAAAAACGCCGTCGTCCCCTCCTGCATACGCGTTCCCCCGGACGTGGGAAGCGCAAGAAGGGGCAGCTGCTCTTGGGTGGCTCGACGGATGGCGACGACGAGGCGTTCTCCCGCCGCCACGCCGATCGAACCACCGAGAAAACCGAACTCGCAGACGATGATTGCCACACGGCGGCCTCGGACGGAGGCGCTTCCGGTCAGGACGGACTCGTCGAGCCCGGTCTTCTCCTGGGCCCGCAGAAGTGCTTCGGCGTAGTCGGAGTCGGTCGCGACGGGAATCGGAGGGGTATCCCACGATTCCCAGGTGCCGGCATCGATCACCAGGTCGAGCAAGTCGCGAGCCGTCAGGCGGTTCATCGGGTGAATCCTTGTAGCCACGACATGATTTCGTCAGTGTCTTCACCGAGAACCGGAGGTGCAGTGTGGCGGGTCTCCGTCACCTCGGTTCCGTCCGGATCGAAAAATCGTAGCGGTGGACCGGGCAGTGTGATGTTTCCGAGCGTGCTGTGGTCGACGTCGACGAGCAATCCCTGTGATCGGGTCTGCTCCCATTCGTACACTTCGGAGATCGTCCGAACCCGTCCTGCCGGTACTCCGATGCGGTCGAGTTCGGTCAGAAGCTCGTCACGCGAGTACGGCTTGAAGGTACGTTCGATCAATTCGACGACCTGGAAATGATTTTCGACGCGTTCGGCGTTTGTTGCCATACCCGGGGCGTCAGGGTCGAGGTCGAATCCTTCGCAGAATCTTCTCCACAGGCTTTCGCTGCCGACCGAGATCTGCACTGCGCCATCGCCGGTACGAAAGAGTCCGTACGGTGCGATGGAGGGATGGTGGTTGCCCTGCGCTGTGCCTACCTCGCCGGCGACGGTCCACTTCGTTCCTTGAAACGCGTGAACACCGACCACGCTGGCCAAGAGCGACGTTCGGACAACGCGGCCTCTCCCCGTCTGCTCGCGTTCCTTCAAAGCCGCGACGACACCGAACGCCCCGTACATTCCGGCGAGAAGATCGGCGATCGGAACTCCGACTCGTTGAACGTCGTCCGGACTCGAGCCGGTCAGCGACATGAGTCCGGCTTCCCCCTGGGCGATCTGGTCGTAGCCGGCGCGACCGCCTTCCGGGCCGTCGTGGCCGAAACCGCTGATGGACAGAACGATCAGTCGAGGATTGAGTTCGGCCAGCCGCTCGGTCGAGAATCCGAGTCGATCGAGAACTCCGGTGCGGAAGTTCTCCATGAGAACATCGGCGCGGCAGACGAGATCTTCGAGGGTCGCGCGCCCACTGTCGGATTTCAGATCGAGCGTGATCGACTTCTTGTTCCGGTTCGTGGACAGAAAATACGTCGATTCCCGTTGCGTGTTCGGTGGTTCCAACGTGGGCTCCACAAAAGGCGGCCCCCACCCACGGGTGTCGTCGCCGCCGTGAGGTGATTCGACCTTGATCACGTCGGCACCCAGATCGCCGAGCATCATTGCCGCGTGAGGACCCGCGAGTGCGCGCGTGAGGTCGACGACTATCACGTCGTGTAACGGACCACTACGAGCACTTGTGTTGTGAGGCTTCGAAGTCGAGTTCATGTCGCACCGCCGTGTTCTGGTGTAATTGGCTGAGCCAGTTGGTGGTTGAGGCCTCCGTAGTTCGGTCGACTCCGGTCCGCTGGACCGAGAAACCGGCCAGGGCCACCGAAGGAGGTATGTGCGGCCCGTCTTTCGAACCGTAAGCGGGCACCGGTGAACGGCACATGGGTAACCTTGCCGACGACGGGTGTCAGTGGTGGGTAAGAAGTGACGAACGCTCACCGGGCGGCGCGATTGCGGTTGTATCGAACCGTTATCGGGACGTTCTGTCAGCTCATATCGTGCGAAGTCATGACATTTCGTGCATCTTCATGACCTGCAGGGCGAGTGAGACGTTCAATCGAAGGACGGGGTCGTCGGTGAACGATCCGACGACGCTCTCCAGCTTTCCGATTCTGTATCGCAAAGTGTTGTAGTGCATGTGCAGCGCCCGGGAGGCCTCGGCGACATTGCAATTGCAGTCGAGCAGGGTCTGGAGTGTCAGACGCAGGTCAGCGGCTTCGGCGTTGTCCGCCGACAAGGACTTCAGAACGTCATCGGTGAACGAACGCAGTTCGCTCTTGTCCGTCTGGAGCGAGAGGAGTCGGTGTACACCGAGTTCGTCGAAGTGTGCGATCTGCCCCGGCCCGTTGATACGTCGGCCGACGACCACGGCTGTACAGGCTTGGTCGTAGGCCGCGGGTAGATCGGCCAGGGAGTAGATCACCCGGCTCACTCCCGTGCTGAAGGATCGGCGGCCGCTGGTGCGATCGCCGGCAACCTTGCGCACCAACCCTTCGATGTCCCGAACCGCACGGTCGGTGCTGGTCGGGAAAAGCGTGACCACCTCGTGTCGAAACCCGACGGACGGCGCCGTCCGCTCGTGTGTTCGTACCACTTGTTGCCAGCCGTCGCTGAGTCGATCTTGGTCCGTGCGAGTGGAATTCGCGTGCTGGGATTCCGGGTGATCGACGTCGAGTTCTGCAACCACAACGGCAAGTGGACGAGTGACATCCCACCCCAACTGGGTGAAGTGCGCGCTCACTTCCGCCGGCGAGCCGGCTTCGCCTATCAGTGCGTCGCGGAGGAAGTCGCCGCGGAACTTGGATTCCACTGCCGCAACTGCCAGCTGTTTGGTGACGGCCAGCGCGGCAACGGTGGCCGCTCGCTCCAGCGCTTGAACGACAACTGCGCCGAGTTCGTGGGTGCCGGCGTACGCCACCATTCGGCCGTGGTCGGTGCCGCCGGCCACCACCCGGGTGAGCGCCAACTGACCAGGAAATCCTTTGGGCGCGTTCTGTAAACCGACAGCGACCCGTTCGGTCAGGAACCGACCGGTGCTTTCGAACAACGGAAGCGCGTTCAGCGCGGCTGAATCTCCGGCCTCCGTCAACACTCTTCCGTCCGGCGAGCAGATGAGAACGCTGACGTCGAAAAGCGCGGCGAATTCTGCGGCAATCTGAGGTAGATCGCCACCTTCCAAGACGATCGACGTCAACGAGCGGTGAAGTCGATCGGCAATGTCGAGTGCCGCGGACTGCTTCGCCACCAACTTGGTGAAGACCTCCGAGATCACCTCGTCGAATCCCGCGGTGACGGGAAGAACCAACAGCGGAAGCCCTCGCTGCTCTGCCATGTGCAGCATCGCCTCGGGCAGCTCGTCGAGATAACGGCCCGTTTTCACGGCAAGTGCCGCGACTCCTCGACGTGCAAGACCGTCGACGAGGTCACTGAGATCTGTGTCGTCGAGAAGCTCGCCGGTTCGCCCGTAGCGCAGCGGGAACCCGGTTGTCACCAACAACTCGTTCGGCTTCACCCAAGCGAGGATGTCCGGTACTTCCATCACGTTCACCGATTGAACGAGGTGGCGCAAGCCCCCGTGCCCGGCAAGGACTTCGGCTCCACGCAGACTGGGCAGCTCGAGGACATCCCGAACTGTGAGTCTGTAGTCGCCACCTTCTGGCAAATGTTGAAGCTCTTCGCTCGAATATTTGGCAGATCTATCCATGTCGCGAGACTACGCTCGATCACGCGACGAACATTGTCAACAGTTGACGAAAATAGCCTCTCGGAATGAGCGGTTCTCCGTATGTCTGCCAACTACCGCGGCCCGAATTGGCGATCGCCCGCGTCTCCGAGTCCAGGTATCAGGAAAGCATTTTCGTTCAGGCCGTCGTCGATGCTCGCTGTGAGGAGCCGGACCGGATGTCCGGAGTTCTTCAGTGCTTCGATCCCTTCCGGAGCCACGACGACACATATTGCAGTCACATCGGTGGCTCCGCGTGCAATGAGCAGATCGATTGTGCGGACGATGGATCCACCGGTCGCCAACATCGGATCGAGGACGTAGACGGGGGTGCTCGACAGATCAGCTGGCAGGGACTCGAGATACGGAACCGGCTGGTGTGTCTTCTCGTCTCGTGCCATTCCCACGAAACCGACGCCTGCCTGCGGAATAAGGGCACTCGCCTGTTCGACCATGCCGAGGCCCGCTCGCAAGACCGGGACCAGGAGCGGTGGATTCGCCAGCCGCACCCCCAGCGTCGGAGCAACTGGCGTCTCGATGTCGAACTGTTCCAGTTCTGCGCCGCGCATGGCCTCGTAGACCAACATATGGGTCAGTCTGCGCAAGGCGGACCGGAACGTTGCGTTGTCGCTGCGAGCGTCGCGCATGGTCGTGAGCAGCGATGCCGCCAGCGGATGGTCGACAACAGTGGTGTCCATGGTCGAATCGTAAGTGAGAACCGATGTGGCGGCGCACAACCGGTGAATCGGAGTCGAAATAACCAATCGCGGTTTTCGTTTGGGCAAGTATTGACGATGCCGATGGGTTCGAGTCGTCATAGCGTGGTCGACACGGCAGTTCCGAACCGCTCGGCTGGACTGAGCGCCCGGAGCTGTCAAGGCCCAATTTTGCCTCCACGATTCCCTATACAAGGAGATGCCAATGCCCGAAGCAATCGAGGTCCGTAAGGTTCCGCTACACAGCGTCTCCGACGCCAGTGAGCTCGCCAAGCTGATCGACGACGGTGTCCTCGAGGCCGACCGCGTCATTGCAGTCATCGGCAAAACCGAGGGTAACGGCGGCGTCAACGACTACACGCGCATCATCGCGGACCGAGCGTTCCGAGAGGTTCTCTCCGCCAAGGGTAATCGCAGCCCCGAAGAAGTGGCGGAGGTGCCGATCGTCTGGTCCGGCGGCACGGACGGCGTGATCAGCCCGCACGCGACGATCTTCGCGACCGTGCCGGCAGACAAGGTCACCAAGACCGACGAGCCGCGACTGACCGTGGGTGTCGCCATGAGTGAGCAACTGCTGCCCGAGGACATCGGCCGTACGGCCATGATCACCAAAGTTGCTGCGGCAGTGAAAGACGCGATGGCCAATGCCGGCATCACCGATCCCGCCGACGTGCACTACGTACAGACCAAGACTCCGTTGCTGACAATTCACACCATCCGTGACGCCAAGAGCCGCGGCAAGACTGTGTGGACCGAACAGACTCATGAGTCGATGGACCTGTCCAACGGCGGAACGGCTCTGGGGATCGCGGTTGCGCTCGGCGAAATCGACATGCCGACCGACGAGGATGTCATGCACAGCCGCGAACTCTTCTCCTCTGTCGCATCCTGCTCGTCCGGCGTCGAGTTGGACCGCGCGCAGATCGTCGTCGTCGGTAACGCACGTGGCGTCGGCGGACGCTACCGGATCGGCCACAGCGTGATGAAGGATCCGCTCGACCAGGACGGCATCTGGGCGGCGATCCGTGACGCCGGACTCGAACTTCCGGAGCGGCCGCACTCGAGCGACCTGGACGGTCAACTCGTCAACGTGTTCTTGAAGTGCGAGGCCAGTCAGGACGGAACGGTCCGTGGCCGTCGTAATGCGATGCTCGACGACTCCGACGTGCACTGGCACCGCCAGATCAAGTCGTGTGTCGGCGGAGTCACGGCAGCTGTCACCGGCGATCCGGCAGTGTTCGTCTCGGTATCGGCAGCGCACCAGGGTCCCGAGGGCGGCGGCCCAGTCGCTGCCATCGTCGATCTCGGTCAGTAGTAGGCAAGAACCTCGCTGGAAACCTCGACAGTCGCGCCGCCACCGGCAATTCGTCCTCGAATCAGTTGCCGGTGGCGGCGAGTCCGCCGCGGCGTACCCCACTTCACTGCTTGAAAGGATTCACGATGGTTCATGCTGCTGACCCTGTCGACGAGAGCGTTTCCGGTGCGCCCGAGAATCGCGAACTCGTCATGGCCGATGCGGTCACGCTCAGTGGTCTGATACGCAGGCGTGAAGTGTCGTGTGTCGAGGTGATGGACAGCTTCCTCGATCAGATCGAATTACATAACCCGGCGGTGAACGCGATTGTCGCATTGCGGGATCGGGAAGCGTTGACGGCGGAGGCGCGCGAGCGTGATTCGCAGTTGGCGAGTGGGGAGTATCTCGGTTGGATGCACGGGTTTCCGCATGCGGTGAAGGATCTTTCGGCGGCCAAGGGTCTGCCGTTCACGTCCGGGTCGCCGATGTTCGCGGACCGAATCGCCGAAGATGACGAACTGTTCGTCAAGCGGATCAGGTCTGCCGGTGCCATTGTGATCGGCAAGACGAACACACCGGAGTTCGGGCTCGGATCCCAGACGTACAACCCGGTGTGGGGTACGACGGTGTCGCCGTACGACAATTCGCGCACTGCCGGCGGTAGCAGCGGTGGCGCCGCAGCGTCGTTGGCGCTCCGCATGTTGCCGGTGGCTGACGGAAGCGATTACATGGGTTCGCTCCGAAACCCGTCGGCATTCAACAACGTTGTTGGGTTTCGACCATCCTGGGGTCGGATACCGGAGACGGGATTCATCGCTCAGGGCGCCGTTGTGGGCCCGATGGGCCGAACCGTCACCGACGTGGCTCACCTGCTTTCCACGATGGCGGGGCCGGATGCTTATGCACCGTTGGGGATTCGTGAGGATCCCGCGGTATTCACCGAAAGCCTCGCACGTGATCTGAAGGGCTCTCGGATCGCATGGGTCGGTGACTGGAACGGTTACCTGGCAACCGAACCTGGAGTTCTCGAGTTGTGCGAATCCTCGTTCGAGGTCTTCGAACAGTTGGGGTGCCGCGTCGAGGCGGCGCTTCCCGACTTCAAACCCGAGGACATCTGGCAACTGTTCTTGCGGTGGCGTTGGTGGGCACAGCTCGGCTTGATCGATCAGTACAACGATCCGAGCTTGCGCGAGTTGATGAAGCCCGAACTGTTGTGGGAACTCGAGCACGCGGTCACACTGTCGGCTCTCGACGTGACCAAGGCCGCGGAGGCCCGCAACGGCTGGCTGTCGGCCATTACCAAGATGTTCGAAACCTACGACTACATTCTTGCGCCCAGTGCCCAGGTGTTTCCTTTCGACAAGAACACTCACTGGCCCGAGACCGTCGACGGCCGATCGATGGACACGTATCACCGGTGGATGGAGACGGTTGTTCCCTGGACGATGGCCGGGGTTCCGGTTGCGGGGATGCCGGTCGGCTTCGACGATCGTTCGCTTCCCATGGGTATCCAGATCATCGGTCGGCACGGAGCCGACTTGGACGTACTCCAACTCGCCTACGCATTCGAGCAGGCAACCCAGTGGGTCGAGCGGGTTCTTCCGCCCGCACTCCGCGTGAACTGACCGATCTATTTCGAACGTATCCAGTTGGGAGAGAAAGACGATGGCTTCGGCATTGTGGCACGGGTTCGCGGACATGGGCGCTGTGGAGAAGAACGGCGCGTTTGTCGTCTCTCGCGGTGAGGGCGCGTACATCTGGGACCGCGAGGGCACGCGGTATCTGGATGCGACGGCGGGCCTGTGGTTCACCAATGTCGGGCACGGGCGCACGGAGATCGCGGATGCGGTAGCGGCTCAGTTGTCGAAGATCGCTCATTTCTCCAACTTCGGTGATTTCGTTCCCGAAACCACGCAGGTGTTGGCCGAGCGGTTGGCGGCCATCGCGCCGGTTGCCGGGAGCAAGATCTTCTTCACCTCGGGTGGTTCGGATTCGGTGGACACTGCGGCGAAGCTGGCTCGCCGGTACTGGCACGAGGTGGGGCAGCCGGAGAAGACGATCATCGTCGGACGCCAGAAGGCGTATCACGGAATGCACGTTGCCGGAACGGCTCTCGCTGGTATTCCGGTGAACCGTGAGGGGTACGGCGAGCTGATGGCGGATGCGGCGACCGTCGGCTGGGACGATGCGAAGAGCCTGCTCGAGTTGATCGAGAAGATCGGTGCGAACAAGATCGCTGCGTTCTTCGCGGAGCCGATCATCGGTGCGGGTGGGGTGTATCTGCCGCCGGAGGGGTATCTGGCCGAGGTGCGTGACATCTGCCGTGAGCACGACATTCTGTTTGTCGTCGACGAGGTCGTGACCGGTTTCGGCCGGATCGGTGGTGAGTGGTTCGCGTCCACCCGTTTCGATTTGCAGCCCGACATGATGACCACGGCAAAGGGTTTGACGTCGGGTTACGTTCCGATGGGTGCGGTGTTCATCGCGCCGCGGGTGGCGGAGCCGTTCTATGCGGGTTCGTGGTGGCGCCATGGGTACACCTACGGCGGGCATGCCGGTGCTGCTGCGGCGGCGATGGCGAACCTCGACATTCTCGAGCGTGAGAATTTGCTCGCGGAGTCGAAGCGTTTGGAGGCGTCGTTGCATACGCATCTGCAGCCGTTGGCGGAGCATCCGCGGGTGGCGGAGGTTCGTAGTGGGCTCGGTGCGGTTGCTGCGGTGCAGTTGGCTGATCCGGCGGAGGCGTTGCCGTTCGTGAAGACGCTTCGTGAGCACGGTATTTCGGGTCGCGCGGCGGGTCAGGGTGCGATGCAGATTTCGCCGACGTTTGTGATGACCGATGATCAGGTCGCGGAGATGGCAGCAGGAATCCTCGCAGCCCTCGGCTAGGTACCTCGTTTTCCGTTGACAGACATCGTGTTACGGAATCATTAAGCCGAAGAAAATGTTTGGGCCCTTCGTGGCGTGGTCCTCATTTCGGTCGAAACTGCCTCCAGCACTGACGATGACCCCTGCCCGCATCATCTGTCACCATTGTTGCCAATCTCGGTGAGTGGGTTCTGGCAGATTGTCATCACGTCCAAATCTCGGTCCTGCATTAGCGTTTCACTCCAGACACGGTGTTTGTGAGCTGGGGCACAAAGCATTTCGAACACCTTCCTCCTTTGCGAAAGGTCTCGTCATGCCGATCTGGACGTTGCACGGAGACGGAAAGAACATCGGAGCCGGTGAAGTGGTCGCTCCCGGCGAGCGACTCAGTTGGGCGAGAACCATCGGGTTGGGCGGCCAGCATGTCGTGTCGATGTTCGGCGCGACGTTCGTCTTCCCGATCATCATGGGCCTCAATCCTCAACTTGCCGTGATGATGTCAGGCTTTTGTACGCTCTTCTTCCTGCTGGTGGTCAAGGGGCACGTCCCCAGCTACCTCGGAACATCCGCAGCTTTTGTCGGTGGCGTTGCCGCCATTCGTGCCCAAGGTGGAACGACGGCCGAAGTGACCGGTGCGATTCTGGTGTCGGGGTTGGTTCTGGGATTCGTCGGCATCGCCATCCACTTTCTCGGCGGTGGCGTCATCAGTAAAGCGCTACCGCCGGTGGTCACCGGCGCTGTGGTGATGTTGATCGGCTTCAACCTGGCGCCTGTGGTCGCGGGGTTGTACTGGCCGCAGGATCAGTGGGTGGCACTGATCGTGATGGTTGCCCTGATCGTGATGAGCGTTGCGCTACGCGGCTTCCTGGGACGTATCGCCATTCTCGTCGCCCTGGTTTTCGGCTACATCTTCTCGTGGGTCCTCGACCGGCTCTCCGGTCCGATCACGTCCGCCAGTGGTAGTGGCGCACCCACCGAGCACTTTCGTGTCAACTGGGATTCGGTGCACTCGGCGTCCTGGTTCGGGTTGCCGCCGTTCTCGGACGAAGCCAACGGGATCGTCGGTATCCACGCTCCCTCGTTCAGCCTCACGTTCATCGTTCTGGTGCTTCCCGGTGTCATCGCACTGGTCGCGGAAAACGCCGGACACGTCAAGGCGGTCGCCGAAATCACGGGCGACGATCTCGACCCGTACATCGGACGCGCCATTGCCGGTGACGGTTTTGCCACCGCCATCGCCAGCGCAGTAGGCGGCTCCCCCACTACGACGCATGCCGAGAACATCGGTGTCATGGCTGCCACGCGGGTGTACTCGACCGCCGCGTACGTGATTGCGGGTTTCATCGCGATCCTGCTCGGCTTCTCGCCCAAGTTCGGAGCAGTCATGGCGGCGACGCCCGGTGGCGTCCTGGGCGGAATTCTTGTGGTTCTGTTCGGCATGATCGGTCTGCTCGGCGCCAAGATCTGGAAAGAGAACGGCGTCGACTTCGGGAACCCGCTGAATCTGATGCCGATTGCCGCCGGTCTGATCATCGGTATCGGCGACACGGCGCTGAAGTTCAGTGACACGTTCTCGCTCGGAGGTATCGCGCTCGGCACCATCGTCTTGATCGTGATGTACCACCTCTGCCGGCTCGTAGGGTCCTGGAACCCTGAACTGAACAGGCCGAAGTCCGGCAGGCGGCCGGGCGCAACGCCGGGGGCGAATGCGTCAGATGACGAACGCGAAGAGCCCGTGGCGCAGCTCACGTGATGCCAAGTTGAATGTATGCCAGGTATGACCCGTGACCGTTGTCACATCTGCACAAAACGTGAAGTGACTCATAGAGGCAGGATTGAGTAATGAAACCGTCGCCGCTGACTTATCACCGACCGTCCTCGGTCGAGGACGCGTGCCGAATCCTCTCCGAGGTCTCTCACGAGGGGAAGGTGCTCGCCGGTGGGCAATCGCTTGTGCCGCTGCTGTCCATGCGCCTCGCCGCGCCCGCCCACATCGTCGACATCGGATCGATCCCGAACCTCGCCTCGGTGACCTCGTCCGAAGACGAAGGAGTGCGGTTCCAGGCCCTGGCCACGCACTCGGTGCTGGCGGCCGACGAAGGTGCTCGTCGAGTCCAGCCTCTGCTGAACCGTGCTCTGCAGTTGGTAGCGCACCCCACGATCCGTAACCGCGGGACGAGCGTCGGCTCCATCGTCCATGCCGATCCGTCGGCGGAGATGCCGGCAGTCCTGACGCTGCTCGGGGGCAGCGTGACCGTCCAGTCGGTGCGTGGCACCCGCGAGATCGCGTCGACGGATCTCTTCGCCGGCCCTCTCGAGTCGAGCCTGGAATCAGACGAGATCGCGGTGTCGGTGTCGGTGCCCGCCGCCGAACCCGGCGTGGGAACCGCCATCGACGAGATCGCGCGTCGTCACGGTGACTATGCACTGGTCGGCGTCGTCGCCCGGATTCGCGTGGTCGACGGTCTGGTGGCCGAAGCGCACATGACGTACGTGTCCGCCGGAGAGCTGGGGCAGGTCGTGGACTACACGAACGTGCTGGCGGGGGCGTCCGCGACGGATCAGCGAGACCCGCGGTGGCGCACCCTCGGGGAATGCGCCCGCGCGCAGATAGATACCGAGGCAGACATTCACGGGACGGCGGCGTACCGCTCGCAGTTGGTGTCCGCGCTCACGGCGCGGGTCGGCTTCGCGGCGGCAACGGATGCTCTCAGTGAGAACGCAGTACTGGCAGGAAAGTGGTGACAATGTCCAAAAACGATCGCTCCATCGATGATCAACTTGCCGAGTTGGCAGCAGACACCGGTGAGCACCATGTAGCTGTCACGTTCACGCTCAACGAGGTGACGAACACCGTCGTTCTTCCCTCCCGCACTCTGGCTTCGGATGCCATTCGTCACCACCTCCGTAAGACGGGCACGCACGTGGGTTGTGAACACGGCGTGTGTGGTGCGTGCACCGTGCTGCTCGACGGAAAGCCTGTTCGATCCTGTCTCGTCCTCGCGGCCAGCCTCGAAGGTCGATCGATCACCACCGTCGAAGGCCTCGTCGAGCCGGACGGCACTTTGCATCCGGTTCAGCAGGCGTTCAAGGATTGTCACGGTCTGCAGTGCGGATTCTGCACTCCGGGATTCGTGACGACCATCGCGGCATTTCTCGAGGAGAACCCCAACCCCACGCGGGAGGAAGCTACCGACGCGATAGCGGGAAACCTCTGCCGTTGTACGGGGTACCAGAACATCAGGGCGTCGGTTTTGCGCGCAGCCGAGATCAAGCGTGAACGGGCCGGGCAGTTCCCGCTCGGAATCGACGACGCGTCCACTCGGGAGGCGTTGGATCGCAAGGTGCGGGGAACAACGAATCCTGTCGGAGGACGGGCGGGTAAGGCATGAGTACTCCGGTCAAACCAGCAAAGCGCAACGGGGCGAAGCACCCCGCTTCCGATCATTCGACGGCCGATCATTCGGTTGCCGACGACGGCAAGTTCTTCGGTAAACCGATTCCGCGCGAGGAAGATACGCGTCTGCTCAGCGGTCAGGGGCGATACCTCGACGATCTGGGCCACAACGCGCTGATCGCGGCATTCGTCAGGTCGCCGCACGCTCATGCGCGAATCATCGACATCGACATCGACCAGGCGCTGGAAGTGCCTGGTGTGCATGCCATCTACACCTACGAAGATCTCCTGGCCGACACGCCGGAAATGGCGGAGAACCTGCCACTGCTCATTCCGCATCCGGGAATCATCGCTCCGCGCAACGGGTATCCCCTCGCGAAGGACGAGGTGAAGCATGTCGGCGAAGCCATCGCCATGGTGGTCGCCGACAACCGGTACATCGCCGAGGACGCTTGCGCGAAGATCGACGTCACCTACGAGGCGCTGAAGCCTGTAGTGGGGATCGACGTCGCTCGCACCGCCGCGAACGCCGTCCACGCAGACGTTCCGGACAACGTCGCCGCTCACCTGCAGCACGGGTTCGGAGATCTGGATGACGAACTGGCCGCCGCGCCGCACCGACTGACGCTGGATCTCGAAATCGAGCGTTCGGCTTCCATGCCGATGGAGGGCAAGGGCGTCTACGCACGTTGGGACGGTGACGAGAACACCCTCACGTTCTGGACCTCCACCCAGACGTCCACGTCCGCCCGCGCCGCAATCGCCGCGCGATTGGGGATGGCGCTGAACAAGGTTCACTGCATCGCTCCTGACGTCGGCGGCGGATTCGGCGTCAAGATCGTTCACCCGTGGCCCGAAGAAGTCATGATCACGTGGGCCGCTCGACGCCTCGGCCAGGCCGGTATCTCCTGTGAGGTGAAGTGGGTCGAGGATCGCCGTGAGCACTTCATCTCGAGCGCACACGAGCGCGGGCAGATCCAGAAGGTCGACATCGGATTCGACGACGATGGTCGTCTGTTGGCGTTCGACTTCACGTTCTGGCACGACAACGGTGCTTACCTGCCGTACGGGATCATCGTCATGATCAACACCGCGACGCAGGTTCTCGGGCCGTACAAGCCGAAGTCGTTCCGGGTCAACGCCTATTCGCTGTACACCAACACCGTGATCGTGACCCCGTACCGCGGCGCCGGACGTCCGCAGGCCGTGTTCGCGATGGAGCGATCCATGGACGCCATCGCCAAGTACCTGAACAAGGACAAGATCGCGGTGCGGGAGGCGAACTTCATTCGCCCCGAGGACATGCCGTACGACTTCGGCCTGATGTTCCAGGACGGACGCCCGTTGATCTACGACACGGGCGACTACCAGGCGGGCATCGACAAGCTCAAGAAGCTCATCGACTGGGACGGATTTCCCGAGTACCAGAGGAAGGCTCGTGCCGAAGGTCGGTCGGTCGGCATCGGTATCGGCGCGTACGTCGAGGGAACCGGACCCGGACCCTACGAGGGTGCGCACGTCGTGGTCGAGACGTCCGGAAAGGTCAAGGCCGCAACAGGCCTGACGACGCAGGGTCAGGGCCACCAGACCGCGTTCGCCCAGATCGTTGCGGACGACCTCGGAGTCAAGGTCTCCGACGTCGAGATCGTCACGGGTGATACCCGCCGGTTCGGTTATGCCGTCGGCACTTTCGCCTCGCGTGGTGCGGTCATGTCAGGTTCGGCCTTCCACGTCGCAGCGCAGATGGTCGCGGAGAAGGCGAAGAAGATCGCGTCCGGAATCCTGGATCTGCCGGAAACCGAACTGGAACTCCGGGAAGGCCACGTGTGCAAGATCGGCACCGAAGCCGGAGTGGAGGGTACGTCCGTACCGCTGAGTGTTGTTGCCGTGCTGTCGAACCCGCTACGATATGCGTTCGACCGTGAGTCGAAGCTGGCCACCGGTTTCGCCAAGACCGACACGGACATGTCGAAGCCGCCGATTCCCGAGGGTGAGCAGCCCGGTCTGGAAGCAACCGGCTACTACTCGCCGCCCAGTTCCACCTTCGCTTCGGGAGTGCACGCGGCGATCGTCGAAACCGATCCCGTGACAGCCGAGATCACGGTCCGTCGTTACGTTGTCATCCACGACTGCGGAAACGTGATCAACCCCCGCATCGTCGAAGGTCAGGTCATGGGCGCCGTCGCGCAAGGTATCGGCGGCGCACTCTACGAGCGGATCGTCTACGACGAGCACGGGCAGATGCTCAACGCGTCGTACATGGACTTCTTGATGCCGTTCGTCACCGAGATGCCGGATTCGCTCGAGATGGATCACACCGTCACGCCGTCGGGACTCAACCCACTCGGAATGAAGGGTGCCGGTGAGGCGGGTGTGATCCCCACCAGCGCCGTCATCGCGGCTGCCATCGAGGACGCCGAAGGAATCTCGATCACGTCCATGCCCATTTCACCGTCCGAACTGTTCGAACTTCGACTCGCACACGCGGGTTCGTCATCAGAGGAGAATGCATGAGAATCGCCGGCACCGCGCAGCTGACGGCACCTCGCGAAGAGGTCTACGACAAGCTCCAGGACGGTCGTGTACTGGCCGCGACCATTCCCGGTGTGCAGTCGCTCGAGCAGCTCACGGACAATCACTACAAGCTCTCCATCATGGCGGGGGTCGCGTCGATCAAGGGCGTCTACGACGGCGAGGTTGTTCTGTCGCAACAGAATCGGCCAAATTCGTTTGTCATGACGGCTTCGGGGGCGGGTGCTCCCGGCACGGTGAAGGCGGACGTCACGGTCACCTTGACGGAGAACGAGGGTGGCACGCTGCTTTCGTATGACGCCGACGCCGTGGTCGGCGGGATGGTCGGCGGCGTCGGGCAGCGCATGATCACCGGTGTAGCCAAGAAGATGGCCGGGGTGTTCTTCAAGAGCATCGACGGCGTCATTGCCAACGGCATCCCCGAGAAGGTCACTGCCGCCGTGGCGGCGGCGGTACCGGCAGTGGCGGTCGAAGGCGCGCCGGTAGTTTCCGGAGCTGTCGCGGCACCGGCGGTTCTCCCGGCCGCTGCACCGACAGCGGGCGGCACAGATGCTCGCACGGTGATGGTCAGCGCCGTCGTCGGCGCAGCCATTGCTTTGTCAGGTGTTGCTATAGGCGGATTCCTGGCGCGTTCTGGTTGTCGCGAGTAGTTCACTCAGGTGTCAACAGCTGATTTGCGATGAGGGAAACGCCCCGAACCGACCAGGTTCGGGGCGTTTTTCACGTCCGCGTAACCCACTGGGGCGCCGGCGAAGATCCGCTCGTGATCGTGCGCCGAACCTTGGTCCCCCGATTCGGCGAATTGTGACAAAGAATCCGCTCTTCCGAACCTGTGGAATAGCTCTACACGTCAGGTACGAGCCACTTACCGGCTAGGCCGCAACCGTCGATCGGTACCAGACGAGACGAGCCAAAGATCTCAGGAGGAAGCGTGGAACCCAGGAAGATTCGGGTCGGTATCGATACCGGCGGAACGTTCACCGACATCGTGGCAGTGGACGACGAAACCGGCGCCATCGTCACCACCAAGACCCCGTCCACCCCGGCGGACCCCGCCGAGGGCTTTCTCGCCGGTATCGAGAAGGTACTCGCCAAGCTCGGTGAGAGTGGCGACTCCATCGGTGCGGTCAGCCACGGCACGACCGTAGCGACGAACAAGCTGCTCGAAGGCAAGGTCGAGAACCTCGGCTTCATCACCACCGAGGGCTACGAGCACGTTCTCGAGATCGCTCGTCAGTCGGTGCCGGACGGTTACGGCAACTCGTACTTCTGGGTCAAGCCCGAACGCATCGTCCCCGCCGATCGTGTACGCACCGTCGGTGGACGCCTTTCCTTCGACGGCAGCGAGATTCGTCCGCTCGACGAAGAGAGCGTTCGCAGCGCAGCGCAATTCTTCAAGGACCGCGGGATCCGGACCATCGGCGTCTGCCTCATGCACTCGTACGCCGATCCGACGCACGAGGAGCGCGTACGCGACATCCTCTTCGAAGTTTTCCCCGATGCGACGGTGAGCATCTCGAGCCAGGTGCTGCGTGAGTACCGCGAATACGAGCGGTCCATCACCACACTCGTGGACGCCGCGGTCAAGCCGAACATCCGCAACTACGTGAACAACATCGCGAATCGTCTGCGTGAGTTCTCGACCACCGACGGTGAACCCCGCGACATCCCGTTCTACGTCATGAAGTCCAACGGCGGTGTCCTGTCGGCCAAAGAGGTTGTTCACCAGCCTATTACGACAGTCCTGTCGGGACCGGCCGCCGGAGCCCTCGGTGCTGCGCTGATCGCCGACGCCGCCGGCGTCGAGCAGGTGTTGACCTGTGACGGCGGCGGAACGTCGACGGATGTCACCGTCGTGGTTCGCGGCGAGCCCGCGCTGACCACCGAAGGGCGAGTGGGCAACTACCCGTCGAAGATCCCGATGATCGACGTCGTGACCGTCGGCGCCGGTGGTGGGTCGATCGCGTGGATGACGCCGGAACACACCCTCCGAGTCGGCCCTCAGTCGGCCGGCGCCGATCCCGGACCGTTGTGCTACGGCAAGGGCGGCAGCGAACCGACCATCACCGACGCGCACGTCCTGCTCGGTCGCATCCCACCCCACCTGCTCGGTGGCGAGATTCCTCTCGACACGGAATTGGCACGCAAGGGCCTCGAAGAGCTTGCAACACAGCTCAGTCTGGGCTTCGAGGAGTGCGCGGTCGGCGTCCTCGAGGTCTCGGCGTGGAACCAGGCCAACGCCCTGCGTCAGATCACCGTCAAGCGTGGCCTCGACGTTCGCGACTTCACCCTCGTGACGTTCGGCGGCTCCGGCTCCTTGCTCGCCTGCCGTCTCGTCGACATCCTGGGTCTGAAAGACGTTCTCGTCCCGCTCAATCCGGGTAACGTCTCCGCGTTCGGTCTGCTGACGGTCGATGTCCGCAACGACTACGTCCAGACGCATGTCAGTCGTCACGACCGGTTGAAGGCTGAAGACCTGCAGAGCCAGTTCGACGCGCTGGCCGGCGAAGCCGAGATTGCGCTTGCCGAAGAGGGTTTCGACGAGACGCAGCGTAAGTACTCTCGTACTGCGGATCTGCGCTACCTTGGTCAGGCATTCGAGGTGCGCGTCCCGGTGGCGGAAGGTACCGTCACGACGCAGATCATGGACGACGCGGCCGAGGCGTTCCACCAGGCGCACCGCGAGCTGTACGGCTACGACTTCCGGGGAGACCCGTCGCAGCACGTGGAATGGGTCAACCTGCGCGTGAGTGGCATCGGCCCGATCAAGCGTCCGACGCTCAAGGAGATCCCGGCCGGCACCGGCGCCGACACCGCTCGAACCGGTTCGCGTCAATCGTATTTCGACAGCTGGGTCGAAACGGCCACCTACGATCGCACACTGCTCGGTGCGGGTGACGTCATCGAAGGACCGGCCGTGATCGAGGAGTTCAGCTCGACTGTCCCGATCCATCCCGGATTCTCGGCACGTATCGACACCTTCGGGAACATTCGTATCTCGAAGTCTTCCGACTCGAACGGAGTGAAGTGATGACCGCCATTCTCGATGCTGCTGCTGCCACCGCGGCCAAGCCGTACCGACTCACCGCTACCGACGGCACGTCACCTGATCCGATTCTGGTCGAGATCGTCGCCGGTTACCTCGCCAGCGTGGAAATGGAAGTCGAGACCTCCATTTCGCGCACCTCGCGTTCACCGATGATCCGTGACGCTCACGACTTCCGCGCGGGTATTCACGACCGGAACCTCCGCAAGCTCACGGGCCGTTCGTATTCCGCACTGGTTCATCCGATCGCCCGGGACTTCCCGCTCGAGACGATGAAGCCGGGAGACGTGTACTTCCACAACGACGTCTACCTGTCCGAAGGTGGCATCGGCCATCTCCCCGACCTCTGCGTCACGGTGCCTGTCTTCGCCCGCGTCACTCCCGATGCCGAGCCGAAGGTTGTTGCGTTCGTTCAGGCATTCGGTCACCACGACGACATCGGCGGTTGCTGCCCCGGCTCCATGCCGTCCGGCGCGACCACGGTGTACGAAGAGGGACTGATGGTTCCGCCGATCAAACTGTGGGACCAGGGAGTTCCCAACGAGGCGGCGCTGCGCATCATGACGCGTAACTCCCGCATGCCCGACGCTCTCGCAGCCGATCTCGACGCCGAGTGCTCGGCGTGCCTGATGGGTGCGCGTCGACTCACCGAATTGTTCGAGCGCTACGGCGTCGACACCGTCGAGTCGTGCTTCGACGCGATGATGGACGCGACCACCGAGACGTACCGCCGCGAGATCCTCAGCAAGATCCCGGTCGGTGAGTACACGTGGGAGGACTACGCCGAGCACGACGGCGTCGACGAGCCGATGCTCCACATCCAGCGCATCACGCTCACGAAGACGCGGCCGGAGGACGAGGGTGGCGAGCGACTCATCCTGGACTTCAACGGAACCGGACCGCAGGCAAAGGGCCCGATCAACCACTGTGGTGACTACGCGGACGGAAACTTCCTCATCAAGTGGTTGGCCCCGATTCTGCGTAACCTCGCGGACACCCCGGAGCGCATGGCCGAACTGGATGTCAACGAGGGCGTCGTACCGCTGATCGAGATGAAGTTCCCCGAGAAGGGAACACTGATCACCCCGATCTTCCCCGCTCCCACCAACGCTCGCACGTTTGTCATCCTCCGTCTGCTCGGAGTGCTGGCCGGCGTCGTGGCCAAGGCTGTGGACGGCAACATGCCCGCCGATCAGGAGACCATCAGGTACACCGGTGTTTACGGTGAGGACTTCGAGGGTCACTCGTATCTCATGCGTGAGGTGCTCGGCGGCGGTTCGGGCGGACGCTACTACGCCGACGGTGAGGACACGATTCACGTCGTTCCCGATTCACGGAACCTGCCGACCGAGTTCACCGAGAGCCGTTTCCCCTTCATCGTCGAGAAGCTCGGTCTGGCCATGGATTCGGGCGGAGCCGGACGTTACCGCGGCGGTCTGGGATACGAGAAGCACATCCGGATGCTCAAGGATGCTCACTTCATGTCCATTGCGGATCGTTCGATCCTCGCCTGCTGGGGAGTCAAGGGCGGCAAGGCCGGTCGGCCGTTCTCCGTGGTCCTGGATCCGGGTGGACCGAACGAGCGTGAGTTCGACGCGCTGACCGATGCCGAGCCGATCAAGGCCGGCGAGGTCGTACGGATTCGCACCACCGGTGGTGGCGGTTGGGGAGATCCACTGGAGCGCCCGATCGAGGAGGTCTTGCGAGACATTCAGTGGCGCAAGGTTTCCGTAGAGGGTGCACGCGACGACTACGGTGTTGTCGTGATCGAGGGTGACGAGCCGACCGTCGACGAGGCTGCTACCACGGAGTTGCGGGATCAGTTGCGCTCGGAGCGCGGTGAGAACGAGCCCTTCTTCGATCGGGGTCCGGGCTACGCGCAGCTTTCCGGTGGCGCCACCTCAGCGGTCTACGACTACGTCTAGGACGGAAAACTCTCATGGAGAACGGAATTGCTCGCGGCGCCGACATCGCGGTGATCGGCGCCGCGGGTAAGACCGGTGAGGCCGTCGTCGCCGCACTGCCGCCGAGCGTGACAGTTCGGCGACTGGTGCGAAAGGCGCGTGTCGACGGGGACTTCGAGGTAGAACTGGAAACCGGAAGCGGACTGCGCAAGGCGCTCGCCGGGTGCCGAGGCGTGTACTTCATTGCCCCGAACGTCCATCCCGACGAGCCCGCACTGCTTCGCAATGCGCTGACGGCAGCGGCTTCGGCGGGAGTGGAGCACTTTGTCTATCACTCCGTCGCGTGGCCGTTCAGCCCGTCCATGCCGCATCACCTGGACAAAGCCAGGTGTGAGGACGAGCTGCATCGTTCACCCTTGAAATGGACTGTGCTGCAACCGTGTGCGTACGCGCAGAATTTCGAGGCGGTACTCACGGGCCGATCTGACACCATCGTCCTGCCGTACAGCGCGGAAACGAAGTTCTCGTTCGTGAGTCTGGCGGACGTGGCGGCTGTTGCCGCGGTCGTACTGAGCGAGGGCTCGGGTGAACATCACGGAGCGACGTACGAGGTGGGCGGCCCGCAAGCTCTGAGCGTCATGGAGGTGGCACAGATGGTGGAAAAGCAGACGTCACGGACCGTCGCGATAGATCAGATCAGCGTGGATCAATGGCGCGAACAGATCGGCAGCAGCCTTGGCGTCAACGCCAGCTCGCGTCTGGCGGCGATGTTCGAGTTCTACAACCACCACGATTTTCTTGCCGGCAGCGCGGCCGTCGAACTGCTTCTGGGTCGCCGACCGATGGCCGTCGAGAACCTGATTCGCTGAATCCGGCTACGAAATGCCTCCTGCCGCCCAGACCACCAGTGGGGGCAGGGCGGCCAGGATCAGGCAGACCGTTCCGTTGAGCCACTTGTGCTCCACCGTGACGGCGGCGAACTCGCGCAGAATGGCGCTCGGCAGGTAGTACCGGGCGGTGTGGGAACCGATGACTTCCGCATCCAGATCGAGGCTTCGGGCAAACGTCGCAGTTCGGAGGATGTGGAAGTTGCTGGTGACCAGCACCATTCGAGGCTTCGTGGTGTTGGCACGGAGAAGGTCCCTGGTGTACTCGAGGTTCTCGAGCGTGGTGGTCGAGCGGTCCTCGAGAATCACGCTCTCGCGCGGTATCCCGTGATCGACGAGGTAGACGCACATTGCCTCCGCCTCGCTGACCACCTCGTCCGAACCCTTCCCACCGCTCACGACCAACAGTGGTGAACGTCCTTCGCGGACCTCGGCGCGAAAGACGTCGGCCGCCTTGTCCAGACGGCTGGCAAGCAGGGGTGTCACGTCGGCGCCCGAAAGCCCGGCGCCGTGCACCACTATCGCGTCCATCCCGGGCTGGTACTTCTGGCGTCCGTAGACGTAGGAGTAGAGCAGAAAGCTCGTGAACAGAAACCCCAGGTACGACGCGACCAGGCTGAACGAACCGAGAACGACTGCGAGCCAATATCTCTGCGTAAGCAGCGCTGATGCGAGCAACACGTAGGGAACGAGCAGGCCGAGTCCGGCGACGAGTGAGAGCAGATTCGCGACGCTGAATCCCTCGCGCCGCAGCATCGTGACTCCGTTGACGATCAGGAATCCTGCAAGCATGAGCACCAGCAACGGCGAGAGCAGAGCGATCGTCGCGATGACGAACGACGGGACCTCGGTTCCCGGCGCACCCGACTGCAACATCCACAGACCGGTGAAGATCAGTCCGAGAAGTAGGTAGACGCCGTTGCTCAGCCTCCGTCGATCCTGCCTGAACCGGTAGCCGCAGAATCCGAGCAGCGCGAGGCCGATGAGGAGAAGGATCACGGAGCCAGCCTAGGCGAGGCGCTTACGACACGGGCGCCACCACCTTCGACTGCTGGATCGCGGACAGGACCCTGGTACGGCACTCGATGAACAGTGGGTCTGCCTTGGTGGTCAGTTGATCTCGAGCTCCGGTCAACGGGACGTCGACGATGTCCTGCGTCAATGCCGGAGTTCCGCCGAGGACGACCACTCGATCGGACAGGTACACCGATTCGTCGACGTCGTGGGTGACGAGGAGGACGGTGATGCCAAGATCACGCTGAAGCGTCAGCAGCAGGTCTTCGAGTTCCGCGCGGGTCTGCGCATCGACCGACGCGAAGGGTTCGTCCATGAGGAGTACCTGCGGCCGATAGGCGAGAGCGCGAGCTATCGCCACTCTCTGCTGCATTCCGCCGGACAACTGCCAGGGGTAGGAACGCGCAGCACCGCCTAGACCGACAACGGCAAGTGCATCGCTAACCCTCTCGTTCTGAACCTTCCGCGCCAGACCGTTGCCCCGTAGCGGCAGGCGAACGTTCTCGCCCACTCGAAGCCACGGCATCAGTGTGCGTCCGTAGTCCTGTGACACGAGAGCCAGCGTGGCCGGCGGTGCATCGATCGCGATCCCGGCGATGCGGACCTCACCAGTGGTCGGCTTCTGCAGACCGGCGATGCAACGAATCAGCGTGCTCTTGCCGATGCCGGAATGGCCGACGATGCAGACGATTTCTCCGGGTGCAACGGACAGATCGATGCCGCGGAGCACTTCGCGGCCGGTGGGACCGCCGTAGGTCACCCCGAGGCCGCACAGTTCGACTGCGGGTTTCGATGCCGCAGATTCTGTGGATGACATCAGTTTCCTTTCACTGCGAGAGCGTCGTGGGTCCGCGGCTGCCATCTGAGCAACCATCGTTCGATCACGCCGTATCCGAGGTTGAGCACGTATCCGATGATTCCCAGCAGGAGAATTCCGGACCACATGTCGGCGATCGCGAAGGTCTGTTGCGCGACGATCACGAAGTGACCGATTCCTGCAGTGGAGACGTACATTTCGCTTCCGACCATGATGACGACACCGATCGCGAGACTGGTGCGGATACCGACTGTTATCTGCGGCATCGCTCCGGGGAGGAGTACCTGCGTCACGAGGAGGGGTGTACGGATCCGGTAGCTGCGCGCCACCAATCGGATACTCGGGTCGATGGAGCGAATGCCGTCGAGGGTGTTGAGGAGTATCGGCCAGACCGCGCCGAAGGCGATGGCGGCAACGTTACCCGTCGAACCGGTTCCGAAAACGATGAAAAGTGCGGGTAATACGGCCAGCGCCGGAATAGCGCGGAAGAACTGGAGAAACGGATCGGCAATGTCGGCAGCCAGCGGGAACAGCGCCAGCAGGAGACCGGCACCGACGCCGACCGCCAGTGCCACGGCGAGACCGAAGGCAAGGTTGGTCAAGCTCGGTACGACGTCGTGGGCGAATCCCGGACCGAACCAGTTGTCCACAAACGCTTTCCAGATACGTGACAGCGGCGGGAAGTAAGGCGACTTGCTCGACTCCGAACCGAAGTACCATACGACGACGATCAAGATCGGCAGCCACAACTCCCACGCGAGGAGTCGAAGTCCTGACATCATCTTCACGTCGTCATCCTCCTCGGGATGTAATGCCAGGCAAGTAAACGATTCTCGATCGCCATCACGGCGAAGGCGAGCAGCATTCCGAGTAGTCCGGCGACGATGATCAGTGCGAACATTCGATCGGGAACGGATTGGCTCAGCAGGATCTCCTTACCGAGTCCCGGCACGCCCGCGATCAATTCTGCACCGATGGTCAGCAGCAAGCTCAGTGTTGCCGAGATGCGAATCCCGGTGAAGATGTAGGGCATCGACGCCGGTGCGACGACGAGAGCGAGCCTGCGCCACAGTGGAAGTCGGAAGGATCGTGCGGTGGCCAGCAGTTCCGGGTCGACGTTGCGCACACCGTGAATCGTCTGGAGCAGAATCGGCCACACACTTACTGCCACGATCAGTGCCACCGCCATCCGTTGCGTCGGGCCCATGATCAGCAGAAAGAGCGGAATGATTGCGAGCGGCGGAACGGTTCGGCAGAAGTCGATGACGAAGCGGGAGGAGACCGTCAGGAACGGGTGCGCGGCGAGCAGCAGCCCTGCCGGGATTCCGATCACCAGGCACAGCGCCAATCCGATCGCCGTGGTGGTCACCGTTTGTCCCAGTGATGTCCACAACGAGGACGTGCCGAGCTCGTTCACAAAGGCCACTGCCACGTCGCTGAACTTCGGAATACCTTTGACGTCCTCGTCGCCGAGCATTCCGAAGATCTGCCAGGCGGCTGCCAACGCGAAGAGCGTCAGCAGCCGACCGAGCAGAACCTGCCTGCGGCGAGTCTGCAGGGTTGTCAAGGCGGACAACTCAGTTGGCCGGGGTCAGCAGGGATTCGGCCTCGACCGAATCCGTCAGTACCCCGTACTTGACCAGCAGTTCGATCTCCGTGCCGAGAGCACCCGGTTCCACTACTGCGACGAACTGAGGATTCTTGCTGTTGGCCAGCATTTCGAGCGGAATCTTGGCTTGTGTCGAGAGTGCAGCCTTGACCGCGCCCGGATTCTGATTGGCGTAGTCAACTGATTTGGCAAGCGCGGTACGGAATTTCGCGAGTGAGTCAGGGTTCGCATTGACAAACGATTCCGAAGCGACCAGCGAGGTCCCCGGTACACCGGGTGCGGCCAAGGGGAAGGGGTGGCCGAGGATCTTCAGCCCCGAGTCGGTTGCTTTACTCAGGAACGGATCGATGAGGAATGCCGCGTCGGCCCCGCCGGTGGAAACCAGGTCGCCGAGGTTGGGCATGGGCGCCTGAATGAACGAGACCTTGTTCGCTGCTCCGCCGGATTTCTCCACCGCGGCAGAGATGACTGCTTCGCTGACGGACTTCAAACCGCTGATCGCGACGGTCTTGCCTTCGAGGTCACGGAAGCCGCTGATGGAACTGTCCTTGGCGACCACGAGACCGGACTGGTCGACGCTGTCATTTGCGGCAAAATTCGTGAGCCCGCCGACAATGGTGACGGGCATGTTCTGGCTCCGTGCCTGAATTGCGGCAGCGGCAGTCGTGGCTGCCATATTTGCATTTCCGCTGAGCAACAACGGAATTTGAGCCGAGGAACTAGCGCCGCCCTCCACGAGTTGGATGTCGAGTCCCTCATCGGTGAAGTACCCCTGCTCCATGCCGAGCCAAATCGGTGCGAAGTCCGCGATCGGCTGAGGTGCGATTCGAATCGTGGTGGTCTGGGTGCCCCCGTCGTCGGAGGCCGTGGCGTCGCTCGAACAGCCTGTCAGTGCCAATGCCGCGGTCGCGACTGCGGCCAGGGCAACAACTCTGAACCGTGGTGTCGACCGAAGGGTAAGTCCAACCGTCATGTCCGAAAACCTCTCGCTGGGAAAGATATGACTTCCTTGCCGGTAATCCGGTGGGAAGGTGAAGACGCTCAAAGAATTCCGTACGCCGGAACGATTGTTGTGACTATAGTAATTTCCTAGGCGAATGCCAAGGGTTTTCCAAGAACACGAGATTTCGGATCGCCGGGTACATCCACGGCACCGGGAGGGGATCGGATGACGAAGGGTTCTGCGTCCGCCGTCGACAAAGCGCTGGATCTACTCGAGGCCATCGCGCGCTCGACCACGCCGATGAAGCTCAGCGAACTGGCAGAAGAAGTCGGGATGCTCCGCCCGACTGCGCACCGAGTGCTCGGAGAACTCGCGAACCGTGGTTGGGTCTTCCGCTACGACGGTCGCTATCTCCCCGGCCCGGCTGCACTGCAGGTTTCCCACGAAGCGGCAGCGCATTCGTTGGCGGCCTTGTGCGATCCGACCATGCGGGTGCTGTCCGAGAGCACGGACATGATGGTGAATCTGCAGGTTCTCGAGAGCGGCGGGACGCGGATCATCGCGGCGCTGCGTCCCGAGCGACTCAAGATGATCACTCGTATGCTCGGGGATCTGCTTCCGCCGCACCGGTTCGCGGGTCCGCTCGCGTTGGTGGCGGCACTCGAGGACAACACCCGGGCGCCCTACCTGGCGATGGTGGAGAAGAGTGGCTATCCACTGGAAGGACCCACCGGCTTTCTCGCCGACATCGCCGAGACGCAGAAAACCGGATTCGCCGTTGTCCACAAACGATCTCAGGACATCATCGGTTCGGTCTCGCGTGCAGTGTCTTCCCGCAAGGGGTCTCCGCTCTGTGCGTTGACGGTGATCGGTTTCGATACCGACTTCGATGCGAAAACGACGCGAATGGTCGAAGAACACCTGCTGCGGGCCACCGATGAAGTGCAGCAACTCCTCACTGACCACACTTCGGGCAAGCGCCCGTCCGACACAGGAGAACAAGGATGATTTCAAGGACCGAGGGCTTCATCACCGTCGCAGACGGCGAACGGGTCTGGTACGAGACTGCCGGCGAGGGCCCGGATCTGATTCTCACGCACGGTCTCGGCGGAAATGCGGCCGTCTGGTACCAGCAGGTGCCCTACTTCGCTCAGCACTATCGGGTGATCAGCTGGGATCAGCGAGGATTCGGCCGCTCTACCAACGAGAACGGCAACCACGGCCCGGTAGCGGCAGTCTCTGATCTGATCGAAATCATGGACCTGTTGGCGGTTGATCGAGCGCACGTGGTCGGCCAGTCGATGGGCGGTTGGGCCGCATTGGGGACCGCGATCGCTGTTCCGGACCGGGTGGAGTCGGTAGTCCTGGCCTGCACGACCGGCGGCATTCCCGTCGGATTCGGTCCGGACAGCGCACCTCCCCTCACCGCAGCACCCGTCACCGCGCGGCCCCTGGGGGAGCATCCCGCTGTGGGCGGACGGTTGCCGAGCTTGGACATGGCGAGGGCATACCTGTACCAAGCTCTCGGCACCTTCGGTCATCGCCCACCTGACACCGAGTTCTTCCGAATTCTCAAGGCCCACAACTACTCGCCGAGCGATCTTGCCGCGGTGACGGCGCCGGTTCTGCTGATCGCGGGTGAGCTGGACGATTTGATGACACCCGAGCGGATTCGCAGCGCCGCCGAGTTCCTGCCCCACGCCGAAGTGGTCGAACTTGCCGACCGCGGCCACTCCCCTTATTTCGAGGACCCACACGCGTGGAACGAGTTGGTGGCGCACTTCCTGGCCGATGTTCGTGCGCGCCCAGTGCGCTGAAACGCCAACTCGTCACGCATATTCTAACTCCGAGGAGATCTAATGGATTCATCTCAGACCGTCGAGTTCATCCCACCCGCTTTCGATACGCCGTTCTCCACCGGAGTGCGCGTCGGAGACGTTCTGTATCTGTCGGGTCAGATCGGCATGCTCCCGGACGGGACTTTGGCCGACGGCTTCGAAGCGCAGGCTCGTCAGACCATGGAGAACATCGTGGCTTCGCTGATCGCTTACGGTTCCGGCGTCGAAGCAATCTTCAAATGTACTGTCATGCTTGACGACATGTCTCGTTGGCAGGAGTTCAACAAGGTCTACCTCGAGTACTTCCCGGCGTCGAGACTGCCGGCCCGCAGTGCGTTCGGAACAGACGGACTGGCACTGGGTGCGCACATGGAAGTCGAATGCATGGCCTACACCCCGCGGTTCTGACTGCTCGCGGGCACTAACCGTCCCAATCCACACGTTCAGCCAGGCGCAGCAATGTGCGTCGGCGTGTAGTGCTGGTTTCGCCGATGTGCGCGATCCGGCCGTAGATGTGGGCGCGGAAGTTCTCCACGCCATCCCGATTCTGTTCCTGCGCAGAAGTGCTGGCGGCATTGTGCAGCAGGGCGCGCAAGCGATCGTAGTCGTCGCGCGGATACGAGGGTTGGTCGTTGATCACCAGCCCGGTGAGGTGTTGGCGTCGATGAGGGCGCATCACCTTGGTCTTTCGTGGATGGATGGCAAACCCTTCGTCCCTGGCGATCTGCTCGACCGTCCAGAGGAGGGTGCCGACGTCGGCTACTTCGATTCCAGAGAACGCGAGGTCGTCGGCGTATCGGGTGTAGGTGAGCCAGTTCGCTTGTGCGAGTCCACTCAAGCGGATGTCGAGTTTGCGTGCGACGAGATTCGCCAGTGCAGGCGAAGTTGGCGCGCCTTGCGGAAGATGCGCGGTGCGTAGCTGTGATGCCTGTGCATACGGAAGGCCGCGCAGGGTATCGGCAGGTGTTGCAACAGTGCACAATCCGGTGAGAACACCTGCCACTGCGGGTGGATAGCCGAGGGCTGTGAAGACGGCGTGAACGCGGCTGCCGCTGATCGAGGGGAAGAACTGCGCGAGGTCGACGCCGATCACGATTTCCGACTGTGCGTGCGGCGCTGCAAAAGTCAGAGGGCTTCGACCACGGACAAATCCGTGTGCCGCGTCGTGCGGGGGCACCAGGTCGAGGATGCGGCGCAGGATCTTCCGCTGAATTTCGCGCAATCGGGGTTTCGGTACCTCGAGGAGGCGAGCGCCGGCCTTCTTGCTGATCTGCATCGGCCGGTAGTGGCGTAGCGGTCGGGGTTTCGTGCGGAGCCATTCCCCTCGGTCGGCGAACCACTCGAGTTCGGAGATCGTCAGATCCAGTGAACGAGCCAGGTCCACACTGGTGTTGTAGCGGGGAACGTCGAACCGCCACACCGAGGTTTCATTGGTGTCCAGTGAGAGAGGAACAGGCCGCAGGCGAGGTAGTTCGCGAAGCAATCGATACAGAGTCTGCGGTTCGAACGGTGGAGCGGGCATGAGGTCGAGAACGCGCACGGCCAGGAGCGTCGGGGAAACGTCGAAGACGGTTCCGAATGCCTCCTCGAGGCCGCTGAGGGTCCACGGAGCGTCAGCGGCCGCAACGGCCAGACGACGCGCCAACTCGGGATCGAGCTCGAAGTCACGCATGATTCGACTCCGGGATGCGACGGGGCGGGGTGACCAAATCCTTTGTCCGGTGCGGCGGCAAGCACGCGGAGCGTGCCGAACGCCGGTGGACGCAGTATCCAATTCTTCTGGCCGACCCAGGGGTTACCCCTGAGACTGGTCGCGTGGACCAACTCTCACCCACGCGCCGCCGCATTCCTTCACAATGGCAGACCGTTCGGTATCTGTCACGTGTGAAGCGGATCTGTCAGGAGTGGGTCCTCAGATCGACGAACGATCCGAACCGACGAACTCGCTGATCCACGGCACGACTGCTTCGCGGACGGTGACTGCCTTCGGCAGTAGTCCGTTGCTCAGCAGGAGATCGGCCGCGCGCTGCTGCTCGTCCAGGAACTCGTCGGTGACAGGGTTGACACCGAAAGGACGTCCGCGCAGTGCAGCTTCCCAGGCATCGAGGCTCGCGGACCCGCCACGCTTCTCGACGTCGTCGACGAAGACCTGGGCGGCTTCGCGGGGGTTGGCTTCGATCCAGGCGTCGGATTCCTGCAGGGCCTCGATGATCGCCTGGAGGGCCTCCGGGTTGGTATCCGCGAAATCGCGCCGGGTGAACCACAGTGAGGGGTGGCTGAAGAGTCCGTCGGTGGCGATCAGCGTGCGCAGTTCGTGGTTCGCTTCGATGTCCGTCAGCCCCGGGTACGCGCCAACCCAGGCATCGATGGTGCCGTCGACGAGGTCCGCTCCACCACCGCGTACGTCGGTGTCGACAGGGACGATGTCGGACCAGGTCAGCCCCGCCTGATCCAAGGCGAACAACAAAAGTGTGGTCTGCCACGATCCGTGCGCGATGCCGACGCGCTTGCCACGCAGGTCCTCAACCGTGTTGATCTCGGACTCTGCCTTGACTACCAGGCGCCCGTTCTCCACGCGGGGGCCGGAGATTCCGATGTAGACGAGATCGCGGCCCTGGGCCAATCCGGTGACGGGCGGCGTGAATCCGGTTCCGATCACGTCGTATCCGCCCTCCTCGAACAGCCAGTCCGAGTGCAGGGTCGGCAAGGCGTTTTCCGGGTTCACTGCAGGCTTGGCGGGAAGCTCACGCAGGTCCACCCACTCGACATCGGGGAGACGGCGTTCGAGGAATCCGGTGTGGCGCAGTACGAACAGCGAATTGTTGTGTGGGAAGTATCCGACGCGAACGGTCATGAGATCTACGGTTTCCTGTTCTGAATCAGTGATGGGGGTGGCTAGATGAGGCCGCGTCGACGCGCCTCGTCGGCGAGTCCGCTACGGCCCCACTGCACGACGAGGTTGGATGGATCGAATTCAACCGAACCGCCGAGGGATTCGGCGATCGCCTGGAACTGGGCGCCTTCCTCGAGGAGGACGACGAACTTCGCGAGGTCGAGCAACCCGCTGCGGCCGATGACGTTGACCCCGCCGTTGGCTTCGAAGATCGCCACCAGATCGGGATCGTGTTCGAGACGCTCGAGAATGAAATCGCCTGCAGAACGGGACCGATCGATGTGCGGCGGAATCTCTCGGGAGAGCGTCAGCCTCTGCGAAGCCGCATAGCGGATGGGTAGCGTCCGATGTGTCTGTGCCCAACCGCCGAGCCACGGTGTGTGGATGTGGACAACGCTGGTGATTTCCGGATGCTGACGGAAGACCGATGCGTAGCCGGTGACAAATCCGGCCGATCCGTTGCCGGACAGCACCTCTCCATCGAAGGTGGCGACAACCGGTGACACCGACGGATCGTTCGCCCACGGTCCCGGATCGTTCAGGGCGACCGCGATTTCGGTGCCGGGTACTCGTTCGACGAAGTTGACGGTCCCGTTGGCTGCAACCGTTCCGGTCTTGCGGAAGACGTCGAATGCCTTGTCTGCTGCTTTGCGAGCTTCTTCGACGAATGCTGCGGTTTCGGTGTCGAGTCGAGTTTCGGTGGTGGTCATCGAGTCTCCAGTCCAGAAGGTGTGATCGGGGTGCGCTGCAGGAGGGGAAGAACTTCTTCGCCGACGCGGTATGCCTCTTCGAGATGCGGGTTACCGGCGAGGATGAAGGCGTCGACGCCCAGTTCGCGCAGCTCGTCGAGTCTTTCGGCGACCTGCTCGTAACTGCCGACCAGTCCGAACGCCGGTCCGCCGCGGATGAGGCTGAAGCCGCACCACACGTTGGGTTGCACTTCCAGATCTCGGTAGCCGGTGATGTGTTCGGGTACCCAGCCTTTGATGCGGGCGGCGCCCACCGAGTCACCCTGGGCTGCACGGTCGGCGGCCCCCTTGTCGACGAAGGCCCAGCCTTTCTCGATCTCGGCCCACGCGGCTTCTTCGGTGTGCCGGGCTACGACGTCGATGCGTACGGCGAATTTCGGCGTGCGTCCCAGTTTGGCCGAGTTCTCCCGCACCCCGTCGATCTTGGCTCTGAGATCGGCGTACGGCTCCAGCCAGGAAAGGTAGTAATCGGAGTGCAGTCCGGCGGCGGCGACGGCTGCGGCCGAAGATCCGGAGAAGTACACCTCGGGAAACGGTTGGCCGGCCAGTCCGGTTGGCAGTGCAGCGCCGTGGGTTTGGAAGAAGCGACCGTCGAAGTCGAAAGGTTCACCGTCCCACACACCTTTGAGGACATCGAGGAACTCGGACGTCCTGGTGTAGCGATCGTCGTGGTCGACTTTGTCGCCCCACCACAGCTGAGGCGCTCCGCCTCCACCACTGATGATGTTGTAGACCAGACGTCCACCGGTTGCGCGCTGCAGACTGGCCGACATTCGCGCGGCCTGGACCGGGTGAAGGAACCCTGGTTGGAACGCAACCATGAAACGGTACGTGGTGGTCTCGGCGGCCAACGCTGCTGCGGTCGCCCACGGATCCTCGGTCATCGGGAAAGACGGCAGCAGTCCACCGAGGAACCCTGCGGACTCGGAAGCCTTTGCCACCGCTGCCATGTGGTCGATGTAGCTGTATCCGTCCAACTCGCCGCCGCGGATCGCGGGAGCAATGTTGCCCGGCCCGTATCCACCGGCATCGCCGCGGTTGTAGCGACGCGGAGTACGCAGCGACGCGTGGTCGCCTTCCATCCCGATCCGCCAATAGAAATCGATGCTCATGCGGTGGCCTTCTCTTCTGTGGTGGCCTTCTCTTCCTTGCGGATCCGACCCTCGGGATCGACCAGGTGCAGGAGATGCTCGCCCGCCCGGTGCAGCTCTTCGATGTGTGGCCGACCGGACAGGACGAAACCGTCCACGCCGAGATCGCGATACGACGACAATCGCTGCGCCACTTCCTCGTAGCTTCCGACGAGGCCGATACTGTGCTCGTAGCCGATGCGGTCGAATCCGGACCACAGGATGCCGCCACGATCGATCTCGAGTGCCGCGGAATCGGATTCTCTCAGTTGCCGTTCGACGCGAGCCCAGGCTTCGTCCGCTGTTTCCCTCGCGATGATCGGGATGCGCAGGACCTTCTCGACGGTCCTGCCGAGTTCGGATGCTCGGTCGTCGAGGGTGGTGATCCGTGTCGACAACTCGTCGCCGGCAAGGGTGAACTGATGGACATCGGCATGGTGGGCCGAGAGTTCCAGAGCTTCCGGTGAGTCTCCGGTCAGATGTACTCGGGGAAAACGGAGTCCCGACAAGATGCCTCGGAATCCGCCGCCGAGTACGTCGTAGTACTCGCCGTCGAAGTCGTAACCCGTGCCGCCGAATCCGCCAGGGAGAATCTGCTCCTCGTTCCATACGCCACGGGCGACGGTCAGGAACTCCGCGGCGCGCGCGTAGCGGTCGGCTCCTCGAACCACGTCGCCGCGAGCAGCGGCGTCTTCGGGGTCCGTCTCTACCTTCACTCGCCATTCGAGACGACCTGCCGACAGGCGCTGAAGTGTCGCCGACATTTTGGCGGCGTAGACGGGGGTGCCGAAAGTGGGGTGAAACTCCACGACCACTCGCGAATGACGCGTCTGACGTAGGGCGGCGGCAGCAACGGTCCAGGATTCTTCGCCATTCGGATCGTACGGTGCGACAACGCCGTCGACGCCCGACAGTTCGGCGGCGAGAACGATCTGTGCCAATTCGTCGAAGGGCCCGAAGTTTCCGGGACGAACATCGGTCGCGACGGTAGTCGGTCGCTGCGGCCCGAAGCCGCCGCGACTGTTCAGTGCGGCCACCGCCCGGCGTCCGTCACCGCGAGACGGTAGCTCCCAGTAGACGTCCGTCATTCTGCTGTGCCCTTCTGCGCAACGAGGTTGCGTGCCTGTTCCAGTGGTTCGTGCGCCACCCAGGACTGCAGGTCGAAGTCGGCGGCAAGGAAGCCGTGCGCATACAGGAATTGTTTCTGCACGCCGAGCAGGTCCACACGCTCGTCAGACAGGCTCAAATGCAGTCCGGTGTGGAAGTTCTCGCCGTACGCTGCCACCACACCTTCGGGCCCCGACTGTGTTTCGGTCTGCAGAACGGCTCGGACCTCGTCGATGTTGGCTGCGGCCCAGTCCGCCGCTCTCAGGCTCTCGGCGAGGAAACCCACGACGATGTCCGGGCGTTGTTCGAGTAGGTCGGCATGAACTGTGATCGGTCGTGGGGTGCCGTTGTTGACGCGATCACGTAGCGATGCAGTGGAATCGAGATCGACGGCCACCGCGAGACCGTGTTCGCGGGCAACTTCCTGGGCGCGGGCACCCTTGACGTAGATGGCGTCGACGTCGCCGCGTAGCAGGGATTCGACGCCCCACGTCGTGTTGCGGGTGGACGAGGCGGTGCGGACCTCGGGGGCTGCCGTCGTCGCAACCTCGACGAGAGTGACGTCGGCAAAACTCAACTCGCCGAGTCGAAGTGCGGAGGCGAAGCCGTGCAGGGCCATGGCACGGGGGAAGCTCCTGGCCTGATCTGCCGCCCAGGCCGGGATGCCGATCCGAGCGCCTGCCAGAAGACCGGCTTCTCGGATGTCGGAGTCTCCGCGCACCAGGATTGCCTGGGCCTCGTCGATCCAGGTGAGCCCGATGAGCCTCGTCGGAGAACCACTGGCACGCGCGGCCAGTGCGGGGACGTTGCCGCCTTCGCGAATGAGTCCGGAGAGGTGGTGATCGAAATGGCGCACTGCCAATTCCGGTCCGGCATCTTGCAGTACGCCGAAACGCACTCCGGATTCGTTTGCCGTCCGGTCGAGCCAACCGAGACTGTTGGCGAGGCCGCTGGCGGTGGGAACGGGGCAGCGGGTGTACCAGAGTGTGTCGATTGCGGAATCAGCGATCAATGTCATGACTGTCCTGTCCGTCGGGGAAGGTGCGACCGACGCCGAGTTCCTTCAGGAAACTCGCTCGGTAGCGTAGAGATTCGGGATCGTTCCGATCGCGGGGGCGTGGCAGGTCGATGTCGACATCCACGGCAAACCCGCCCTTGTCGAGGATGAGCACACGGTCGGCAAGTCGTACGGCTTCGTCGACGTCGTGCGTGACGAGCAGTACTGCCGGACGGTGGCGGGCGACCAGATCGCCTACCAGGTCTTGCATTTGGAGCCGTGTCAGAGCGTCGAGGGCTGCGAACGGTTCGTCGAGCAGTAATAGTTCAGGTTCGCGAACCAGAGCACGAGCCAATGCGACGCGTTGGGCCTCGCCGCCGGAGAGGGTGGCCGGCCAGGCGCGGTGCTTGTCCGCGAGGTTGACCTCGGCGAGTGCGTTGCGTGCATTGTCGGTGACCTGACGTGACCGTTTCTGTCCGACTGTGACATTGGCCAGAACTCGCTTCGACGGGATCAATCGCGGTTCCTGGTAGACAACCGTGCGGTCGCGCGGAACCAGCACCTCGCCGCTGTCCGGTGCTTCCAAACCGGAGAGCACTCGCAACAGGGTCGTCTTGCCGGTACCGCTGGGGCCGAGGAGAACGACGAACTCGCCGCGCGTGATCTCGAGGTCGATACCGCCCAGAACAGTCTTGTCACCGAACGACTTACGCACTCCGGTGAGCGAGACCGCTACCGGTGATCCGGCACGTCGCTCGGCCGCAGTGGTGCCGGTCCGCTCACGGGCTGCCAACGGCGGCAGAGGTGCTTCGGTGGATGGCAGCGAGCCGATGGTTGTATTCGTCATCGCGCCACCGACAATCTCCGCCACGGCATGGAGTACCGCTCGATCAGTCTGACGATTGCGTCGAAGATGAGTCCCAGTGCCGCGTACATGACGATGCACAGAACCATGTAGTCGGTGCGGTTGTATTCCTGCGCCAGGGTGACCAGATATCCGATGCCCTCACGTGTGCCGACCTGCTCGGCGGCGATCAATCCGGTGATGCTGAGCGACAGGCAGATTCGAAGCCCCATCAGAACACCGGGGAGGGCGGTCGGAAGAATTGCTCCGAACACCAGTCGCCAACCCGTCAGGCCGAAACCTTGTGCCGCTTCCACCATCTTGCGATCGACTCCGCGCACTCCCAGGTAGGTGTACGCGTACATGGGGGCGACGGTCGCGACGGCGATCAGGACTACCTTGAAGGTTTCGTCGATACCGAACCAGGCGATGAACAACGGAACGAGCGCGAGGAACGGAACCGCGCGGTTGATCTGCATGGTCGAGTCGATCAGTTCTTCGCCGAGCGAGGAGAGACCGGACAGAACCCCGAGCACCAATCCGACGATCACACCGACCGAAACACCGAGTGCGGCACGTTGAAGCGACGCGAGACCGAAGTCGACCAACTGACCCGACTGGTACAGCTCGGCGAATGCCGTCCACACCGCCGGAGGTCCGGCCAGGATCTCTTCGCGGATCAGTCCGGTAGCGGATCCGATCCACCATCCGGCAACCAGCAGCGCGGGCACGAGGAAGCGGAGTGGGATCGAGACCCACTTGGGCCTGCTGCGATTGCGGCGGTAGCGGGGCGTTTCGAGTTGCGGATGCTCCACTGACGGCGACGCAGTTCGTGCGGGCCGGGTCAGCGTCACCATCGGGTCACTTCCCCTCGGTGGTGGGCGCTGCCGCTGCCGAACCTGCCACAGCACCCTGGAGGTCGAAGATCACGTCACTGCCCTTGATCGGCTGCTGGATCACCTTGTTGTCGGCGAACAACGTGGAGATCGATTCGAGGTCGGTAGCGTCGGCTGCAGTCGGGTAGCGGAAGTTGGTGATCTGGCCGCCCAGGGTGATCGCGTCGTCGAGTCGCTGTCCGGAGAGTGCGCGCGGACCGGTCTGTTCGAAGACGTTCTCGAATGCTGCCGGGTCGGCCTGCTGCTTCGCGGTGAGTTCCTGGGTGACCTCGAGGAACTTCTGGACCACTTCGGGATGCTCTTCGAGTACTACGGTGCGGCCGGCGATGATGGTGCTGTCCACGGAGTCGATGCTCGCCTCGGTTGCGATCTCGACCGCGCCCTTGGCCTTGGCCTCCTGATACGGAATCAGGAACGATGCCCACGCGTCGACCTGCCCGGTGGAGAACGCCGACGCCGCGTCAGCCTGTTGCAGCGGAACACGTTCGACGGAATCGATCGGCACTCCGGCCTGCGTCAGGGCCTTGAGCGTGATGTACTCGCCCTTGCCTGCAGGGTTGACGGCAATGCGCTTGCCGGCCAGATCTGCGACGGTCTTGATGCCGGACTCCGGAGTGGCGATGATGCCGGCCTGGTCCTTGTTGTACGGGTCGGACGTGGCGAAGATGCGGACACCCACGTCCTTGGACAGTGCGCCGACGACGGGACTGTATGCGCCGGTTTGGATGTCGAGTTCACCGCTGTTGAAGAGTTTGAGGTTGGAGCTGAATCCCGGTGTGGTCTTGACCCATTCGATCTTTGCGCCCAGCGGTGCCAGAGCCTCGTCGTAGGTTCCGTCACGCTTGCCGACGGCGATGGCACCGGAGTTTCCGGGATCGAAGACCTTGAGCGTGAAGTCTGCGCTGGAATTGCCTGCGGCGCTGTCGGAATCGGAAGACCCACACGCCACCGCCAACCCGGCCAGCGGGATCATGGCGAGCGCAGCGGCAGCTCGTGGCAGTCGGCGGAAGCGGGACATGTATGTGGCTCCTTCAGGCGTTGAATCGTCAGAACTGACGACGATGACGCTATTGGGTGCCTGTCCGTTTTACCCCCGTTTGTTTTCTGGAGATTGGAAATCTTGACAACATCGGAAGTCTGTTCATCTGGGCTTTTGCAGGTCCACGTTCGGTTCCTTTCCATCTGATGGAAAGGATGGCCGGACTGCTGGGTCCGTGTTAGCGTCCGATTCTCAGGTCGATCAGGCCACAGCGAAAGGATCGTTCGTGACGGACGCACGCGGCGCGGGAGTTCAGACGGTAACCCGTGCCCTGACCATGCTCACATGTTTTCGCAGTGGCGAAGAACTGGGAGTCTCGGAAGTTGCGCGGCGACAAGAGCTTGCGGTCAGCACCACGCATCGATTGCTGCAGTCGCTCGTCGACGCGGGATTTCTCGAGAAGGACGACGCAACCAGTCGGTATCGCATCGGCGCGGCGCTGGCGGCTTACGGACAGGTCTCCTACCGGCAGCATCGGATCTATCTGTCCGAGCCCTTTTTGGAGCAATTGGCCGCGACGACAGGAGCATCCGCTTCCCTGGCAGTGCGAAGCGGAAGTGAGGTGGTGTTGCTCGGATTCAGTCGGTGGCGCGAGGCCGACGGGCACGTGCTGCAGGGTGTCCGCCTTCCCTTGCATGCGAGCGCACTGGGGAAAGCCTTTCTGGCTTGGTCCGATGTCGACGATTCCGAGCTGGCTGCGCTGCCACGTGAAGCGACCACTCAGCGTGCGATCACCGATGTCGCCGGTATCCGCCGGGAACTGGAACTGACTCGTGAGCGAGGATACGGATTCAACGACGAAGAGTTGACCCCGGATTTCCGAACGATCGGAATTCCGATCATCGATGGATCCGGCACTGTGCGTTACGCTCTCGGGCTTCGTGGTCCGGTCGAGCTGATGATCGACGAACGGATTCCGTTTCTCGCCGACCTTGCCAAGGTGACTGCACGACAGATCGGTGAGGTCCTTCTCTGACGTGATGTGAAAGCGCTTGTGGCAGATCCGGCCGAACGTGATTACCGTTGAAGTCGAGGGCGCGATCGCACAATGGCTACGCGACGTGACCGCGTCCTCGCGAGCGTGGAGACGAGTGATGACGACGATCGGTGTCGTTGCCCTGTTGCTGGGCGTCCTGTTGATCGTGGTCGAGGCGCATGCCCCAACCGCGGGGGTGCTCGGTGCGCTTGGAGCACTCATGATCGGTGCCGGCGTGTGGATGCTCTTCACGTCCGACGGTATCGGGCAATTGATCGCGATTCCGGTGACGGCGGGGGTCGCGGTAGTCGGCCTGGGCGTGGTGGCGGTAGCGAGTCGAAAAGCGCTTACCGCGCGCCGCGCTCCCGTGCGTACGGGGACGGAATCTCTTGTCGGCTCGGACGCGACCGTTCGCAGTTGGACCGGTGCGCAGGGTCAGGTCGAGCTCGACGGCGGATTATGGCGTGCTCGAATGGAATTCGGGTACGACGATTCTGTGCCCGCCGTGGGCGAATCCGTCGTCGTAGAGCAGGTTCGAGGCCTGACTCTGAAAGTGCGCCGTCGTGAACCGTGGGAGCTGCCGCTATGACCACCGTGCTTGTCGTGTTGTCCGTGTTTGTCGTGCTGATTGCAGTCCTTGTGGGCATGTCGGTGAGAGTTCTGCGCGAGTACGAGCGCGCGGTGGTGTTCCGCCTCGGTCGACTGATCACCTTGAAGGGTCCTGGTCTGGTGATTCTGGTGCCGGCGATCGATCGTATGGAGCGGGTCAGTCTGCGAACCGTCACGCTGAAAATACCGGTCCAAGAAGTGATTACCCGCGACAATGTTCCTGTGAAGGTCACCGCCGTCACGTACTTTCGGGTCGTCGACGCTGACCGTTCGATAGTCGAAGTCGAGGATTTTCTGGCCGCCACCTCACAGATCGCCCAGACCACACTGCGCTCCATCCTCGGTAAAGCTGAGCTGGACTCGCTGCTATCCGAACGTGAACGCCTCAACGAGGATCTGCAGAAAGTCATCGACCAGCAGACCGAACCGTGGGGAGTCAAGGTCACGACCGTCGAGATCAAGGACGTCGAGATTCCGGCCAACATGCAGCGCGCCATCGCCAGGCAAGCAGAGGCCGAACGAGAGCGGCGAGCCAAGATCATCAACGCCGACGCCGAGTTTCAGGCTTCGGCCAAGCTCGCCGAGGCGGCCGAGGTGATCAGCCGCAATCCGACCACCCTGCAGTTGCGTTATCTACAGACGCTTCACGAGATCGGTAGTGAGAACAACTCCACCGTTGTCTTCCCCTTGCCGCTGGATCTTGTCCGGCCCTTTATCGGTGGCGGAGTTGCGGCAACTCCCGCGACCCAAGAACCTGCCCGTTTCGTCTGGAATGCGAAAGTTGTTGATTAGCATCTAGTTTCGGTTACCATCCCTTGTGTTCGAAACTGTGTTCGATTAAACTTTGAGTATGGACAGTCGGGATGCGTGGCAACTGGATGGCGAGGACCTCAAGGGTGAGGTTCTCGATCTGGTGCGTGTCCGACACGAGTTGCAGTCGCGGATGGTGTTGCTGATCGTGGAGATGTTTTCCCGGGACGTTCTCGGTGGGAAGGGTTTTCGGGCGATCGCTCAGTGGTTGCATGGTTCGACGAATTTGGAGATCGGTGAGTGCAGTCTGCTGGTCGGGTTGGCGCGGTTGTTGATGCTCGAACCTGTTGTCGCGGATGCGTTTCATCGCGGTGACGTGGATGCGTTGAAAGCCCGTCAGGTGGCGTCGTTTTGTCAGCATCCGCCGAAGAACATGACCCTGGCGGATGTGGACAAGGCTCGCGGGATCCTGCTTGGCCTGGCGTCGCAGAACATTGCCGATTGTGATGCGGTGCGGGCGGCGATTCGGCGGATCGAGAAGCAGTACGGCAAGCGCGAGGACGGCGTCCCGGTCGGCGAGGATTCCGAACGTAACGAGTTCTACGCCTCGAAAGGCTTGTACGGGCGGGTCACTGTGAAGGGTGATCTGGATGCGATCAACGGGGCCCGGTTGATCACGTTGCTGTCGAGCCTGTCTGCGCCGACACCGGAGAAAGACGGCGTCAAGGACACGCGTACGCCGGCATTACGACGGGCGGACGGGTTCTGCGAATTGTTGCGCCGGTACGAGCGGGCGGGGTTGGGTCCGATCGAAGGCGGAGTGAAACCGCACATCACAGTCACCGCGTCCGCGAAAGACATGACCGACCTTAAAGTTCTGAAAGACCTGTTGCCGTCCACTGAGGAGTTGGGGTTCGCGTGGACGGATTGGGTGGGCCCGATCAGTATCGACACCGCACGGATGCTGGCGTGCGACTGCACGGTCACCCGGATCTTGTTGGACGAGAATGGTGTTCCGCTCGACTGCGGTAAGGAAGCGCGAACGGCGACGGTTCCGCAGCGGCGGGCGTTGGCGGTTCGTGATGGTGGGTGTGCGTTTCCGGGGTGCGGGACACCGTCGGGGTGGTGCGATGCTCATCATATTGTTCACTGGAACGATGGTGGCCCAACAGATCTCGACAATCTGATCTTGTTGTGCGGTCATCACCACCGGACACTGCACCACACCGAATGGCGGGTGGAGATCGGACCCGACCGAAAAACCGTGTTCTATCCACCGATGTCGGTTGATCCGTATCAACAGCCGATCGGCGGGAACAGCCCACCTACAGCAGCCTGAACGGGCGCAACTGAATACGTACACACCGGGGCATAGCCATGCCCCGGTGTGTACGGCGTGTGCGGTCAGAGCATCGTCGAGATATGGTCCGGAAGCGCGACACCTGAGTCGAGATCCTCGGACGGGATCGGTTCACCGAAGTGCGTAGCTGCGGGAACTACTCCAGCCCAAACGGTTTCGATACCGATGTCGGCGGCATCGTCGCCGGGGCCGCCGGTGCGGGCCTTGACGGAAGCCTCGTACAACGGCAGTGCAAGAACGATGGTTGCCGCCATTTCCTTGCGCGTGTGATCCCGAAGGTGTTGGGAACGTCCGGGAACCACCTGGTCGACGATCAGATTCAAAGCCTTCACGCGCTCGTCGCCGTCGGTCACGACTCGAGGTGATCCGATGATGACGCCGCTGCGGTAGTTCATCGAGTGGTGGAAGCCCGACCGAGCCAACACGAGCCCGTCGAGGATCGTGATGGTGATGCAGATTTCGCTGTCGGGAGCCAAACTCCGTGAAGCGACTGAACCGTGAACATAAATAGATCCGCCGCGGTCGGGGCCGTCGAGGTCGAACCCGTAGGCGGTGGGAAACACCATGGGAACTCCGCCGACGGTCACACCCATGTGGCACAGCTTCGCGGACTGCAAGACGTCGACGAGTGCCGCGCGTTCTGCGACGCCGTGGTGGCGGGCGCGCTTGTGCGTCGTACGTGCTGTCGGGGACAGCGGAATAGGTGCAGTGGGGGCAGGAGCAGGGGCAGCAAAGACAACGGAATCTGTCATGCAGACAATGCTGGTGGCAAAGTGGCTTCAAGTCATGGTCCAATCAGTGGAGACTTCGATAGGCCACTTCGATTTGCCACTTCCGGGAGGGTTCTGAATGTTTCTGCCTTCGGCGGTAGCCGTCGTCCTCGACCGGACAGATCGGCGGGCGCTCCCGATCCAGATTGCCGACCACCTCAGAGCTGATATCCGCAGTGGTAAGGCGGCAGTGGGTCTGAGGTTACCCAGTTCCCGGAAGCTGGCGGCGGAGCTCGAGGTGGCGCGGGGCGTCGTGGAACGGGCGTATGAGCAGTTGATCGCCGAGGGTTGGCTTGTCGCTGTGCACGGCTCAGGCACCTTCGTTGCCGAGGCGCCCTCCCCCATGGTCACTCCCACGACTACACCGAAGAAGGGCGCCGACAAGATGTCACCCAGGGTGCAGCTCCGGCCGGGCGTGCCGTGGACGCCACCGCGTGCATCGGCAGCGTGGCGGCGGGCGTGGCGTGACGTCGGGTCCAAACCGCCACCTTTCGAGGATCCCGATCCTGCGGGTGACTACGAATTGCGTTCGGCACTATCGGAATTACTGGCAAGAGCCCGTGGAATGTCGGTTGAACCCGAGAGAATCCTGATCACCTCAGGTGCCACGCACGGTCTCGGCCTCGCCCTGTCGGCTCTGCGTACCCGTGGTGCTGTTCTGGCGATGGAAGATCCCGGATACCGGTATGCGTCCTCGGCCGCAACAGCCTGTGGATGGTCGCTGCTCGACGTGCCCGTCGACGCTCATGGTCTCTGTGTCGACCAACTCGAAACTGCGTCGGAGAGCGTCCGTGGCGTGTATGTGACACCGTCCCATCAGTATCCGACGGGTGGGCTGCTTCCGGTAGGTCGGCGCAACCAGTTGATCGAGTTCGCCCGCGTCCGCGACGTCGTCCTGTTCGAGGACGATTACGACTCCGAATTCCGTTACGACGTAGCGCCTTTGCCTGCGCTTGCCCAGCTGGCTCCTGATCGGGTGGTGTATCTCGGAACAGTTGCCAAGACGCTCGGCGCCGGAATTCGATTGGGCTGGTTGGTGGCTCCCCTCGACCTGGTCGACCGCATAGCAGTACACCGCAAGCGAATCGGCGACTTCCCGTCGGTTCCGCTGCAGCAAGCACTCCTGTCCCTGCTCCGTGACGGCGAATGGGATCGAGCGGTGCGTACCGCCCGGCGCAGGTACCGGGAGCGTGATCGGGCGGTCGAGGAAGCGCTGTCATCGTTCGGTGAACTGCGGGGTCTCGGCGCCGGCATGCACACGACGCTCATGCTCGACGCGGATCTGGCAGCGACCGTCGCTCGCGAGGCACTTGAACACGGCGTCGAAGTGCCCACCCTGGTCGAGTCCACCCGAACGCACGGAGACCCCGGCGGATTGGTCATCGGCTACGGGCGAGTGGAATCCGCGGACCTCGAATATGCGCTCGAGGTGATAGCCGAGTGCCTCGCACGTCACAGCGCGTGAAGTCTCGTTGATCGGGAGTGCGGCAACGGATGGGCGTGGTCCAGTTCTAGCGTCTGCTCGTGACGATCCGAAGCCAGACCTTTCCGCACCTGCTCGCACCAGGCACCATCGGCCCGATGACCGTGCCCAATCGCGTGGTTCTCCCTGCGATGGACATGAACCTGTGTGAAGACGGGGAAATCGAAAAGGGCGACATCGACCACTTCGTGGCGCGTGCAGCTGGTGGAACGGGTCTGATCATCACCGGTTGCTGCGCTGTTGCGTATCCGCTGGGCTGCACCAGCCGCAAGGAACCGGGGCTTTCGGAAGACCGGTTCATCCCCGGTCTCAAGGCGTTGGCCGACGCAGTCCACGACGCAGGCAGCAAGCTCTGTGTGCAGATGACACACCACGGCAAGGTGGCGCGCATCGATACCCTCGACGGCCGACCGCAGTTGGTCCCGTCCACGCCGAAGCCGCCGGGTGACATGAGCGCGATGGCCGATTGCACGCCAGAAGAACTGGGCAAGATGGCTGCCATCAACGAGGGCAAGAGGGCTACGTACCACGAGGCAACCAAGGAAGATCTTGATTGGCTGGTCCGCATGTTCGCCGAGGCTGCCGGACGGGTGAAGGCGGCGGGCGGCGACGCCGTCGAGATTCACTGTGCCCACAACTACGTCCTCGGAGCGTTCCTGAGTCGATACACGAATCAGCGCAGCGATGAGTACGGAGGTTCCATGGAGAACCGTGCTCGCCTCGCTTGTGAGGTCATTCGAGCGGTCAAGGAGGAGGTCGGCGGTGCGCTCGCCGTCATCGTGCGTCTGGCCGGTCAAGAGTACGGCGAAACCGACGGGCTGACCGTCGACGAGGCTGCTGCGGCCGCGAAGATGTTCGAAGAGGCCGGAGCTGACGCCATTCATGTCACCGGTACCGCGCTGAATGCTTTTGCCAACTTCACCGACGGACCCCTGCCCGACAAGGTCGGCTACTACACCGACAACGCAACGCGAATCAAGCAGGCGATATCGATCCCCGTGATCACGGTCGGACGTATGCTCCCCGAGGTCGGCGAGAAGATGATCGCGGAAGGTCGCACGGACTTCGCCGCAATGGGCCGTCAGCTCCTGGCCGATCCACAGCTGGTGAACAAACTCAAAGACGGTGTACCCGAGCGGGTTCGGCCTTGCATCAATTGCTACGTCTGCGTGCAGGAGAACTTCTGGGACGAGACCCCGCTGTGCGCGGTGAACCCTGCCCTGGGCAACGAAGCGCTTCTCCCCTTCGTTCGGACCAGCACTCCGAAACACATTGTTGTGGTCGGAGCGGGCCCCGGTGGTCTCGAGACGGCCCGCGTGGCCGCTGAACGTGGGCACCGAGTCACGGTGTTGGACAAGTCCGATCGCCTCGGTGGCACCCTGTGGTTCTCGAGCCTCACTACCCCGGACAACGGGCGTCTGCTCAGCTGGTTGAAAGTGGAAATCGAGCGTCTCGGTGTCGATGTTCGACTGAAGACCGAAGCCTCGGTTGCCTCGATCCGGGCACTGAACCCCGACGCCGTAGTCGTGGCCACCGGTGCGGTTCGTGAGCGGCCTAGCGTTCCGGGCGGTGATCTCCCGCACGTGCACACCGGTGATTCGTTGCGCGCGTTGATGACCGGAGCGGGAGACGTCTCACAGGTACCGCCGTTCCTGCGGACGATGGCCAAGTTGGGCAAGCTGTCCGGTATTACCAAGAGCCCCGCGGCGATCCGAGCTGTGACCCGCAAGTTCCTGCCCATGGGTAAAGACGTTGTCGTGATCGGTGGTTCGCTTGTCGGACTCGAGCTTGCGGAGTTCCTGGCCGAGCGAGGTCGCACTGTGACGCTGATCGAAGAAGGCCAGCAGTTGGGTATTCCGATGGCGATGCCGCGCCGCTGGACGGCGGTGCGCCACGCCAAGCATGTAGGTGTGAACATTCACCGCAATTCAACGGTGCAGCGCATCACCAAGGAGCACGTCGAATTCCGTTCCGGTGACAAGACACTGACCGCTCCGGCCGACATGGTTGTCGTCGCCTCGGGAGTGTCGGCGCAGGCGCCACTGGCCGATTCTCTGATCGGCGTCGTCTCCGACGTGCACGTGGTCGGTGACGCGGTGAACGTCGACTACATCGAGGGCGCGATGCACACGGCGTGGAAAGTCGCGATGGATCTGTAGTTCAGCGTCAGGTAGCGCTTTGTGCCGCAACGATGTCCGGCCACCAGCGGGCCGCGACATCGGGGTGCGCACGTAGTCGACTCTTGAGGGCATTCGCCCCGTAGGAATCGTGGATCGGGTTGTTCGCGTCCACGGTGACGCCGGTGGCGCGCGCCGCGAGCTCGGGAGGTAGGTCGAACTCCGGGATCTGCGCTGCGTAGTTCGGGTTGAAGAAGAACGGCACCGAGATACGTTCACCGTCGCCCTCGGGTGAAACTACCCGGTGCACAGTCGCTTTCAAGTAGCCGCCGGTAGCGACCTCGAGCAGTTCGCCGATGTTGACCACCAGCGCCCCGTCGATCGGCGGCGCGTCGATCCAGTCGCCGTCGTGCTCGACCTGCAGACCGCCTTTGCCCGGTTCGACATAGAGCAGAGTCAGCACACCCGCGTCCTTGTGTCCGCCGACGCCCTGGGAGCCGGCACCTTTCGGGCGGCCCGGGTAACGCACCACCTTGATGAGGATCGACGGATCGTGAGCGAACGCGTCGTCGAAGATGTTCGCATCCTGGCCCAGGGCTACCGCCCATTCGCGTAAGAGGCTCAATGCGATCGAGGTGAGTGTGTCGTTCCACTCGGTGATGACGTCGCGAAGTTCGGGAAGGGCGTCTGGCCACTGGTTGGGGCCCTGCAGAATCTCCCAGGCCGGTGAGGTGTCGGTGCGCTCGGCCGCGGGCTGCTCGGCGCCGATGTCGATCTGCTCGCGCCAGTCCTGCTTGCCTTCGGTCAGTTCGCCGCCGAGCCGGGTGTACCCACGGAAGTGCGGGCTGCGGACGTTCTCGATCGCGAGCTTCTCGGCAGTCGGCAGCGCGAAGAACTCGCGGGCGACGGCGAGGAGGCGGCGCTGCAGTTCGTCGGGAATTCCGTGGCCGACCAGGTAGAAGAATCCGACCTCGTGGGTGGCCTCGCGGAGCTGAGTGCGGAACTGCTCGGCGGTGTCGGAGTTCTGCGCAAGCGACAGATCGAGCACTGGCAGCGACGTAATCGACATGGGGTCCTCGATCCGTGTGATGGTTCTGATGTCCATCATTCCACGCTGAGCGGCACCCGGACCCGCACGGCAATTCGGCAGCCGCAGGCGTGATTACCCGCGCGGATGCGGAAACACCCTGCGGATAACAGATTCGGGGTCTTGCGCCATTGGCGCAAGACCCCGAATCAGCGTGAACTAAATCAGGCCTCGTCGGCTCCGATGATGAACGCTTCGAGCTCGATGCGAGCCTTGTCGTCGGCCATCTGGACCGGCGGGGACTTCATCAGGTAAGCGGAAGCCGGGTAAACCGGTCCACCGATGCCGCGGTCCTTGGCGATCTTGGCTGCGCGGACGGCGTCGATGATGATGCCGGCAGAGTTGGGCGAATCCCAGACCTCGAGCTTGTACTCCAGGTTCAGGGGAGCGTCGCCGAAGGCGCGGCCTTCGAGGCGGACGTATGCCCACTTGCGGTCGTCGAGCCACTCCACGTAGTCCGAGGGACCGATGTGGACGTTGCGGTCGTGAACCTTGCCGGCAAGTGCGCCGGTCAGGTTGGACGTCACGGCCTGGGTCTTGGAAACCTTCTTGGACTCCAGGCGATCACGCTCGAGCATGTTCTTGAAGTCCATGTTTCCACCGACGTTGAGCTGGTAGGTGCGGTCCAGCACGACGCCGCGGTCTTCGAACAGCTTCGCCATCACGCGGTGGGTGATGGTGGCGCCGACCTGGCTCTTGATGTCGTCACCGACGATCGGGACGCCGGCGTCCTTGAACTTGGCAGCCCACTCCGGGTCGGAAGCGATGAAGACGGGCAGAGCGTTGACGAATGCCACGCCTGCGTCGATCGCGCACTGTGCGTAGAACTTGTCAGCGTCGTCGGAACCGACGGGCAGGTAGGAGACGAGGACGTCGACCTGAGCGTCCTTGAGTGCCTTGACGACGTCGACGGGCTCGGCGTCGGACAGCTCGATGGTCTCGGCGTAGTACTTGCCGATGCCGTCGAGGGTCGGGCCACGCTGAACGGGAACGTCCAGGGGCGGGACGTCGGCGATCTTGATGGTGTTGTTCTCGCTCGCGAGGATCGCCTCGGAGAGGTCGAAGCCGACCTTCTTGGCGTCGACGTCGAACGCAGCGACGAACTGCACGTCGCGGACGTGGTACTTACCGAACTTGACGTGCATGAGGCCGGGGACCGTCTGGGTCTCGTCGGCATCCTTGTAGTAGTGGACGCCCTGAACCAGGGACGAGGCGCAGTTACCCACGCCCACAATGGCTACGCGCACCGCGGTGCTGTTCTCACCCATGGTCGGGTTCTCCTTCTTTCCGGGATGTTCCTGTTGTCGATTGCTCGGCTGCGATCAATTCGTTGAGCCAACGCACTTCGCGTTCACTCGATTCGAGTCCGAGCTGATGGAGCTGACGGGTATAGCGGTCCAGCGATCCGCTGGCCCGACCGACGGCCTCGCGGAGCCCCTCACGGCGCTCCTCGACCTGGCGTCGCCTGCCTTCGAGGATCCGCATCCGCGCTTCTGCGGGGGTGCGGCTGAAGAAGGCGAGGTGAACGCCGAAACCGTCGTCGGTGTAGTTCTGCGGCCCGGTGTCGGCGACCAGTTCGGTGAACCGTTGCCGACCTTCCGGAGTGAGCTGGTAGACGCGACGCGCCCGACGCTTGAGCGTGCCGGTGGCAGTGTCGACGTCTTCCGAGATCAATCCGTCGGCTTGCATGCGCCGCAGTGCCGGGTACAGCGATCCGTACGAGAACGCGCGGAATGCGCCGAGCAGACCAGTGAGCCGCTTACGCAGCTCGTATCCGTGCATCGGTGACTCGAGGAGCAGCCCGAGGATTGCGAGTTCGAGCAACTGACAAACCTCCCGAGTCGTTGAACCTAACCGCTTGATGCGATAACCAACTATATCGCGCCGATATATAAAACCACACTGCGGCCCGATACGTGTACCAAGGTGTCACGGCTAGATCAGGGGGTGAACGGGTAGATCGACATGATTTCCCCGTCGAGGCCAGCGGTCAGGTACCCGCTCTCGTCGAGGTCGTTGCCGACGTGAATCTGGATGGTCGGAACATTTTCGGTGCTATCGACAGAGACGTACCGAGTGGTCGGATTTTGCACCGACGTCGTTGTTCCGGCGCCGTCGAGCAGGGCGATCACGATGCGAGGATCGAGCTGTCTGACGTCGATCTGTGTCACGTCGGGTTCGCGTGATCCTCCTGAAGTCGTGTCCTCGAGGTCGCCTCGGTAGTAGCTGTCCAGGCTCTTGCGCGGCGCGGCAGGATCGGCGCGCGTTACGCGTGCATAAGTGGGATAGATGGTCATCTCGTCGACCAGTCCGCTGCCGTACTCCGTTTCGATGGCATGGAACATCGCCCCCAGGCCGTCGACGGTGTGTAACTGTGGCTCGGGGCTCGAGAAGATCGTGACGTCGGACGCGGCGTATTTGATTCCGAAACCGACAGCCGAGACCAGTGACAGCGCGATGATCACAACGGCGATCCAACGCGTGTCGAGCGAAGGTTCTTTCCGAAGAATGGGTAGGGACGCCTCGGTCTGCAGATCGGACGTCAAATCTTCGAGATCGCCGAGAGTGACTGCCACCGCGGCGAGTTCGGTCAATTCGTCGTGCTCGGTCGCCGTGAGTTGTCCGTCGGCGAAGGCGGAGTCCAGCACTGCGCAGGTAGCCTCGCGATCGGCATTGCGAGCGCGGGTGGTCCTGGTCAGATCGTTCGGCATGTCCGGGGCCTATCGAGGAGTGAAGGGAGACAAGCGGATCGGGCGGCCATCCGGGGTCAAATCCATTGAGCCGCTCGCGCCGAGGTTGTTGCTGGCGTAGATGGAGACGCGTGGATCGTCGCTCGACGAACTCATGCTGATGTGTGTGATCTCGGCGTCGGGGACGTTGAGATTTGCGGACACTCCTGCCAGATATCCGGCGAGTTTGTCGATGTCGACGGCAGCGAGGTCGAAGGTGACGGTGCTGGCTGCTCGAGTCGACGTGCTGTCGCGTGGTGTGAAACCGCCTCGAAAGTCGATGTCTTCCTCCAGGTTCGGCGAGACAGCGGCGGCGCGAGTGACGCTTGCATAGCCGTCGTAGAAGTTGGCGGAATCGATTATCGTCGTGCCGTACTTGGCGCTGTATCTGGTGATGAATTCCCCGATCCCGCTTGCGGTGACCGTGTTCAACGTCGAACTCACAATGGGGGCAAGCGGTTCGACGTTTTCGGCTGCCGCCGGTGGAGGCGGTGGGGGTGAAGGGTCGGCGGACAAGGTGAGGTACCCGATCAGGCCGGCGAAGATAGTCGATGCGGCTGCGAGGTACCAGATCTTGTCGATACGGCGAACTTTGGCGACGGCGTTGCGCAGCGTTGCTTTCTGCAGATCGCGGACCAGCAGATCGAGCTGTCCGAGCGTGGTCGCGGTCATGGCCGCAGCCGTCCGGTTCGCGTGCTCGTCGACCGTGATCTGGCCGTCGGACAGAGCCGTATCGAGAACGGCGCAGGTATCGGAACGGTCGACGTCGCGCGCACGGGTGCGCGTAGAGGTAGTAGTCGGGGACCCACTCACCGGCTCACCCTAGCTCCCGTACGGGTAGGAACGAGAGATCTCGCCCCACGGCGTGACCTCGATGCGTCCTTGGTGGCCGAGTCCGTTCTCTGCATAGATCGCGATCTCCGGGACGCCGTAGTTCGCGTCCACGATCAAGTGGGTGATCGCGGCGTCCGAAACATTGACATAGTCGCCGATGTTCACCATGTACGGCGCGAGCTTGTCGATCTGGATGGAACCGAGGTCGAAGGTCGGCTGGCCCGTTCGCCGCGGAATGGACGTCACTTCCCTCTCGAAGCCGTCGCGAAAACTGATGGACTCGGTGAGAGCGGGAGCATCGGGGACCGCCCGGCTCACTGATGAGTAGTCGCCGTGGAAGCTGGCGTCGTCTACGAACATGTCACCGAACTCTTCTCGATACCTCTCGATGAATGCGCCGATTCCTTCCGGCGTCAACGTGTCGATGTGTGCGATCAGGATCGGTTCGACGGTCGGCTCCGGCACCGGGGTGGTGGTCGGCAACGGCGGAGCGAGGGAAGTAGTGCTGGCATAACTGGCTGTGATGTCTTCCGAGGGCGTCAACGGTGACCGACTCCACGCCACTGCTGCGATCGCGCCGACGACGATCAGAGCAGCAGCACCGACGAACACGGCCTTTCGTGCCGTCGACGTCCGAGGCACCGTTTTGGTCTCGATCTTCGGCACCTGCAGATCGTTGACCAGGCGTGCGAGTGCGAGCAGGGTCTTCGCGGACTTCGCCTTCTCGGTCCGGTCGAAGTAGTCCTCCGCGCTCAACTGCCCTTCGGCGTACGCGGCGTCCAACACATTGCACGTTTCGACGCGATCAAGATCACGAGCGCGCGTCATCGGAGAACGAGAAGACTTCACAGGAAGTGATCGTAATGGCTGGTCGCCATGCCCCCAGCCCCCGAAATGTGTTCATCGTGACCCTCCCGAACCGTCCGTCGCGGCACGGACGCACGTACGCTGGTCAGGTGCGGATACAGCGGCAAGTTGTGGACTACGCGCTCGCGCGTCGGTCTGTGCTGGCCGAAGTGTCTGCGGGTCGGACCGACGTCAAGCAGGTGTGTGACGCCGATCCGTACCTACTCAGAGCCGCGAAGTTCCACGGCCGGGGCAGCGACGTCGTCTGCCCCATTTGCCGCAAGGAACAGTTGACGCTCGTGTCCTGGGTGTTCGGCGACAAGCTCGGTCAGGTTTCGGGATCGGCCCGAACCTCGGACGAGCTCGCTCGGCTTGCGGAAACAGCAGAGGAGTTCACGGTGCACGTTGTAGAGGTGTGCCGTACCTGCAGTTGGAACCACTTGGTGCAGTCCTATGTGCTCGGCGCAGTACCTGCGCCGCCGCGACCGCGGCGAGCACGCCCACCAAGCCGGCGCACCGCCAGCGAGTAACGCCACACCCGAAGAAGGGCCCGATCGAAGTCTGCACGTGATCGGTCCGTGACCACTGGAGATTTGATTCGTGAGTTCCCCCAGCAACAACAACCCGGGCGGCAACAACCCGGGTGGCCGTCCCGTCGGTCCCAACCGTCCCGCCGGACCTCCTCAGGGTCGTCCGCCGCAGGGACGTCCCATGGGCCCACCACCGCAGGGACGCCCTCCGATGGGTCCGCCCCCTCAGGGTCGTCCGCCGCAAGGTCGTCCGATGGGACCCCCGCCCCAGGGGCGTCCGCCGCAAGCCCGACCTGCCGGCCCGCCTCCTCAGGGCCGCCCCGCCGGTCCCCCTCCTCAGGGTCGTCCGCCGCAAGGCCGACCTGCCGGCCCGCCGCCTCGAGATCGCGCCGTAGGCGCTCAGGCGAACGAACCGACCCAGCGCGTCGCGGCAGCAGCAGCGACCACCCGTAGCAACGCGGGCACCCGCCCGCCGGTCGGACCTCCACCGACGAAGCCACCGACAGGTGGCTCCGGTGGCGGTGGCAACGACGGACAACCCCCGAAGGGAAGAAAGAGCACCGTGAAGAAGAAGTCCAAGTGGCGCACAGTTCGCCGCTCGGCCTACGTCTTGGTGGCGCTCGGTCTTGTTCTGCCCGTCCTTGCCTTCATGGCGGCGTACATCGTGCAGGACGTCCCCAAGCCCGGTGACCTCAAGACCAATCAGGTGGCGACGGTCTTTGCCGCCGACGGCACCACGGTGATCAGCACTGTCGTCCCGCCAGATGGCAACCGCGTCGAGGTCTCGCTCGATCAGGTACCGCCGCACGTTCGCAACGCTGTTCTGGCCGCAGAGGACCGCGATTTCTACTCGAACCCGGGCTTCTCGATCTCCGGTTTCGCACGCGCGGCCCGAGACAACGTCCTCGGTCGCGACAGCGCCGGTGGTGGCTCGACCATCACGCAGCAGTACGTCAAGAAGGCGCTTGTCGGCTCGGAGCGTTCGCTGACGCGAAAGATGAAGGAACTCGTCATCTCCTCGAAGATGGCCAACGAGTGGTCCAAGGACGACATCCTCGCCGCGTATCTGAACACCATTTACTTCGGTCGCGGCGCATACGGCATCGGCGCAGCATCCAAGGCTTACTTCGGTAAGCCCGTCGACCAGCTGTCCATCGAAGAAGGCGCCGTCCTGGCGTCGTCGATCCAGCTTCCGTCGCTCCTCGATCCCGAGACCAACCCGACAGGCGCGAAGTCCCGTTGGGATTACGTGCTCGACGGCATGGTGTCCGCCGGCACGCTGGATCAGGCCGCGCGCACGCCGATGCAGTACCCCGCCTACATCCCGCTCGCCCAGGTCGACAACAGCAGCCAGGGCTCGACCGGACCCGAAGGCCTGATCAAGCGTCAGGTGCTCAAGGAGATCGGCGACGCTGGAATCAGCGAGCAGTTGCTCAACACCGAGGGCTTGCAGATCACCACGACCATCGACCCGCAGGCTCAGGCCGCAGCGGTCGAGGCAGCCCGTTCCAATATGGAGGGTGAGCCGGAGAATCTGCGTACCGCAGTTGTCTCGGTCGATCCGAAGACCGGAGCCGTCAAGGCGTACTACGGCGGTGAGGACGGCGCGGGATACGACTTCGCGAATGCCGGACTTCAGACTGGTTCCTCGTTCAAGGTGTTCGGCCTCGCAGCCGCCCTGGATCAGGGAATCCCGCTCTCGCAGATGTACGACAGCTCACCGCTGACCGTCAACGGCATCTCCATCGGCAACGTCGAAGGTGAAAGCTGCGGCACCTGCACCATCGCAGAGGCGCTCAAGCGTTCGCTGAACACCAGCTTCTACCGTCAGATGCTCAGCCTCGACGGCAACGGCCCGCAGGAAATCGCGGACATCGCTCACAAAGCAGGCATCCCGAAGGACATCCCGGGCGTCGGCCCGTCGCTCACCGAGGCCGACGGTTCCGGCCCCAACAACGGCATCGTGCTCGGCCAGTACCAGGCCCGCGTGCTCGACATGGCGTCGTCGTACGCGACACTCGCCGCGTCCGGTACGTATCACGCACCGCACTTCGTGCAGAAGGTCGTCGCGGCCGACGGCACCGTGCTGCTGGACCGCGGCGCGCCCGCCGGTGAAGACCGCATCGACGCTGCCGTGGCGGACAACGTGACGGCTGCGATGCAGCCGATCGCGGCGTACTCGCGCGGTCACAACCTGGCCGGCGGACGTCTGTCGGCGTCGAAGACAGGTACTGCGCAGCTCGGTGACACCGGAGCCAACAAGGACGCGTGGATGGTCGGCTACACGCCGTCGCTTTCGACCGCGGTCTGGGTCGGAACTCCCGACGGTGAAGCGATCACCAATTCCGGTGGCGCGATGATCTACGGCTCGGGTTTGCCTTCGGACATCTGGAAGGACACGATGGACGGCGCCCTCGAGGGCACCGACAACGAGAAGTTCCCGACGCCGGGCAAGATCAACGGTCAAGCCGGTGGTGTTCCGGAGTACACGGCTCCCGCACCGCCCAAGACGTCGGCGCCGCCGACCACCGCACCGACGACGACGGAAACCACTCCGCCGCCCGTGGTGACAACGACGCAGGTCGAGGTTCTGCCGGGCATCACGATCCCGATTCCGGGCATCTCCCGGCCGACGACAACCACGCCACAGGTACCGGGGGCAGGCGAGACCACCGAGGAAGAACCGGCAGGTGTGAGCCCCGGCCAGTAGTTGGAGGGTGGTCGGTTCGAAAGACGGTAACCTCGCGGAGTGGCCGCGAATGCTGATGATGCCGAACCGACCTCCCCCGCTCCGCTGGCCGAAGATCTTCGTTCGGCGGATTGGCGGGACGTTCCCAGTCGCAACGACGCGATGGTGTCTGCGCTGTCGGGAACCGTCGGCGGTCCGGTAGGTCGTCACGCACTGATCGGACGCACTCGCTTCTTCACACCGATGAGAGTGATCCTTCTGCTCGCCGTGGTGTTCTTGGCTTTCGGCTGGTTCGCGAAGGCGGGCTGTATTCAGCAGGCGCCGGTCGGCGAGAGCGGGCAGGTCGGCCTCGACTGGAGTGGCAGCCGTCAGTACGTGGCGATGTGTTACTCCGACACCGTTCCGCTGTACGGAGCCGAACGCCTCGATCAGGGAGCATTCCCGTACAAGACGTCGTGGGAAGAAGTACGCGGCGACGGTTCGATCCAGATGCGGTACATGGAGTATCCGGTCATCTCGGGGCTCTATCAGTACGGCGCAATGAAAGTCGCCAAGACGTGGGATTCGATCACCTGGCTGCCGGGCGCGATTCAGGTGGCGCTCTATTTCAACGTCGTGGCGTTCGGGTTGGCGTTGGCGTGGCTGGTCACCGTGTGGGCGAGCACCCTTCTGGCCGGACGACGAGTGTGGGACGGCGCTCTGATCGCGTGCTCCCCGTTGGTGATCGTGCACGTGTTCACGAACTTCGATCCTCTGGCGACGGCGTTCGCGGCGGGTGGGTTGTTGGCATGGGCACGTAAGCGGCCCGTGCTCGCGGGAATCCTGCTCGGCCTGGGCGGCGCCGCAAAGCTCTACCCGCTGCTCCTACTGGGACCGCTCTTGGTCCTGTGTCTGCGCGCGGGCAAGACGAGGGACTGGCTGGTGACCGCTCTCAGCGCGGTCGCGGCATGGCTTGCGGTGAACCTGCCCATTGCCGCGCTGTACCCCCATGGTTGGTACGAATTCTTCCGGCTCAACTCCGAACGCGGGGCCGATCCGGATTCGCTCTACAACGTGATCGCGTCGTTCACGTCGTGGAAGGGCCTCGACGGTCCTCTCGCACAGGGTGAGTCACCGTCGAATCTCAACGCCGTCTCTCTGCTTTTGTTCGTGGCCGTCTGCATCGGTGTCGGATACGTCGCCCTGACGGCGCAGCGTCGTCCGCGAGTTGCGCAGCTGTGCTTCCTGTTGGTGGCGGGCTTCCTGCTCACGAACAAGGTGTGGAGCCCGCAGTATTCTCTGTGGCTGGTGCCGCTGGCCGTGTTGGCCTTGCCGCACCGCAGACTCCTGCTCGCGTGGATGACCATCGACGCCCTGGTCTGGGTTCCACGAATGATGTATTACCTCGGTGTGTCCAACAAGGGGCTGCCCGAGCAGTGGTTCACCGGAACCGTCGTGATCCGGGACATCGCGGTACTCGTTCTATGCGCGCTGGTGCTCCGGCAGATCTACCGGCCGTCGGAGGATCTCGTGCGGTACGGGTTCATCGACGATCCGGCGGGCGGTGTTCTCGATCAAGCACCGGACAAACAACCCGCCTGGCTACCCGGTTGGTTGAAGCCGTCCAAGGCGAAGGAACCGGAAACCGTCGCGGTCTGAGGTCACCACTCGTCGAGGGTGGTGTACCCGTCCTGGACCGCGCGGGCAAACAATGCTGCCTTCGTGGGAGCCGGCCGCCCGACGTCGCTGTACTTCGTGCGGATCCGAGTGATGTGTGTGTTGACGGTGCAGACGCGTAGGCCGAGTGTCTCGGCGACCTCGGACTTGGAATCCGAACGTAGCCAGGCAAGAAGTACTTCGATCTCACGGACGCTCAGCTTCGGCTTGTGCTTGCCGTGCTTGGGGTTGCCGACTCGGGACACGTTTGCCTCGATCTTCGGAGAAATGCCGATTGAAGACATGCGAGTAGCGCCTTTCGACGGAGGGGATGGGCGTCGACTGCCGTATTTGCAGAAGGGCTGCTGGCTCAGGGTGCGACTGAGACGAGTATTTCGATCGAGGTGTCTCAGTGGAACGGGTGCAACTCTCTCGATACAGAGTCCATACAACGGACAAATCCCCTACCTGCTCCGATAGAGTGCGTCGCTATGAACTCGAAGGCGGAAGCCGGTACGCACAATCAGGTCGATCCCGCCCGGATCGAGTCGCGTGGGCAGTTTGCTGAGACGCTCACTGCACTGCGGAACGCAGCCGGACTGACGGTCCGCGAAGCCGTCGAGCGTTCGGGTGGTTTGCACGGAACCGTCAGCGGATGGTTTGCCGGCCAACACCTGCCGACGCCGGCGAGTACCCCGATGTTTTTCGCGCTCCTCGAGGCCTGCGGCGTCGATTCCGAGGATGAGCGGCAGCGCTGGATCAGTGCGGTGCAACGAGTGAGACAGCTGACGGCCAGACGACGCGGCGACGCCACCGTTCCGTATCGAGGTCTCGAGTCGTTCCGGCAAGAGGACGCCGAGTGGTTCTTCGGTCGAGACGAACTCACTGCCAACTTGGTCGAGCGGGTGGCGTCGGCGATACGAGGTGACGGTCGCCGTCAGTTCATGGTGATCGGTGCTTCAGGATCGGGTAAGTCGTCGTTGCTGCGGGCCGGGCTCGCCCCCAAGATCGCCGGGGACGATCCACGGTTCGACGGTTGGCGGGTGGAAACCCTGCAGCCGGGTACAGGAGGAATCCCGTCGTCGATTTCCGACGAACCAACGGTCTTGATCCTCGACCAGTTCGAGGAACTGTGGACGCAGTGCGACGGTGATCGGCGCGAGGAAATACTGCGGACACTCGCGGAACTCGGTGAGAACACCATCGCCGTCATCGGAATGCGCGCCGACTTCTACGGGCTCGCGGCGGAGGAACCGCTTTTGGTGCCGCTGCTCGACGATTCGCCGATGGTGGTCGGGCCACTGACCGACGAACAATTGCGCGAGGTGATCGTCGAGCCGGCGATCAAGGCCGGGATGACCGTGCAGAGCGAATTGGTTCAGGTTCTGGTCTCCGAGCTGACACCACGCGGCTCGCGTACGGCGAGCGACCCCGGAGCTTTGCCCTTGCTGTCACACGCACTGTTGGGGACCTGGCAACGGTCGACGCGTAAAACTCTGACCGTCTCGGATTACTACGCCACCGACGGGATCGCCGGAGCTGTCCAGCAAAGCGCGGAGGAAGTGTACGGCGAGCTCACAGAGCGGCAGCAGCAGTTGGCGCGCAGGATCTTCCTCCGGTTGGTCAACGTCGACGAAGTGACGCAGACGCGTCGGCGGGCACCGCGCACCGAACTCTTCCTCGGTGACGACGTCGACGACGTGAATACCGTCATCGACCGGTTCGCCTTACGCCGCCTTCTCACCGTCGACGAGGAGACCGTCGAGGTTTCGCACGAGGTCTTGCTGTCCGCGTGGAGTCGGCTTCGCGATTGGATCGACTCGGACCGCGCCGGCCTGGCGGTGCATCGCCGGTTCACCTACGCGGCGCAGGTATGGGAAGACAGTGGACGCGACCCCGGCGCGCTGCTCGGACCCGCACGTCTTCACCTGACGGAAGAATGGCTGAACTCGGGTGAACTCGGTCTCCCACTGGAACCGAGTCGGACCCGCGCCGCCGACCTCAATGCCACCGAGCGGGAGTACCTCGCCGCGAGCATCGAGCATCGTGATCAGCAGGAATTTGCCGATCGCCGACGTACACGCGTGCTACGACGGCTCGTGACTGCGCTGGCAGCCGCGTCGGTGATCGCTCTGGTGTTGGCGGTGGTTGCCACCGTCGCCGGTATCGGCGCCAATCGTCAACGTGTCCAAGCAGATACCGCGCGCGACGAGGCGATGTCGCGTCAGGTGGCCACCGAGTCGATCAGGATGCGTGAGCGGGATCCGTCGCTGGCGTCGCAGCTTGCTCTGGCGGCATTTGCGGTCAACGAAACGACCGAAGCCCGCTCGGCGTTGCTGGATGCGTCGGGCGTTCATTCGGCTACTCGCATCATCGGGCCGCCCGGCGCGATGAAGGCCCGGATCAACCCAGCCGGAACTGTTGTGGCGGTGGGTGGTTCGGACGGAAAAGTCAGGCTTTATCCGATGGTGGACGGTGTTGCCTCAGCCGTTCCGCAGGCGGAGTTCCTCGGAGTCTCGGAGGGCACGGCCCTCTTTGCCGTCGCCTACAGCCCGGACGGACGGCTCCTTGCGACCGGTGGTGCCGGCGGCGCTGCACTCTGGGATGTGTCGGACCCGAAGAATCCGGTTCGTGGAACTCTTCCCGTCGACGGTGAACGGGTAGTGCAGGACATGGAGTTCAGTCCAGACGGAACCAAGCTGGTCGCCGGTACCTCGACGCCCGACGTCCTGCGATGGAACATCGACACCTCCACGAATGCCGTTGCTTTGCCTGCTCTTCTGCATCCAGCTGACGGCATTGTCACCGCGACGTTCAGCCCCGACGGACGTTTCCTCGTGGCGGGCGGGCGTCAAGCGACTCTGCGCGTGTGGGACGTCGCGAAGTGGGGTGAGGAATCGGCGCCGATCTTCGCGACCGAGCCCAACGGCACCACCGTCCACTACCTCGGCGTTGCCTTCAGCCCGGACGGACGTGAGCTCGCGGCGGGAACCACTGGCAGGGAGGTGGTTCGGTGGGACATGAGCGATCCGGCGCGCCCCACTCCCCTGCAGGCACTGACGGGATTTTCCAGCTACGTCAACGAACTGAACTACGGCAAAGACGGAACACGTCTTGCCGCAGGAAGTTCCGACAACTCCGTGCGCGTGTGGGACCCCCGAACCGGGGCATTGATCGAAACACTTCCGGACAGTGGGGCGGTGACCACCGTCGACTACAGCGATGACGGCCGCAATCTGGTCACCGGGGGACTCAACGGTGTGACTCGCGTGTGGGCTCTTCCGGGTCCGATCTGGGCGGGAGCTCGGGACACGATCTTCACCAGTCCCTTTGCCGCGGACGGCTCGCGTCTGGTGGCCGGCGTCGGTGCCAGGGGTGGCGCGATGTTGGCGTGGAACACCGAGGATCTCGATCGCCCCGCGGTGATGCCGGAGTTGAAACCGCAAGGGGCCGACACTTTCAGCGGTGCGTCGGCGGTGTCGGCAGACGGGAACCTGGCTGTGAGCGGCACCGGCGGCGGCGGTGCATATCTTTGGGACCTGAGTGATCCGGCGTCGCCACGTATCTACGGCGAGCCTGCGGTATATGTGAAGGGCATCGTGGCGGTTGTCGCACTGAATCCCGCCGGAGATCTGCTGGCGGTGTCCTCGCAGGACGACAACAGTATTGCGTTGGTCGACGTTTCCGACCCGTCGGCTCCGAAACTGTTGTCGTCGACCGATGTCGGCTCCTACCCGCAGATGATGGCCTTTCAGCCAGGTACCGACATCTTGGCGATCGCGAACGCCACGAACGAAGTGGATCTGTGGGACGTGTCGAACGCAGCGTCGCCCCGGGTGGCGGCGACGGTGGGTGGATTCGAAAGCTACGCATTAGCAGTGTCTTTCAGCGCCGACGGAACGCTGTTGGCCGCTGGAAGTGCGGATCACGGTGTCGCCGTGTGGGACGTACGCACACCGTCGGCACCCGAGGAACTCGCTCGTCTCGTCGGCCCCGAGGGCGCAATCTATTCGATCTCGTTCAACCGCGCCGGTGATCGGCTCGCTGCCGGTGTCGGCGACGGAACCGTCTGGCTCTGGGACATCGAGACTCCCTCGCGGTCAACACGATTTGCGACGCTGTCCGCCTACCCGGGTCGCGTCAACGACGCTCAGTTCGCGGGCGAGAGTGACATGATCGCGGGCAGTGGGTCGGACAAGACCGTTCGCTTGTGGGGAATCGACCCCGACGGCGTCGTTGATCGATTGTGCCGCACCGCAGGATCTCCCATCACGGAAGCCGAATGGGAGCGGTACCTGCCCGGTGTTCCCTATCAGGATCCGTGCGCCGGCTGACGTGGGTCAGTTCATCCAGAACTCGAGCGCCGGTTCCCGACCAAGCTCGCCTCCGCTGCCGGCGATCACCAGTCCGGCGGAGGTGAGCTTGTACGTCACGTCCTTGTTGGTGACGGTGAATCCGTTGCCCGTGGGCGTCGGATCGTCGAGTTCGATGGTGGCGCCGTCGCTCAGCCGTTGACCCTTGTAGTAGTAACGCCCGACTCCGGTTTCGCAGATGACGATTCGTGATCCGGTCGTGACGGCGATGGCGACGGCGGGATTGGTGGAGTTGCAACTGGGGCCGCCGGAGATGAAGCCCTGACGGTTGGTGCCCGAGACGGTCGGCGCTGGTCCGATCGAGGTTGTGACGCGTGGGGGCGTCGTCGTTTTCGGCGCTGTGGTGGGTGCACTCGGCGCCCGAGTCGTGGTCGTGGAGTACGAGTACGGCGTCGTATAGGTGAGACTCCGCGAACTCGCTTCATTGGCGGCGTTGCCGAAAGCGGCGGCGAGCAGCCCGAAGAACGCGATCCACACGATCACGGCCAGGATGCCGAGTGCGGTGAAGATGTAGCCGATGATCAGTCCGGCAAGGGCGAGTCCGTCGCCTTCTTCGCCGGTCCGTTTGATCTGGCCGCGAGCGATGTGCCCGAAGACGATCCCCAACGGCGCGATGAGGAACGCGAAGACGAGGGCGAGTACCGCGAGTGTGTTCGTCGGCCGCCTGCCGTACGGATCGGGCTGCCCGTACGGAGCCGGTTGCCAATTCTGATTGCCCTGGTACCCGTACCCACCCTGATCGCTCATGAGGTGAATCTTGGCATGGACTTCGTCGAAGAGTGCAGGTGATGGCTAGTTTCGGGTACGTGTCTCGAGCTGAGGTGCGATGGTCGGCCAATCGTCGTCGGTCATCGCGAACAGCGCTGTTGTACGCCAACTGCCGTCGACACGGCGTCGGTGCTTGCGCAGCAGGCCCTCGAACTGAGCGCCGAGCTTTGCGATCGCGGCCCTGGACTGTTCGTTGAACTCGTCCGTGTGCCACTCGACGCGTACGGCTTCGAGCTGGTCGAAGGCGTGACGAAGCAGGAGCAGCTTCGATTCGGGATTGATCCCGGTTCCCTGAACCGATCGCGACAACCACGTGTATCCGATTGCAAGACTGCGGTTTACCGGGTCGATCTGGTACATGGACGTGGTGCCGACCACGGCGTTCGTCACGATGTTCACCTGCGCAAAGGCGATCCGATTAGGGTCGTCGGTTGCTGCAGCGATGTACTTCTGTGCCTGTTCCCGATCGGTGATGGGCGATGCGGTCCAACGAAAGATCGCCGGGTCGTCGGCCGCCGCGAGCAGAGCGTCGGTGTGCGCGACGCCCAGGGGTTCGAGTCGGACACGATCACCGGTCAGCGTCGGTGATTCGAACCATGATGCAGTCATCAGGCGTGCTCCCGTGAGTGAGTCGGAAGGTTGTTGTCGGAGTTGGCAATCTGATCGGTCCCACCGGCAAGCGGATACCGCAACGGGACTCGCAGGAACAAGAAGAAGAACACGGCGAGCAGGACGACGTGGCCCCACACGCTCGCCTGGACGACGGCCTCGTACTTGCTCGGATCGAGATTCATGTCCAGTTGGTAGAAGTACCGGAAGATGCCGATACCCAACGCTGCGTCGGCGATCAGATAGGCGACGATCCAGAACCACCGGATCTTGAACAGTACGAGGAAAGGCAGGATCCACAGTGTGTACTGCGGTGAATTGACCTTGTGCAGCAACACGAATCCGCACAGCATCGCGGCACTGACTGCAATCCACGGAAAGTAGCCGTCGCGGACGTAGCGGCGCCAACCCAGATACATCGCGAGCGCGAACGACAACAGGATCATCACCGGAGACAGGATGCTCACCAGTGCGTCGTAGTCGGCGTTGAGTTCGCGAACTCCGAAACCGTAGAAGGGGCGCAAACCCCAGAACCACACCGAGTTGGTGGTGATGTCGGCGCTTCGCTTCTCCTGGAAGCTGAACGACGCGCGCCAGCCTTCGTAGGAAATGAGGGCGAACGGCAGGTTGACGAGGACGACGGTGACGATCGCCGCGCCCGCCGTCATCAGCGCTCCACGAACGTCGTAGCGCTTGCCTTCGGTGCTGCGTAGAAGCACGTAGGCCATGAGCGGCAGCACGAACATTCCCGGGTACAGCTTCAAACAGAAACCGATCGCCAGGATGACGGCCGCCAGAACCGCGCGAGTTCGCAGCGGGATCCGCTCGAACGTCATCAGAAAGATCGCGCCGACGCTGGTGGCCACCACCGGGAGCTCCCAGTTGTGGAATGCGTACAGAACCAGGGGCGGAGTCGCCGACCACACGAGCGCGTACGCGCCGCTCATCTTGCCGAGCATCCACGCCGTGAGCAGTCCGAAAGGAGCCAGGATCAGGGCCGAGTGCAGAAGGAAATCGGTGTCGGTGTGTGAGCCGATACCGCCCAGCCACATCAGAATTCCGCTGAGCACCGGGTATTCGACGGTTCCGCCGGTCAGGAATCCTTCGGGCGTTATCCCTCCGGTGACGAAGGGGAACAGATGCTGATCGATACCTCGTCCGAGCCAGAGCAACTGAATGTCGGAGTAGCAGACGTCGATGTTCTTGTTGACGTCGAAGTTCAGGCTTCGTCCGTCGGGCGCGAACGGTGCACCGCCGCATCTGGCCTTGTTGAAATAGCCCAGCGCCATCGTCAGCCCGCACAATCCGACGACCAACGCCAGGATCGACGCCGGGGTCTTGCGGTCTGTTCGCATGATTCTCACCCTAGGGGGCGCAGTGGCTCGCGGGGTGATGCGTCTGCACCACGCGTCGCGCATCGATCTGGTGGTCTTCCCGGAGGGCCGGGACGATTTCCCTGGTCAAGGCCCCTCGTGTAACCTACGAGGGTTGCTGACGCAACGACCCTCCTGCCACGGATAGTCCGTGGCCGTTTTCACTTAGTCCACAGGAGGTGATGAGGTCTTATGCGTCATTACGAATTGATGGTCATCCTTGACCCCAGCCTGGACGAGCGCACTGTTGCTCCTTCACTGGATACGTTCCTCAATGTTGTGCGCCAGCACGGCGGCACGATCGACAAGGTCGATGTCTGGGGTAAGCGTCGTCTCGCCTACGAGATCCTGAAGCATGCTGAAGGTATCTACGCGGTGATCGACATCAACGCCACTCCCGCCACCGTCGCTGAGCTCGATCGTCAGCTCGGTCTGAACGAGTCGGTTCTGCGCACGAAGGTTCTGCGCCACAACAAGTAATTACTGTCGGTAGCGAGCTCTACTCTCGCGCCCAACGGTCTTACATCAATGCAGGAGGAACCACATGGCTGGCGACACCATCATCACCGTCATCGGAAACCTGACGGCTGATCCTGAACTTCGTTTCACCCCGGCGGGTGCCGCGGTTGCAAACTTCACGGTTGCTTCCACGCCCCGCACCTTCGACCGTAATTCCAATGAATGGAAAGACGGCGATGCGCTGTTCATGCGTTGCAACATCTGGCGCGAAGCAGCCGAGAACGTCGCGGAGAGCTTGACCCGTGGTTCACGAGTAATCGTGAGCGGCCGGCTCAAGCAGCGTTCGTACGAAACTCGCGAGGGCGAAAAGCGAACTGTCGTCGAGCTCGAAGTCGATGAAATCGGTCCTTCACTGAAGTACGCCACGGCAAAGGTCAACAAGGCCAACCGTGGTGGCGGCGGTGGAGGCGGCAACTTCGGCGGTTCCTCCGGCGGATCGGGTGGCGGACGTCCGAGCGCTGCACCTTCGGGTGGAGACGATCCTTGGGGCAGTGCGCCTCAGGCTTCGGGCTCCTTCGGTGGTGCGGGCAGCGACGAACCGCCCTTCTGATCCGTACCTGATCAGGAACATCCAGAAAAGAGCAAAGACATGCCGAAGCCGCCCTTGCGCGACAAGGTTATGAAGAAGAAGGTCTGCACCTTCTGCAAAGAGAAGAACACGCAGATCAACTACAAGGACACGACGTTGCTTCGTAAGTACGTCAGCGATCGCGGAAAGATCCGTGCTCGCCGTGTCACCGGCAATTGCGTCCAGCACCAGCGCGACGTTGCCATTGCCGTCAAGAACTCACGTGAGGTAGCACTGCTGCCTTACGCCACCGTGGCTCGCTAAGGAAAGGGAGGAAAGAACATGAAGCTCATCCTCACCGCTGACGTGGACAACCTCGGTGCGCCTGGCGACACCGTGGAGGTCAAGGACGGCTACGGCCGTAACTACCTGCTCCCCCGCGGACTGGCAATCGTCGCCACCCGTGGCGCCGAGAAGCAGGTCGAGGGCATCCGTCGTGCACAGGAAGCGCGCGCTGTGCGCGGCCTGGATCACGCCAAGGAGCTCAAGGCAGCTATCGAGGGCCTCGAGTCCGTAACGCTGACGGTCAAGACCGCCGGTGGCTCGGGCAAGCTCTTCGGTTCGGTTACCGTCGCTGACGTCGCTGCTGCGATCAAGGCTGCCGGTGGACCGGTTGTCGACAAGCGCTCCATCGTGTTGCCGAAGGCTCACATCAAGAACACGGGCAAGCACGCCGTGGTCGTGAACCTGCACCCCGATGTGGTTGCCAAGTTCAACCTGAACGTCGTCGGCGCATAGTCGACTGTTCGTCTCGCCGGGCCCCGCACACTTCGGTGTGCGGGGCCCGACGTTTTGTTTCGGGGTGCGGTGTGCCGCCTGACAGCGTCCCGAATCGGACCTGGGGATAACTCTCACACTGTGATGTTCGACTTGGTGATCAGTGACGAATCGGGCGAGGCAACACGCCCGACACACCGACGCGCCGACTGTGGAAAAACTATTTTCATCAACAGGCCTGTGAAATTGTGGATAGCCATCTACCTGGTCTTTTGTAGTTACTAAGCAAAGTAGTCCCCAAATGCTCCACAGGCGGTGCACACCGTGGGGCGGGAGTTTCCACAAAGCATCCACAGCTTTATCCACAGTCCGGTTTGTATGCGGACCTACTAGTCCCTAACGTCATCTCGGCGTCTATCTACAGCCCGGCCGAATGCGGCTAGGGGATGTCGGTGGGGGCAGGTACAAATGATGAGGGCGCTGCGGTTTCTGGCAGTGTCGTCGAGTGTTTTACGGGAAGGTCTCGCTTGTGGCTGTTGTAGATGATCGAGGACCTTCCGACTTCTCGGGGCCGGACTACCCGGGCCCTCCCGAGGCCGAGCCCGACCAGGAGTTCGGACGCCAGCCACCTCAGGACATGACTGCCGAGCAGTCGGTGCTCGGCGGCATGCTGCTGAGCAAGGACGCCATCGCTGACGTCCTCGAGGTACTGCGCCCGGGTGACTTCTACCGGCCCGCTCACCAGTCCGTCTACGACGTGATCCTGGACCTCTACAGCCGTGGCGAGCCCGCCGACCCGGTGACGGTCTCCGCCGAGCTCGACCGTCGAGGTGAGCTCCGCCGTATCGGTGGTGCTGCCTACCTGGTGACGCTGACCCAGACAGTGCCCACAGCCGCCAACGCCGCCTTCTATGCCGAGATCGTGGCCGAGAAGTCCGTGCTGCGTCGTCTGGTCGACGCCGGTACGCGCATCGTCCAGTACGGCTACGCCGGCACCGAGGGCCAGGACGTGGCCGAGGTTGTCGACCGCGCGCAGGCCGAGATCTTCGAGGTCACCGAGCGTCGAACCACCGAGGACTTCGTACCCCTCACCGAGCTCCTCCAGCCCACGATGGACGAGATCGACTCCATCGCCAGCCGCGGCGGAATTTCCCTCGGTGTGCCCACCGGATTCAAGGATCTCGACGAGATCACCAACGGCCTTCACGCTGGTCAGATGATTATCGTCGCGGCCCGTCCTGGTGTGGGCAAGGCGCTTGCCCTCGATACTCCCCTCGCGACGCCCAGTGGCTGGACCACGATGGGTGACGTTGCTGTCGGCGATCTGTTGATCGACAACCACGGCAAGCCGACGCGGGTTGTTGCCGCTACCGACGTGATGGTTGACCGTCCTTGCTACGAGGTCGAGTTTTCCGATGGAACAGTGTTGGTGGCCGACGAGCAGCATCAGTGGTTGACGGAGACCTCCAGTGTTTCGGTCCGCACTACCGCCGATATTTACGCCCATCTGGATTCCGGGCATCGAGTTGCCAACACTGCTGCCTTGGATTTTGCGGCCCAGGAACTCGTGACTCCCGCTTACACCTTCGGTGTGTGGTTGGGCACCGACGGTGCTCTCGATTCGGTTGACCCCGAGATTGCCATGTTCCTCGAGGGCGATGGTTGCGCCCAGGTGTCCTTGGAAGACAAGCGCATTCCGGCCGAGTACCTCCGTGGCCCCATCGGGCAGCGACGCGACCTGCTGGCAGGCATCCTCGATGTTGCGGGTGTTGTCGGCGACGACGGTTCGATTGCCTTGGCGATTGCACATCAAGGTCTGTCAGGCGATATCGCGGAGTTGGTTGTTGGCCTCGGTTTTGGAGTAACAGTTGCAGGCGAATCAGTTCTGTCGATTGTTGCAAACGCAGATGTGTTCCGCGTTTCTCGAAAGATGTTGTTCCACAAGGAACTGCGCGCCGAGGATCACGGATCGCGCTTCATTGTCGACGTTCGGCCAATTGCGAGTGTTCCGGTTCGCTGCGTCGAGGTCGACAACGCCGACCACATGTACCTGGCCGGTCATTCGATGGTCCCGACGCACAACTCCACGCTCGGAATGGATTTCCTGCGTTCCTGCTCCATCACACACGGCATGGCCAGCGTCATGTTCTCGTTGGAAATGAGTAAAACCGAGATCGTGATGCGTCTGCTGTCCGCAGAAGCGAAGATCAAGCTCGGTGACATGCGCTCCGGCAAGATGACCGACGACGACTGGACCAAGCTCGCACGTCGTATGAGTGAGATCAGTGAGGCGCCGCTCTTCATCGACGACTCCCCCAACCTCACGATGATGGAGATTCGCGCAAAAGCTCGACGGCTCAAGCAGAAACACGATATTCGCCTGATCGTCATCGACTACCTGCAGCTGATGAGCTCGGGTAAGAAGGTCGAGTCTCGTCAGCAGGAAGTTTCCGAATTCTCCCGTAGCCTAAAGCTTTTGGCGAAGGAGCTCGAAGTTCCTGTTGTCGCGATCTGTCAGCTCAACCGTGGTCCCGAGCAGCGAACCGACAAGCGCCCGCAGGTGGCCGACCTTCGCGAGTCTGGTTCACTCGAGCAGGACGCCGACATGGTGATCCTGTTGTATCGCCCTGACGCGACTGAGCGAGACGATCCCCGTGGCGGTGAAGCCGACTTGATTCTGGGTAAGCACCGTAACGGTCCGACCGCGACAATCACTGTGGCGCACCAACTTCACCTGTCCAAGTTCGTGGATATGGCGCGGGGATAGCTGCTGCTGTCGAGATGCAGCGCAGATTAGCGAGACGCGCCCCGCTACTTTGACGGGTCTCGGGCGAGTCGCCGAAGTTCGTCAAAGTATGTGCGTCTTACCGCGCGGTCGGTCGAGGTGGCGGGGAAGAAATTGGCGGAGCAAACCATTAATGGTTTAGTTGCCGCCGCTATGCCTCTCGTCAGGCAGGCGTAGACGGCGCGTGATCGTCGAACTTATCGCTCTTGGCGGCATGCTTGGCGCGAAGGGCCTCGAGTTGGGCAGACTTGGCCGCGGCCATGCGTTCGCGGGTGGCGGCGGTACGAGCCGGAGTCGGTGCCGGGGCGGGGTCGACGAGGTGGTCGTCGATGTCGGGGGAGGACGCCCCGGGAGGCGCGGGGACCTCGACGGTGCGCATCGCCTGGCCCAGCAAGATGAACGGGAGGATGAAGACCCAGAGGAAGATTCGGTACTCGCCACCGTGGAGGAATACGGCCAGGTAGATGCCGTAGCTCAGGAACGCGGTGCCGATAAGACCGTTGACAAGACGGCGGCCGGGGTGCAGTTCGGAGGTCACCAGCGCCAAAACGATCACGCCGATTCCGCTGACGAACAGCGCTGTCACATAGAAGCCGAACACGTACTTCCCCCGTCACGAGCAGATAGAAAACGATGATCAGCCTAGATCACCGGCGCCGGGACCTTTAATGTTTCGCTGATCTTCGCGGCATCTCGACAGTACAAATGCAGGCTGAGCCCACCCTCAACTTCTGAAGGTTGGAGTTGCGTGCCAAAAGGCTGTCGTGCGTACGCCTACGTCTCACGGTCGAATGCGACCGCAAGAGGACGGCGTCGTTGAGGGTCTACTTCGGTCGGGCTGGTTCGTAGCTGGCGATCTTGCGGAGGCGATCGATATTCGCCAGCACGAGGTGTTGCAGCGACGTGCCGGTAGGTGTGAGTTCGCGCGGCCCGCGACTGATATCTCGTGTGAAGACATCGGTTCCGAGCCCTTTGACAAGGTCGGAGCGTTTGGGTGGATCAGACCCGAACATCGCGGCAGTGTCGCGATCGAACGTGTAGTGGGCGCTGTCGGCGATTCGCAGAGTCGTAGTGCTGCAATCTTTTCGCCGGTGAGTGCGAGATGGCGCCTGCTGCTTCCGTCAGTAGTGCGGTTTCGGGCTTTGGTCCACTGCTGGCACAGTTGACTACGTTTGATTGTCAAAAAGCATACTAAGGTGCCTGGTGATCGCGGTTTTTGAGCTGATTGAACGACTCCTCCCTGTGCGTTCCTCGTCCTGACGTCAATGATCGTCCGGATGCGCCCGAAACGAGCGAGCGGCGATGACGAGCCGCGAGGCTAGCCGGAAGAGCTCACCGTCACCGCACGACGCATCGAGGACGAAGTATCGGCGGCATGCGGGTCGGCGAGCGCAACGGCAGCGATCATGCGCGAAGGACTGGCCGACTGTAGCGCTCAGCGGGTTCGGACAGCGTCAGGCGCTGACAGGATCCAGGAGGCCGGTAAGCCGTCCGGCAATCAGTGCTTCGGACTCTGCGACAATTCGTTCCACCAATTCGCCCACTGTGGGGATGTCGTGAATCAATCCTTGCACCGTCCCTGCCGTCCAGATGCCAGCCTCGGGGTCGCCGCTGTCGAACACCGCTCTGCCCCGCGCACCGGCTACAAGATCTCGAACGTCTTCGAATTTGCCACCGCTGGAGAGAATTTCGACAACCTCTTGGCTGACGCTGTTGCGTGCTACGCGAGCCGTATTACGTAGTGACCTGAAAATCAGTTCCGTGTCGACCTCCGAGGCAGCGACTATCGCCTCTTTGATGTTGCGGTGAATCGGAGACTCCTCGGTGCACATGAACCGGGTACCCATGTTGATGCCGTCGGCGCCGAGCGCGAGGGCCGCCACTAATCCTCGCCCATCGGAAAATCCGCCGGACGCGATCATGGGAATGCTGATCCGCTCTGCTGCTGCAGCGATGAGAACGAGACCCGGTACGTCGTCTTCCCCTGGATGCCCGGCACATTCGAACCCGTCGATGCTGATGCTGTCGACACCGAGGGCCTGGGCTTTGACCGCGTGGCGGACGCTGGTGCACTTGTGGAGAACCTTGATGCCTGCGCCGTGAAAGTGCGGCAGATGGGGCGCGGGAGACGATCCAGCTGTCTCGACGACTTTCACTCCGCAGTCGATGATCACGTTGCGATACTCATCGTAGGGCGGAGGTGTGATCGTCGGGAGGATTGTGAGGTTGACCCCGAAAGGTTGATCGGTGAGCTCGCGCGTTCGGGATATTTCTCGGGCAAGATCGTCAGGTGTCGGCTGTGTCAGGGCAGTGAGCATGCCGAGCGCGCCGGCGTTTGCAACTGCCGCTACGAGTTCTGCTCTCCCCACCCATTGCATGCCGCCCTGCACGATTGGGTGGCGAACTCCGAATGTCTCGGTAAATGCGGTGGTCAGCACTGGACATCTCCTCGATGGTGCATGGCTATCTGTTTGTCAGTTACGTTGGTGCAAAGTCAATTTCGACCCGAACGGCGCATTCAGCGCGTCGATGTTGTCCACTCGTTCAAGGCCGGAACCTGTGAAAGTTCAGTTCGTGCCATCGGAGGTTCGGCGCGATAGGGCATGGCAGGCGTCAAATACTGTTCGCCATGTTCGTTGGTGCCGGGGATGAAGGTACGGTTCGCAACCACGTCGTCGGCGCGGATCACCTGGTCGTAGTCACGCACAAGTGCGGCAACCACTCCGGCCGCAGTGAGATGCTCTACCGCCTCAGCGGCGCTACGGTGGCACAGCTGCTTCTCGATAGTGGCGACGAGGTCAACACGGTTTTCCACACGCAGCGCGTTGGTGGTGAACCTCGGGTCGTCGGCCAACTCGGGTAGGTCGATCGCCTTGCACAGTTCGATCCATGCGCGCGGTTGGTATCCGCTGATCACCAGCTCGCCGTCGGCGGCGCGAAAGACGTCTGCCGCCGGTGCGACGCTTGGTTGTCCGTTCCCTTTGCGACTCATGGGCTTTCCGGATACCTGCCACTCGATCCAGTTGGCGGTCTGCAAGTGGATTGCGACGTCCAGCAGGGAGACTCGGACGGACGATCCTTTGCCGGTGCGCTCACGTCGAAGTAGCGCTGCCAGTGCCGCCTGCGCGACGACATAGCTCGTTGCATGGTCTATGACCGGTGCGCCCACACGTTGTGGCGGGCTATCCGCCTCACCCGTCACCGACATCAGTCCGCTCTCTGCTTGCGCAGCGATGTCGAGCCCCGCGCGGGTGGCGGACGGGCCTTCCGCCCCGTACCCGCTCACCGAGACGGCGATGATTTCCGGTCGCAGGAGTTGGAGTTCGGCAGAGGAGAATCCCAATCGATCAAGGGTTCCCGGACGCAAATTGTGCAGCAAGATGTCGCTCGATGCGATCAGATCCCGAGCTCGCTGCAGATCGGCGGAGTCTTTGAGGTCGAGGCAGATTGAACGCTTTCCACGGTTGTACCCGTAGAAGATGCCGCGCGCGTAGTCGGCGTCGATTTGTCGGGCCGGTTCACCACCTGGAGGCTCGAGCTTGATGACCTCGGCGCCGAGATCGGACAACTGCTGCCCGGCGCTGGGTATTGCGATCAGTTGACCGATCTCCACTACTCGGACACCTGCCAACGGCAGGTCTACTTCGTCGGTCATCGAATGATCTCCACATGAGGCGAAGTGACATCCTCAGCGGGCTCCAGGCAGCGCGCCAACAAGATGCCTTCGGTGTGGTTGCAGGGGTTCAGTCGGTTTCTGTCGCCTTCTACTCCCCCGATTCGGATCGTCACGGTTCCATCGTCATTGCGCTCGAAGTGTGCGTCGTTGAGGTTGACGGTGTGGTCGCGGTACTCGAAGGACTCGAACCAGTGGTTGTACAGCATCACTCCGAAGTAGGTGCAGTCGGGGATGGTGAATGTAATGTCTACGGCAGTAGCGTCTTTCAGTGACCACCAGCCGGCAACGTATTGGTTGGAGCTGGTGCCGTAGAAGTCTCCCCACCCTCGCTGCTCCGAGGTCACGCGAATTTCGTTGGGAGACTGACTGAGTGTTTCGATGAGCTGAAGACTGCGTCGAAGGCTCACGTCCATGCCACGAGCAAGTTTCGTGAGGCGCTGGGTCAGCCACGCCGTGTCGAGATCGGGGCGTGCACCAGGCGGCGGACCGAGGCGCTCGATGTGGAGAACAGGATCGATCTCCGCGTTACGCGTCTTGTGATACACACGCACTACTACGTCGAAGCAGCGCTCATCCAGCCGAATGCCGCTGCGCCCCTCCAGCTCTTGTGCGACGAAGATCTCGAAGTTGCCGTCCGCGTCACACACCTTGTCGTCGATGACGATGTTGTCGGCGACCCGGTCGGTCCCAGACGCGCCGACACGATTGGCGAGAACGGCGACGTACGGCACTGTGCCACGGTTACCGTGAATACGGTATGTCTCGTTGGGGTCGATCATCGCAGTCCAGTAGTCGACGTCGATGCCGTCTCCCCAGAACTTTCGCATCGGTGACATCAGGGTGAAGAGTTCAGGCCGGAGTACGTCTTGGCGCTCGATGTTCATCTCGGCGAGGTATCCGAACAGACGAAGTGCGTGCCGTACACCTTCGGCGCTGTCCAGCGGCGATCCGGTAGCGGCAGCGGTCGAACCGAATGTCGCAAGACTGTCGGTGACTGCAGACCAAGCCTCGGTGAGCTGCCGGCGATCGTGCTGGGACTCGGATTGTGTTGACTGGTCAGCGAGTTGTGTCATCTTTTCTTCTCTTTCGTAGTAGACGAACTGGATTGTGTATGGGGGCGTTGGTCAGCAGAGGGGGTCGAAAGGAACGTCGGCGTCGGACTTGCCCGAGGTCTGGTTGTTCACCCATCTGACGTTCTGGGTCCATCGGTCGGCCGAAATCTGCACAGGCCAGAGGCTCTTCTGCGAAGCCCACACCTGGTTGGCTTTGTCAGCAGGAACATTCATTCGCTCGGTGAGAAGTTGAGCTCCTGCTTGCTCGTTCGCAGGATCGGCTATCCACCCTGCTGCGGCCTCGAGCGCCGCACACACGGGGGCAGCAGCATCGGATTCAGCGAATGTGGCTGTCGTGACGAGCACCGTGCCCAGGCCGTATGAACTCACGCCGTCAGAGCCCACCGGGTCTACTTCTGTAATCGCCGTCATCGGTATTCCTTGAGCATCGAATACGGCCTGGCTGGCAGCGGTGAGAACGGCGGCATCTATGTCGCCCTTTCGTGCGAGTGGTATCTGACTCGCGGTGGGTGCCGCTGCGATGAATTGCACCGTGGAGGCGTCGATGTTTCGTTCTGCGAGAAGCTGATTGACGAATTGCTCGGCCGCGCCGCCACGTGACGGTATGGCGATCCGCTTGCCGGGCAAATCCTCGATGGTGGTGATGCCGCTGTCTTTCGTCACGGCGATGGCAAGATCGATCGACCCGTAGGGGGACAGTGGCCGCAGACTCTGCCCTTGCTCTATGGCCGGCACGACGGTTCCGGGTGCACCGACCGCGAGATCGGTTGTACCGCCGATGAGACCGCTGATGAGTTCGGGCCCGTTCTTTCCGTCGATGAGCTCGACGTGGAGGCCTTCCTTGTCGAACATTCCTTGTTGGACAGCGACGTAGACAGGCAGGGACAAAGCACTCGCAGGGTAGACCCCGATGGCGACGCTACCGTCGTTCGGACGCCCTCCCCCTCCACACGCGGAAAGCAGTAGGGCCGCTGCAATGACTGTGCCGACAAAAGGTCGAAGTTTCATGGGATTCCTGTTCCTTGATGGCTGGGCGCATCAGAAATCAAGCTGAGTTGGGTGGGCGCATCAGAAATCAAGCTGAGTTGGCTGGGCACATCAGTGGTCGAGCTGACCACGCAGCCGGTTGAAGATTTCGATGTATCGAGGTTCGGCGGTGAGGGTTTCGAGTTCGCGGGGGCGTTCGATGTCAATGCTGACGTCGTCGATCACCCGGCCGGCCCCGAGCAGCAGAACGCGGTCGGACAGACAGATGGCTTCGCCGAGGTCGTGGGTTACGAAGATGACCGTCCGGCCTACCTGGGATTGCCAAAGCTCGAGGAATTCTCGCTGTACTTCGACTCGGGTTTGCGCATCGAGGGCGGCAAAGGGTTCGTCCATCAACAAGATGTCCGGATCCAGTGCCCACGTTCGGGCCAACGCGACACGCTGGCGCATCCCTTGGGAGAGTTGCCAAGTCCACAGCCGTGACGCCTCGGACATTTGAACGGCCGCAAGCCAGCGCGCTGATTGAGTTCGTCTCTCCACCTTGGGTACTCCCCTTAATTCGAGACCGTACTCGACGTTCTTCTGCGCTGTTCGCCACGGGAACAGCGCATCTCGGGCCATCATGAAGCCCATCCGGGAACGAGCGTCGAATGGTGTTGTGCCGAGGACCTCGGTTTTGCCTTCCGTTGCGTCCACCAATCCAGCGAGCGCGTTGAGCAGAGTGGTCTTTCCGCAACCGCTCCTGCCGACCAGGCTGACGAACTGTCCGCGAGGGATGGTGAGGTCGAGATTGTCGACCACAGTTTTCGCCGACCCGTCGGGCGAGGGGAAGGATATCGTCAGTCCGTCGAGTTGGACTGCGGGTGTAATCACTTTGGTATCCATGATGATTCCTGTCATCGTCGAGCCGGCGGCTGCCACCGAAGGAGGTAGCGCTCGGCGAAGTTCATGGCCTGGTTGAGGACGACTGCGACGATTGCGAGAAGTATGAGGATCGCGTAGACCGCTTCCATCCGGAACTGGGCCGAGTAGATCGACACAAGCTGGCCCAGCCCGTCCCGTGACGAGATCAGTTCCGAACCGACAACGCCAAGTAGCGAATAGATCAGCCCCAACCGAAGACCGGCAAAAATGCCAGGTGTTGCGACGGGGAGGAGGATGTGCCAGAACACCTGTGTCTTACTGGCATTCAGGACAGTGGATAGTCGGAGCCATTCGTCGTCCACCGACTTCACACCGGCTCGTGCACTCGAGCAGACGATGAAGAAGACGAGTGTGAACGCGAGAGCGACCTTCGCCGTCATCGTGATCCCGAAGATGACGATAAGCAGAGGCGCCAGCGCAAGACGTGGCATGGCATTCGCCGCATCCAGGAACGGACTCATGATGCGTTCGAGGGTCGGAAGCAGTCCGAGAGAGAGTCCGACCGCCACCCCGACTGCGCTGGCGAGGATCCACGCGATCACGACGGCAGTCATCGTGGCACGCAAGTTCGACGAAATCTCGCCCGACTGCACCGCTGCGGTGAAGTAGGCCCAGGCCTCGCCTGGCGTTTTGGCCAGAACTGGCTCGATCCAACCTTGCGATGCGACGAGCTGCCACGCTCTGAGTAGGACCAGAAGCAGCGCGACCTGGGCCAGTCGTACCCCGATGGTGAGTCGCGTACCGGATCGACGCTGTCGAGCGGGCTTCGGCTCAGAGCGTGCCCGCCTCGCAGAACGGGGTGACGTAGCACCGGATGGCGAACTTGCGGTGATGGTTTCGGTCATTTCGGCGCCTCCTCCGTGGTGCTCGCAGGCGGCGATAGGTGCTCGACAAAAGCAGACGGGTGCCTCTGGTCGAAGCTCCCCGGGTTGTTGCTCACTGCGTTCATATGTGAAGCAGATCACGAGATTCTTCTTCCCGTCTACGCCACATTCGAGAGGTATGCCATAGGGTTTCCCTATGCCTGACGGGCGCAAAATCGGGCGCGCGCGAGGACTGCCACGAGAAGGGAACCCCGAATGGACCGGCGTCATCTGGAATACTTTCTCGCCCTTGCTGATCGGGGCAGCATTTCCGCTGCGGCTCGCGGACTGGGGGTCAGCCAGCCGACGATCTCGGAGGCTCTGGCCAGAATGGAGAAAGAGTGCGGCCTGACGCTCGTCCGCCGTGGATCGCGGGGAGTCACCCTGACCGACGCTGGACGCGATCTCACAGGTCCGGCGGCCCAAGTACTTCGGGCATACCGGGATTTGGATCACGCTTTGCATCCATTGAACGTCGTGCAGCGGGGTCGGCTGACGGTCGTGTGTCCGCGAACATTGGCGCGTGATCCAGCGGCCACAGCCCTGGGTGCGTTCAAAAGAAAGTTTCCGAACGTTGCGGTGACGATGCTCAGCAACGACACCGACGGAATCGGAACGGTGGTCGCCTCGGGTCAGGCTGATATCGGCCTCGGGGTGGACGAGGTGTTCGACGAGGGCGTTGAACGTATCCTTCTCGGCCGGCAACAAATCGTTGCGCTGGTGCCGGCCGCACGAAGTGAAGGCGAGGGGGCAGCGGCGTTGACGGATCTGTTGCGAATCGGATTGATCACCAGCCCGCGTGACGATGTCACTCGGCGACTGTTGGCGGAACGCCTGGGCGAAGGCACTGTGGACGAGGCGGTGGTTGCGGAGACTATCTCTGTGGCTTCGATGATCCCACTTGTACGCGCGGGAGTCGGCGTCGCTTTCCTTCCCGAATCTGTCGCCGATACAGTCGGAGAAGGTGTGGTGTTGTGTCGTACTCGGCCCCCGCTCACTCGTGATATCTGGATGTTCCACGGTTCGACGCCATCGCCTGCGGCACAAGCGTTTATCGAGACGACCAGTCGATTACGTGACGAAGGTGGAATGGGGAACGCCGGATGAGCAAGTTCGGAGAGTCCGCCACCCCGCGAATCGATCCGCGGCAACTACAAGACTTCCTTGCCGTCGTCGAACACGGCAGTATCACGGCGGCAGCGGCAAATCAGTTCACGGGAACATCGAGCGTCTCTCAATCAATTGCGCGGCTCGAAAGACGCGTCGGAGGACGGCTTTTCAATCGAGGCCGGACCGGCGCGACGCTGACTGCGCGCGGACGGAATCTCATCGATCCAGCACGCGAAGCGCTGGCCGCGCTCGACCGATTAGTGGTCGAGCGCGAGTTCTTACTGTCAGCAGTCCCCCACCTCAGTGTTGCCACGACAGCGAGCCTTGCGGACGATCCCGCAGCGGTACTGCTCGGAGCGCTGCGCACGGAGGTGCCGAACCTGAGGATCACCATCTCGGATCCGCCTGGGTCGTCCGTGGCCGATGCGATTCATCCGGTCATGGCAGGCACCGCTGACGTGGCAATAATGGAGTCGCCGCCCACCGGTGTTCCCGGGACGCGCACGGTGCGCCTTCCGGACCACAAGTTGCGGCTCGTCTGCCCGCCCGGTACCCCGCCACCGGTGGACGGGGTATTCATCGGCGAAGATCTCATGCGCATCGGTTTGGTTGTCGCACCACGGTTCGAAACTTCCGATGTCTATCGCCATCTGCGGTCGATCGAACCGCGAATCGACCACGCATTCGTGATGAGGTCACAGCACCGCGATGCCTTCGCGGATTTCGCGTACGAAGGGATCGGTGCTGTCATCCTCGAACTCTCCAGTGCCGAGCGAGCATCCGAACGCGGGTGCACTGTGGGCGAGATATTCGAACTGCCATCACGGAAGATCGCAGCCGTGGCAAGGGACGGCCAGAACACGCAGATCGTCGAACATTTCCTACGGCTGTGTGCCGAGCAATCCGCGCGGAAGCCGTAGGCCGAGGCGAACTGGACCTTGCGCTCTGGGTATTCGCGTCGCCGGGGCATCCACCGAGAACGATGATTTTGTCCACAGACACAACACTTCTGGGATAGTCCGTTTCCTGAAACAAAGCCGACGGGTTGCCTTCCCGTGAATATGTAATACACGTCACTCCGGATCAACTTCGAAAGGTTGACTTTCATGCGAAAGTCTCTGAAACATTTCGTGAATGCTGCAGCGGCGGTTGCGTTGTGCGCGACGCTAGGACTCACGGGCGCAACCGGAACAGCGGCTGCCGATGCGCCCGGCATCCCGAGCGTCGGGCACGATTGGGCGAGTGCAGGGCCGTACACGCCGAATGTCTCGATCGGGCTGGTGCACACTCTGTACTACCCGCGCCAGCTCGGCGCGCGCGGCGAGAAGCACCCTGTTGTGATCTGGGGCAACGGGACCGGTGTGCTCCCCGGTGCGTACACCTCTTTGTTGCGCCACTACGCCAGCCACGGATTCATCGTGGTCGCCGCCAATACCCCGGCAAGCAACTTTGCCATCACCATGCGGTCGGGAATCGACCTTATCGCGGACAAAGCGGCCAGCCCGTCGAGTGTCTTCTACGGCAAAGTCGACCTGGAACACATTGGTGCGGTGGGGCACTCGCAGGGCGGGTCTGCGGCGATCAACGCGGCGATCGACGACCGCGTCGACACTGCCGTCGCGATCCAACCAGGCCCGCTCAATGATGTCGATCTCATCGACGAGCCGGTTCTCTATCTGGCCGGCCAGGCCGACGCAATCGTTTGGCCGGCGATCGTGCGGGCGATGTACGAGGACGCCGACCACGTGCCTGCCGAGTATCTGGAACTGCGCGGCGCCACGCACTTCGGTACGGCGATCAACGGCGGCGATATGCGCGGGCCGAGCACGGCGTGGCTGCGGTACTGGCTACTCGACGATCCGAACGCTCGCACCGAGTTCTTCGGAGCGAGCTGTGGATACTGCACTGACACCCAGCAGTTCTCCGACTTCGACCGCAACGATCTGGCCCGGCAGATCCCGGGCTGACGGTAAGTCGGGAGTCGAAGACGAACGACCTGTCTGTTCAGATCGGCGGAGTTGCGAAGCTCAAATGACGACGTAGCCGTACATTCGTTCGCCCTGAGCCACAGCTCTGGTCGCTAGTTCGACGAAGGCGGTCAGGAACGGCACTGAGTCCTCCGACGGTTCACTGGTCTCGTCGATCGCCCAGGCGGCCGCAGCGGCCGCGACGCCTTCTGCGTTCAATTCCGCTAGTGCATCACGCAATTCGTCGGTAACCGTGAGCACGAGGGTGTCGCCGTCGTCGCTCATCGCGACGAGTTTCCCGCAGCGTGGACCTTTTGCAACTTCGTCGTAGGGGCGAGCGGTGAGGGCTGCTTCCAGTCGGCCGAGCGCGACAACTGGATCGACGCCTTTCGCCTGCAGAACTGGAGTCCCACTCGCAGCCAACTGGATCCGCGGGCGAGAAGCTGCGTTCGCCTCCATCACCTCTGGTTCCAAGTCGACGAGTCCCTCGAGGGCAGAGGTGGCATGCTCATCCGTGCGCGCGGTGAAGTAGTCGGTGATCGCAGACATGGCGCGATCATCTCACACACGATGCATCTCAATGCCCCGGACTCCTTCCGCGACTTACTGATCGACGTCAGGAGGGACAGGTGTGTGCTTCCTCGATCGCTTTCGCGAAAGCGCGAAGTCGTGGGCTTTCGAGATCGGTACGCCACACGAGACCCAAAGCAGATTCGGGTAATCCGTTGATCGGTACGAATGTGATGTCCGAGCGCTGGCTGTATGCAGCGGTTGCAGCGCAGAGGATGAGGCCGACCTGACTGAATGCGACCTGCGACAGGCCTTCCTGAACGGTGCTCGCCCCACCCTGCGTGGGAATCGTGGCTCCGCCCGGCGTCGTGCTCGGGGAATTCACACGCTGCCAATAGTCGGGGGCGGGGCCGGTGATGGGTACGAGACAGATCTGCGCCAACTGCTCGGCGTCGATCACGCCCAGTTCGCTGAACGGGTGATGGACTGAGACAGCCAGGGTCTGGGGCTGTCGAGAAAAGACGAGCCCGGTTGTCAGCTCGGGCTCATCTACGGGGAGAAGTGCCACTGCCGCATCGATTCGCCCGGCGAGTACATCACTGAACGGATCACCCAGGGGTAATTCTTTGATGGTCACGCATGTTTGCGGATGTTGTATCTCGAAACGAGAGACAGCAGCCGCGATCGAATCGTAAATTGCTCCTTGGAAACCCACCCGAAACGGCGTCGGCGTGTTGCGTGCTCTCGATTGAGCGTCCTCGATTACTCCGACGAGCGCACGATGGGCGGGAGCCAACGACGCAAGAAAATCGGCGCCGAATTCAGTCAGGTGAACGCGGCGACTGGTGCGCGCTACCAGGCTTGTGCCGATACGACGCTCCAATGCGCTGATCAGCTGACTCACTCGGCTCTGGGAGATGAACAGCCGCTCGCCGGTGCGACCGAAGTGCAGTTCTTCAGCGAGAACGAGGAAACACTCGATCTCACGCATCGGAGGCTCCGACATTTTCACTCCGACCTTCGACTCATTCGACCACTCCATCATGGCTCATCGATGAATTGAGCTAATGGTTGGATGAGCGATTCGCCGTTGATCCATCGCCGTGCAGGAGCTTCTCTGGTTACATGCCCCACTCCGCATCTGTACAGAACAGCCCTGCGTCCACGTCCTCAACCCACGCACACGCCATCGAGAACCACTGGGCTGCGGTCGCGCTGATCGCAGCGTCCACCTTCATCGTTGTCGCGGCAGAGATGATGCCGGTCGGGCTACTCACCCCGATCGGTGCTGCTCTGGTGGAAAGTGAAGGGACCATCGGGCTCTCACTGGCCATTACCGGATTGGTGGCAGCGGCCACTGCCCCGTTTGTGCCCATCGTGACCCGGCGCTTCGATCGTCGGTCGACGCTTATCGTTCTGATGCTGGTAGTCGCCGCGGCGAACGCCCTCACGGCCCTTGCTCCGAGCTTCGTTGTCCTCGCTGTGGCTCGCGTCCTTCTAGGCGTGAGCATGGGTGGAGTCTGGGCACTCGCCGCTAGTCTGGCACCCAAATTGGTGGGTTCCAGATCCGTCGGGTTGGCGACCACGATCATCTTCAGCGGAATCGCTGTTGCCTCAGTTCTTGGTGTCCCTGCTGGGACGTATATCGGGGCAGTCGCCGGATGGAGCGTGGCGTTCTGGACTCTCAGCTGCGCGGCGACGCTGATCGCGATCGCCATGATCGCTGTCCTACCCACGATGCCAGCTGATCGGGCCTTGTCGCTCGGGAGTCTCGTGGCGGCCTTTCGGAACCCAGGAGTCCGGGTCGGATTCGCGATTACCGCGCTCATCGTCACCGCTCATTTCGCGGCGTACACCTATGTGCGTCCGGGGCTGGAGTTCTTCGCGGGGTTGAACGCTTCGCAGGTCGGCACAATGCTCCTGATCTACGGTGCATTCGGTGTCGTCGGCAACTTCATCGCCGGGCCGTCCGCTGCAAAGTCCCCGAAGGCGGTGGTCGTCAGCCTCAGCGTGGGAATAGCGGTCACACTCGCCCTGTTTCCGATCTCGGCTACCACCTTGATCGCAGCTGCTCTGCTCATGGCGGCTTGGGGCCTCTTCTACGGTGGTGCATCGGTGAGTACTCAAACATGGATTGCACAAGCAGCTCCCGTTCACCGCGAGGCCGCTTCTGCTCTATGGGTTGCAGTCTTCAATGCAAGCATCGCGCTCGGAGCGTTCGCGGGCGGACGCATTCACGACCACTCCGGTTCCGAAACGGTCTTCTGGACAGCCGCGGGAATCGCAACTCTGGCAATGCTGCTCGCGACATTCCGCAGTCCCGTCGTGGCAAGCGCGAACTGACAACCTAATCGCCTACACAAACCTTCATAGAGGCAGGACAACAGATATGCACCAGACACCCGCTTCGGCATTCATGGATGTGGCCGAGTTGCTCGAACGCTACCGGGACAAATCGCTGTCTCCGGTGGAAGTGCTCGAGTCCACCATCGAACGTATCGAGGCGCTCAACCCAACCTTGAACGCAGTGGGACACACTTTCTTCGATACTGCGCGGGCACAAGCGAAGTCAGCGGAACGCCACTACGCCCGCGGCTCGGATGTCAGCCTTCCGCTCGCCGGTGTTCCCGTTGTGGTGAAAGAGGATGAACCGGTACAAGGCCAACCGTGGACTCAAGGGTCCAAGGTCTATGAGGACTTGATCGCCACCCACACTTCGACTTTCGTGCAGCGGATCGTCGACGCCGGTGCCATCGTCCACGCGCGATCGACGGCACCCGAATTCTCCTCGGCCGCGTTCACACAGTCCGAGTTGTGGGGCGTCACTCGCAATCCGTGGAACACGAAATACTCCTCCGGAGGGTCTTCCGGTGGATCGGCAGTCGCACTTGCCACCGGTATGACGCACTTGGCTACCGGTTCCGATGTTGCAGGTTCGATCCGAACTCCGTCGTCACTCAACGGAATTGTCGGGTTCAAGCCACCGCACGGCCGTGTCCCCGTTGATCCGCCCTTCAATCTCGATCGCTACTGCCACTGCGGTCCGATGGCGCGCACCGTAAGTGATTGCCTCACAATGCAGTCGGTCATCGCGGGACCGACCTCCACTGACATTGCCTCGCACGTACCGGCATCGCAGTTACCTACCTTCGCAACGCGTTCGTGCGCGGGAATGCGGATTGCCGTGATTCCCGCATTGGGTGACTGGCCGGTTGATTCGGACATCGCCGAGAACACGGCGAAGTTGGTGGACACCCTCACCGCTCTGGGTGCACGCGCGGAGATCATCGAAGTCGACCTGTCCCGCGCTGCAATCATGCGTGCGGCCGCCATTCACTACGACCACGTGTTCGGTGCTTCGATCTCTGCCGAAGCGTCCGCGCACCCCGACAAGGTCACGGAGTACGCGAAGGAATTCGCGCGGTGGGCACGTCGCACTCGTGGTGATGCGACTTTCCTCGACGGGCTCGCGATCGAAGCCGAACTGTATTCATCGGTCGGATCCCTGTTCGATACCTATGACGCGTTGATCACTCCGGCAGTGGCGACGGAGGGCTTTCTTGCCGGCGACGACTACGTGGGGCACGGAATCAATGTGGCTGGAACAGAATTGGAGTTCTACCTCGAGGCTGTACCGGCCATCACCTTCAACATCCTGAGTAGCTGCCCGGTGCTGACAATCCCCACAGGTTTCGCTCGGAACGGAATCCCCACCGGTACACAGATAGTCACGCGACCGTACGACGACCAAACGGCCTTCTCGATTGGTCTCGCCCTCGAGAAGGTCCTGCCCTATCCCGGCAATCACCCGGACTGCCATGCGGCCCCGCAGGAATTGTTCGGCGTTTGAAGCTAGCTCTGGTGGCGGGTTGACCAGAATGTAGTTAGGTGCCATATTAGTTTCATGGCAGTGGACGGAACCGATCACGACTCACCCACTTTGGATCAGGCGCGGCGGCAGTTGGAGCATTACGGCCTCGGGTCCGATCCGCAGGCGGTGCTGGTTGCGGTGCGGCTGATCTCGGCGGGCGCGCGGCTCGGTCGAGCGACTGAGGTTCACTTCGCGAGGTATGGGCTGTCGACCGGCCGTTACCGACTGCTTGCGGATCTGGAAGACCACGACGGGGAGAAATCTCCCTCACGTCTGGCGGCTGATCTCGGCGTCTCGCGAGCCACGGTCACCGGCTTGGTCGATGGGCTCGAGCAGGAGGGTTTGGTCGCTCGACGTCCGTCCGCGGAGGACGGGCGTGGTGCGGTGGTCGTCCTGACTGCTCGCGGCGCTCAGCGTTTACGTGACATGGCGCCCGAACACTTTGCTCGTCTCGAGGAAATGGTCGACGAGCTCACTGTCGACGAGCGAGCGGTTTTTTTGGATCTGCTCTCGCGGGTCGTTCGCGGTATCGGTGTGCTGACTGCGGAGTAGTCGGCTGGGATTCCAAGTATTCGCGTAGCGATTCGAATCGTCGTCAATTCTCGACAGAGATTTCTCTTTTCATGCCCAAATAGTTAGCCACCTAATTATAATCGGAAAGTTGGTCTCCTTCATGTCCGGACTCACCCCACCGATCCGTCGCGAAAACAAAAGGGAGATAACCGATTCCAATCGACTCGACCCGGTTGCCGATCGTCGCGGCGCACGACCTTTCATCCTGTGGAGAGAGGTGCTGGTCGCCTACCTTGCCCCTGCGCTGATGGCGGGTGCGGGCGGAGTCGCATCCGGCCAATCGGGCCTCACGATGGCGGCATTTACGTCCATCGCGGGCACGTCGGCAGTGGTGGCGTTGCTGATCGGCTCCTGGCTGCTGCGTCGCGGGAGGTCACGGCCGTGGACCACGGCCCTGCCTCGCATCATGGTGGCGGCAATTCTTGCCGTCGGAGCCGCTGTGATTGCTGGTCTCGTCGGGTGGTTCGCCTCCCGTTGGCTACCAGCTCACACGAGCGTGGTCGACACTGCTTGGCTTGCTCGCCTGCAACTCGATCTACCGATATCTGCCGCTGTCGCTGCCGTCATCGTCAGCTGGCGATGGCGCCGTCAGAATCCCTGACAGACAACACATGTCAACGATCCCCGGCTTCCCGGGGAAGACCGAAAGGAACACGATGATCGTCATCATGGGAGCGTCCGGAACCACAGGCGGCGCGTTGCTACACAGTCTCGCATCCTCGGGTGTGCCGAGCCGAGCGCTGTCCCGCGACCCGGACAGGCTGAGCGCCCACCTCGGCGACTTGGCCGACGGTTTGGTCGAAGTAGTGCCGGCCGATGCCGCAGACCCAACTTCGCTACGGACGGCTTTCAAAGGGGCCGAACAGCTTTTCCTCGCCATGGCCAACGGACTCGAACAGGTCGAGCTCGAAACGCGTGTGATCGACATAGCCGCCGAGAGCGGCGTCGAACACATCGTCAAGATCTCCGACCCCGCCGCCGCGGCCGACTCCCCCATCGCTCTCTCCCGCGGCCACCACGCTGTCGGTGAACACCTGCGCGCATCCGGGATCCGCCACACTCTGCTCCGCCCCTATGCGTTCATGCAGAATCTGTTGCTCCTGGCTCCGGCGGTGGCTGCGCAAGGGGTGATTCTGGGCGCGATGCGGGACGCGCCGTGCAACTGGATCGACTGCCGAGATATCGGTGACGTCGCCGCGGCCGTGCTCACACGCGCCGACCTCGCCGGCGGTACCTACGTCCTGACGGGCAGCGAGGCAGTCGGCTACGGCGGCATCGCCGATTCTCTGACCCGCATGCTCGATCGCCCCGTCCAATATATCGACCTGCCACCGCACGAACTTCGGCAAAACCTCGTCGATCATGCCCACATGCCTCCGTGGCTGGCCGAGCACATTCTGGAGATCCAGCAACTTGCCGTCTCGCGCCCGGAGTCACCCACCGACACGGTGGCACGTGTCCTGGGGCGTGAGCCACGAAGCCTGGATGCGTTCCTGCGTGAGCATCTGGACCGTTTCCGCTGATACACGCTGCGAGAGCAGTGCCGCCAGAAGTCACGCGGTTGATCAACGAGCCCACCGAATCCTGATCGGACCTCGTACGGATTCCGGGTCGACGACTTCGCCGCCTTGGGTGATCTGCACTTCGCCGTGGGCCACCATGTGGCGGGCAGCCTCTCGGACGGGTTCCATCAGCGGACGCCAATTGTCGGGTGCTGCTGCGCGGGCCACGTCGGAGGGGCAGATGCTCGACTCGGCCGATCGGGCACTGAGTAGTTCGCGGATCTTCGCCGCCAGTTCTTTCTCTTCCACCGTGTGACCTCAGTTTCCGGTCGTGACCGTAGGCCTTCAACAGAGTATGAACCTTCGGTTCGGCGAGTTGTGGCGAAGGAATGGTGCACATCGATAATCATTGACGGCGTGGAGAATTCGAGTGCAACGCGCCGCGACGTAGTCCGAAAGTCGTATTCGGCCAGATCCCAGGAGTACACGGACCTCTTCGGCTCGATGGATTCGACGCACGTATCTGATCGGGCCCTGGTGACCAGCTGGGCTGCCACTTTGACCGGCCCCGTGCTCGACGCCGGGTGCGGGCCGGGGCAGTGGACAGACTTCCTGGCCCAGAGCGGGCTGGCTGTGAGCGGGATCGATCTCGTGCCCGAGTTCGTCGAACGAGCACGCAACCAATACCCGGATCTTTCCTTCGAGGTCGGGGGCTTCGAGGCGTTGGACGCGAAAACGAATTCACTGGGCGGCGTGCTGTCCTGGTACTCGCTCATTCACCATCACCCGCAAGATATCGAGGCACCGCTCGCTGAATTCGCGCGCGTGATCCGCCCAGGTGGTGGGTTGCTGGTGGGCTTCTTCGAAGGCACAACGGTAGAGCCTTTTGATCATGCCGCGACGACTGGTTATCGATGGCCGGTGACCGAACTTGCCGAGGTGCTGGTCACAGCGGGTTTCGACGTGATCGAGACCCATACCCGGACGGGGAGCGGCTACAGGCCGCACGGCGCAATCACTGCCAGCCGGCGCGGCGTCGAATAGCGGATCGAGACAGCAGATCGAGACAGGGCGAGCAATTCTCTTTCATTCATTTCGTGTGAGTGGTGTGCTGGATGAGTCACTTCCCGGCTTTTTCAGCACCGGATCATCCACAGTTGAAAGAAGGCGCCATGACCACGATCCATCTTCACAAGACGACCACTGCGACGCCCGAACAGGTCCTTGCCGGCCTGACCGACTTCGGCCCGGGCCGTGAGGAAATCTTCGGCCGCAGTGCGGACAGCTACCTGAAAGTGCACCAACAAGGACCCCACGATGCTGATGTCACCGAGGGCTCCAGTGGTATCTGGGAGCGTCTGCACTACGACTGGACCGACCCGCACCGCGTCGTGATGACAACCACCGACTCCAACCTGTGGGGCGGGGCGTCGAGCCATACCTACACGCTGACCCGGCAACCGACGGGTCTGACCGATGTCGATGCCGTCGTGGTCCGGGACGGCAAGAACCTCAAGGGAAAGCTCCTGGCGTCGGTACTCGGACTCGTCGGCACCCAAGTGCTGGGAAAGTCGTTCACGAAGTCCATCGATGCCATCGAAGCTCGCAACGGTGGCGCGAGCGGCGGCAACACACAGTGACAAGAACCTGACGGACTTGTCAGAGCGCTTCGAGGGCTTCCGTCATCTTCTTCACCGTCTCCGGTGCCACTTTGGCTTCGAATCCCGCCTTCAGGAGAGGCGACGCAATCTTGGCGGCACCGTTGAACTCGACGTTCGCGTGATATTCGATCTCGGTCGAGTTCGGACCCACCGAAGTCAAGGTGATGTCGTCGGTACTGGTGGCAGTCTTGTTCTTTCCTTCGAGAACAACGTGATTCAGCTCGTCGGTCACCAGCGTGTACGTCAGTTCCGTGGTGACGCCGAACAGCTTGGACACGTTGTGCCACTGGGTTCCGACGCCGACAGGACCGTCGGAGATCTGCGTGCAGCTCTCGGTGCCCGGATCCCACGTCGGCGCATTGGCGAAGTCGCGGAGAAACGCCGCAGCCTTTTCGATCGGTACCTCGGCGGTGAATTTGCGGGTGACGTCAACCATGCGGTGGGCCTTTCGGTTCATTTTTCGGCGGTAGTGCCGCGGTGAGAGTTCGTTCCGACGCCCGGGCTACCCAAACTCGACAAACGGTAACCGTCTTCAGAGGACTGCGCGGTCCAGTGGACGCGGAAGCGGATCGAGTGCGCCGGTCTCGCGCAGGCGCTCGTACGCCCGAACGACCCCATCGACGGCCCCGATCTGTAGCAACACGCCGCCCGGTAACGCGGCAACGCCTGCTGCGAGGTCACCCGGGATCGCGTCAGCGCGAGCGGACGAGAGGTAGCCGACTCGGCCGATCACGGGATCACCGACGCGATAGTCGGACTCGTCTTCGAGAGCGTCGAGGATGTCGTCGTCGGTGACATCTCCGAAGTCCGGTTCCCACACCGCGGCGAGCATCCGAAGTAGTTCTGTCTCAGGAACTTCGGCGGTGTCCGGCGCGCTGACGGCAATAATCATCGACTGAAGGACGATTTCAGGTTCGCCGCCCGCCAAGCCGGAGAGTTCGAGCCCCCATTCGGGCCCTCCACTGGCTACGAGCCTCAATCCGATTCCCAGACGATCCGACCAGTCTTCGGCGGCCTGCGCGTTCTCGAGGGCCTGTGCCAACTGGTCGACGGTCACGGCAGTAGCAGGTCCAGCGGAATGGATCTGTTGCCACGACCCGTCGACCACCTCGGGCAACAGGAATTCGACTTGCTCCAACGTCCGACGCCACCGGGAGGCCACGGCCTGCGCCGATTCCGGCCGTCGTCCCCAGAAAACTCGAATAGCGCGCCGTGTCATCGAGTCCTCCGGTAAGGATCGTCCATGGGTAGCCATATCCCGTCTTCGTGGATTCCGAGATCAGTGGCACCGCCGGTGAGAGCGTCGACGGCCGCGAGAACGGCAGGGCGCGTTTCGTTCTCACGACACAGGAGTGACCACGTCCAGATTGCCGCCGGGTCGATCATCGGGCGTGCCGTGAGATCGCTCGGCAGCGTGATGGTCTGCCCTTTGGGCGAGTTGACGACCGGACGGCCGACGGCACGGACGTGATCGAAGAATGCCGGACCGGTGATACCACCGTCGTTGATGCGCAGGATCTGTGCGCCGGTATCGCGAGCGAATTCTTCGGCGTAGACGTTCCACGAATACCAGGAGGTGGTGTCGTCGTCGACGAGTACGACGACGTCGCGTGCCCGCACCGGTGTGGTGTCCTCTCCGGTGGAGACCGCGTACAGCCGATCCGCACCGAGCAGTCTTGCGCTCAGAGCATGTTGGGCGACATCGGTTTTCCGCACCCAGGCGATCGCCAGGTCGAGGCTGCCGTCCGCTACCCGCGCGGCCTGCGCGTGCGAAGGCACCACCCAGGCGTCGACGTGCAGTTGCGCGACCCCTGAAGTGCGCGCGATCAGATCCGTGGGGAGCCAATTGACGTAGCCGATCCGGACGGGCTCCGCTCCGGACAGACGCTCCGCGCGGCGTCGCAGATTCTCGGCACTCTCGAGTAGCGCACGGACATCAGGGAGCAAGGCCGCGCCGGCTGGCGTCAGAGCGACGGAACGGCGGTCGCGGACGAACAGCTTGACGCCGAGGTCGCGCTCGAGTGCCATGATCTGCTGCGACAATGACGGCCCGGCTATCAGTAGCCGCGCCGCGGCTCGGCCGAAGTGCAATTCCTCGGCGACGACCTCGAAATATCTCAGCTGACGCAGCTCCACGATCCTTCATGCTACGTGCGGTGGGAGGTTGTGCCTATCAGTCAGGAGCAAAGCGGTCGTGGCGGTTCGGCGCGGCCGGGGCACACGATAAGACCATGACCACAATCCACAACGGCGTCTCCCCGCGAGCGCACGCTGTCCAAGCTGCCGCTGCGCTGGCGGCGAGCATGGGAATCGGTCGATTCGTCTACACACCGATTCTGCCGTTGATGCACACGCAGTCCGGTCTGTCCGCCTTGCTCGGCGCCACCCTGGCGACGGCCAACTACGTCGGGTACCTGATCGGCGCGCTCGCGGGAATCCTCATTCCCGGCGTGGTGCGCTCGGCAGCGGTGATGCGTACGTCGTTGGTGGTCCTCATCGCGACTTTGGCGCTCATGCCCACTACCCACGACGGATCCATCTGGTTCGCCCTGCGGCTCGTCGCAGGCATTGCCAGTGCCCTCGTCTTCATGATCGCCGTCAGCGCTTTGCACGCGCACCTTCGGGGGCAGTCCCAATTTCTGGCCGGATGGGGATTCGGCGGAGTTGGGTTGGGTATCGCCCTGTCCGGGGTCCTCGTGTTGGTCGTCCGCTTCATCGGTACCTGGAGTACAGCCTGGCTGGCATCTGCGGCCCTTGCAGTGGTGTGTGCGGTCGCAGCCTGGGGATTGACGCCGGAACCGCGTCCGGCCATCACACCGGACGCGCCGGGAACTCCCACTCCCCAACGCGGGTTCACTGCCTTGTTCATCAGTTATTTCCTGGAAGGCATCGGCTACATCATCGCGGGCACGTTCCTTGTTGCCGCAATCGATCTCGCCGCTCCAGAATGGGTGGGCAGCGGCGCTTGGATAGTGGTCGGTCTGGCCGCATTTCCCTCGTGCGCCCTGTGGGCTTGGCTCAGCCTGCGTTGGTCGAGGCCGACTCTGCTTCTCGTTGCCCTGTTGATTCAGGCGGTGGGCATAGCGCTTCCTGCTGTGATCGGAGGCGTCGGCCCCGCACTGATTTCAGCTTTTCTGTTCGGTGTCACCTTCCTTGGTATCGGGTCAATTGTGTTGGCAATCGGCGCGCACCTGCAGTTCCCACGCGCCGTGGCGTTGCTGACCGCTGGATACAGCGTCGGTCAGATTCTCGGCCCACTCGTTGTCACTCCGTTGCTGCGAGACGGGTATCGCGACGCTCTGCTGTTGGGTGCGGCCGTCGTTCTGGGCGCAGCAGTGGCCGCCGCGGTTTTGCGGTTCCGATTCCCTTCCGATCTCGATGCGGACCCTCGGACGGCCACCTCGACTGAGGAGGTAGTTTTGATGTCAGATGACGAAACCGCCGGAGCACTACCCGACGTAGGACTGGAGATGTTCGAATGAGCGCACTCACAACCGATCTCGACCTGAAGGTCCCTGTCATCGCAGCCCCCATGGCCGGCGGCGCTTCCACACCGGCACTTGTTGCTGCTGCCTCTCGCGCAGGCGGTCTCGGCTTCCTCGCCGCCGGGTACAAGACGCCTCAGGCTCTGTCCGACCAGATCGACGCCGTGCGCGCCGAGGGAGTGTCCTTCGGTGTCAACGTCTTTGCGCCCAACCCGGTGCCTGTCGATGTCGATGCCTACCGTGCCTATGCCAGGGCGATCCAGGTCGAGGCGGATCGCTACGGCATCACACTGGCTGACGGTGAGCCGGTCGAAGACGACGACTACTTCGAGGACAAGATCGATCTGCTCCTGGCCAGCCCGGTTCCGGTGGTCAGCTTCACCTTCGGCTTTCCCGCACCCGGCGTCATCAAGGCGCTGCGCGCTGCCGGTTCACTTGTCGTCCTCACAGTGACTTCGGAGGCAGAGGCGGTCCTTGCCGTCGACGCCGGTGCCGATCTGCTTGTCGTGCAATCGTCGGCTGCCGGCGGCCACTCCGGAACGCTCACCCCCCTGCAGGTTCCGGCAGAAACACCGATCACCGAACTGATCGCACAAATCCGTCACCGCACGTCGGTTCCACTATTGGCGGCCGGTGGACTGGCGACCTCCGCCGACGTCGCTGCTGCCTTACGTGCCCGAGCGGACGCGGCAGTGGTCGGTACTGTGCTGCTGCGCACCGAGGAGAGTGGTGCCTCGGCTCCGCACAAGGCAGCTCTGGCCGACACGTCCCGCGGGAACACGGTCGTCACAAGAGCTTTCACGGGACGTCCTGCACGGGCGCTTCGGAACGAGTTCATCGATCGCTACGACGCACAAGCGCCCATCGGGTATCCGGCCATCCATCACCTGACCAACCCGATGCGCAAAGCCGCTGTTGCGCAGGCAGATCCCGAGCGAATGCACCTGTGGGCCGGTACTGGCTATCGCCACGCGACGGAGGAACCAGCCGGGGTAGTGCTTTCGCGATTGGCTAACCTGTGACGGCGCGGACACCGAACATCACATTGCCCGAGGTAGTGACATACGACGGGTTGCCCGGGTCCGCCGGTGGTGCACACTCGCTTCGAGTCAAGCGTCCCGATGTTGCATTTCAGCGGCTGCAGACATTCCTGGAATCCTGCACCGAACCAGTGTCGTTGCCGTCGTGGACGTTCGAGATCTACCAGAGGGGGCCATCCGAGCCGACCGCGCAGTTGTCATCGTTCGCTACCGAGCTCTTCGGTGGGCCCCGCTACAAAGCGCAAACCCATACCGAATGGAACGTCCCACCTGGTTCTGTCAACGAAGCGCTCGATGCCCTCGTTGGTTCCGATGCGGTCACAACCCACGGACGTTCTTTGGCGGCACTGACCTGCAGCACGCCCGTACGCCTGATCGACCCCAACACGCGCGCGCCGTACCCTGACATCACCCCCGACGCGTTCGGCCGTTTTGCCGTGGATGGATACGGCCGGACTCTGGGTGACTCAGGCATACGCGCAACCCTTGGCAACGCGGCATCCTCACTGTCCCTGTGGCTCAACCTGCCTGCAGACGAACGGTTGTCGTCCGGTGCTCGTCACCTACAAGACCATCTCCCGTTCCGGTTGTCCGCGAAACACTGGCGTCTCTGGCGGCCGAACCGGAGCGCAGACTCTTACCGTTCCAACAAGATTCCGTCGCCGGTTCACGACCACGTTTGAATCACGCAGCAAGCATTCCGAGTTGCGCACCACCCATACCGCGCGTGGCACGTTGTCAGAATGCGTCTTCCTCGAGTTCCATGATCTCGTTGTCGAGGGAACCCAGGATTTCTTTGGTCGACGCGAGGATAGGCAGGATGTTCTTGGCGAAGTACGACGCGATCACCACCTTGCCCCGATAGAACGACCGGTCCTTTGCCGACGCGTCACGGTCCAAGGCTGCCAACGCGACTTCCGCTTGCACCAACAGGCGCCATCCGATGAGGAGGTCGCCTACCGCGTACAGAAAGCGCACCGAGCCGAGGCCTATCTTGTACAACTCGGAGGGTTGGTCCTGGGAAGCCATCAGATACCCGGTGAGCGTCCCGGCCATCTCCTGCACGTCGGTCAAGGCGGTCTCGAGTAGGACTCGCTCGGCCTTGAGTCGACCGTTCCCGGCCTCACTGTCGATGAACTCTCGTATGCGACCGGCTACGTGAGCGAGCGCAACGCCGCGGTCGCGTGCGATCTTTCGAAAGAAGAAGTCCTGCGCCTGGATTGCCGTGGTGCCCTCGTACAGGGTGTCGATCTTGGCATCGCGGATGTACTGCTCGATGGGGTAGTCCTGAAGATAACCGGAGCCGCCCAGGGTCTGCAGGCTCTCGGTGAGCAGTTCGTAGGCCTTCTCGGAGCCGACGCCCTTGACGATCGGCAGCAGCAGATCGTTGACCCGCGCCGCCAATTCGGCATCCGCACCCGAAACCAACTCGGCGACATCGGCATTCTGGTGTGCAGCGGTGTAGAGGTAGACCGCTCGGAGGCCTTCGGCGTAGGCCTTCTGCATCGCCAGGCTGCGTCGGACGTCGGGGTGGTGCGTAATGGCCACGCGGGGCGCGGTCTTGTTTGTCAGCTCGGTGAGGTCTGCGCCTTGAATTCGTTCTTTCGCGTACTCGAGGGCGTTGAGATAGCCGGTGGACAGTGTTCCGGTAGCCTTGGTGCCCACCATCATTCGAGCGTTCTCGATGACCTGGAACATCTGGGCGATACCGTTGTGGACATCACCCACGAGCCAGCCGACGGCAGGAACGTCCGTCGCTCCGAAGGTGAGCTCGCAAGTCGGGGAAGACTTGAGACCCATCTTGTGCTCGACGCCGGTGACGTACACACCGTTGCGCTCTCCCAGTTCAAGTGTGTCCGAGTTGAAATGGGACTTCGGAACGTAGAACAGGCTCAAACCTTTGGTTCCTGGACCGGCTCCCTCGGGCCGGGCAAGCACCAAGTGGAAGAGGTTCTCGGCCGTGTCTCCGACGTCACCGCCGGAGATGAATCGCTTGACGCCCTCGATGTGCCACGTGCCGTCGTCCTGCGCGATTGCCTTTGTTCGGCCTGCGCCTACATCGGATCCGGCGTCTGGTTCGGTGAGCACCATCGTTCCGGCCCATCCGCGCTCGAATCCTTCTTTGGCCCAGTGTTTTTGCTGTTCGTTTCCGATGGTGTAGAGCACGCTCGCCATCAGTGGACCCATGTTGAAAAAGCTTGCGGATCCGTTTGCCGCGACCAACATTTCGCCGATCGCCCAGACCAACGGTGCAGGAGCAGGAACACCACCCATGCCTTCTGGTAGGCCGAGTCGCGACCAACCGGCCTCGTTCACCGCCTCGACCGTCTTGCGCAGAGGTTCCGGGACCACAACTGCGTGATTGGGTGCGTCGAATTCGACAGGGTTCCGATCCGCGTCGGCGAAGGACGCGGCGACCGGGCCTTCTGCCAGTCTCGCTACTTCCGCAAGAATGTTGCGCACAGTGTCGGTGTCGAGGTCCCCGTAAGCGCCGGCATCCAACAGTTCGCCGATCCCGAGCACCTCGAACAGATTGAACTCGATATCACGCACGTTGCTTTTGTAGTGACCCATTGTTCTCCGACCTTGGTTCGTCAGCAATACGGTTCGTCAGCAGATACGGCTCGTCAGCAGTACACAAGAAAGCCTGCCCCACAAGGAATTCAGTACGCAACCGTAGGTAGAGACGAGTTTCGTTGCTGCAAAGTAGCGCCGAGTCGCTCTCATTGAAACATTCACTCGTACAATCGGTTTCCGCCGGTGGGGGTGCATATCAGTCGCGTAGCATCCTCTGGGATCAAAGCGACTGCGCACCAATAGAAGTACCCATCCTCACCTTCGGCGTCATACGCATTCGCTGTGATCAGTGAACATGCTGCTCGGTAAACCAAGAGCGCCTCTCGTTGGTAGCCGAGACGTTCCTCGATCGGCGTGGAGAGCCCAGTTCTGACTCGTGAGCCTTTGTTATCGGTCAGAGGGTGAGTAGCACTTTGGTGGCGCGCCGCTCGTCCATCGCCTGGTAGCCGGCGGCGGCGTCCTCCAACGGGAGAGTGAGGTCGAAGACGATGCCTGGGTCGATCTGGTCGGTCATGATGAGCTCGATCAGTTCGGGTAGGAATCGCCTGACCGGCGCGGGACCGCCGAGCAGGCTCACCGTCGCGAAGAACAGGTTCATGCCGTCGAGTTCGACGCCGTGGGATACCCCGACGTAGTCGACATGTCCGCCGGGGCGGGTAGCTCCGATAGCCTGCATCATCGATTCTTGGGTGCCTACGGCTTCGACGGTCGAGTGGGCGCCGTAGCCGCCGGTGAGTTCCTTGATCTTCGCGATGCCCGCGTCGCCCCGCTCTTCGACGATGTCGGTGGCGCCGAATTGCGTGGCGAGTGCCTGCCGGTCGGCGTGACGTGACATGGCGATGATCCGCTCGGCGCCGAGTTGTCTGGCAGCGAGGATCGCCAGGAGTCCGACTGCGCCGTCGCCGACGACGGCGACTGTTTTGCCAGGTCCGGCTTCCGCAGCTACGGCGGCGAACCAACCGGTGCCGAGTACGTCGGAGGCTGCAAGGAGGCTGCGGGCCTGCCGCTCGGTCGGCTCTCCGTGGACAGGGACGAGGGTGCCGTCCGCGAGCGGGATGCGAGCGTATTCGGATTGGGTGCCGACCGAGCCCATCATGACCTGGTGGATACAGCGAGACTGAAAGCCGGCCTCGCAGATTTCGCAGGTGTTGTCCGACGCGACGAACGAGCCCACGACGAAGTCTCCAACTTCGATGTCGTTGACGTCGGGGCCGACCTGTTCGACGACGCCCACGTATTCGTGTCCCATCGGCGTCGGGCCATTCAGCTCTTCGATGCCGCGGTACGGCCAGAGGTCGGAACCGCAGACGCAGGTGGCTGTAACGCGAATGATCGCGTCGGTCGGTTCGACGATCACCGGCGCTTCGATCTCTTCGACCCGGACGTCGCCGGGGGCATGCATGACGACAGCGCGCATGACGTGGCTCCTCACCATCGGTTTTCTCGTGTCACTTCAACCTGATCACGATTCGGCGGCGTGCGGGAGTCCCGCGCGATAGTGGTACTGCGAGGGACTCCCTCGCTACCGGTCACTGACTTACGCTCGATGGCATGGACGATCGAGCGCAAGTACGCGAATTCCTGACCTCGCGGCGCGCCCGAGTCACGCCCGAACAAGTTGGACTTCCGGCCGGATCGAACCGCCGCGTGGAAGGTCTACGTCGAAGTGAAGTGGCAACCCTCGCCGGCGTGAGCGTCGAGTACTACACGAGGCTCGAGCGCGGAGCGATCAGCGGCGCATCGCCGGGTGTACTCGACAGTATCGCGAAGGCCTTACGACTCGACGGCGCCGAGCGCGCCCACCTTTTTGATCTCGCGCACGCGGCAAGCCCGGTAGCCAGGCCCCCGCGTCGGCGAAATGCGAAGGGCTGGAAGCCCCATCAGAGCCTGCAGTGGGCGCTCGATGCAGTCACCGCAGGACCCGCTTTCGTGCGGAACGGTCGCATGGATCTTCTTGCGGTCAACCCACTCGCGCGAGCGTTTTACAAGGACCTGTACGACATGCCGGGGCAGCCCCCGAACATCGCGCGCTTCACGTTCCTCGACGATAGGGCTTTCGAGTTTATCCGGACTGGAACGCGTTTGCCGAGGTGACCGTCTCGATTCTGCGAACCGAGGCCGGGCGAGATCCTCACAACAAGGAATTGCACGATCTGATCGGTGAACTCAGCACTCGGAGTGAGGAATTCCGGCGTCGGTGGGGCGCGCACGACGTCCGCCATCACGGCACCGGATTCAAGACTTTTCACCACTCCGCCGTGGGCGAGCTGACGCTTGCCTTCGAAGGTTTGGAGATGGCCGCCGAGCCAGGGTTGATACTCACGATCTACACCGCGGAGCCGGGATCGCCTTCCGCGGAACGGATGCAGCTGCTCGCCTCGTTGGCAGCCAGTGAGGATGCGGACTCTGCGCCTCACGTGTCGGAGCGGTCGCTGACGGACGGCTGACGAACTGCGCGACGGTTGATCGGGTCGTCAGTTGACGACTTCGACGGTGGTGCGCTTCGTGCGTTCCTTGCGCAACAGGATCATCAGCGGCAGAAAGTAGAGAGCGGCAACGCCGGTGCCTACCAACACCGGCCCAGTGGCACCGAGACTCGAGGCGAACGCGAACCCGGCGATCCAGGAGCCGACCGCCGTGCCCAGATTGAACGACGAGGTGCTGAGAGCAGAAGCCATCGTCGGCGCCTGATCGGCATAACGCACAGCCATCCCGATCAGGATGGGATTGGTCGACATGCCGAACAGTCCCAGCATGACTACGAGAATCACCGTCACGATCACGTTGTGCGAGAAGAGGCAGAGCGCCCCGAGTACGAGAAACGTCATCGCTGCCGAGACGAACAAGACCCCGTACTGATGCTTCGCACCGAGTCGACCGCCGAGATTGGAGCCGACGAACGCACCGAGTCCGTAGCCGACAAGCACTAGCGGCACTGCCGACGCAGCAAGTCCCGTGTTCTCGGTCAACAGCGGAGAGATGAAGCTGTACGCCGCCAGCGACGACCCGCACACGACGGCGCAACCGGACAGAACGAGCCAGATGCGTCCGTCCCGTAGACTCGCGATCTCCGCTCGCCAGGACGGCACCGCACCGGAGTCGGTGTCGGCGGGTACCAATCGGTGGACGACGGCCGCGGCAACGAGTGCGAGGGCGGCGAGGGCCCAGAAAGGACCACGCCACCCGACGGTCTGACCGGCCAGAGCGCCGAGCGGAACACCGATAACGTTCGCGAGCATGCCTCCGCCCAAGACGATGCCGAGCGCGCGCGAGGAAGACGCCGGGCCGGCCGCTTTTGCTCCGACCACTGCGGCGACTGCCCAGAATGCGCCCGTCGCCACGGCTGTGAGGAAGCGGGCGCCGAGAATGAGTCCGAAGTTGGACGAGAGCGCGACGATGACGTGTCCGATCGCGAAAACAACCAGCGCCGAGCTCAAGGTCACGCGTCGAGGAACCCTGAGTGTCAAGATCGCCATCGCCGGCGTGCCGACGATCATTCCGATCGCGAAGACGGTGATCATCAGGCCGACGTTCGCGATCGACGTACCGAGGTCACCCGCAATCTCGGGAAGAATGCCGGCGACGACGAATTCGGTTGTGCCCATCAAGAAAACTCCGACGGCCAGCACGTAGATCACGAGCGGCAGGCGGCCGGTTTCTTCGACGGTCGGGGCGGAAATCATGAGGTGGTCAGTTCTCTTTCTGTTGACGACGCGTATGTCGTGGCGCACCCGTCCAGGGCATCACGCCCGTCGCCTGCGAGGGAGTCCCGGTCGTTGGGGGTACTCGAAGGGACTCCCGGTGTGACCGATTGCGCGCTACCGTCGGCGCAAAGACTGCCTGAACCCGGGAGGCGCGCCCATGACACGACGACAGATCCGAGGGCTTGGCGCCGCAGTGCTCCTTTCGGCCTTCCTGACTGCCTGCGGTAGCGAGGATCCTGAAGGGCCCGGTCCGCAGGCAAGCACGACAACACGATCGGCGCCCGCCGCGGCCTTCGGTGAACCCGAGACCGTCGCCGACGGCTTGGACGCGCCCTGGTCGATCGCATTCCACGGCGATACACCACTTGTCAGTGAGCGCGACAGCGCGCGAATCCTCGAACTCGACGCCGGCGGAAACAGCCGCGAGGTGGGAGTCGTCGACGGCGTCAGCCCCAGGGGTGAGGGCGGTTTACTGGGGATCGCAGTACGTGAAAACCGCCTGTACGCGTACTTCACCGCGAACGGGGAGAACCGGATCGAACGCTTCGACATCATCGGTGCTCCGGGGGAATTCGCGCTCGGGCCGGCCGAGACGATTCTCGACGGGCTCGCTTCGGCCAACTACCACAACGGTGGTCGCATCGCGTTCGGCCCGGACGGGATGCTGTACGCCACTGTCGGTGATGCCGGTAGTCGAGACAGAGCTCAGGACCTCGACTCGATGTCCGGGAAAATCCTTCGAATGACTCCGGATGGCGATGTGCCGCTAGATAATCCATTTCCGAACTCGTTTGTCTACAGCTACGGCCACCGCAACTCCCAGGGCATTGCCTGGACCGAGGACGGCACGATGTACGCCAGCGAGTTCGGGCAGGACACCTGGGACGAACTCAACCGGATCGAAGCAGGCGGAAACTACGGGTGGCCCGAGGTCGAAGGGATTGCGGGTGAAGACGGATTCATCGACCCGCTCCAACAATGGTCACCGGATGATGCCAGCCCCAGCGGAATCGCCATCCACGACGGCTCGATCTACATTGCCAACCTTCGTGGTGAGCGACTCCGCATTGTGCCGTTGGCTGACCCCGCGACCGCCGATGAGCAGTTCGTCGACGTATACGGGCGCCTCCGTGACGTTGTAGTCGCACCGGACGGGTCGCTGTGGATACTGACGAACAACACCGACGGTCGTGGCGACCCCAACCCCGGTGATGACCGCATCCTTCGCGTGCCGTTGCGCTGATGTCGATTTCCGGCGAACGCAGTACTTCCAGCCCGAGGGTCCTGGCCGAAGCCTGTGATTCACTAATATCTTTACGACAGGTGCGCCGGGTACGGATCGGAGAGACAGCATGGGGACTTGGGGTTCAGGACCTTTCGACAACGACGTAGCGGGCGACCTGCTCAGCGCAGTACAGGCGGGTGACTACGACATCGACGATTACGCTAGCCACCCCGATGGCGGTTATCTCGATGCCGATGATGCTCAAACAGCAATTGCCGTCGCCGAGATTCTTGCGGTTGCGCACGGCGTTGCGCCGAAGCCTGTGCAGCTGGATGGAATTGACGCCGCCGGGTACGTCAGCACCTTGAGCCCGGAGCAGAAGAGTTGGGTCCTCACCGCACTCGAGCGTGCAGTTTCCGACAGCGACACTTCGGAGTTGTACGAGTTGTGGGAAGAGAACGGTCCGGAAGACCTCGCAGCTTGGCGGGCACCGATCCTGAGCAGATTGGCCAGCCTCAAAACGGTGGGGTAAGCGTCACTCGTCTGCAGTCCCTTGCTTACTCGGAGTTCGACGAGGACAGACTCCCCTTGACGTACCGGGTGGTGTCGTCAGCGAGGATCTCGGCGAGCCCGCTTTCGATACCGTCCAGTGCTTGCGCGGCGACGTCGGCAGGATCGATCTTCTGTTCGGCGGGTACGCCAGCGGCCATGTCGGTATCCATGTATGCGACATGCAGTGCCGATACGGAGATTTTGCGCGGCGCAAGTTCTTCTCGAACGGCGTCGGTCATCGCCCAGGCCGCTGCCTTCGACGACGCGTAAGACCCGAGCGCGGCTGGATGGAACCAGGACAGCACCGACAGAACGTTGAGTATTGTTCCGCCGTCGTTGTTTTCGATGACGGGAGCAAACGCCCGGGTCACGGCGAGCGGGCCGTAGAAGTTGACGTCCATCTCTCGTCGAATGTCATCGATGTCGCCCCCGATCAAGGGCGCCGAGGTAGAGATACCTGCGTTGTTGACCAGCAAGGTCACATCCGATGCGATTTGCGCGGCGGCGGTTATCGATTCGGCGTCCGTCACGTCCAACCTCAGGGGGATGACGCCGGGTAGATCGACAGTTTCCGGATTGCGCGCAGCCGCGTACACCTTTGCGCCGCGCTCGACGAGTCCCGCAGCCAGATGGCGTCCGAGCCCGCGATTGGCTCCTGTGACGACCGCAACCGTCTTGTTCAGGTCCATGATTCTCCCAGAGTTGTGATTGCTCGTGACGTTTAGATTATGAATCAAATCTAAGTGTCGGCTAGGATAGATGTCAAGTGAAATCCAAACTGGAAGGCGTTGTGATGGGCCGCGTATCGCAGCAACAAGCGGAAGAGAACCGTCGGCGCGTCGTGGAAACCGCAGCCCGACTGTTCCGAGAGAAGGGCACTCACCTCAGCGTCGCCGACCTGATGAAGGCGTCGGGGCTGACCCACGGTGGCTTCTACAAGCAGTTCGCGTCCAAGGACGCTCTCATCGACGAAGCGACCACCCACGCCTTCAAGGAACTGGCTCAGCTGCATTCTGCGGGACTCGAAGAGCATGCAGGGCAACGTGACTCCGCCCGAAAAGCTTTGATCGATACCTATCTCTCGGTGGCGCATCGCGACAACCCGGCAGACGGATGCCCCGCTGCTGCGCTCGCCGCCGACATGGCGCGCGAGCCTGCAGACAGCGAGGCCCGTCGGGTTTACACGGAGGGAGTGGGGGATTTTGCCGCAGCTCTTGCCGACGACGAAGCTGTCGGTCTCCTCCGGCTCTCCACCATGCTCGGTGCACTGGTTCTTTCGCGAGCTACCAAGGGTTCCCCGCTCTCCGAGGAAATTCTCGATTCCGCGCGCGTCGAACTGATCAGAGGGCTTCGAGAGCCGCTGTCATCTTCTTGACGGTCTCGGGTGCCCCTGGCCGCGAATCCCGCTTTCACGAGGTCCAGTGCTCGCGGTTCCGAGAGTCGGACTCTCGATATGTCGATTGAACGCTCTAGTTGATTCCGACGACTTCCTGGGCGATCGCTGCGAGTCTTGCCTGGGCAGCGGATACGACGCCGTGTCGGTTCTTGTGCGCTTCCTCGTACGCAACGATGTCCCGCACCTGTGCGGCGTCGGTCAGTTCCTTCACAGCGGAGACGGCTTGGGTGACGTTGAGTTCGTCGAAGTCTTCGATGGGAAGTTCAGCGGGGTCGAGTAGCCCACTCGACTTCCGTACCGAACGGAAGACGTCGGCGGCACCGTCAGCACCTTCTCGGCGAGTGACCTTCTCAGCCGTGGCGATGGCCGCATCCCTACTGGCCGAGAGTGTTTTCACAGTCACGTCACCGGCATATGCGCCCCAGCTGATCAGCTCACCCAGTACCGGCGGTGAGGTGCGAACAGCGTCGATGGCACGGTCGAGACTGCGGGTGGACCAGGAGACCGGAACGTTGACCAGCCGTATCGCCGCGCCGGTGGCAGCTTGCATCGGTGTGCGGCGCAAAGCTGCCGGTCCACCGAGTGCCTCTTCGGCCAAGACAGTCGTGAGCCAGTCCACGGTCGCGGAGTGTGCAGCGATGAGTCGGTCGGCCAACGCCGCGACGGTCTGATCGCCGCCGGCAGTGGCCAGGGCCTTGAGGTAGCGGGAGCGGTCGAGGAGTTGGTGTTCGAGCGCAAGGTCTCCCAATACCGCTTCGTCGAAGGGCTGAGCCTGTTCGACCATCGCTTTCACTCCGGCTGTCGCGCGTCCGATGAACGGACCGACCAATTCCGGCACGCCCCCCAGATCGCGAACAGTGGACTCTATGGAACTCGCCCTTTCACGGCCGTTCTCTGCGTTTTCCGTCAATTCGCGTCGAACAGCCTCGGTTCTGGCCTGTGCGACGCGCGTTTCGGCGACCTGGATCTCGGTGTGCGTCAGACCGAGGAGGATGCGTAACTGGGTGATCAAGGCGGACGTGGTTTCGGAGTTGCTCATATCGGGGTCGTCCCTTCGTCGGTGCGTGCTTTACGTGATGTTCAGCTTCTGCTCGACGAGTGCTCCGCGGGTCGCGGAGCCACCGCCGCTACGCGGGCTACCCCGACCTACCGCGTAGTAACCACAACGAACAAGTGGGGTCGACGCACCGAGATCGTCGGCGCCAGGACGAGTGAGATCCCGGCCACCCCGAGGTTTCGATTTCTATTCGGCGGGAAGGAGGCATGTGCAGTGCATCCATCCAGAAGCCCACGAGAAACTGCGTCACCTGAGGAGTATCGATATGCCGGACCAGTACGCAATGCAGGACCCGACCACGCGGTTCCCCGCTCCTGTGCGTGAGCGGCAGGCGGAGATCGCACACCCCGGTCTCACCGCAGACATGGTTTCTCCTCCCGACCACGGTGAAAACACCTATCGAGGAAGCGGTCGACTCGAAGGAAGGCGTGCGATTGTCACCGGAGCAGATTCGGGCATCGGACGTGCGGTCGCGATTGCATTTGCCAGAGAAGGCGCGGACGTTGTCCTGAGTTATCTCGACGAGGAAGAACAGGACGCTCGGGAAACCGCTCGCTGGGTCGAGGAGGCAGGTCGCAAAGCCGTCTCGGTGCCGGGAGATCTCCGAAGCGAGGAACACTGTTCTGCTTTGGTCGAAACCGCGGTGCGTGAACTCGGCGGACTCGACATCTTGGTGAACAACGCCGCGTTTCAGATGGTGCAGATGGGCGGCATCGCCGATATCACCACCGAACAATTCGACCGTGTGATGAAAACCAACCTCTACGCACTATTTTGGCTCTCCAAAGCAGCGATCGCGCAGATGGAGCCCGGATCGACGATCGTGAATACCTCGTCCATCCAAGGTGCGTCCCCGTCGCCCGAGCTGCTCGATTACGCCACGACAAAGGCGGGCATCATCGACTTCACCAAGGGGTTGGCCGCCGATGTCGCACGAAAGGGAATCAGGGTCAATGCCGTTGCACCTGGACCGATTTGGACGCCACTGATTCCGGCGACGATGCCCAAGGAGAAGTTCGAGACGTTCGGGGACGACGTTCCGCTCGGGCGGGCAGGTCAGCCGGCCGAGCTTGCTCCCGCCTATGTATTTCTCGCCTCTGTCGAATCCAGTTACACCACTGGGGAAGTCATCGGCGTGACGGGTGGAAAACCGCTCACCTGACTACCCTGGCCGCAACCGGGTGGAACAAGAGCCGCGACTTCTGCACCTTTCCCGTTGGAGTCAAAGGTAGCGCCTCGATGAACTCGACTGCATGGATGCGCTGGTAGGGAGCCACCTTCTCACTCACGTATTCCACGAGTTCGGATGCCGAAACCCTGGCCGCGCCCGGCGATCTTACGACGAAGGCCACCGGGATCTGCCCGACTTCGTCATTGGGCCTGCCGATCACCGCACTCTGCGCGACGCCGGGGTGGGAGCACAGCACCTCCTCGAGCTGAACCGGATATACGTTGTACCCCTTGTAGATGATCATGTCTTTGCTCCTGCCGACGACATACAGATTTCCATCGCTGTCGAATCTGCCCAAGTCGCCGGTCTTGAGCCAACCGTCACGAAATTGGAGCGCGGTCAGTTCGGGTGCGGCGAAGTACCCGGCGGTGACTTGCGGTCCACTCGCCCAGATCTCGCCCACTTCACCGGCTGTGACTTCCTCTTCGGTTTCCATGTCTCGCAATGATATTCGCGTGTCGAAGATCGGTAGGCCTACGCTGCCGATCGGTGATCGCGCATCTGGGTTGTTGAGTTGATTGGTGAGAATGGTTGTCGCCTCGCTGAGTCCGTAACCCTCGATGACCTTCGCGTTCGAGAATGTCTCGCCCATGCGACGCAACGTGGTCGTGTCGATGGGTGCAGCACCTGAGAACACCGAACGCACCGAACTCAAATCGTGAGTCGATTTGGTCGAGGCCTCGAGGAGTAGGTGGTAGAACGCCGGTGCGCCGATCAGTCTGTCGATCTTGTGGCGCTCGATGGTTGCGAGGTACTCGTGAGGATCGAACCTGCCGAGTACGAGGGTGGTGGTACCGGCAAGTACGTGATTGCACTGTCCGACGAGAGCCAGTCCGTGAAAATACGGTGCGACGACGGCAATGACGCCCTCGCCCATTCGCTCCGAATTCTCGTGTACAGCAGTGGGTACCGGAACCATCCGAATGCCACCGGCTTCGTCGCTTTCCGGAAGAGACGAGCTACGCCACGCTGTGGTCTGTATCGTGCTGGCCACCAGATTGCGGTGCAGAACCTGAACGCCCTTCGAGCGGCCTGTGGTGCCGCCGGTGAGCTGAAGATGTGCGACGCCTTGTGAACTCGCCAGTTTTCGGGTGAGGGCCGGCGACTCGAGAAGATGAGAGAGATCGACGTCACTGATTGCGCTGTCTTGCGACGGGCAGTTCGCCGGGGCCGCCGCGGTCGGGGGAGCGACGACGGTGAATTCGAGCCCCGAGTTCTGTGCCGCACGGAATGCCGCCACACTGGACGGGTGAACCACCGCGGCACGAGGCGAGAACTCTGCCAACAATTCTCGCAGTGTTTCCGTCGGCTGAGTGTGGTTGACCGGGCATGCCACGGCGCCGGCACACAGAATTCCGAAGTAGGCGACCGGGTACCACAGGGAATTGGGCATCAGGAGAACTACACGATCGCCAGGTCGAATGCCCCTGTCGGACAGTCCTTGCGCTATGCGGAGCGCGTGATCGTGGAGTTCGATGAAAGTGAGAGCCTGGTCGCCGTCCCGTAGGGCAATACGATCTCCGTAGGCGCGTGCCGAACCGGCGAGAACAGCGTCGAACGCAACGTCGGGATACTCGAGAGATACTGGCATGAAGGGCATTCCGTGCACATTTACTCCTGACGTAACTAACCTGCCTGCATGGTCGCGGCGAGCTTCGGCCGCGTGTCGAAAGTGGGAGCGTGCTTTTCGCGGATGAGAACTTCTTGAGTGACCGTGGCAACCAAAACCCCGGTGCGGGTCCAGAATTCGCCACTGGACAGACCCCGTCCGTCCCCCGACGTAGGGCTGCGTTGAACGAACAGCAACCATTCGTCGGTTCGGCAAGGGCGGTGGAACCACACGGCGTGATCGAGTGAAGTGAGAAAGAGCTTCTGGGATGGACTTCCACCGCCGATCAGATCGAGATGACCGAGGGCGGCGGTTCGCGCCAGCGTGAGGTCCGAGCAGAACGCAAGTGCGGCGGCGTGCATCCCGTGATCGCTCGATACTTCACCTGCGATGCGAATCCACATGCGGCGGTCCCTGCCACCGCCGTGGTCGGCAGCGTCGTCGTCGGCCGAATCTCCGCTGATCGGCCGCACCTGCACTGCCTGGCGAATGGCCGAGGATGTGATGCCTGACCAGAATCGATCAACGGATTCGCTCTGTGCCGGAATTGATTCCGGTGTGGGAACGTGGGGCATCACAATATGGCGATCGGGTCCGAGTTCCTCCTTCTTGAAGGATGCGGTCAGTGAGAGCAGCGCATTGCCGCCCTGGAAGGCGGTCACCTCTCGTAGTGCATAGGTGCCACCGTCTCGGAGGATTCGCACTCGGTACTGCACCTCGGCGCCCGGTCGACCCATGGACAGGAAGTACGCGTGAAGCGAGTTCACGTACCGTACAGGGTCGACGGTGCGGTGCGCAGCGAGCAGGGCCTGCGCGACGACATGGCCGCCGTAGGCGCGATCTGGGCCACCGGCACAGCAGGTTCCGCGAAATTCGGGTGCCCCGCCGTATGCAGTGCCTGCGTGAGTGAGCTGCAACAGTTCGTCCATCGGGGCTCCTATCGGCTCAGAGATTTCGCGATGATCGTTTTCATGACTTCGCTGGTGCCGCCGTAGATTCGCGACACCCTCGTGTCCGCGTACAACCGTGCGATCGGGTATTCGAGGATGTACCCGTAGCCGCCGTGCAGTTGTAGGCACTTGTCGATCACGCGGCCTGCCATCTCGGTACAGAAGAGCTTGCAGATCGCAGCGTCGACGGCACTCAATTCGCCGGCGTCTTCGAGTGCGACGGCGTGATCGACCATTGTCTGACCTGCGGCGAGATCCGTAGCGCATTCGGCAAGAACGAATTTGGTGTTCTGGAAGTCTGCGACCGGTTTTCCGAAGACTCGTCGGTCGCTGGTGTAGGAAACCGCGTGGGCGATGGCAGCGGCTGCGGTGGCGCACCCTCCGGCCGCCATGGCGAGGCGTTCGCGGGGCAGGTTCTGTCCGAGGTAGCTGAAGGCCGCTCCTTCCTCTCCGAGTACATCGGTGACCGGTACCCGGACGTTGGTGAACGAGACCTCGCAGGTATCGCTGAATTTCAAACCGATCTTGTCCAATCGGCGACCAACTTCGAAGCCGGTGGATTCGGTGTCGACGACAAACAGCGAGAGCCCGCCTCTGCGATTCTCACCTGGGTCGCCGGTACGGGCGACCACGACCATGTGTGTCGCCTGAGAGGCGTTGGTGATAAAGGTCTTTGCGCCGTTGAGGATGTAGCTTTCTCCGTCGTCGGAGAGCTTCGCGGTGGTGCGAATGGCGGCCAGATCCGAACCCGTCCCCGGCTCGGTCATCGCCACGGCAAGCACGGCCTGCCCACTCGCACAGGCGGGCAGCCAGCGCTTCTTCTGATCCTCGTTTGCGAGAGTGAGCAAGTAGGGCAGAACGATTCCGGCGCTCGCGTGGTAGTTACCCAATGAGACACCGGCCAGCGCGGCTTCCTCTCCGATGATCATCAGATAGCGGTAGCTCGTCGCCCCCGCGCCGCCGTATTCCTCCGGGATGTCGAAGCCCATGACTCCCAATTCTCCGAGCTTGCGGTAGAACTCGCGTGGCGCGTAACCCTGTTCCTCCCACTTCGCGAACTCAGGGACGACCTCCCTGTGTAGAAAACCCCGGAACACCTCGCGAAAGGCATCGTGCTGATCGTCGAAGATTGTGCGCTTCATGGGAAGTCTCCTTGTTCCGCGGACGACGCGGGGTTGGCTAGGTGTAGAGGCTGCGCAGTGAACGTTTGTCGGTCTTACCGGTGGCCGTGGTCGTCAGTGCTTCGACGAAGGCAACCGTGCGCGGTGCTTTGTACCCTGCGATTTGGGTTTTGACGTGCTCGCGAATTTCTTCGGCGGTGGCATGCAGTTGTGGGTTGAGGACCACCACTGCATGCACGCGCTCGCCCCACTGAGCGTCGGGCAGGCCGATGACGGCGCAGCGCAACACAGCGGGGTGGTTGGCGACGGCGTCCTCCACCTCGGCCGAATAGACGTTCTCGCCGCCGGTGATGATCATGTCCTTGGCGCGATCGACGATGAAGATGTACCCCTCGTCGTCCATGTACGCGAGGTCTCCGGTGTGCAGCCAGCCCCCGCGTAGCGCTTCGGCGGTCTCCTCCGGACGATTCCAGTATCCGAGCATGATGTGCTCGCCGCGGGTGACGATCTCTCCGACAGTGCCCCGTGGCACCTCGTTGCCTTCCCGGTCGGCGATGATGATTTCGGCGTGCAGGCTTGCACGGCCCGCCGAGCGCAGGCGAGGACCACCGGCCCGGTGATCCGATCCGAGCAGGGAGACGATGACCGCGGTCTCCGTCATGCCGTACCCCTGGACGAAGTTCGCGTTGGGGAAGCGCGACATCGCGCGTTCCAGGATGGCCGCGGGCATCGGGGCGGCTCCGTACACAATCGATTTGACGCTGGTGACGTCCGTGTCCGAAAAGGCCGGATGGTTGTAGAGCATCTGCAACATGCTCGGGATCGCGGTCATCGTGGTGACCCGACGGCCCGCGATCAGGCCGAGCACGTCGCCGGCGTCGAAGCGGTTGGCGAACACGACTGTGCCGCCGACCACGGTCTGGGCCATCATGCCGAGCAATGCGGCGATGTGGAACAGAGGAGCCATCACCAGAGTTATGCCACCGATCTCGCAGGACCGGGCAAAGCCGGTACCGCCGAGCAGGGCGGTGGAGAGACTGCGATGAGAGTGCATGACGGCTTTGGGAGTGCCGGTGGTTCCGCCGGTGTAGATCAGCGCGGCCAAGGTGTCGCCGCCGGCACGCACGTCCTCGACCTCGGGGCCTTCGACGATCAGGTCTTCGAAACCAGCCATTCCGGCGGGAGCCGGCTCGTCGCCCATGTAGACGAGCGTGACAGTGGCGTCGAGTCCGGTCACCAGTAGCCGGCATTCCTCGTCGACGAGTACAAAAGCGCTGCCGACTCCGGTGACCGCGTCGGTGACTTCACGGACGGAACCGTGACGGTTTACGAGATTGACGACAGCGCCGATCCACCACGTCGCCATCAACGACTCGAAGTAACGGTCGGAGTTGAACGCCAGGATGCTGACCCGGTCGCCCGGACCCACGCCACGCTCTCGCAGGGCTCCGGCGAGTCTGGCGACTCGCTTCGCGATCTGTGGGGCGGTGCGCTCGCGATGCTCGCAGACGGTCAAGGGTCGGTGCGGCTGTTGTTGAACCGCCCTGTGCAGAAGGTGGGTCAGATGCATGGGCTGGCGTGCTCCTCGAGTCGGGTGGTGCTGACGGCGGATAGTCGAGATGCCGACGAATCGACACCCCGACCTCGAGTTAATCGATCAGGAATTCCGCGTCTCCGACGAGGGCCTTGACGCCGTTCTGACGAGCGCAGACAAGTTCGACACGAGCACGTCGACCGTCCTCGGCCTCGTAGGTGTCGACGACGACAGCAGAGCAGGTGAGTTCGTCACCGGGCCAGACCTTGTCGGCGAATCGAATCTTGAACCGACGCAGGTTCTCGACACCCAGCCAGTCGGTGACGTAGCTGGCCAGCATGCCTGCCTGAAGCATGCCGACGGAGAACACGGACGGGAAGCCGGTCTCACGGGCGAACGTGTCGTCGTGGTGCAACGGATGGAAATCACCCGAGGCACCCTGATACTTGACGAAGTCGGTGCGAGTCAGTGGAGGGAAAGTCTTGCTCTCGGCCTGTTGTCCGGCTACGACGGTTTCGGTCGTGGTCGTCATTTCCCCTCCTCCTTGCCGCCCGTTGTGGCGGTCTCGATGATCGTGCTGTTCTGCGTCGCGATCAGTTCTCCGGACTCGTCTCGGAACTCGGTGATCATCTTCGCGAAGGTCATCACACCACCGCGCTTTCCGGGCTTTTCGAAGCGGTCACCGACAGTTGTCTCGGCGGTCAGCTTCTGGCCGGCTCGTGGAAGTGGGCCGTGGAAGATGTACTCCTCCTCACCGTGGAGGATGCGACGACGGTCGAATCCGAGCTTGGCGAAACCGGATTGGTCTGCGGGCTCCCAGATCATTCGGCCGCTGGTGAGCATGGTCGGCGGGATCACCGCATCCTCGCCGGCATGCTGTTCTGGGTTTGCCTTCACGGCCCGGACGAATTCCTGGACCTTGCTGTAGTCGAGCGGAAACGTGTAACTCACTTGGTTTCTCCTTCGATCTTCGGGATGCCGGCGCGCCGGGTCTCGACCGACTTGAGGAAGGCGTCGTCGCCGAGAAGCTTTGTCAGTTCTCCGATGTCGAGCTGCCGGTCCTCACGAATTTCGTCGGCGATCGAGTAGCCGCCGTAGAGACCCACGTAGCCGCCGTAGACGGCAAAAACCTGTCCGTTGAACGCGCACTCGGCGCTCGACAGGTAGGCCACGAGTGACGAGCAGTTGGCGGGGTTGTAGCGATCGAAGACTGACTCGTCGACGGGCTCACCGACCAAATCCTTGATGCCGGGCGTGGCTTTGACAGGTTCGGTGCGCGCCACGGGAGCGATGGCATTGGCCTTGACGCCGAATCGCTCGAATTCGCGAGCGGCGTTGACTGCCTGGATGGCCAGACCGGCCTTGGCGGCGGAGTAATTCCACTGCCCGTAGTTGCCGTGCAGTCCGGATCCGGAACTGGTGTTGACCAGGTTGCGTGTCTCCTGCACGCCTACCTTCGACTGGTCGCGCCAATATCTCACGGCGGCGCGGGTAGCAGAGAAGGTTCCCTTGAGGTGTACAGCGATGACCGAGTCGAACTCTTCCTCGGTCATGTTCCACAGCATCGCGTCGCGGATGATACCGGCGTTGTTGACCACCGAGTGCAAGTTTCCGAAGGTGGATACTGCTGCGTCGGTTAGCTTCTCACCGACGGCCATTTCCGCGATCGAGCCCTCTACCGCGATGGCCGAGCCGCCGGCAGCGACGATTTCGTCTGCCACCTGCTGTGCTCCGCGCAGGTCGTTGACCACGATGCTGGCGCCTTCGGCTGCCATGAGTAATGCGTGTTCGCGACCGAGGCCTGCGCCGGCCCCGGTGACGATGGCAACGCGTCCGTCGAGTTGTCCCATGATGTTTCCTTTCGTTCTTCGCGCCGAGCTACGGCGCGGCGGTGTTGACGTGTTGGCGGAAGTGGTTGCTAAGCAACCTTTTCGTAGAGCGTGATGACGCCGGCGCCGCCGAGACCGAGATTGTGCTGCAGTGCAAGCTTTGCTCCGTCGACCTGTCGTGCGTCGGCGGTGCCGCGCAACTGCCACACCAGTTCCGCACACTGCGCCAAGCCGGTGGCGCCGAGCGGATGCCCCTTGGACAGCAGACCACCGCTGGGGTTCACTACAACCCGGCCGCCGTAGGTGTTGTCGCCGTCGAGGATGAACTTCTCGGAGCACCCTTCGTCGACCAATCCGAGGGCCTCGTACGAGAGCACCTCGTTGACCGAGAAGCAATCGTGCAATTCCACGACCTGGATGTCGCGCGGATCCACTCCGGCCTTTTCGTAAATCCGTTGCGAAGCAACGCGAGTGATGTCCGCGCCGACGACTTTGAAGACGTCGTCGTCGGTGAAGACGCTGGGGAAGTCGGTGACCAACTCTTGAGCTGCGATCGCCACGCCCGGTGTGAGGCCGTGGGCACGCGCGAAATCTTCGCTGCATACGATGGCGGCGCCGGCTCCGCAGGTGGGCGGGCAGGCCTGCAAACGAGTCAGCCCGCCGTACAGTGCCTTTGATTCGAGCACTTCCTGCTCGGTGACCGGCTCACGGAAAACCGCGTACGGGTTGTTGGCAGCGTGCTTGCGGGATTTGACCGAGATCTTCGCGAACAGATCCGGCGAGACCCCGTACCGCTTGGAGTACTCCTGCGCAGCGGCACCGAAGTACTGCATCGCCATGGACGGGTTGGCGGGGTCGATGCCGTAGGTGCGGTCGAGGACTTCCGCGTGTCGCTCCATCGGAGCCGGGCGGTCTCCCCAGTGGTTGACCAAAGCGCCAGGCTGCATCTGCTCGAAGCCAACGGCGAGTGCGCATTCGACGACGCCCGACTCGACGGCTTGTCTGGCCAACCACAGCGCGGACGAGCCACTCGCGCAGTTGTTGTTGACGTTGACAACCGGAATTCCGGTCATACCCGCGCCGTAGATGGCGCGTTGGCCACTCGTCGAATCCCCGTACACGTAGCCGGCGTAGGCCTGCCCGATCTTGTCGAATCCGATTCCGGCGTCCGCGAGTGCGTTGACAATGGCCTTCGCGCCCATCTCGTAGTAGTGCTCGCTGCGCCCTGGCTTCGTGAACGGGATCATTCCGACCCCGGCGACTAGTACTTTGCGACTCATCGGTGCTCCCTTGTGATTACTGGTCTTCGTGGATTGGTGGTTGATTCGTTGTGTGTGAGGCGCATTCAGAGCAACTCGAGGATGGTGGCGTTGGCCATGCCGCCGCCCTCACACATCGACTGCAAGCCGTAACGGATTCCCTCGTCACGCATGTGGTGCACCATCGTGGTCATCAACCGCGCGCCGGAGCCTCCCACGGGATGCCCGATGGCCATGGCGCCGCCGTTGGGGTTCATCAGCGAATAGTCGGCTCCGGTCTCGCGCAACCAGGCCAGCGACACGGCGGCGAATGCTTCGTTGATCTCGAACGTGCCGATGTCGGAGAGCGTCAACCCGGACTTCTTCAGCGCCAACGCCGTTGCCGGGATCGGTCCCTTGAGGATGCTCACCGGATCGGTACCGGTCACGACCGCAGTGTGAATGCGGGCGATCGGTGTCCAACCGTGTTCACGCGCAACGTCACTGGTCGTCACGAGGAGCGCGGCGGACCCGTCGGAAACCTGGGAAGCGTTTCCCGCCGTGATCTCGGTTCCCTCGAACGCTGCCGGCAGCTCGGCGAGGCGTTCCATGGTCCCGCCGCGACGGATACCTTCGTCCGTCTCGATGATCCGGGTGGCGCCTTCGGCGTCGATGACCGTGACCGGAGCGATCTGGCCGGCGAAACGGCCGGCGTCGACAGCGGCAGCAGCTCGGGCATGCGAGTCGAGGCCGTGTCGATCCATGTCGGCGCGACTGATTCCGTACTCGTCGGCGATCATCTGAGCGCCGAGTCCTTGGTTGAATCGCTCGATGTCGTAGCGCCCCAGCACTAGTGGACCGTGCATCGGCCCGTAGTCGCCGGCACGCGCAGCCGCGCCGAGCGGGATGACGCTCATCATCTCGACTCCGCCCGCGACTGCGACGTCGTACTGGCCCGAGATCACGCCCGCTGCCGCCTGGTGTACGGCCTGCTGCGAAGAGCCGCATTGACGGTCGACTGTCACGCCAGGGACATGTTCGGGCCATCCTGCACCGAGTACTGCCGACCGGGCGATACAGCCGGCCTGCATGCCGAGGGTTCCGACGCAACCCCAGATCACGTCGTCGACGATTGCGGGGTCCAGCCCGGTTCGCTCTGCCAGCGTGCGCAGAACGTGCGCTGACAGATTGACTGCATGCGTGGTGGACAACCCGCCACCACGTTTGCCGATCGGTGTCCGTACCGCATCGACAATGACTGCATCACGCATGAAAGCTCCTGTGTCCGAGTCGGTTGGAGATCAGAGACCGATGTCCTTGGCGATGATGGTCTTCATGACTTCGCTGGTACCGCCGTAAATGCGCGAGACTCTCGTGTCGGCGTACAGGCGAGCGATCGGATATTCGAGGATGTACCCGTAGCCGCCGTGCAGTTGTAGGCACTTGTCGATCACGCGGCCTGCCATCTCGGTGCAGAACAGCTTGATGCGTGCAGCATCGGCGGCGGTGAGTTCTCCGGAGTCGTCGAGATCGAGTCCCTTGTCCGCCAGTGCCTGCGCGGCAGCGACTTCGGTAGCACATTCGGCAAGAACGAACTTGGTGTTCTGGAAGGATGCAACAGGTTTACCGAAGACTTGACGCTGGCGGACGTACTCCGACGCGAACTCGATCGCCGCGGCCGCACATGCGGTCTGGCCGACACCGATGGAAAGTCGTTCGCGGGGGAGGTTTTGGCCGAGGTAGGAGAATCCCTTGTCCTGCTCGCCGAGGAGATTCTCGACCGGAACTCGAACATCGGTGAACGAGAGTTCGTTGGTGTCGGAAGACTTCATACCGATCTTGTCGAGCTTGCGTCCGAAATTGAAGCCGACACTGTCGGTGGGAACTACCAGGAGGCTGAGTCCGAAGCGTCGGTCCTCCTCGGACGGCGCGGAGGTTCGAGCGGCTACGACGCAGAGTTCCGAGTTGCGGGCACCGGTGATGAAGGTCTTGGCACCGTTGAGGATGTAGTGGGTGCCGTCTTCGGACAGGCGCGCCGTGGTCTTGATGCCTGCCAGATCCGATCCGGTTCCCGGCTCGGTCATGGCGATGCAGAGCATGGTCTCGCCGCTCGCCACGCCTGGAAGCCACCGCTGCTTCTGCTCGTCGTCGGCAAGGCGCAGCAGGTACGGCAGCACGATGCCGATGCTCACTCCGTAGTGTCCGAAACTTACTGCTGCACGAGCTGTTTCCTCTTGGATGACAGCTTGGAATTTGAAGCTGGTGGGCCCGGCGCCACCGAACTCCTCGGGGATGTCGAAACTCGTCGCGCCGAGTTCTGCAAGCTGGTTGAACAACTCACGCGGTACCTGATTCGCGTTCTCCCACTCCGGGTAGTTCGGCGTCACCTGCTTGGCGATGAAGGTCCGGATGGTCTCGCGGAATGCCTCGTGCTCGGGGGCATAGACGGTACGTTTCATGATGCGCTCCTGAAGATTTGTGGTGAGATGACGTGTTTTGGGTCAGACGCGTCCGGCGTCGACGACGAGGCACTGGCTGTTGATGTAGTCCGATTCGGGAGTGCACAGCAGGTACACCGCCCCCGCGGCTTCCACCGGATTGCCGCCTCGGCCGAATGGGATCATCTTCGACGCGACGGCCAAGCGATCAGGGTTGACGCCGACGCGAATCTCGCGGCCGTCGATCGTCAACGTCGCGTTCGCGTCCGCGGACACCTCGGTCATTCTCGTGATGATCAGTCCGAAGGCCACTGCGTTGACGTTGACCCTGTACCGACCCCATTCCTTGGCAAGAGTCTTGGTCAGTCCGATCAGTCCGGCTTTGGCGGCGGCGTAGTTGGATTGGCCGGCGTTCCCGTAGTACCCCGACACCGACGACACGTTCACCACCTTGCGGTGGTATTCGGTCGGGTTGGCTTTGATGAAAGGTTGCGCCGCACGCAGGATGCGGAACGGCGCTTTGAGATTCACGTCCACGATGGTGTCCCACTGCTCGTCGGTCATCTTCTGAATCACCGAGTCCCAGGTATATCCGGCGTTGTTGACGATGATGTCCAGACCACCGAAGGTCTCGACCGCAGTGCTGACGAATCGCTCCGCGAAACCGTCCTCGGACACTGAACCCACTACGCTGACTGCTTGCCCGCCGGCCGCCTTGATGTCGTGCTCGGTCTGTGCAGCAGCTTCGGGATCCAAGTCGTTGATTGTCACCGCTGCACCCTCGCGGGCGAATTTGAGTGCGATTTCTCGACCGATCCCACGTCCCGACCCGGATACGAGAGCGACCTTTCCCTCCAGGTTACCCACGGTCCCAGTTCCCGCGATCCCATTTCCCACGGTGTTCCCTTTCGAGTGAAGAGTGTTGTAGCGAAACGTAATTGGCGGTAGTCCAGGCCGGTGGTTGCTCCGGCGCTGCGATATCCCGAGGCGTCGTGGCTCCGGGAGCTTCATTCGCAATTACTGATGATTCACTTTTAGGCCTTAAAAGTATGTATGTCAAGCATCTTCGCTGTCACAGCTGGTCAAGCGCTATTCCAATGCGTTCACAGTTGCGTGCAAACTTGGCAGGATGGGGCGTAGGTGGCGAGTGACGGACACTCTGGGGTGCCGGAAGCTGTCGATTGTCACCGCACGTGTTGGGGCATCGTGCGGTTGGGTTTCGAGGGAACTGGCCTTTCGGCAAGGTCACCAGTGTCGTCGGTAGTTCGAAGTGACCCTTGACACAGTAGGGAAAATAGCTCAAAGTGAATCCCAAGTAATTCCCTGAAGCGACATTGCATGAGAATGCCCGCGCACGGATGGCTGAACTGAAAAATTCGACCTGAGGGAGGCGGGCATCGAACTGTCTGTTTCTGCTTATCTGGCAGTGCTATTCGGTGGTTTGCTCTCAAGGAATGGCCAACTGACGTGTCTTCTCTGCGGAAGAAGAGCGTGATGGATCTCGATTCCAAACATCGATGTGAACTCGAAGTGTCACCAAACCAAGCGGCAAGTCTGCCCCTGCACTGCGTTGGCAGTGCCCGTTGATCAAACCGTCTCCTCGAAGGATCCGACAGTGACAACACCCCGGACCACACCCAAGGCAACGCCTCGTCAAGTGGCAACACACCAACAAGTATCTTCGGGCACAGCAGTGCCCGCACCTCCCGAATCACGTCGCCGTGCTTGGGGTTTGACCTCGCTGCTGGTCTTCCTGACCGTCATCAACTGGGGCGACAAAGCGGTTTTGGGCATTATTGCCCAACCGTTGTCCAAGGAGTTGGGGTTGACAGCATCCCAGATCGGTCTCGTGGGTAGCTTGTTCTTCCTCACCTTCACGATCGGCGGTTTCTTTTCCGGAGCGATTGCCCGAATAACGACACTGAGATGGGCGCTGGCGGTGTTGGCCTTGCTCTGGTCGGCGGCAATGCTCCCGATGGTCATCACGGCGAGTTTTGCTGTGCTGGTAATCAGTCGGATGCTGTTGGGTTTGGCTGAGGGGCCGAGCGGGCCCCTGACGCACACCGCCGCGTTCTCCTGGCATCCGCCGGCGAAGCGTGGACTTCCAGGTGCGCTTCTCGCCGGGTCGGCCTCGCTGGCGAAGATTGCCGTGGCTCCCGCGCTTGCCTTCGTGACGGTCACGTGGGGGTGGCGTGCTGCCGTGGTTTGCATGGCGGTGCTCGGCGTGTTGTGGTGCGTGCTCTGGCTGCCCCTGTGGTCGCAGGGTCCCTACATCCGTAGTGGAAAGCGACGAGAAGGTGCGGGAGCCGGTGCAGCCGAGACCGACGAGCCGGCGGTGCCGTGGATACGCATCTTCCGAACGCGGACGTTCATCAGCTGCACAATGCTGGTGATGGCGATATACGCCATCGTCGCGGTTGTGCTGACCTGGCTTCCGTCGTACTTCGAAGTGGGCCTGGGATACAGCCGACTGCAGGCTGGTTCGATGTTCGCATTCCCCAGCATTGCGGGCCTGATCTTGATGTTGATCCTCTCCTCTTCCGGAGATCGTCTGACTTCTCGCGGCGCCACGTCCCGCCTGATTCGAATAATCGTTCCCTCGGTGGGTGTGCTCGTCAGCGGAATGATCATGGTGTTCCTGCCCTACGTGTCGGCCCCCGCGCTGGCCGTCGCGATCGTCTCGGTCGGATATGGGTTCCTCGCGTCCGGCTATCCGCTGATCATCGCCACGATCTCCGAAATATGTCCGCCCCGGCAGACAGCCGGAACGCTCGGAGTTTTCATGGCAATGATGGGAATCGGGGGTTTGATCGGCCCTTACGTGACCGGGCGGATCGTCGACGCTGCCGATACTCCGGCTGCGGGCTATGCCACTGCGTTCCAGGCCTTCGGGTTGGTTGCGGTCCTGTTTGCGTTCGGAACCTTGATTTTCGCCAACCCCGAGCGTGACAAGGAGATCGTCTGGAAAGCTACGAGTCGAACGTAGCTACCTGAGGTTCCCGAGTGTGCAGAATAGTAGGTAACTGGACTTTTCTGGTTATGAGTCGTCTTCATGCGAGTACACTCGCTTTGTGAATCTGACGCAATGACCGAATCGACGATAGGATGGCGGCGTGCCACGTGAAAGGGAACCGATGACTGCCGTCCGTCGACCCCGCGACCGTAAGCAACAGATATTGACAGCAGCAAGCGAGCTGTTCCGGGAGCACGGGTATCACAACATTTCTGTTTCGGATGTCACCGCTCGTGTGGACATCACGACGTCCGCGCTCTATCGCCATTATCGAAACAAGAACAGCCTGCTCTATCACGCGGTTCTGGCCGGGATCGAGTCTCTCAATGAATCTGTCGGCGGTGCAACGGATCTGTACACGTTGCTGACAACGCTGTCGGCAACGTCGGTCGAGCGCCGCGGGCTGCCGCTGTTGTGGCAGCGTGAAGCCAGGTATCTGGACGACGATCAACGAGAGATGCTGCGTAAGAAGTTGCGGTTCAGTACCTCTCGCATCTCGGAGCTGGTGCAAGCGCACAGGTCTGACCTTTCCGACTCCGACAGTCGGCTGCTGGCGTACTCGATCCTTGCGGTGTTCAGCAGTTCGTCAAGTCACCGAATCTCGATGCCTCCCCGCCAGATGGAGGCACTGCTGTTCGACCTTTCGGCGCGTGTTTCCCTGTCCCCCATCGGGTCTGCGGACCCCGACGTTCCCGCTGCGCGCACAGAGGTCATCTCCATACCCGTTTCGCGACGCGAACAACTACTGACTGCGGCGATTCAACTGTTCGACGAACGCGGGTATCGAACGGTGAGCAACGAGGACATCGGCGCGGCCTGCGGCACGACAGGCCAGAACGTGTACAACCATTTCGATACAAAGCTCGACATTCTGTCCACGGCAATCACGCGTGGTTTCGACCGACGTGACCTTGCCGTGAGGCAGGCCCTGTCGCAAGTAGGCGATTCGAGCCAGACGCTCGACATTCTCTTGGGTGTTCATATCGCGTTTGCCCTGGAAGACGGACACCTCATCGGTTTGATGGCGACGGAACTCGCCGAGCTTCCCGACAACACCCGAAAGGCATGTGTCCAAGCTCAGCGGGACTACCTGGAGCTGTGGGTTAGAGCGCTCAGTGAAGTTCGCCCCGGCTTGGATGCCACCGAGGCGAAGTTCACCGTGAGTGCAGCAATGACGTTGATCGGCAACGCTATCCGTATCGGAAGCGTTCGGCGCCGTGCGGACCTCGCAGACCGACTGACAGAAATATGCATCGCTTTGATGACGGAGACTTCGGATCCCGCTGCGTCATTGGTGGACGCCGGCGTTGGTGCCACTCCGTAGTCTCGGAGCGGCACATCGGCACCCACAGAACGAGTCAGTCGCGCCCGGCTTCGACCAGCTTCTCGGCGAGGGTAGCTGGTGTAGTGAAAATCGCTTCGTGGCTTCCTGCCATCTGAACGATCCTGCACAGGCCGAGTCTGCTCGAAAATCTTGGATGCCAAGCGAACTCGCCGTGCGGTATTGCGGTGTCTTCCGTGCAGTTCAGGTAGGAAGTCCTCATCGTCCCGGAGTTGACGAGTTCGTAGAACTTCGTGAGATCAAGTTTGTCTTCCAACATAGTGACCGGTGTCGGACATAGAGACTCGTAGGCGCTCATGGCTGTCTCGTGATCGGCGTCGTTCAAGAACGCTTCTCGCCACACGTTCCAAGGCAAGGAGAACATTCCATCCACCGCTCCTTCGCGCACCATCTCTCGATAGTGAGCCGGGGACTCGTCGTTGATGCTGTTGCCATTCGCTGGAACAAAGGCGTTCCAATAGACAAGTCGTCGAATGCGGTCGGGAAATACCTCTGCGACCTTGGAGATGATCGTGCCGCCGAAGCTGTGTCCCACCAGAATGAAATCCGTGATGTCTCGCTCTGTGATGTACCGAACGATCGACTCGACACCGTCCGCGTGTCGGACACTCGTCTGTGATACCCCGAACCCCGAGACCGTGGGCGTGTACACGCGATGGCCGACTGCAAGCAGGTGTTTCGCCACTGGTGCCCAGTGCTCCCCGGTATGCCAAGCTCCATGCACGAGAACGAAAGTGTATTGCTGCGCCACGACTATTCCTCCATTACGTAAGTTCGCTTGCCGAAAAGAAATTCATCCGTGAGATCGAATATGATTACCGCTCTGCGGAATTGGAGATATCCGTCAATTTCGTTCGAGGTGCCCTAGCGGACTGCCACAGCTTCGATCTCGACCAGCATTGCCGGGTCGGACAGCCCGGTAGTCTCAGCCATCAAGCTGGCTGGTGAGCATTGGTAGGTTTCGAGGGCATCGAGAACAACATCGTAGTTCGAGGTTGCAGCAGCTATGTCTCTGACAAAGATGCGGATCTGTACTACGTCTCTGAAACTGAAGCCCGCAACTTCGAGGGTGCGGTCGATGTTGACAAAAGTCGTTGCAACTTGGGCTCTGAAGTCGCCGACGCCTCCGCGTGTGTCCACGCTGCCTCGTCCCTCATGCCCCGATACGAAGAGAAACTCCGAAGGTGCGCTGATTCTGACCGCGGCGTTGTATCCGAACCTGCCCGTAATGAGTTGTGGGGCAATGTTTTCGCGCTGCATGTCGAGTGGCGTCCAATCTGAATCGTCGATAGTTTCGCCGCTGATCGAGTCAGCGGTCGTAGGACAAGATCTGTTTGGCGACTGCTCGGGGAGCGGAGATCATCCCGTCGTGCCCGGTGTTGATCCGATCGAGTTGCCACTCGCGCGAGTTGTTCAGCACCCGCTGCTTCGACGCTTGGATGTCGGGGAAGGCGGGCTCGGTGAAGTCGATGTAGTGCCGTGGAAGTCCAGCACCAGCCGGACCGGTGAGAGTGACTGTGTCACTCCAGGTCGACCATGGGTGCGCAGTGAGTTGCCTTTTCGCCCAATCGATGTCATTTCGATCGGTGAGACCGAACATAGTGGGATCTGTCGGGGCGGGTACAGCGTGCCCGCCGGTGGCAGCGACAAGCGTTCGGAGTACCTCCTGACTGCCGAGTGGCATTGTGGACAGCACTGTCTCACCGTTTTCGATGACGACAGCATCGAGGTAGACCAATCGACGGATCTTCTCAGGCATCCGGTCAGCCACCGAGGTTATGTAAGCACCACCGATGCTGTGGCCGACCAGTACGAAGTCTGTGAGCTCCTCTGCTTCAATCGTCCGAATGATGTCGTTGACAGCGTCGTCGTAGCTCAACTCTGCATGGAGGAGATGGGATCGGTCACCTACGCCGGTGATCGTCGGAGTGATCACTCGGTTTTCGCCGCGTTGCAACATCGGCGCGAGTTTGCGCCAACACCAACCTCCATGGCTGCCACCGTGAACGAGAAGGTAGTCCGGTCGCGCGGGGGAAGCTGAAGAGACGCCGGTGACTGCGGTAGCAGTTGCAGGGGCAGCGGGTGTGACTGCGGCTGCGGCTGCGAGTGCCGCCCCCTGCGAACAGCGTGCGCCGATTCACTCGCGAGTGAATCCTCGACGGCTCGCCGGCTACACCTCGCTCGGAAGCATGCGACATTCTGCTGTCCGTTCGAGTTGCGCTGTTCGGGGCCGTCAGGGCCCCGAAGGGCATGGGAGATGTCATCCACCTAGCCTGCCGATCTACACACCTGCTGAACATGTTGGTCAGACCACGAAACATGTCCTTGCGTTCGCTTGCCTTGCCTGCCTGGGCGGGGGCCTATCGATGCGTGGGCTTGGGCGCTGCAGAGTCGACATTCACTGCGATCTTGACTTGCGGCTCGCCAGTCTGTCGGACTCCCGTAACCGATCAACTAACGAAATCAGCATCTCCTGGGAATCAGACGACAAAGCGTTTGTCAGTCCGAGAAGATGCTTCACCGGTTCATCCGACAACTGGGCAATGAGCAAGGCATCCGAGTGTCGCGAGTCTTCAGTTCCTGAATCGCCTCGGCTGTCGAAGAAGTGGCTGGTTGTGACACCGAAGAACTGTGCGAGGCCATGCATCACAGTCGCTGACGGGGCGCGGCGAACCCCGGTGCGAAGTTGAGAAAGGTAGGGCGTCGATATGCGATACCCCTGCTGGCGAAGTGCGTCGCAGACTCGTGCATTGGTCAATCCAGGTTGGCGGGTTGCGAAAAGAGCGTTCAATCTGATGCAGAAAACGCTGTATCCATGCTCGCTCAGCAATTCTCTGCTCTCCGTGTGGCGTACCGGTTCGGTCCGATACCCCCGAGCGGGCCGGGACCTGCCGCTCGAGGGATGAGTGATCGGGTTGTCAGACTTGAATGTCGCTGAGCGCGTCGACGATCAAGTCGGTTACCGCTGACGGCTGCGACGCCAAGGATGCGTGCCCAGCCGGCAGCTCGACGAGTTTGCGAGGGTTCATTCGCCCAGCCATCATGCGCTCGTTGTCGGGATGGATCATTCGATCTTCACTGGAGACCTGGTACCAGCTCGGCTTGACCTTCCACGCCGGTGCAGTAACCGCGTCACCGAAAGTACTTGCCAATGGTGCTTTTTGGGTAACTGCCATGATCAGTGAGTCATTGACGTCGAGATCCTGACAGAAGCTTTCGCGATACTTTTCCTGAATGATCCACAGGTATCCGTCGGAGTCCGGTGTCAGATTTGCGGCAGCGGCGGGTGGGTTCTGTTGGGTGATGCCGCCCGGGCTTTCGCCGGCATCGGGTGCAAACGCTGCGATGTACACCAGCCCGACGACGTTGGGGAGGTCCCCCATTTCGGTGATGACTGCACCGCCATAGGAGTGACCGACCAGCAGAACAGGGCCCTGAATCTGCTCGACCATCTTGCGCGTGCGTTCGGCATCGTCAGCGAGTGATGTCAGAGGCAGTTCGACGGCGCGGAGATTCGAATATCCCCTGGCGTGCAAATCGACGATGACTTTGCCCCAGTGGGCCGCGCCGCCCCAAAAACCGTGTACCAAAACAACAGTTACGTCAGTCATGCCGTTCCCTTCGGTTGGTGTTCCTTGTTTTCGGCAGTAGCCAGGCCATCGGCGTTCTCGGTCAGCCCGTCAGGCACTGCACGCTGAGTTGACCGGTGCCTTGTTGATTCGGTCCCACAGGAACTTTGCCGCTAGCGGCATTCCGGTCGCCGTTCCGAAATCATGGCTGAGAGTTGACCCCGGTAGTAATGGCGGCGTGATGTCGTCTTGTGTGTATTCGACTTCCGCTCCCAATGCGCACCATCTGTCTCTCAGTGCTGCAACGGAATCAGCGGGAACGATGTCGTCGTTGGTGGACGTGTGCAGGTATACCGGGGCAGAGGGGGTCGTGCGTCCGATCTGTTGATCGTCGACTACTGCCGCGAGTTCCGGCTCTTCGGAGAGGATCTGAGAGAAGGATTTTCCGTCGACGGTGTAATCGGTACTACGAGTACCCAACGATGTCAGCCCGGTATCCGGCACGCATTGCGTCGCACTGGTCGTAAGCCATTGTTTTCCCTCCTCGTTGAGCCGCTTGTCGAAGATCGGACCTAGCTCGGGGTATCTCGCCATCAGGCTGTTGAGGGTGTACCCGATCGCTCCGGTGAGTAGTGACCCGTCTGCCTTGCGGAGAACTTCGCGCAGATCGGGATCGGCTGCCCCCGCGTAGGTACCGAGCATGTTCAGCTCTGGTGCCCGCTCGCCGACGATTTCTGCAGCGGATGCGCTCGCCCCGCCGCCCTGGGAGTAGCCCCAGAACGCGATCGGCGTGGAGTCAGGCAGATTCCACAGTTGATTCGAGGCGCGCGCGGCATCGACGACGGCGTTGCCCTGCTCGACCCTGTTGACGTAGGTGTGAATCCCGGGAGTGCCAAGTCCGATGTAGTCGGGCATGACTACTCGAAACCCTGCGGTGAGCAGCAAGCCGGCGTCGGCGACGTTGTAGTTGACGGGCAAGCTCAACTGAGGGCTGATCTGAATATTGAAGGCCCACGCAAGGTTCTTCGAACCGGCGCATTGATCGCCCTGGCCGAACGTACCCGGAGCGACGACCACGGTAGGTCGTTCACCGGGCCCGCGCCAGGGAAACGCCGGCGTGATGGCTGCGCCCGTGGTGGCCACGGGAGTTCCGTCCACGAGAGTGGAGGTGTACATGATCTTCTCGCCATTGCCCGGCCAAGTGCCAGGGATGCCGGGTATCTGACCGAGCAGAGGGGTAGGCTCGGACTTGATCATCGTGCCCTCCCCTGCCGGCAATGTCGTGGGTGGTTGATAGAAATCTTTCGATTCCGCTTGTGCAAGAGCGAGATTCATGGAAAATGCTCCGACAGCGAGGAAGCCCACTGTCGTGAGACGGAGCAGCGCAGCTTTGTGCATTTCTTCTCAGATCTTCCGTGTAAGACATTGTTGTCTAACTTTCCCTCAAGGTAGCGCACATGTGACGGGACTCGCAATGGTCGTCTCGCATCGGTATTCGCCACAGTTGGAGTCTGTATGGGGCCCTGCACCGCGCGCCGCCGCTGAGGAAGATTCCGGACTGCGGGAGAAGGGCCGGAAGGCAGAAGGGTTCCGAGGAAGACGCTGCAGCGTGTGGCGCGCCGCGGTCGAATCAGCTGGACGAGGTGTCGGTGCCGATCAGAGCGCTCAGAATCGTGGACATGACTTTGACAAGACCGTCGACGGGCGGGCGGGTGGGCGTAGTGCTCCACTGATGCACGAGAGCTATGAGTGCGCCGATGAATGCTGTCGACGCCATTTCGTATCCTCCGGGGGGAACGAAATCCTCACCCACGGCATTTTGAACTGTCGTTTTGAAGAACACGGCCCATTCTGTGCGCCGCTCTACTCGATGTGCTTCCACTCGCAGGCTGACCCCGACGATGTCTACGTACGAGATCTGAGCTCGCCGAGGATCGCTGCCGATCGACTCGACGAACGCTGTCATCGCCGTCTCTGCGAGATCGGCTAGTGTGTCGGGCTTTTCGTCAGCGATCGCAGTCAGCATCGCGTCCCGCGCATCGCTTTGGATCTGGTCGTACAGTGCGATCAACAGATCTTCGCGGCTGTCGAACTCGTCGTAGAACTGTCGTCGTGCAAGGCTCGCAGTGGTACAGATGTCCGCGACCGAACTCGAGGCGTAGCCCTTGTCCGAGAAGACTTCCAGCGCAGCCCAAATGAACTGCAGCCGCCTTTCGGCACGCCGAGCCGATACCGGTCGACCGCCGTAGTTTCGAGTCTCGTCGCTCACCTCCTGCACGCGTCCATGATAGTCGCCCGACTCGGCGGGCTACGCTGAGCCTCAGGCGTAGACGGCCTTCAAGTCGGAAGCGCAATTCGCGAGGACGACGTCGCTCTCGAGCGAATAACTTCGGCGTCAGTTCGGCGGCATCGTGAGACCATTCGGGCGCGTTGACGCTCCCCACAGCCTGGCTGCTCCCGGCGCATCGCGACTCACTCGAAACGGGTGATGTGCAGGTAGGGATTATTCGGTTCGAGCTCGAGAGGGGTACTGAGAAGGTGACACCCCGTAATGCGTCTTGAACGCGGTACTGAGATTGAACGCATCCGAATACCCGGTCTTCTTTGCCAAACGATCCAATGTGAGCGATGGATCGACGATCAGCGAATCCGCGACCAAGGCCAGCCTCCACCGGCGTAGATGTTGCATCGGGGGTTCACCGACGGAACTTTTGAATTCAGAGACGAACATGGATCGCGACATGCCGGCAATGGCGCTCATCGCCGGCAGGGTCCATTTCTTCCCGGGATTCGAGTAGACCTCGCGCAATACGGCACTGATCGATTGACGGGGATCGTGCGACAGGTTCCCCACATTCCAACCGGCAGACCACTCCGCGAGCATCAGGCAGACAATCGATTCGAGGAGTCTGACCGCCGTGGATGGGAATCCTTTCCCATCGGCCCAGTTGTCGTGTTCCCGGGCAAGCGACTGCAGGACATGGGATACCGAGCTCACCTCTGAGGTTCTCGACGTCAAAAGATTCGGAAGATGATGCTCCAGAATCGAATACAGATTTCCTGCCGACTCGAAGGAGAATACGAGGACGGGTGGGCGACTGGACCTTTTCGTTCGATCCGAATCGCGATGTGGTTCGGACAGGCGAAAGTCACGGTCAGCGGGCAGGCACAGGATGCCGACCTCACCAGCGTGGAGCGCTGTAACTTCTCCGCGTGAAGCGGTAGATGTTATCTCGAGTGATAGTTCAGTATTGCTGAAAATAAGGAACTTTCGGGAGAATCCCACCTCGAATGTCGACGACTCTGCAGACGCATCGAAGTCCTCGATGCCGGTGTTGGCGATGCCGGTGTTCGCGATATCGAAGCTCACGATACGAAATGCCGAGAGTGCGCTGTCTACGGGACTGAGCATCTCCTGATACTAGGCAAATGGAGAGTTGGAGGGGCGAAACGCAATCACATGGATCCTGAACCCGCGAGCATGGTGCGCTGACCGACGACGAAACTAGCGTTCAACCATGGCAAAAAGTAGAGAGATTTTGGTACTCGGAAGTACTGGCCAAACTGGTCGGATAGTGGCGGATTCACTGGAGAGCGAAGGACACGCGGTACGGCGAGCCTCCCGTTCGTCTGGGTCCACGCCCTTCGACTGGTTCAGGCAGGACACGTGGCGGCAAGCAGTCGAAGGCGTCTCGCGCGCGTACGTGGTGCTGCCCGAAAGAGTGGTGGATTTTGGTGCCTTCGTGAACCTTTTGGAGAATTGCGGCGTGGAGCACGCAGTTGTTCTGACCGCTCGAAACCCATCCGTCAGCGGTGACGGCATAGCTGTCGGGGCCGAATTCGCGTTTGCCCAGTCGGCGGTGAAGAGCACTTTCCTTCAACCGAGTTGGTTCGCGCAGAATTTCACGACGGGTATGTTCGCGGGACAACTTCAGGCCACCGGCACATTGAGGCTCCCGGCGGGAACCGGTTCGGAGCCGTTCATCGATTACCGAGACATCGCAGAAGTGGCCTCCTCCATCCTTTCGATGGACGACCCTTCGCCGAGCGGTCCTTTGCCGCTGACGGGTCCGAAGTCCTACTCGTTCGAGGAAGCCCTCCGGGTCCTCGCTGATGTAACTGGCACGGATGCAGGGAGATTCGAATCGATCTCCGTTCTCGAATGGAAATCCGACGCAACCCGTATGGGAATTCCTGAATCTTTCGTGCAGTCGCTGACAAACCTGTTCGTTGCGATATCCAAAGGTCGTGACGATTACATTTCCAACGGTGTGCACGAGGTGCTCGGGAGGGAGCCACGTACACTCTTCGACACTTTTCGCGATCACTCGAACGTGACGACCTGACTATCGGCGACCACCGGATCGTTAGGATGGAATGAGCGAGCGACGAAGGGTGTAATTGTGGCGAGGGCGGTTGTTGTCGGTGCGAGCCGAGGTCTCGGTCGTGCTTTGATCGAGGGACTGAGGAGCGACGGCCACGAAGTTCTCGGCATCTCTCGGCGGCGCCCTGACGGGTTCGACGTCTCCGAGTGGATCGAAGTAGACCTGACCGACCCTGTTACGGCGGCGAACTCGATCGATCAGGAGCTTGTCGGAGGTGTAGACACCCTGATTTGCAACGTCGGGATTTGGGAAGGGGACGCCTTCACCACTGACTATGCATTCGCAGAACAATCGGACATGGAAATGCTCGAAATGATCAACGCCAACATCACGGCCACAATTCTCCTGCTCAAGCGCCTGATCCCGAGAATGATCGGCCGTCCTCGACCTCGGATCATCTTGACCGGGTCCACCTCGGGACTCCCGCGAAGCGGTAGGCCGGAGGTTGCGTTCGGTGCATCGAAGTTCGCGATCAACGGCATTGCCGACGCGTTGAGAGAGGGCTACCGGAAGGACAGACTCGCCGTGACTGTCCTTCATCTCGGATATCTCAATACAGAAGACGGACTCGACGTGCCCCGAGACGTCGCTGCCGCCAGGGGAGAGGGATCTCTGGTCCCGGTACATGACGTTGTGGATACGGTGCGCTCGATCTCGAGTTTGTCGTCTTCGACGTCAGTGCGGGAAGTAGTCCTCACTGCGATCGACGATCCGCGATTCTGATTTGCGGCTGTCGACTCAATCTGGTTGCTGAACAGACGTATTCAGAGAATCTAGACCCCGATCAAGAAGTAAGCTCCGGTCAGATACGTCAGGGTGAGGCCCGCCAAGGCCCACGCCATGTACGGCCGGATGTAGAGGCGCCGCAGGCGGTGCAATCGCAGGGAGGCTCGCAAGAACGCGCCCACGGTCCCGAGCAGCAACATCAGGCTCGGGACGAAGACCGCCAGTCGGCGATCCTTCTGTGAGCACAGCAAGGTGTCGGTACCGAAGCATTCGCCCCGCCGGGAGCCCAACCACACGATCGCGATAACCAAAACCGCGGTAGCCAGAACGACTGACACGCCGTACGTCAGGGTTCGCCTGTTGATCTTTCGCTCTCGACGCTGAATTACATCTGACGCGTCAGAACTGTCGGTCATCACACCGGCTCCTGTACATCGCACCTCACTTCGTGGATCGGCGGTGGGAGAGGGCGTACAGCACTACTCCGACGGCCAAGAGTAATGATGCACGTAACCACGTCGCAGCGCTCTGCTGGGTGAGCAACGCAACGCACGTACCGAGAGCGAGGATCGGGAAGATGATCGGCGTTCGGAAGTGTTTGTGTTGCACTGCGTCACGGCGCAGAACCAGGACGGCGATGTTGGTGCTGATGAATACGAAAAGCAGCAGGAGTACCACCGTCTCCGCCAGGGCTGACAGCGATCCGGTGACGCAGAGAGCCATGGCAACTGCTGTGGTCGCGATAATCGCCACCCAGGGGGTCCGTCGCTGCGGCAGTACCCGAGCGAAGACGCTCGGGAGCAAGCCTTCCGATGCCATCCCGTATGTCAGCCTGCTCGCCATGATCATTGTCAGCAGTGCGCCGTTGGCGACGGCGACCAACGCGATCAGGCTGAACAGGCGAGGCGGAACGCCGACGTCGGCAGCTGACACAACTTCCAGCAGTGGCCCGGAGGATGCGGCAAGTTCGTCGGCGGGCAGGACCACCGAGACAGCCAGGCCGACAAGGACATAGGCGGCGCCGGCTGTCAGTAATGCTCCGAACAGTGCGCGTGGGTAGACCTTGCTCACGTTCTTCACTTCTTCGGCGACGTTCGCGGACGTTTCGAAGCCGACAAAAGAGTAGTACGCGAGGAGTGCCGCAGCCAGCACCGCGAGTGCAGGCGATCGGCTGTCGTCGAACTCCACGACGCGGCTCAGGGTTCCGTCGCCGCGCCCGAGAACTATGCAAGCGAGGACGACAACGAGGACGAGCCCGGTGACCTCCACGACTGTCATGACGACGTTGGCGCGCATCGACTCCTTGATGCCTCTGGCATTGAGAAGTCCCACCAGGAGCAGGAAGACGAGCGCCGCTGGAACGGTTGGGACGTCGATGAAGGCTTTGAGATAGTCGCCCGAGAATGCGAGGGCGAGTCCCGCCGCACTGGTTACGCCGGCCGCCAGCATCGAGAAGCCGACAAGGAACGAGATCAGTGGTTTCCGATACGCCCGTTGGGCGAAGACGGCTGCGCCGCCCGCTCGCGGATATTTGGTGACCAGTTCGGCATACGACGTTGCTGTCAGCAATGCCATGACGAGCGCTACGAGCAGTGGTACCCAGACGGCTCCACCAACTTCACCGGCGATGACGCCCACCAACGCGTAGATACCGGCGCCCAGAACATCTCCGAGGATGAACACGAAAAGGAGTGGGCCGGTTATCGCCCGGGTCAGAGTGTTCGTACCGCCGCCTTCGTCGCGGCGTGCGGTTTCGTCCACGTTCTCGGCCCTCGCGGCGCGTCGCATGTGCAAGGTTCATCCTGTCTTCATGGTGACGTGCCGCCACCTCAGGAGCAGTCATGTACCCATTGGCCGAGGTTTCAAACGTAGGTCGCCCGCCTTCCCGTGCTTTGCTTGTAGGGGAATCGCAGAAGTAGTGACTGGAGGACGAAGTGACCGAAACGACGGTTGCCGCGGTGATGGACGAGTTGGCTGCTCTCGAAGATCCGAAGGCGCGTGCGGTGAACGAGAAGCACGGTGACGATCACGGTGTGAACCTCACAAAACTGCGCGCTGTTGCGAAGCGATTGAAGACTCAGCAGGAACTCGCACAACAGCTTTGGGCGACGGGCGATACCGCGGCGCGATTGTTGGCCCTTTTGATCTGCCGCCCGAAGGCGTTCGAGCGTGACGAGTTGGATGTCATGTTGCGAGAGGCCCGCACTCCGAAGGTGCAGGACTGGCTCGTCAATTACGTGGTGAAGAAGAACCCGCATGCCGAGGAGTTGCGGGTGGCCTGGACCGCTGACCCTGATCCTGTGGTCGCTAGCGCCGGGTGGGCTCTGACCACCGAACGCGTCGCGAAGAAGCCCGAGGGACTTGACCTTTCAGGGCTACTCGACGTCATCGAGGCGGAGATGAAGGATGCTCCTGACCGCCTGCAATGGGCGATGAATCACTGCCTGGCTCAGATCGGGATCGAACATGCCGAGTACCGCGCCCGGGCAATCGAGATCGGTGAGCGACTGCGGGTGCTCGAGGATTACCCGACTCCACCGAACTGCACCTCGCCGTTTGCGCCCATCTGGATCGCGGAGATGGTGCGACGACAGAGGGCAAAGTAGAGCGCACGACAACTGAGGATAGGGTTACCTTCGTGCTACGTTAGGCGCCGTCACCCGCTCGGGGTGTCTGAGCAGGTCGATCGACCGGGAGGTCCTGGCGTGGCGAGAATTTTGGGACGAGGGCTGTCAGAGCGACGAAGTGGTGGCAGCCGTGTCCGCCGGATGGTAGCCGTCGTGGCGGCGTGCGGGCTGGCGGCCGGAATGGCGGCCTGCAGCAGCAACAGCGACAAAGACAGCACCGACGACAAAGACAGCACCCGGACTTCATCCGCAGTCGACGCCGCGTTCCCGGTGACGATCACGTCGGCCCTCGGCACGGCCGAGATCAAGGAGGAGCCCAGGCGGGTCGCAACCTGGGGATGGTCCAATCAGGACGCCCTCCTGGCGCTCGGTGTCGTCCCGGTCGCGATGCCCACTTTCTCCGGACCTCAGTACGGGGCCGACGCGCAGGGCATTCTGAAGTGGGACGCCGAGGCACTCGACAAGCTCGGTGGCGAGCAGCCGATCTTGTTGTCGGGTGACGGAACGGGCGAAGCACCTGTCGAGCAGTTCGCCAAGGCTGAACCAGATCTCATCTTCGCCCCGTACTCCGGGCTCACTCAGCAGGAATTCGACGCACTGTCGAAGATCGCGCCGGTGGTTTCCTTCCAGGACGAGCCGTGGACCGCGTCGTGGCAGGACCAGGTGACCATCGCTGGTCAGGCGCTGGGTAAACAGGCCGAGGCCGGCACGCTCATCGACAAGACCAACGCCGCGATCAGCGCGACGGCTGCGAAGAACCCTGCGTTGCAAGGTAAGACCGTCACCATCGGACTCCCGAACAGTCCGAGCACCTTCGCGGTGAGTAAGAACGCCGACGTGCGTGTCGAGTTCCTCGAGCAGCTGGGTCTGAAGAACGAGCCGACGATCCAGCAGGCCGATCCCGCCAAGGATCCCGAGGCCGTGTACTTCGAGCTGAGCACCGAGCAGGCGCCGCTGATTGCGTCTGACGTGCTGTTCGTGGTGGCCTACGACAAGGACTCTCTGAACGCGTTCCTCGCCGAGCCACTGGTGGCAGCTCAGCCGGTGATCGTCGATGGGCGTACGGCATCCACCAAGGACTTCAGCGTCGACAAGAACTTCGCGTTCGGCGGACTGACGGTCCTGACCATCCCGTACATCCTCGACGACGTCGCCACAGTTCTGAACACCGCTGCCGGCAACGTCAAGGGCTGACCGGCCCGCTAGCGGGAAGTTCGAAACTGTGTCCGGTACCGCTGTGGGCTGGTGCCGACCAGGTCTCGGAAGCGTTCGCGGAACGTGGTGACGGCATTGAATCCGACTTGTCCCGCAACACGTTCGATCGAGTGGTCGGTAGTCTCGAGCAGAAATTGCGCTTGGCGGAGCCGCGCGTGATGGAGCCACTGCAACGGCGTCGTACCGATTTGTTCCTGGAATCGGCGGTTGAGCGTGCGAGTGCTCATCGTTGCCTTGGCCGCGATTGTCGTGATGTCGAGTTGCTCCCCGAGGTTCTCTTCCATCCAGTTCAGTAGTGGTCGAAGGGTTGTCCCGCTGGGTACGGGAGGCTCGTGGACGATGAATTGTGCTTGCCCTCCGGCACGTTCGAGCGGCATCACACTCAGCCGCGCCGTGTCGGCGGCGACCGCGGACCCGTAGTCCTGACGGACCATGTACAGGCACAGGTCGAGTGCGGCCGCGGCGCCGGCGGAAGTCAGGACGTGCCCGTTGTCTACGTAGAGAACGGCGGCGTCGACGTCGATAGCCGGGTGCCGGCGGGCCAACTCCGACGCAGCCGCCCAGTGCGTCGTCGCGCGAAGTCCGTCGAGCAGGCCTGTATCGGCGAGGGTGAATGCGCCGACGCACAGTGAGGCGATGCGCGTGCCGCGATCCGCGGCAGTTCTGAGGGCTTCGATGATCTCGGGGTCGATCGGCACATCGAGATCGGCGGTGCCCGGGATGATGATCGTGCTGGCCTGGGCGAGACGTGACAGTCCGTGCGGTACGCGCATCGTGAACGTTCCGGTCTCCACCTCCTCGGTGAGCGCGCACACGGCGGTCCGGTAGGCCGGTGCGCCTGAGGGAAGCCTGCATCGTCCGAAGACTTCGAGGGGTGCTGCCAGGTCCATCGGCACCACTCCGGGCAACGCGAGAACTGCAACGTCATGCATGTCTGAAACGTAGCGTATGTGGCGCGAGATTCTGTGATCTCGTGTCGTGAAATATCCTCTCAACTGGTATTTCGTAGAATATGTGAGGTTGGCTGAAAGCCGTCGAAGGTTGGCTTTCAGCCGTCGCCGCTGAGGTCAACTTCCTCCTACTGTCGTAGGAACAGCGACGCGCACAGGAGCGCGTCGCACAAAATCGGAGGTTGCAGTGCACGCGCAGATCGTGTTGTTCGACGGATTCGATCCCATGGATGTCGTGGGTCCGTACGAGGTGCTCTACGCCGGGGGTCTCGCCAGCGGTGGGGCGTTGAGTGTCGAACTCGTCAGTGCGGAGGGGCCTGGGACCGTCCTGAGCGGAAGTGGTGAACTCGCTATGACCGCCACTGCAACCCTCGATGTCGAACACGCGGATCTGATTATCGTTCCCGGAGCATCGGGTCTCTTCGAACCCGATGCGGACCAGCCGGGCACCAGTTTGCCGGAAAGACTCGCGGCCACAACGGAAACCGAACTGCCTGTCATGATGCGGCGTGCACTCGACGATCCTGGTGTTCTTGTTGCGACCGTCTGTGGAGGATCTTTGGCGCTGGCGATGGCGGGGCTTCTCGAAGGGCGCCGCGCCGTGACACACCATCTTGCCGTGGACGCACTGGCGGCCGGCGGCGTCATTCCGATCCAGGCGCGAATCGTCGACGACGGTGACCTGATCACCGCCGGCGGTGTGACATCCGGTCTCGACCTTGGCCTGTACCTGTTGGAACGATGCCTCGGGCCCCGGATAAGTCTCGAGGTCGAAGCGCTCTTCGACTACGAGCGTCGTGGAACGGTGTGGTCGGCCAATGGCGCCGAGCCTGTAATCACCTTCGCCCCGGACGCTGCGTGAATACGCTTGTGCGTACCGAAACGCGAGAAATCCCATGACCGGAATCCTGCTGTCCCTCCACGTGATTGCGGCCATTCTTGCCATCGGCCCCGTCGCTGTGGCGGCGAGTATGTTCCCGGTGGCGAGTCGCGCCGCGCTCGCCGATCCGGACAGCGCCAGTGTTGCGACGACGGGCATGCTGCATCGCATCGTTCGGGTGTATGCCACGATCGGCGTTGTCGTTCCGATGCTCGGTGTCGCCACCGCCGTCAATCTCGGAGTGCTCGGTGACCTGTGGATCCTCACCTCGATCGCATTCACCGTCGTTGCCGCCGTGATACTCACCGCGGTCGTGCTTCCCGCCCAACGGCTGACAATGGCGGCGATCGAAGGAACCGGGTCCGTTGTGGATGTCGCAACGCGCCTCACCCGTCGACTGGGCACAGCGACGGGGATCTTCAATCTGCTCTGGGTCGTTGTCGTCGTGCTGATGATCTTTCGGCCAGGATCGACAACCGGCGTGTGATCCGAGGCGATATTTCCCGTGTCGGAGACAGCGACGCTTGACCTTGACACAGTGACAAGGACTCCAATGGTCGACGAAGGAGGTGGTTGTCGTGAACACAACCAACCATGGTGGGCAGAATGCTCACCTCGTCGACGCATTGGCCGCGGCTGATCCCTCGGTTCGGCTGCGTGCCGCGCTCGCTGTCGGCACGCGCCCGGACCCTGAGCTGACGGATGCCCTGATCGATCGGTGCGCCGTCGAGCCGGACTTCTTCGTCCGCGACATGCTGACCTGGGCATTGTGCCGCTTGCCGGCCGAAATTACGGTGCCGAGGCTGATCCGTGAGCTCGGGGCCGATGGTTCGCAAGCCCGCAGTCAGGCGCTCCACACCTTGTCCAAGATCGGCGATCCGATGGCGTGGCCCGAGGTCTCTGCGCTGGTGCACGACCAGGACGACGAGGTCGCGCGCAGTGCGTGGCGCGCCGCAGTGGCACTCGTGCCGGCAGGAGTCGAGGGTGCACTCGCAGCGGATCTGGCGACCGAACTCGGGCGGGGTGAACTGCAGATGCAGCTCAGTCTGAGCCGTGCTTTGACCGGACTCGGCGAGGCTGTACTCCCGGTGCTCGACGCGGCCGGTATGAGCCCGAATCCGCGTGTCCGGGCGCATGCTGATGCTACAAAGCAACTCTGGCACGACCCCGACGGTGGGTTCGCACTCTCTCACGAGTTGGCGAAGCGCGTCGCGGCAATCGGCCCGGACGCGTAGGAAGGGGAGACGGATGTTGATCGGCGAGGTCTCGCGGCGTTGTGGTGTCAGCACACGGATGCTGCGTCACTACGACACCTTGGGACTGGTGAAGCCGACGGGCCGCACGTCCGGCGGTTACCGGGAGTACTCCGCCGACGACATCCGTCGACTCTTCCACGTCGAGAGCTTGAGGACGTTGGGGCTCTCGTTGAACGAGGCCAAGCGTGCACTGGACGAACCCGACTTCGCGCCGGCCGATTTGGTGGGTGAACTCATGCAACACACTCGGCAACGGATCGCGGCGGAGGAGGAATTGCTGACCAAACTCGAAAGGGTCGATGCCAGCGCCCCTTCGGAGTGGGACGACGTCCTGCGCATGGTCTCACTGTTGCGTGCACTCGAATCCGAGTTCGCTGCCCATCGTCAGCAAGCGATCCTGTCGCAGGAGCTGAATGCGGCGTTGCCCGTCGACGCACTCGTCGAGGCCATCCTGTCGGAGAAGGATGCCAACGTGGCCGGAGCGTTGCAGTGGGCGTTGGCGAGGACCGAAGGTGCGGGCCTTGCAGGTCTCACGAAGGGCCTCGAATCGGAGGACGTCGAGGTTCGACGCCGCGCGACGTCGGCCATCTCCGGGATCCACACCGAGGAAGCAACTCGGGCGCTGAAGCGAGCTCTCGATGATTCGGACGCGATAGTCCGCGCTGATGCCGCTCTCACCCTCGGATCTCGCGGAGAGGCCGTCTCGATGCCCGCTCTCCTCGAGATGGTCGCCGACGGGCGACGCGACGTCGAGGCCGGAGAGGTGCTCGGTCTTCTCGCGGAGCACTCACCGACAAGCGGTGAGGTCGTCGATGCCGTGCAGGCAAGACTCGACGGCACTGACGACGCCCCGACGAGGTTGCGAATCACGCAGGCACTCGCTGAGATTCCCGGCGCGGCGGCCCGGGAAGCGCTCGCCCGGCTGACACGCGACAACGACAAGACGGTCGCGTCCACGGCAGCCGCGATCCTCGAGATGCGGGACCGTGGACCACGCCGGCGCGAACGACCGCGTATCGGGAACTGAAATCGGAGAACTAGGGCACCTCTGACAAATGCGGGCCCGGGTGGTCAGCGCCGCAACGATTTTGCCGCGGCGTTGCCCTTCAACGCTGCACAGAGCAGGACAAGGAGCACCGCTAGAAACACGACTGTTGAGGCGACAGCCGACACCACAGATCCGAAACCTGTCACGACACCGATGGCGACCTGCATGCACAGTCCCACTACGGCTGTCCACACCGTCCGGCGTAGAAGGGGCCACGCAATCCGATGGGCCAATTGCCACGCCTCGGGGCTCGAGATCGTCGCCTTCGTGCGTATGCCGACAACGGGATTCGGTTCATCACCGACGACTCGCGGAAGAATCCCGGCAACGAACGCGAGGACAAGCGTCGACGACGACAGCGAGGCCGTCAGACCCAGCAAATCAGACGATCCCACCCGTCCAGCCCCCTATCGGCAGATTTGACACAGCGGACATTCCAGTCTGGGTTGCCGCTGGGACACACCCGACTGTATGCGAACGAATGCATGTACGGCTGTGCGGGTGACGCACTTTCAAGCTTTGCCGAATGAGCAGTGGACTCGATCTCGGACTGGTTGTCGGACAGACCCAAATGCGGATCACCTACGCAGAAAAGGTTTCCCGCCGGATCCGCCAACACGTCCCAAATTGATCCGCCCGACTCATGGCGCTCGATGTGGGCTGCTCCTGCCGCGACAAACGTCGCGACGACCTCGTCCCGCGGAGGATCCTGCGGTTCGAGGTCGAAGTCGAGGTGAACCGTATTCCTTTGGCTGCGAGCCTGATCGATCCGTTGGAAACCGAGAGTGAGTGGGAGATCCGGGGCCGTCACCGTCAGGAAATCTTCGTCACCATCGGTACTCGCCTCGCCGAATCGCTCCGACCACCAGGTGGCAAGTGATCGGGCATCCGTTGCATCGAACGTAACCATGGCCAATCGCACCATCACACACCACAACCTCTTTACACGTGACTGCCTTTCGATCGATCTTAGGCAAAGCCCTGCAGCTGCTGCGCACCCGCTGCGGAGTGATCGGCGGATAGGGTTTCTTGCGTGGTGGATCAACGGCGAATGAGTTTGCGACGCAGGTACCTGAGCCTCGGTCTTGGCGAACTGGCGGCCGCGGCCGTATTTGCCGCTGTGGCTGTCGGCGTCGTGATGCCTCGGCTCGAAGGTCCGAAAGACTCCGCTGCGTTGTGGTCGGCGCTGGCCCCACTGCTTGTGATACTCGTACAAGCAGGTGTCTACTGGCTGCTTGCCCGAGGCTGGGTCGAGCAGGCACCGATGCCGGCCCGCCTCGCAGCGCTCTACCGCGTGTTTCGGGTCCTCGATGTTCTCTTGTTGGCGATAGCTCTTCTCGGCGTTGTCATCTGGCTACCAGATCACTCCGGCGGAGCTGTGGGCGTGGTGGCGGTGTGGGCTTTCGGCGTCGCCGAGTACGCCAACTACTTCGTGGCTCGTCTCGCCTACCCGCTGCGGCGGTGGCCTTTCGAGGTCGGCAAGTTGCGGAGGCCCCAACTTGTGCACGACCTGCATTCGGCGCGGTGATACCGGCGATGAAGCCTGCCTTTGCCGCAACGGCAAAATTTGATGCGGGATCGGCGTGAATTCGGAAGGATCGCTTCTGCCCACCCAGGAACGAAGCCTCTATGTCGTTCTTCACCGAGGAAGGAGAACCACCATGGCAGCGTCGCGTCGCAGCCGCCGTGATGCCCCACCGCCCCGGGCCGGAAACAGCGAGGTCGATACGCTACGCGCGTTTCTCGACTACTTGCGTGATTCGATCGCTGCCAAGGTCGAGGGTGCTCCGGAACCTCAGGTGCGCACCACAATTGTTCCGTCGGGGACAACCTTGCTCGGGCTGGTCAATCACTTGATCTTTGTCGAACGATCGATGTTTCTCGCAGAAAGCGTGACGGATTGGAAAGCGACGTTTCAGCCGTCATCGGAAGACAGCGTGGACGGTGTCGTCAGTCGCTATCGCGAGACGGTCGAGCGTGCCAACGCAGTTCTCGACGGATGCACAGATCTTGCCGCGCCCATCCCGCGACCGGGGGCGAAACGACCCGCTCCCAGTGTCCGCTGGGCGCTCGTGCACATGATCGAAGAGACCGGACGCCATGCCGGCCACGCTGACATCCTCCGCGAACTGATCGACGGTTCGACCGGCCGGTGACGCTGTAACAAGGAATAGAGTTCCCGGTGAAGACGATAGGTCTCGCCGAAGTTGAATCTGTCTGAAGCGGAGGGTAATTGGTTTCACATCGAGAGTGACCAGCCTCTCTGGTCGCACGCGTCGACGTTGCCGCTGGGACTCAAGGCTATGGACGCCAATCCTGGAAACGAAGCACCGACCGACTACTCGCCGCAGCGGTAGAGTGTGACGACGACCACGTGGCATTCCTCGGCAGATGGGACGGTTGCTTCGATCAGCGAGGCCGGCTGCGACAGGAACTGGGTGACGACGAGGTAGCCGGGCGCGGCATGGATCTTTACTCCGTCGAACTCGGCGGTTTCGGCCACCGCCGACGCGGTAACGAACCGACCGATGATTTCGAGGATCTCCAGTTCGGTCAGGGCACGGGGCGCGACATTGCCGGAGACCCTCGCCCGCAATCGCTCTGGCCGCGACGGGCTTCGTCCAGCTGAGCCGATGAGATTGCCGAACAGGGTGATTGATCTGCATCCACGGCGCGGTGTCGGCTCAGTGTCATAGCCCGTCGAGGTTCTTGATTCGTCTCAGCAACATCCACGCACTGCGCCTCGAACAGGTGTCGAGTTGCCGTCACCGCCGACGGGTTGAGCGTTTCGGATCAGATCACTATCGACAGTGTGCAGCGCGTCTACAACGTCTCTCAGGACGAGGGTCATTTGCCGAAGTGAGGCCGGAGGGATCCGGTCGATCGTGTCTTCGATCGTGTGATACCGCGAATGCGCTGTCGTTATGTCAAAGCTCGGGACGAAATCGGGGACTCGCGCCAGAGATGACTTGATCGGGAGCGGAATGGGCGGGACGACTCCATTCTGAACGCACTCCTGAAGTACGAGGTTCAGCAACACAGGATTGAAAGAGCCGAGTACGCCCCTGATCTCGTCCAGCCCGGTGGGGATATCGACCGAGGACTGGGTCACACGAATGGTGCCCGCGGCGGCGAGGTGGTCAAGCCATGCGAACGTGATCACGCGCGGCAGCATGTCCTCTAGATGGGTTTGCATAAAGTGCGTGAGGTCGAAGTCCCCGCAGTCGTGACCTCCTGCCGCGAGAAACACCAATGTTCTCGGACGCTCGCTCCTGGCTTTCGCTGCGTAATGACGCATCAGCGCCAACATGCCCGCAACACCGGTGCCGTTATCCATTGCGCCGCCGTAGGTGCTGTCGTAATGCGCGCCAATGAGAACAATTTCGTCACTGACCCCGGGAAGTACACCCACGACGTCTTCCATGACTGCGCGCAGCTCGTGAGTTCCAGGGCCCAACGATCCCCCGGTAACGGAGCGGGTTCCACCGAAGGGGGGATTCTCGGTCCGAATCTCGAGCGACATGGTCACCGGTCCGCCACCGAGAGCGGTACGGATTGCGTTGAAGTCATCCGATCCCAGGACAAGCCCTGGGATCGACGCTTCCTTTCTCTGTCGAAAGGTGTTCTTGTCGATACCTTTTCCGTGCGTCAGCCGCGTCAGATTGTTCGGAGCATCGGCAGTTCTGATGTAGCCGACGGCGCCGTGGGCGACGGCTGACTCGTATGCATCGAGCATTCCATCGGTGTTCATCACATTGATCAGATATACGGATTCGACCATTGCGATCTTGCCTCTGACGTCGACACGGTCGAAGTCGCGCGCAGTTCCGGCACCGACGTGGACAACCTCGGCCTCGACCTGTCCTGCACTGGTGTACCAGATCGGGTACGAGTTCGTTTCCCACGGCAACGCCGGGGCAGGGGACGCCGCATTGGTTACCTTCGCGTGCCACACGCTCGGGTAGTACACATCGAAATCCCATTCCTCGGTGTGGGTCTGGAGCCCGGATTGCTCGAATGACTCGCGCACCCATCGCGCCGCGTCGCGAACTGCGGGAGATCCCGGACGACGCCAGCCAAAGGACGTCATCGTCTCTACGTCACTCATCAGGGCGTTCTCAGAGAACACGTCGCCGGGCGAGGTGCCTGGAGTTGATGCTTTGGGAATCAGATCGGCCGCAGCCGAATTATGCGTGGCCAATGGTAGTCCGATACCGGCGGCTGCCGCCCCAGCCATCTGCATCATGCGGCGGCGACTGAGTGCTTTGCTATGTGTTTCGTCGTTCATCTTGGGGTCCTTACTATCTCGGGTTGACGATCGCTACTGAGTCCGCGTGACGGTCAAGGCTGGTCCCCTGCATCTCCAGCGCTGGGAGTCCTGCGAGCTCGAGCTGTCACGATGACCCCGTGTCCTGTACGTAGACGCGGACTCGGGGTAGGCCACGACACGGGCGAACGAACCCGACGAACTGGACGACAGCACTGCGCCTGACGTGGCGAGGCACGTGTCGGCGAGTGTGGCGGCGGTCGCGAGAGTCGGTATCGCACGGTCAAGGATCATGGGGTCTCCGGCTTTCGAGCTATAAAAGTTACGTGCGATTCTTTTATACAGTGTCGGGGTGGCCTGTGTCACTATCGGATGGCAGTGGAGTCGACGCCGAACAGGCGGCGAGGTGGGAATCCGATATCAAAGTTCGTTCGACTTCACGAGGAGTAAACCTCGATCAAGGGTGCTGCATCGGACCCAACGCAGAATGCCCCCTTCGGGATCGTCGAGAATATCCGAGGCCACCAGCTAATGGCGCATACGTCACGCACGTGGCGGTGCAACACAAACGTAGGCAGCACTCAGGATGCGTCAATTCTATCCTGAATTTGTTGCGCCATAATGTGTTCCGAACTCCTGGCGGCTAGGTAACCCAGCGTGATCGACGTAACTGTGTGGCCGGACTCCATCGCCACACTCAGCATGAGTTCACAGATGCGCGTGACAAAATTCCGGCACTAAGCCTGACATCATCAACTCGATCAGGGTGATGTCGTCAACCTAGGAACCTTCCCCTCAAAGATCTGAACTGGCTGTTTCACCAATCGTTGCGCTGACGTGAACGAGCACGTCAGTACGCATGGTGTGCCTGGCATCCGGTCATCCCTCATCGTTTTCCCTCATCCTTCATTGGCTACTCTCACTGGATCGGTTCGTGTCTGCGGCAGGGGAAGGTGTGGTCTTGACTTCGAGAATCACGGAGGGTGTCTTCTTCAGTGCTCCGGCGGACCTGCCTCGAGGCAGGCACGAGTTGAGTAGGGACAAGGTCCTTTCCGCTCAGCGTGAGCGGCTCATGATCGCGACAACTGAGTTGATGGCGGAGTCCGGATATCAGGGCGTGGCAGTCCGTCGGATAGCCAAGCGCGCGAAGGTCTCACCCGCGGCCTTCTACGAATGTTTCCCCGACAAAGATGCGTGCGTGTTCGCTGCCTACGGTCGGTTCATCGAAGTATTGCTCAACCGCATTCGTGATGTCCTGCCGACCGCATCCTTCGCCTGGGATCATCGAACCATCGCAGTGGTGGTCGACGGTTACTTGAGTGCTTTGAATGCAGATCCTGTGGTGGCGAGGGCATTCCAGGTGGAGATGGACACTGTTGGGCGACGCGCACGTGTACAACGCCGAGCGGCGCTGGTGGGCATGGCGCAGGCATTGAAGTCAGAGCGCGAGCGCTCTCCCGGTAACCCGCGCGCACCCCTCAGTGCATATGTGGGCGCGGTATACGCAATCCGACAGCTCGCGTCCGATGCACTGGACGAACCTGAAGAAGGATCGGTTACCGATCTGTCAGCGGAGGCCGGCGTGTGGATCGCTGCAATGCTCTCCTCTGCGCAGGTTGGAACGTGACCTGGGCGTTGGGCGCGGAGTAATCGATTAGGCGGTTGATCGCCTGAGCAAGCTCTGTCTGGTCGACAGATTGCGGCAGCTGCAAGTCGAGTGCCGCAATCGGGCGTCGTATTTGGTGACATAACGGCCCACTGCGAGCCGCGCCGCATTCACCGCATGTACCCAACGTCGCTGCATGTTGACCAAATCGGAGGAATTCAAAGCCTTCTGGCCCGGTGGCACGAGAACCGCGACAGTCGACGCGATCATCCGAATCGCCGGGTACGCCCCTGTCTGAACTAACTCACAGAAGGCGGAGCACTTGCCGGTAGCGTCCATCCTCAACCCTGGAAGTACTTGTCCACCACACACCGCGCACTTGGGTATGTGGACCGGAATGCCGACGAAGCCTACCGTCCGCGTCCCAACGAGCAGTGGGGCGCGATGAACGTTGAGCGGACCTCCCCGTGCTCGGAAACTGAATCCGTACCGAATTCCTCGCGGTAGACGGATCTTACTCGGATGACGAGTCTCTCTGAATTCGACTGCAGCGGAAAAGGTTCAGTTCCGGCAGTCGGAGGCGCGGTGGGAAGGGCCCGATCAACTGTTCGAGTACTCTGCCGGCGGGTTCAGGCTGATCGCGCGTATGACAGCGAGGCGAAATGTTCTCAGCGGAACTGAGAAGTCCCGCCCCCGTCCGGAGACGGGAGCGGGACTCGGGTGTCAGCGAACTCGGCAGCGCGTCAGACTGCTTCCTTTGTCGCCTGCGCTGCGAGGGTGAGCGCGATGTCGACGATCATGTCCTCCTGGCCACCCACCAGACGGCGGCGTCCAGCTTCGAGCAGCAGTGTGCGAACGTCGATTCCGTAGCGCTCCGACGCAGCTTCGGCGTGGCGCAGGAAGCTCGAGTACACGCCGGCGTAGCCGAGAGTGAGGGTTTCGCGATCGACGCGGACCGGCCGGTCCTGCAGCGGTCGGACGATGTCGTCGGCGGCATCCTGCAGGGCGAACAGGTCGCAGCCGTGCTCCCACTCTTCGATGTTGGCGACGGCGATGAAGGCCTCGAGGGGGCAGTTGCCGGCACCGGCGCCGTGACCGGCAAGCGAAGCATCGACGCGGGTGACGCCGTTCTGCACTGCAACAACGGAATTGGCAACCGAGAGCGAGAGATTCTCATGGGCGTGGATACCGATTTCGGTGCCCTCGTCGAGGATGTCGCGGTATGCACGAACACGATCCGCGACGTCGTTCATCACCAGACGTCCACCCGAGTCGGTGACGTAGACGCAGTGCGCGCCATACGATTCCATCAACTTGGCCTGCTTGGCCAGTTCCTCGGCAGGCGCCATGTGGCTCATCATCAGGAAGCCCGAGACGTCCATGCCGATCTCGCGGGCGGTTTCGATGTGCTGCGCGGAGACGTCGGCCTCGGTGCAGTGCGTGGCAACGCGAACCGAGCGCACACCGAGGTCGTAAGCATGCTTGAGTTCACTGATCGTGCCGACACCCGGAAGTAGCAGCGTGGTGAGACGAGCGTGCTCGAGTACCTCGGCCGCTGCTTCGATCCATTCCCAGTCGGTGTTCGAGCCGGGGCCGTAGTTGAGCGAGCCGCCGGCGAGGCCGTCACCGTGTGCTACTTCGATCGCGTCGACGCCGGCAGCGTCGAGAGCTGTGACGATCCGCTTGACGTCGGTGGGCGAAATGCGGTGGCGGACAGCGTGCATGCCGTCACGAAGGGTGACGTCCTGGACGAAGATCTTGCGGTTGCTCACTTGGTTGCTTCCTTCTGCTGGGCGATGCGCTCCGCGATCTGCATTCCGGCGGACGTCATGATGTCGAGATTGCCGGCGTACGCAGGCAGGTAGTGTGCCGCGCCCTCGACCTCGAGGAACACCGACACCTGGTGGGTGGGGCGATTGCCGTCGACGAGCAACGTCTCGACGGGCTGGTCGGCCGGGATCTCGGTGATCTGGACTTCCTGCTTGAGTCGATAGCCGGGGACATACGCGGAGACGTCGCCGACCATCTTCTCGATCGACTGACGGATCTCGTCGTGAACAGCCGGGTCCGGTGCGTCGACGAGGCAGAAGACCGTGTCGCGCATGATGAGCGGCGGCTCAGCGGGGTTGAGGATGATGATGGCCTTGCCACGACGAGCGCCGCCGACTGCCACGATCGCCTCGGACGTGGTCTCGGTGAACTCGTCGATGTTGGCGCGCGTTCCGGGGCCGGCCGACTTGGAGGCGATGGACGCGACGATCTCCGCATACGCCACCGGGACGACCCGAGAAACAGCGGCAACCATCGGGATGGTGGCCTGGCCGCCACACGTCACCATGTTGACGTTGGGTGCGTCCAAGTGCTCGTCCGCGTTGACGGCCGGTACGACGTACGGTCCGATCGCGGCAGGCGTCAGGTCGATCATGCGCTTGCCGAGGGGAGCCAGCCGCGCGTTGTTGGCCACGTGAGCCTTTGCCGAGGTGGCGTCGAAGACGATCTCGATCTCGTCGAAGTTCGGCAGACCGACAAGGCCTTCGACGCCTTCTGCCGTGATCGGCACGTTCAGACGCGCGGCGCGAGCGAGGCCGTCGGACGCGGGGTCGATACCGACCATCGCGCCCATCTCCAGGTAGTCGGAGTTGCGCAGCACCTTGATCATCAGATCGGTGCCGATGTTGCCCGATCCGATGATCGCGACCTTGACCTTGCTCATGCGTTGTCCTCTTCGCTGGAAAAACTGGTGGTGACGGAACCGAGCCCGGAGACGGTCACGGTGACTACGTTGCCTGCGGTGACCGGTGCCATGGGGCCGAGAGCGCCGGACAGGATCACCTGCCCTGCGGTCAGCGGCTGCCCCAACTCACGTGCAGTGCGGGCGAGCCAGACGACGGCTTCGATCGGATCGCCCAGGCAGGCGGTTCCGACGCCGGTGGACACCTCGGTGCCGTCGACGGACATCGACATGACGACGCCGGCGGGTTCCACCTCGTCGAGGGTGCGTCGTTCGGTTCCCAGGACGTACACGCCCGAGGACGCATTGTCGGCGACGGTGTCACCGAACTTGATGTCCCACGACTCGATGCGGCTGTCGCAGATCTCGATCGCGGCGACGGCGTAGTCGATCGCACCGCGCACCTGCGCACTGTCCAGCGGTCCGTCCACGAGGTCGGCACCGAGCACGAAGGCAACTTCCGCTTCGACCTTGGGCTGGATCAAACGGCTCATGGGGATGGCGCCGCCCGCGGGGAACTCCATGTCGGCGTACAGCACGCCGAGGTCGGGCTGGTCGACACCGAGCTGCTGCTGGACTGCCACCGAGGTCAGGCCGATCTTGCGGCCTACGACCACGGCCCCCGCCTGCCGACGGATTTCGTCGACGCGGCGCTGGACGGCGTAGGCGGCGACGAGGTCGTCGGCGCCGATCAGATCGCGTACTGGCGCGCAGGGAGTGCCGCTCGCGATGGCGGCTGCAAGGCGGTCCGCAGCAGCTGCGATGTCGGTCTCGCTAGCTGTACTGGTATTCGTGGGCTGGCTCATGGCCACTACTTTCGCCGCGGCACCGAGATTGCGCCAGGGAACTGTCTCACTCAGCGATACGCTGGAGAGGTGACTGGCAGCGCAAACCTCGACACCGTGCTCGGCAAGGCGGTGACGATCCTGCGCGCCTTCCGAGCCGACGACCACGTGTTGCCTCTCGCCGTCTTGGTCCAACGGACTGGACTGCACAAGGCGACGGTGCACCGCCTGGCCAACGAACTGGTCGCGAACCGGCTACTCGACCGTATCGACGGTGGCTACCGGCTCAGCGGCGGCCTCTTCGAACTCGGCATGCTCGCCTCTCTCGAACGGAGCCTTCTGGAGATGGCGATGCCGTTCCTCCAGGACCTGTACGAGCGGACCCACGAGACAGTCCACCTGGGGGTCCGTGACGGCCACGACGTCGTCTATGTCGCGAAGATCGGCGGCCATCGACAAGCCAACTCCCCGTCCCGGACCGGCGGCCGGATACCGCTGTATTGCACCGCAATCGGAAAGGCGCTCCTTGCATTCTCCGACAACGAATTTCGCCGCGAGGTGCTGTCGGAGCCGATGACGCGCCGAACCCCGCACACAATTGTTGCGCCCGGCATTCTCAACACCCAACTGAACCGAGTGGTCGAGACCGGTATTGCGTTCGAGCGCGAGGAATCAGCGCCGGGTCTCGCATGCGTTGCGGCGCCGGTATTCGGAACCAATGACAAACCCGTCGCGGCCATCAGTGTCACCGGTCCCACCAGTCGCTTCGTCCCCGAGAGCCAGGTGTCCTACGTGCGCGCTGCTGCCGAAGGCCTACACAGCACGATCGCTCGCCGCGAACGATTGCGGTGATCTGGCCGTCCCGACCCGGACGAGCCCGGTCAATGCGTGCGGCAATGGCCCCTCGTGTAGGACGCCGAGACGTTGGGTCGCGCGGGTGAGGGCGACATAGAGTTCAGACGCACCGCGTGGGCCGTCGGCGATGATTCGCTCCGGTTCCACGACGAGCACGGCATCGAACTCCAGGCCCTTCGTTTCCGAAACCGGCACAGCGCCGGGCACACCCGCAGGTCCGATGACGACGCTCGTACCCTCGCGTCCGGCCTCGTCCTGATTGAATTCGTCGATGGCGGAGGCTAGTTCGTCGGCGGATATTTGTCTGGACCACGGTTGGACCCCGCAGGCGCGGACGGACTCGGGTGGCTGGACGTCTGGCGCGAACTCGGCGAGCAAGGCGGCGGCGACGCTCATGATCTCGGCGGGGGTGCGATAGTTCACCGACAGGGATCGGTAGATCCAGCGGCCGGGGACGTACGGCTCCATCATCGTCGCCCACGAGCGAGCACCTGCGGGTGAACGTCGTTGCGCGAGATCACCTACCACCGTGAAAGACCGGTCCGGGCAGCGGCGCATCAGGACTCGCCAGTCCATCTCGGACAGCTCTTGTGCCTCGTCGACCACGATATGCCTGTACGTCCAGTCTCGGTCAGCAGCAGCGCGTTCGGCGAGCTCCCGGGTATCGCGTTCGACGAAACGATCCGCCAGGTCCTCGGCGTACAGCATGTCTTGGGCGAGGAGATGATCCTCGTCGTCCATCAAGTCTTCACGACTGATCATCATGTCCAGCACGCCCGCTGCATACGCAGCCTCGTCGCGGCGTTCACGTTCGGCACTCTGGTCGACGGGCTTGTCCCGGCCGAGCATGTCCACCAATTCGTCGAGAAGCGGAACATCGGACACCGTCCAGGCATCGCCCTCTCGGCGCAACAGTGTCTCGTCTGCGCCTGCCTTGCGTAGGCGTTCCGGCGAAGTAAACAGCTGTGTCAGTAGCTCTTTCGGTGTCAGGATCGGCCAGAGTGCGTCGAGTGCGGCGGCAAATGCGTCATTCGCCGCCAACTCTGCGGTCAGATCTGCGCGCACTTGTTCCCAGGCTTCACGGTCACTGCGTGTCAACCATCCCTTGCCGATCCGCGCTATCGCCCGCTCGGTCAGTGCCCAGGTGACGATTTCGGTGAACACAGTGCGAGCGTCGTTGTGGGGGAGTCCGCTCGAACGAGCTTCTTCTCGGGCCCATTCCGCAGTTTCGGCGTCGATTCGCACTGTGACGTCCGCCAATTCGATCAACAGTGGGTTCTCGGGCAATCTTTGGTGATCGGCAATCGCTGCGCCGAGAACGTCCAGGATCTTCAGCGAGCCTTTGAGCCCAGCGGCCTCCGGAGTGTCCTCGGAGGTGACGCGTAGACCGGGAACGAGATCACCGGTGGTCATGAACACCACGTCGGACTCTCCCAGCGAGGGCAGTACGCGGCCGATGTGGTTCAGGAACGCCGGGTTCGGCCCGACCACGAGAACGCCGTGACGTTCCATTCGCTCTCGCTGCGTGTAGAGCAGGTAGGCGACGCGGTGCAAGGCGACGACGGTTTTCCCGGTACCGGGGCCACCTTCGATCACCAGCACCCCGGGGTGTTCGAGTCGGACGATGTCGTCCTGCTCGGCCTGGATCGTGGCCACGATGTCGCGCATGCCCTCACCTCGCGGTGCGTTAACCGCAGCGAGCAAGGCGGAATCGCTGTGGGTGTCGTGTTCTGCGCCGTCAGGGCGCCCGAGTACCTCGTCGGTGAATTCGACCACGTGGCGACTGCGTGTGTGGAACTGACGGCGTCGACGCATGTTCTCCGGGTTTGCAGCGGTGGCAACGTAGAACGGGCGAGATGCCGGCGCCCGCCAATCGAGCAGCACCGGTTCGTAGTCGTTGTCCGCATCGAGAAGGCCGATTCGGCCGATGTACGAAGTCTCACCCGACAGCGAGTCCAACCGGCCGAAGCACAGGCCGTTGTCGGCTACGTCCAGCCTCTTCACCTCTTTGGCGAGCGCGCGCACCTCGGCGTCGCGTTCCATGAGTGCTTCGCCGTTTCCGCGCAGAGCGGTGTTGTACCTGCCCTTGACTCGGGCGCGCTCCGCATCGAGGCGAGCGTAGAGCCCCTCCACATAGTTCCGCTCGGACCGCAGTTCTTCTTCGTATCCCTGGGTTGGCACGTGCCCTCACTTCCGCTGGCTGTTCCGATCCCGTAGTGGGTCGTGCGGGATCGGAAGAGCCATTTTGCGGCACTACCCGGGCCTTGCCGCAAGGCCCCCGGTGCGATATACATTGGTAGTGGAAGGGAGTGTCGATCCTCCCCCGGCTTTTCCCACAGATCCTCTCGCGACCCCCCAGCCTGATGCACGGCTCCCAGCCTGGTCGATGTTTGGACCCCGAGTGTCACGGGTACAAATCCAGTGTCCGGCGTTCCAAAATCGGTTCCCCTCATGAACTTACGTGGATCGAGGGATTGTGAAGGCGATACTGGCAACGGCCGCGAGCATCCTTCTGGTGGTTGCCTTGGCCGTCGCCGTCTTGCTTCTCCTTTCCGGATCACCGCGCGAAGGTACTTCGCACGAGCTCGCCGATACGGTTCACACGATCGGTGGGAAGCCGACAACCTGCACCGAGTTGTTCGGTGAAACATGCAGCTTTGCTTTGCAGTCGGACTACAACCAGTGGGGACAAAACCTCGAGGGTTTTGTCAATGCCGGGACCCTCGGACCTTTCGCCCGCAGTATCGGCTTCGTGGCGGAGGCGAAACTGAGCTTGCAGGCATGCGAGGTCAGCGCAACCGCCGGACGGACGATTCTCGATTTCTACACTCTCGCCGAGATCGACCACCCCACGGCCACCACCACCGACCTCTTCCCCTTCTGGAACGAGTCCCGCCAATTCCTGTGCCCGGTAAACAGTTTCTGAGAATGCTGTTTGCTATTTGAGATGTTCGAGACGCATCGCTCGATCGGAGCCAGGTTGGGCGCAAGCGCGCGAATCGTGGACAGCGTTTCCGCCCACGGGGGGATCGGTCTGTAGCTGGCTCATGAGCACTGAATAACACACGAGAGTGAACGGCTCTCCTCTCGGTGGCCGCTTCTTGTACGCGTTGCGGCGTGTCGGTGCACGGATGTTTATGCGAATTTCGACGGGGTAGGGCCTTCTGTGGGGGATTCCTACCTGTGTGGGATCCCTGAGCAACAATCCGAAACGTATTGGAGGGTCAACGTGCCAGATGACAAGAGCGGTCCCAGCGAGGGAATCAAAGGCGTCGTAGAGGACGTCAAGGGTAAGGCCAAGGAAGCCGTGGGTGCGGTTTCCGGAAACGACAGTTTGACCCGAGAGGGCCGCGCCCAGCAGGACAAGGCCGAAAGCCAGCGAGAAGTCGCGAAGAAAGAGGCAGAAGCCGAGAAGGCTCGCGCAGAAGCGGCCGCGGACGAAGCGCGACAGAAGTCCGAGCAATAGCCCTGACGCACTCGTCACCCTCGGCCTGGGAGTGATCCCAGCCGGGGGTGAGTCGTGGCTCCGCGTTCAGTTTGAAATCTCTACTTACATAAGGCGTAACAAGATTCTTGCGCCCAGCATGACGATCAAGAGGAGCTGTTCGATGCCTTCATCTCAGTCCGTCCCAGGTGCACCGGCCCCGAAAGCGCCGGACCTGAAAGAGCCGGTCAAGCCTCGACAGCCGTTGCCGCCCAAGGATGACCAGCGGCAGCCGGAGGTGCGTACCGTCGCGGGTGCCGAGGAGAAGGTGAAGGGAAATGGTCGCGGCCAGCGGGGGGAGTACCTCACCACCGCAACCGGTACACGTCTCTACGAGACCGACCACTCACTCACTGCCGGCGAGCGCGGCCCGACTCTTCTTCAAGACCACCACCTGCGTGAGAAGATCACACACTTCGATCACGAGCGAATTCCGGAGCGCGTCGTCCACGCCCGCGGGGCGGCTGCACACGGAACGTTCCTGGCGAATGGCGCGGCCGAAAACATCTGTAAAGCATCGGTGTTCGCTTCCGGTGCTCGAACCCCGGTGTTCGTGCGGTTCTCGACGGTGCTGGGTTCACGAGGTTCGGCGGACACCGTACGCGACACACGCGGTTTCGCCACCAAGTTCTACACCGACGAAGGTGTCTTCGACCTGGTGGGCAACAACATCCCGGTGTTCTTCATCCAGGACGGCATCAAATTCCCGGACATCATCCATGCCGCGAAGCCCCACCCGGACCGCGAGATCCCGCAGGCGCAGAGCGCGCACGACACATTCTGGGATTTCGTGTCGCTGCACACCGAGGCCACGGCGCACACATTGTGGAACATGTCCGATCGCGGCATCCCGCGCTCCTATCGCATGATGGAGGGCTTCGGTATTCACACGTTCAGGCTCGTGAATGCCGACGGCGAGACGAATCTGGTGAAATTCCACTGGAAGCCGGCCGCCGGAGTGCATTCACTCGTGTGGGAGGAAGCGCAGATCGCCGGCGGTGTGGATCCGGATTTCCATCGACGCGATCTTGCCGACGCCATCGAGGCGGGCGCATATCCGTCCTGGGATCTGGGCGTGCAGGTGTTCCCTGATACCGAAGACGAAATGTTCGAAGGCATAGATCTATTGGATCCCACCAAGATCGTGCCCGAAGAACTCGCGCCGGTTCAGGTCATCGGAACGATGACACTCGACGCCAATCCGACGAACTTCTTCGCCGAGACCGAGCAGGTTGCATTCCATCCGGGTCACTTGGTTCCGGGTGTCGACATCACCAACGATCGTCTCCTGCAGGCACGTTTGTTCTCGTACCTCGACACCCAGATCACGCGACTCGGTGGCCCCAATTTCGATCAGATCCCGATCAACCGGCCTCACGCGCCTGTCAACGACATGCTTCGCGACGGCTTTCATCAGGACGGTGTACATACCGGAGTTGCGCCGTACCATCCCAATTCGTTGGACGGTGGGTGCCCGTTCTTGGCCTCGGCGGAGAGCGCGGCCTATATCGAGGTGCCCGAAGAAGTTTCAGGGCGAAAGGTGAGGCAGGCGCCGGCATCGTTCGACGATCACTTCTCGCAAGCTCGACTCTTCTATCGCAGTCTCTCCCCTGTCGAACAGGAGCACGTCGCGCAGGCGTATACCTTCGAATTGGGTAAGTGCTACGAGGAGAACATCAAGACCCGGAATCTGGGCATCTTGGCAAATATCGACGCGGGTCTCGTGTCGATCGTCGCAGGGGGGCTTGGCCTTCCGGTTCCCGAACCGACCGAGCCGTTGAGTGATCCGGAGCTCAGCCCTGCACTGTCCCAGGTTGGTGCGGAATGGCCGGTAGACGGAAGGATCATCGCACTACTGGTCGATGAGAACTCCGATCTCGAAACGGTTGTCGCCGTTCGAGACAAGATCTTCGACGCCGGCATGGTGCCGCTGATCCTCGGCCCGCACGGCGGAACCATCGGGGACGGTGACGACGCGGTGACGGTGCAGCGAACGTACCTCACAGCTCGTTCGATCGAATTCGATGCAATCCTGCTGAGCGGCGACGTTTCTCGGATCGGCGAGGGCAAGTTGGATCCACGGGTGGAGACTCTGCTGAACGAAATGTATCGTCACAGCAAGGCAATTGGTGGTTGGGGAGAGAGCATGAGTACGCTGGCTGCGGCCGGTATCGACGAGTCTGCATTGGGAGTCGTCGTCGATGCAGACGCGGAAGGAGCGCTCGCCTCGCTGGCTCAGCTTCTGAAGACGCACCGCGTGTGGGGGCGTTTCGAGGTGCCGCCTACATCCTGAGTGCCGACGTACGTTCGAACCTGCGGTGTGGCCGAATTGCCAGTTCGGCCACACCGTCGGAGTGAAGACGAGTGAAGGGACGAAACAGTGGCTCGCAAGGACTCACAACCTCAACTCAAGGATCAAGAACTCTACGAAGAGCTACGCGAGAAGGGCGATTCCAAGGAGAAGGCGGCCCGAATCTCCAATGCGGCCGCCAATCGAGGGCGGTCGAATGTCGCCAAGTCCGGCGGACAATCCTCGCCGTACGAGGAGTGGACAGTCGACGAGCTGAAGAAACGTGCCAAGGAACTCGATCTGCACGGCTATTCGAAGCTGAACAAGAGTGAGCTGATCGAGCAGCTCCGCACTCACTGAGCTGTGTTCTGCTCGAGTCGTATTCTGCTTGAGCAGAATACGACTCGAGCGGTCGGTTCAGTGCCCTTCTTGATCGAAGAGTTCCTGACCTTCCAGTCGTTTGACCCGTCGGTGTTCCACCAAGATGGCCAGTGTTCCGACGATGAAGGACACCACACACACGACGCCGGCAATGACTGCCCAACCACGAAATCCGTAACCTGCTGCCACCAAGGTCAATCCGAGTGTTGCCAGACCCAGCCCGATCAGCAGGTATCCGGGATAGTTGCGACCGTCGCTGATTGCCTCCCCTACGTGCGATCGATTTGTGTGTTCGTCATCTACCGGTGAACTTTCGCTCGCGTTTGTCACGGCACACTCCATCCTGAGCTCATGAAGACTTGCGATTCTTCGCTCGTCGTCGGTCCACAGGGCAACTACCCGATCGGTGACTGGATGAAACGGTCGGAGTAGTGCCGAAAGGGGTAGAAGGTCGTACGCTCGAAGTATCGGATGTGGATGAAAACCGGTGCGAGGAAGCCCTATGAACGCGAAGCCGACTCCCGACATATTCTCGGTAGGTACACCGACTCTCGGTGTCGAAGAGGAGTTCTTGCTCTGCGATCCGCAGACTGGACATCCCACTCTGCGCAACTCCGAGGTTGCTGCCGCCGGGCGGGAACTCGGTATCTCGCTGCAACTCGAACTCACGCGCTGTCAGGTGGAGACGTCTACGTCGATCGGAAACCATATTCGTGATCTTCGTGATCAACTCTGTGAGTCGCGTGCCGTCACCGCCGACGCCGCTGCCCGTGTGGGTTGTCAACTCATCGCAGTCGGGACGCCGTTCTACGATCCGCCGGTAGACGAGATCACTCAAACGTCGCGATACCAGCGAATGGCCGGTCAATTCGGAGCGATCACCGAAGGTGTGATGTGTGGTTGCCACATTCATGTCGGTGTGGAAGATCGAGAACGATCGGTCCAGATCATCAACCATCTGCGCCCATGGTTACCGACCTTGTTGGCACTGACGGCGAACTCTCCGATCAGCGCCGGTCGCGATACCGGTTATGCGAGTTGGCGTTACGTTCTGTTCGGCCGATGGCCCAGTTCGGGTCCGCCGCCCTACTTCGAGTCCGTGGCGCACTACGAAGATGCTGTTGCAGCAATGCTGGAGACAGGGGTCATTCTCGATCCACACATGGTCTATTGGGATGTGCGCATGTCGGATCACCTTCCCACCGTGGAGATTCGGATCAGCGACGTGCCCGCCACCGTGGAGGAGACGATGACTCTGGCCACACTGGTGCAGGCACTCGTCGGTACCGCATCCGCCGCGATCACGAAAGGTGAAGCAGCGCCTGCTGTCGATCACGAGCTACTCCGCGCGGCTTGCTGGCGGGCGGCGCGTGACGGACTCGACGGGAGGTCGTTGGACGTGGAGTCCGTGCGCTTGCTGACTGCACACCAAGCGGTTCGGCAATTGGTGGATCACGTCGAACCTGCGTTGACTGCATTCGGCGAGTTCGAGCAGGTCACGGCGTCCTTGGACAAGGTCTTCAGTAGCGGAAACGGGGCGATCGTGCAGCGCCGTCAACTCGCGCGTCGGTCACGTGTGGCTGATGTGATCGACGAGTGCGCTCGACGCACTTTCGAAGGGTGCAGTTCGCAAGGGGGCAGTGAACTGTAAGGCACGGTTGGAATGGGCATTCAAGAACTTTCAATGTCTTGTCGAAGTCACCGATCGGACTGCAGGAGGAGGAACATATGAAGGGCGATCCACGACCCGAGCTTCCGTCGGACAAGGATCTCGACGATATGTGCAGGCAATTGGCTGCGGCAGTAGAGGAACACGGTCTGTCGGTGGCGACGGCGGAATCGTTGACTGCCGGGAACATCGCCGCACATCTGGGAAAGGCACCGGACGCCGGATCGTGGTTTTGTGGTGGGATCGTCGCGTACACCCGCGAGGTGAAACATTCCGTACTTCATGTTCCGGACGGGCCAGTGGTCTGCGAAGAGGCAGCCAGGGTCATGGCGCACAGCACCGCCACACTGATGGGTGCGTCGCTGGCGCTGGCCGTCACCGGTGAAGCCGGTCCTGATACCCAGGAGAACGTTCGACCCGGAACTGTGTGGTTCGGAGTCGTCGACCATGGGACCGCCGAAACGGAGAAGCAGGTTTTCTCGGGCGACCCCGAAGCTGTCCTCGGTGCAACTGTCGAGCACGCGATCCAACTACTTCTGCGTCACGCATCCGGTCGCCTCACACCGAGTTCGAGAGTTGTGAACTAGTCGAGTTTTCAACTCTTCGAACGGTTCTTCTTGTGACGACCTGTGTGTTTCGCAGGCGCCTGCGCGGTTGGAACCAGATGACCGTCGGCCGTGTATTTTTCGACTACGAGGTTCTTGCTGACTCCTCGGTTCGCATCCACTGCGCAAGTGATTGCTTCCTTGTCGGAATTGAAAGGTTCCTCGGTCGAAGAGCCGTCGGGCATCGTGATTTTGTACCGATCCATACATCGACTATTGCGGGTTGATCCGTCTCCGACAACCCGAGTTCACGGAAATATCGGTCTGGGAATCAGGCGGATCAGCGGGTCCAATACTCTTCGGGACGTTGACCCGGACGGAATCCGTAGTGCGCGAGCATCGCGGTCGCTTCCGGAAAATTGGCTGCCAGAGCTTCGGGCACATGTGCATCGCTGCCGAATGTCACCGCTTTACCTCCCTCTTCGCTCCACCATTGGGGTATCCAGGGCAACAGCCGACGGGTGTTCATCTCGAGGATCCGGTCGCTGTCGGCGATGGCGCGCATCGCATTTCGGAATCCCTCTTCGAATCGACGGGGATCGAAAGGTCCGGCACTTTCGATCGGCCATGCACGCACCGCGTAGTCGATATGGGTGAACACCTCGAAGGTCCGAGAGCCAGCCACCATACGCGGGATCTCATCGAGGTATGCCCACATGACTTCGTCGGCACTCCACTTTCGAAACAGAGTGTTCGGTTCACTCCGATCGTCGCCGACCTCGAGCGTGTGCAAGGAACCCAATACCCGGTCGATGACACCGAGATCAAGGAGGTGCGACGCCTGCGCTTCGTGCAGGTGCGGTTGTCCGAACTCGACGCCGGTGAGTATCCGCAATTCAGGAAAACGGTGTCGGCATCGTTCGATGCTGTCGAGATAGCCGTCGACGTCGAGGATCGGCACGCGCGCAAGTCTGTTGCATTCGTCCGGATGCGTGCGACAGCGGTCCGCCGGTGTCCCACGACCACTCGCTGTGAACAGGACTGTCCGCGGGTAGTTGCACGTTCAGTTCGTACCAGAGCCGGGAGTTTCGGGGGGCGGTTAAAGCTCGGACTGTCGCGCGAATTCGCTCTGTGCAGTGGTTCCCCAGATCTCGGAGGACTGAGTCTCGGGCTCGCTGTCCAGCTTTCGGACGTCGTGAATGAACTCCACACCGTGCAGTTCGTCGGACGGAACCGACAGAAGCTTGCACGTGGTGCTGACGAAGAATCGCTGGACATCTTCCAACTCGAGACGCCCACCGGGCCGGTACCAATGCGCGACCCCGGTACACATCTCGAGTATCGCGAGTCGGCTCAATGCCAGATCTTCGATGTCGAAGGCGCCCACGCGTTGTCCGCGTTCGAGGATCTGTCCGAAAAGTTGCTCGTACTCGTCGCGCAGGGTCTGCAACTCGATGCGGTTGTCTCCGGTCAACCCGCGCATCTCGTACTCGGCGACGCGGGCAGTCAGTTGGTTGACGGCGGTAATGCCGACGTGTGACGACACCAGGCCGGCGAGCTGGACTACGGGATCGGCGCTTCGGCGCATTGCCCGCTCTCCCGACTGCGTCAGCTCGTCGAGGCAGGACCGAATGATCGAGGCCAACAGTGACTCTTTGCTGCCGACGTAGTGGTAGAGCGTTGCCGAGTTGATGCCGGCTTCGGCTCCGAGCTCACGAATGCCGGTGGCGGCGAATCCTTTCGTCGCGAACAGCGTGACTGCCGCCCGTTGAACGCGCCCCAGGTCCATGATCCTCATTTCGGTTGGTTGCCCAATCATGCTAGCATCGCCGCCGAAATCGACCGGCTGTCAATCAGTCGATTGATAGCTGTTTGTGTACTGGTAAATTGCATCTCAACTAATCAATCGATCGATTGAAAAAAGCTTGACTGTGCCCTGGATCACTGCATAGTCTCCTTGTCGAGCCTCCCTCTCGGTGCGAGAGCTAACAGGGCACTCCATACAAGGAGCAATGACATGAACGACGCGAATCCCCCATCTCCCGCAACTGTCGACAGGCCTGCCCTGCGGCGTGTGGCCGGATCGGTTCTGGTCGGCACCACGATCGAGTGGTACGACTTTCAGATCTACGGCGCCTCCGCCGCGTTGGTCTTTGCGCCGCTGTTCTTTTCGGACGCAGACCCCGCGCTGGCGACAATTCTTTCCTTCGCCACCTTCGCGGTCGGCTTCCTGGCGCGGCCACTCGGCGGTGTTGTGATGGGCCACTTCGGCGACCGCATCGGACGCAAGAAGGTCTTGGTGCTCGCACTTCTCTTGATGGGAGCAGCGACGTTCCTGGTCGGCGTCCTTCCGACCTCCGCCCAGATCGGTGTGTGGGCCCCGATTCTTCTCGTATTGCTGAGACTGATTCAGGGCTTCGGCGTCGGGGGTGAGTGGGGCGGTGCAGTTCTGACTGCTGTGGAATACGCACCCAAGAACCGCCGCGGCTTCTACGGCAGTATGCCGCAGGTCGGTGTGCCTGCTGGCCTTCTGCTGGCGACGGCCGTCATGTTCGGCACCAAGGCGCTCACCGGGGACCAATTCCTGGTGTGGGGGTGGAGAATTCCCTTCCTGCTGAGTATCGCGTTGGTCGCCGTCGGGCTTTACATTCGCACCGCATTGGAAGAGACTCCCGCATTCGCTCGCGTGAAGCAGCAGAACACTGCGGTCAAGATTCCGATGGTCGACGCGTTCAAGAACTACCCTCGTCAAATCATTCTTGCCGCAGGTTCGATGATCAGCACGGGCGCTTACTTCTACATCCTCAACACCTACAGCCTGACCTACGCCGATCAGTTCGATCTGCTGTCCGGAAACCTCATGCTCGGAGCGGTCATGGTGTCCGCGCTCGTTGCAGTCATCTTCATTCCGATCTTCGGTCAACTGTCCGAAAGATTCGGCCGACGCCGGATCCTGATGGTCGGCATCACCGGCATGGGAGTGTGGGTCTTCGTTGCATTCGCCGCGATAGATACCGGCAACTTCTGGATCACCACCGGCGCATTGGCAGTCGGCGCATTCATGCTCAGCATCTCGTACGGGCCGCAGGCGACGTTCATCGCGGAACTGTTCGACGCACGGGTGCGGTACAGCGCAGCGTCCATCGCTTTTCAGATCGGGGTGCTCTTGGGTGGTGCAATCGCGCCGATGGTTGCCGCCATGTTGGTTCGCGCAACCGGTGGATCGCTTGCGGTCGCTGTGTATATCGCTGCCCTGTCTGTTATTTCGCTGATCAGCGTCTACTTCGTCCGTGACACCGACCTCGACGAAGGAAGTCGCGACATGTACATCGATGACAACGGGGCGTATCTGCCGCCGGTCGATCAACGCTCCACGGTTGTCAACTAATAGAGGAAACTTCAATGATCACAAAGAGTTTCGAAGAGATCTCTGTCGGAGACATTGCGGTGACGGACCCGCGGGTCGTCACCGAAGACTATGTGCGAAGTTTCGCCGACCTCACCTGGGACCGCCATCCCCTTCACCTCGACCCCGACTACGCGCAGCAGACGCGCTTCGGTCGCCAGATCGCCCACGGTGCCCTCATGTTGTCCACCTTGCTCGGTCTGGTGGAGTTGGACCCCCGTTACCTGCAGTGCTTCTACGGGCTCGATCAGGTCAGATTCCACCGGCCGACCTACCTCGGCGACTCGGTGCATGCGGTGTCGGAAGTGCTGTCGGTGCGCCCTCGCTCGGACGGTGAGACCGCGATCGTGACGTCGAAAGGCTCACTCGTCAACCAAGACGGAGACCTTGTCTTCTCCGGCGAATTCTCATTCCTGGTAGGCGAGACCCATTCCCTCGACCTCGAAGTGGGTGCTCGGTGAGTTCTCGGCGGCATATGTCATGGTGGCAGGACCTCGAAGCAGAACACTTCGAATGGGCTGTGCCAGAGCATTTCAACATTGCGCACGCATGTGTCGATGTACAGAATCCCGATGATCTGGCCCTCGTCGTAGACACCGGTGGGCACTGGGCGCGGTACACATTCGGTGAAGTCGCCACGATGAGCCGAAAGTTCGCGACCGTGCTCGCGGATCTCGGCCTGGTCTCAGGCGATCGCGTCGGTGTGATGGTCCCACAGGGAATCGAGGTTCTGGCGACACATCTGGGCGCCTTCCGATCCGGAATGGTCACCGTTCCACTTTCGGTCAAGTTCGGATCGGATGCGTTAGTACATCGGATGCGTGACTCCGGCGCGAAAGTTCTTGTGGTCGAGAAGGACTGCTATGAAAGAGTTGCCGACGGAATCGGTGAGATACCGGGTCTCGAAGCCGTAATCGTGGTCGGAAGGCTCGATCGGCTCTCCGATTCGACGCCCGTGCAAATCCTCGATTTCCACAGCCTCGTCGACGATGCCGCAGAAAGTAGTGAACTGGTAGCCACGGGCCCCGATTCACATGCCATCATCATCTACACCTCAGGGACGACCGGGAATCCGAAAGGCGCGCTCCACGGGCACCGAATTCTCCTGGCGCACATGCCCGGTATGCGGACGGCGTTCGACAATGCTCCGCAGCTGGGAGACGTCTTCTGGACGCCGGCAGACTGGGCCTGGATCGGTGGTTTGTTCGACGTACTGTTCCCCGCACTTGCGTTGGGGTGCCCCGTAGTTGCGACGCCCGACAAATTCACGCCTTCGCGTGCGGTCGAGATTCTGAGCCGTCACAAGGTGACGGGCGCCTTCATTCCTCCCACTGCCCTCAAGCAGATGCGAAGCATCGGCGTCGACAAGAATGCTGCGCGTGGTATTCAGCTGCGGGCATTGGGAACCGGTGGTGAGGCACTCGGTGACGCGCTGCAAGCCTGGGTTGCGAGCACTCTCGGCGTAGCTGTCAACGAGTTCTACGGGCAGACGGAAATGAATCTGACCATCGGCACGTCGCGGTCGAAGTGGAGTCCCGCCAGCGGTTCGATGGGCCGCGCCTTCCCCGGCTTCGAAGTCACCCTCCTCGATCCACTCGGCGAGCCGGTCGAGATTGGTGAGGTAGGCGAGATCTGTGTGAAGGCAGGCAACCCCGGACAGTTCCTCGGATATTGGAACCAGCCGTCGAAGACCGATGAAAAGGTGTACGACGGTTGGATTCACACCGGTGATCTGGGTCGGACTGATGACGCCGGGAACTTCTGGTACCAGGGACGTGCCGATGACGTCATTTCGTCCGCGGGGTACCGAATCGGCCCCGGAGAGATCGAAGAGTGCCTGCTCTCGCACGACGAGGTAGCCATGGCAGGTGTCATCGGTGTTCCGGATCCGTTGCGCGGCGAAGCGGTTCACGCTTTTGTCGTACTGTCCGAGGGGTCGAACTCCTCGGAGGAGCTCCGTCAGGAGTTGCAGACCCACGTGAAAAGTCGCCTTGCTTTCTACCAGTACCCGAGGGAGATCACGTTCATCGACAGCTTGCCGCTCACCACTACCGGCAAGATCCTCCGACGTGAACTCCGAGCGCTGGCCACCTCCGCGAACGGACTCGGCTAGCAGAGGGCTACATGTTGGGTAGGACCACGACGAAGAACCAGCCGCTCAGTGCCAGACCGATGAATCCGGTGAAGAGGCCGACTATTGCATCCCATGGCAGCTGGCGGGCATTCGAGAGCAGATGCCCGCCAGACTTCTTCGGGTGACGTCGGAGCGCGAAGATTCCTGTTGTGATCGCGCCGACGCCCAGCAGGATGCCGAAGCCGAAAGCCCAGAACAGGAGTACCGACAGCGCGCCGAGCATCTCCGACCGCTCACTCCAGCGTGCGATGCGCTGTGTTTCGGTGGGCGGAGGCCACTTGTGTGAAGGCGACAGAGCTGCTCCGAAACGACGGGTGTGGTGACGAATTGACTGGTCGCTGAGAAACATTGTCCACCACGCCTGGAGTTGAGTCGATGTGCCGCTGGTATCTACTCGTCTACCCCGTCTTCGTGGATATATGCCGCTGATTTCGAGGCTAGGTGCTTGCCGCTTCTTCCCAGCAGTTTCCGTTCCACACGATGGAGATGGGGTATTCGTTGTTGACCCCGTTTTCCCAGTAGTCGATGACGCCGTGGCGCTCCGATTCGAGTTCGATCCAGCCGATGCTGAATCCCCCTCGAAGTACGCGTTGAGCCCGGCGGTCGATCTTGTCCAGTGAACTGCAGAGTCCTCGCACGCGGGAGTCGATCCAGCCCGCAGAGGCATCAAGAACGGTGATCTCGACGATGCTCGCGTCGCTCAGCGGAATCTCGATGAGAAGCTCGCCGGAATCTCGTACCTCTCGGGTCGATCGATTCTCGTAGGCGTGCAACAGCTCTCGCGGTTCGAACACCGAAGGGTCGCCGTCGGACCGTCGAGACCAACCGAAACGCTGCACGGACACATTGTCTCCCACGAATTGCAGGAATGTCATTCGATGTGAATGAGGCCGTCCAGGGCGTCCAGTACCCGGTCCAGCCCGAACTCCCAGGCCGCCTCGGGGCTGTACGGGGAGTTCTTGGCCTCGCCGGCCGCCCCTCCGACTCGCTGCGCCAGCGGGAAGTCGTCGCCGAGATAAGCAGCCAGACGCTGGTTCCAGGTCGACCACACCTCGGCCATGTCGGTTGCTCGGGGGTCAGGGCGCCGCGCTTGCGCCGAGGATCGGGCGAAGTCGGCGACAAATGTCAGGGCGGAGTCCCGGTCGATGTCGCTCAGTCCCGTGCCGTCGAAGGCGTGAAGTTCGTGGTCGTACTTCGCGATAGTTCCCGGACCCAACGCGGAGCGCTGATCGGAGATGTCCAGGAGCCACCAATGCTCCGTATAGAGGGCAAGTTCTTCCTCGGCGACCCGACGCACACGTTGGCGCCAGGTCATGTTCCCGTACGGCAGGAGTGGGCTGCGTCCGTGTACGGCGTCGACCATGAGCACCAGCAGATCGTCGCGGGATCCGACGTGGGTGTACACCGCCATGCCCGAGATTCCGAGTTCGGCGGCCAATCGGCGGACCGTCACGGCGTCGAGGCCGTCGGTATTCGCGACGGAGATCGCGACGTCGACCGCCTGTGAGGTGGTGACCTTCGCTCGCGGGCCGCGGGTGCCACCCTTCGGCGCGAGGGGGTGATCGCGCCAGAGCAGGTCGATCAGTTCGCGTGCCATCAGTCGTCTCCAGAAATCGGGAATACCTCAACGGTGGTATACCTTATACGGTGCATACTGTATGCACTGCATAAGGTTTATCGATCATGGGAGGCCCACGATGAAAATCACCAGCACTGCTCTGTCCTTGAACGTCGCCGACACCGACGCATCGGCAGACTTCGCGAAAACCCATTTCGGTTTCACCGAGGCCATGGCCGATGACGGCTTCGTTTCCCTGAATCATCCGGATGCCGGGGTCAACGTGGTCTTCCTGCGCACCGGGCTCGGGACGTTCAAGCCCGACTTCGTCGCAGGTCCGGCCGGTCAAGGCTTGCTCATTGCATTCGTGGTCGACGATGTCGACGCCGAGTTCGCCCGCATCGCTGCTGAAGGTGCCTCCGTCGTCACCGAACCGGAGACGGAACCGTGGGGTGAGCGTTACTGCCAGTTCGTCGACCCCAACGGAATCGTGTGGCAACTCGTTCAGTGGGTGTGAAGAACCCGAGCGCTCGGCTCCGCGGCGCGCGGCACAGAACGTAACCAGAGGGCGCGTTCGACGGACTGGGCTTGGAAGCGCTGCGGTGAGATCCCGTGCGCAGTGCGAAACGCTCGGCTGAATGCGGGCAGGTGCGCGTAACCCAGGTTCCTCGACACCGTGCCGGGTGCAACCCCGAGTTGGAGTTGGGTGCGTGCCTGGGTCATCCGTGAAAGCGATCGCCACTGCGGATACGTGGTGCCGGTTTCGATACGGAACTCCCGGCGCAGCCTGGCCGCGTCAGTACCGAACTCTTGCGCCCACTCGTCCAGAGTGCGAGGGTCGGCCGGGCGGGCGGCGATCGTCGCTGCCAGTCGTGTGGCAATCGAATCGGCGGGCGAGGTGTTCGAAACCGGTTGTGCAAGAGGGCCGGTGGCAATGATGTCGAATGCCGTGGCGCTGTCGTGGCCGCGCGGGCGCAAGGGCGTGTAGGCGGCGACGAAAGTGTGCAGCAATGCCAACTCGTCAGCGGGGGAGAACTGCACGGTCTCGAGGGCGTCGGCAGATACGGTCGACCCGTTCGAGGAACGGAAGCCGAGCGGCAGAAGCAGTGAACCAGTCGGAACCGTGACGGTATTGAGGACGCCTGCAGGAAGAATCATGGCCTCTCCGGTGCGCAGTTCCCAGCTGCGGTCCGCGACGTCCACCCGGGCTTGGCCTCGGTAGACCCACACGGCGACGTGGGCGCCGTTGACGCGCGGCCACGTCGCATTGGCCGGTATCGGCGGCGCTGTTTCCCCGGGCTGCCTGGGCTCTGCGAGCATACGGACCAATGCTTGATCGTTGTCGGTGTCCACGCTGCGATCGGTTGGACCGGAGAGGGCCCGGCGGCGATAGTCGCTCGGGCTCTCTCCCATCTGGGACCGGAACGCACGCGTGAATCCGCTGCCCGTTTCGAAGCCGACTTCGTTTGCAATCCAACCGATCTCGCGGTCCTGCTTCAGGTACTCCAACGACGCGGCGATCCGAGCTCGAAGCCGCCAGCGCGTGAAGGTGAGGCCGGTTTCTTCCACGAAGTATCGCTGGAGCGTTCGAATGCTGATCCCGGCACGCTTCGCGAATTGTGCCTCGGTGTCGTCGGTGCCAGGTGTTCGCAACAGGGCGTGCGCGATCTCGAACGCTTCCCGTGATTGCGGCAATTGCGGCAGCGAGGTGGCCCCGTCGTCGGCCCGGGTAATCATTTCGAACAAGGACGACGGGTGTGCAGCGTCGCCGCGCAGATAGCCCAGGTTGTGAACGAACTCGTGGATCAGTCTGTCTTCCCATCCGGGCGGAACGCGCAGACGCGTCACGGTAGCCGGCCCGGCGCTGACGCCGTTCGAGGGCGGAAGCAGGATGGGAAACGCGACGGAATCCGAGTCCGTCTCCATCGAACATCGCACGCTCGCCGGGATCCACAACAACTCGCCCGCCGGCACCTCGTAGACGGTCGATCCGGTCCTGACGCGTCCACTACCTGCGAGAACCCAGAACAACAGCGGTGAGCGGCCGATGCTTGGCTCGGTGCGGCAGGCGCGGATCGGCCCCAAGTCGATTGCGTCCGACCTTCCCGACAGTGGTAACACGTTGGCGCTCCTGGACAACCCTTGCGACTTAAGTATGGCTAACTTTACCTCTGCCGACTGTGTTCGCAGCGGCGCACTCTCGTATCTTCAGAAAGCCACATACTCATGCGCAGATCTCTACGCCCGACGGCGGCAGTACTCGCCGCGGTCGTCGCCCTCGCTCTTGCCGGCTGCTCGAATTCGTCAGGTAGTGACACCGGAACCGAGGGCACCCAGGAAACCTCCGGGGCCACCGAGGGCTGGCCGCGCACCGTCGATCACGGCGGCCGCAGTACCGAGATCACTGCAAAGCCGACTCGGATCGTGTCCACCTCGCCGTCGTTGACCGGCACGCTGCTTGCGATCGGAGCGCCGGTGGTCGCGAGTGCGGCGACAACGCCGTCGGGAATGACCGATGACCAGGGGTTTTTCTCCCAGTGGTCGGGCGTGGCGGCTGATCGTGGCGTCGCGGTGCTCTACCGAAATCTCGAGCTGGACCTCGACGCGATCGAGACCTTCGAGCCCGATCTGATCATCGGCTCCGCCAACGGCGGCGACTCGACACTCGATGCCTACTCACAGCTGAGCGACATCGCACCCACTGTTCTTCTCGACTACGGCGCCAGCTCCTGGGAGGAGCTCGCTGATCAGCTCGGGACTGTCACCGGACTCGAGAGCGAGGCCGCCAAAACCGTCGACGAATACGACAGCTGGGTCACCACCCAAGCCGCGAAGATCAAACTTCCCGAGCAGCCGGTGACGGCACTGGTCTACATGGGTGCCGACGGTGTCTGGACGTTCCGAGCCGACAGCCCGCAGGGCAATCTGCTGGCCTCGCTCGGCTTCACCTATGCCGAGCCCGCCGAGCAGTTTGTCGCTCCGGACAAGCGGGGTGCCTCCGGCGTCGCGATCGTCAGCTCCGAAAACATCTCTGCCGCACTAGACGGGGCGCAGACGCTGTTTGCCGTCTCGATGGGGCCCAAGGACGTGGAGAAGCAACTCGCGGCCGACCCGCTCCTTGCGAATCAACCTGCGGTCAAGGGTGATCGGGTATACGCGATGGGAACGGCAGCCTTCCGTCTCGACTACTTCAGTGCAAAGCAGACGGTCGAGTCGCTGGTGTCCACGTTCGGTGGATGACCGCGTGGGTGTTTCTGTGCAGTCCCGGACCGAAGCGCCACTGCGGTCCGGGACGGCAGCGCGTGCGGGGTTGTTGGTCCTCGTCTCCATCGTTGTAATCGTGCTGGCATCCGTCGGCGGACTCGTCATCGGCTCACGCAACATCCCCGTCTCCACTGTCCTCGATGCAGTTCTTTCCTACGACGCCGGTAACAACGAGCACCTGATTGTGATCGAATCACGTTTGCCTCGAACAATTCTCGGGCTTGTGGTCGGGGCCGCGCTCGGACTGGCCGGCGCGCTGATGCAGTCGATCACCCGCAACCCTCTAGCCGATCCGGGACTACTCGGTGTGAACGCCGGAGCATCAGCAGCAGTCGTCATTGCGATTGCCTATCTGGGGGTGACTTCGGTCGGCGGCTATCTGTGGTTCGCGCTTGCCGGCGCGGCCGTTGCCTCGGTAGGTGTGTACATGTTGGGGTCGGCGCATCGCAGCGCCGCGACCCCAGCGCGCATGGCGCTTGCCGGTGCCGCTGTTGCGACGGCGATCACGGCTCTCACCAGCATGGTTCTCATAAGCAACGAGGCCGCATTCAATCAGTTCCGATTTTGGGCAGTGGGTTCGTTGCAAGGCCGCGGCGGAGACGTGATCGTCACTGTTCTGCCCTTCGTCATCGTCGGTATCGTGTTGTCGTTGTTGCTGATTCGTCCACTCAACGCAATCGCGCTCGGCGAGGATGTCGCCAAAGGGCTCGGTGCCAGCACCGGACCCGCACGGGTCGGATCCGCTGTCGCAGTCATCCTGCTGGCAGGGGCCGCAACTGCGGCGGCTGGACCGCTCGGATTCGTGGGCCTGGCTGCGCCGCACATCGTGCGCGGCGTCGTCGGGCCGGATCTGCGATTTCTTCTGCCGTGCGTGCTCGTTGTCGCCCCGGCATTTCTGCTCTTGGCCGACGTTCTCGGTCGCGTTGCCACAGCGCCGGGAGATCTGCAGACGGGGATCGCCGTGGCGGTGCTCGGTGGCCCCTTGTTTGTTGCGCTTGTTCGCTCGCGGCGGGTGGCGTCGCTGTGAATGCGATTGCAGCGCAGCCGGTTCCACCGCTGTTCCGCGGTTGGGTGGTTCGAATCGGGTCGTACTCGTGGCGGATAGTTCCGCGAGTGCTGTTCGTAGCCGTGGCAATCAGTGCGGCATTGGCGGCGCTCTCGTTTGCCACGCTGATGTATGGAACCCTGGATCTGTCCTTGGGTGAAGTATTGCGTGCCCTGCACGGCGAAGGCGCCCCAGCGGCGGTTCGGTCCGTCCAGAATCGCAGGCTGCCGCGGCTGATCACGGCGATCGGCGTGGGCGGAAGCCTCGGTGTGGCCGGCGCGGTTTTCCAGACGCTTTCGCGCAATGTTCTCGGCTCGCCGGACATCATCGGTTTCACCACCGGCGCTGCGACTGCAGCCGTGGTTCAGATCGTCTTCTTCGGAGGCGGGGTACTGCAGACCGCGGGCGCCGCTGTTCTCGGCGGCATGCTGACGGCGCTTCTGGTGTACGCGCTGGCACGCAAAGACGGCGTCAGCGGTGGTCTTCGACTTGTCTTGGTCGGTATCGGCGTGGGCGCGATGCTGAGCGCCGTGATGTCGTTCCTGGTGGTGCGTGCGGATATCGACGACGCCACCGTTGTGCAGCAGTGGACGGCCGGCTCGCTGACCGGGCGCGGTTGGCCACACGCGGTCAGTGTTGCGATCGCCGTCGGTGTTCTCGTTCCTGCTCTCGTCGTGGTGTCCCGGCGCGTCACCATGATGGAGATGGGCGACGACGCTGCGTCCTCGCTCGGGATCTCCGTGGAGCGATACCGATTTGCCGGCATTCTGCTTGCGGTCGCGCTCACCGGCGCGGCGACCGCGGCCACCGGCCCCATCGCATTTGTGGCGCTCGCCGCTCCCCAGATCGCACGACGGTTGGCACGGCGCAGCGGTGTTCTTGTCGCGACTTCCTTCCTGCTCGGCGCAGTTCTGCTGGCGGGCGCCGACTTGATCGCGCAAGCGGTCGAGGTCGGTCTCCGCACTCCGGTCGGTCTCGTCACCAGTCTGCTCGGTGGTGCCTATCTGATCTGGCTGCTCGCTCGTCAGGCCTGAAAAAACTCGCTACGAAAGAGATTCATGACTACTGCCACCCCAACATCGCGGCTGCGTGCCGAGAAGATCGAACTACGGTACGCCGATCGAACCATCGTGGACGAGTTGAGTCTCGAGATCCCCGATGGAGGGTTCACCGTCGTCGTCGGACCGAACGGGTGTGGCAAGTCGACTTTGTTGCGTGCGCTCGGCAGAATGCTCGCACCTCGATCGGGTCGTGTTGTGCTCGACGGTAACGATATTCGGTCCTATCGAACCAAAGAAGTCGCCCGGCGAATCGCCCTGTTGCCACAGTCCCCGCTCTCTCCTGGAGCGATCAGTGTCGCAGACCTCGTATCCCGCGGCCGATATCCGTATCAGAGCATGCTGCGCCAGTGGTCACCCGAAGACGAGCATGTTGTCTCCGAGGCCCTGAATGAAGTCGGAATGCGATATGCAGCAGACCAATTGGTGGACGAGCTGAGTGGGGGACAACGTCAGCGGGTATGGATCGCCATGACGCTTGCGCAGCGCACCCCGGTGTTGTTGCTCGACGAACCGACCACCTTTCTCGACATCGCACACCAGATCGAGGTTCTCGACCTCTGTTCCCAACTCCACCAGTCCGGTCGAACATTGGTCGCGGTCCTGCACGACCTGAACCTCGCGGCCAGATATGCCACGCACGTAGTTGCCATGCGGTCCGGAAAAATTGTCATGCAGGGCAGTGCCTCGGACGTCTTCACCCCTGAGTTACTGCGCGAAGTCTTCGACCTCGAGGCGCTGGTTCTCGAAGACCCGGAAACCGGACGGCCACTTGTTGTTCCGCGTGATCGAAGACCTGTCAGTCAGCTACCCGTCCACAACTGAACCACCGATCAGGAGATATCAATGACTACCGCATCTCGACCTGAAGAAACTGAAACGTCTGCGTCGGCAAAGGCGCCACGCGGAGAAGACCACGACCGCGGTCTCAACGACGTGGTTGCCGTCGTCGAACGCGTCGAACGGCCGACCGAGAGCATCTTGCGCATCGCCGTCCAGTTGACTTCGTCGGCGGACGACCCGAATTGGTTGCGGCCCAACGTCGCATTTCGCATCCAGCTCGGTCCGCAGTACGGCGACGTCTCTCGCGTCTACACGGTGCGCACCTGCAACGCGCCGAGCAGTTCGATGACCTTCGACGTAGTGCTGCACGGCCACACCAGCCCGATGATGAGGTGGGCCGCCGACCTGCGTGTGGGTGACACGTTCTCACTCACCGGTCCTCGCCCGCACTTCCTCGTTCCCGAGATCGCCGGGCGCCGCGTCGCACTGTTCGCCGACGACACCGCGATACCTGCCCTCTATTCGATTCTGCTTCAGTGGCCCGAGGGACTGACCGGCGTCGGCTGGGTCGCCACCGGTGACGCCGAGGCTTTCGCGGAACTACCCGTGATCCCCGGCCTCGAGCTGCACCATGTCGAAGACGGCCTCGCCGGGTACGCCGTCGAACTCGATAACCCAGGAGACTACGCGGTGTGGGGTGCCGGGGAACGGGACGAGATGCGAGCCATTCGAGCGCATTTCCGCAAGACAGTCGGCCTGGCGAAGGACGATGTAGTTGTCTTCGGGTACTGGAAGCGAGGGGTCAGCACTACCGAGATAGATCAGAACCGACTTCGGAACTACACGAGCATCCTCGAAAACGGCGGCACGCTCGCAGACATCGACGATCTGGCAATCGGTATCTGATGCGACTGTTGGATTCGTCAGCCCACCGCGTGTTCTTCCGGCGCCAGGGAATTGCCCGGTGCGATGTTCGAGCAGTTGTTCGGCAACTGATTTCCGTTGAAACGGTCGTTGAGCCAGGTGATGGCGCTGGGGTGCCACAGCGCGCCACCCGGAACGTGACTGATGGTGTCGTACTGGTCGTACTGGATGGACAAACCTGCGTCGCAATAGCGAGTGGCGAGTGAGCGGACGTCCCCGGCAACCATGACTCCGTCGCCAGGGCCGACGCCCGGTCCACCTGGCTGGGTGCCCTCGAGGGCTCCGTTTGCGGCTTGAGCGATGAACATCGGGATGGTGGGTATCGGCGCGTTGCCCATGTTGATCTTGTTGGCCACGTCGACGTACTCGGGCACCGAGTTGGGGTTCGCATACTCTGGTTTGGCAAGGTCCTGCCAGGTCACCCCCGGGTACTGCAGGATGACGTTCCCGATCGAGGCATCCTCGATCCGAGGTAGGAGTTCGCGTCCGCGATCGCCGAGATACGGGTCGAAATCTATGTCGTAGGCACGGGCAAGTCCGACGACCGCCATCCCGACAACGCCTGCCCAACCGATGCTTCCGTTTGCGTACCGGAGGTTGTTTGCCGGGTTGACCAACAGACCACCCTGGGCGGCGCCGATCAGGTCCTCGTTGATGTCCGGGGCGTAGTCCGGCGCGAGGATGGACGCCCAGTTGGTGGCGATTGCTCCGCCCGAGTATCCCATCAGACCGATCTCGGCTGAGTCGGAAATACCTGTCTCGGATGTGTTGCGAGCGGCACGGAGGGAGTCGAGAGTCATCATTCCGTATTCGGGTCCTGCCGCGAAGTCCGCGTTCGGGCCCTCGGTGTCGGGAATGACGACGGTGTAGCCCAGCGCCAGTAGAGGACCGAACATGACGGCTTCGCCGGAAGCGAGAGTCCCGCCGAAGGCGACATTGCGCCCGCTGACGGTAAGGCTGCCGATCGGGGTGTCCCCCGCGATTGCTCGTGACGGTCCGTCTTCCGGGTTCAGCGAATCGTAGGCAGACTGGAACGAGACAACTTTGTCCGGCTGGGCATTGGGTGGTCGAAGAATCGATGTGACATTCGCAGACGGCCGGCCGAGAGCGTCGGTCGACCGGTACAACACCTGTACGGCTTGCAACGGGGTAGGAATGTTGACGACGTGATAGGGCAAGGTTCTCGTTTTGAGCACGGCCCCAGGCTGATACGACGACAGCGGTGCCGAACCGTCGTACTGATAGAAGGAATCCGCCGACGGTTGCGCGGCGACAGTAGGTGCTGTGATGCCTGTGAGTGCAATGGCTGTCAGCGCCACCGCTCCCTGAAAGAGAATCTTTGATGCCACGATCGACCCTTCGGTTTCGTATGTCTCTCGGTACTTGACGGGCTGGTGTGATGACGACCACACGTTATCTTACTTTTGAGTAATAAACGAGAGGCTTGCGCCGGTTGTTTGAATCATGCATGGACGCAATGTGATTGAGATCTTTGAAGTGGCCTTGCTAATTCTGCTCAGGATGCCATGTGTACGATACGACTAGTAGCTGTCGCGACGAGCTGCTGCCTTGGGCTGTTCCGGGTTGTCCGATTCCGGGAAATGTTCTGTGCTGCACGGTATTGAAGGACGAAGGAGTGGACATGGGTAAGCGCGCTCCCGATGACGGCGTGTTTCGAGACTCGGCCGGCGCCCAGGCTGGACTGCTCACTCCTCCGAGCGGTGCACGTAGCGAGGCGGCCCACGAGAAGGCCCTTCGGTCAGCGGAAGCGCTTCTGAAATCCGGGGGAATGAAGGCGGCGACCATCGATGCGATCTCCGAGCAATCGGGCGTCAGCAAAGTCACGCTGTATCGGCACTGGCCGTCGCGGCAGGCGATCGCCGCTGAAGCGTTCGGTGTGCTCATGGCCCGGCACTTGACGTTTCCGGAGACCGACAGTGCGCAAGACGATTTGAACGATTACCTCGAGGACATCGGAAGGTTCTACCGAGGTCCACTCGGGTCGATCTTTGCCGAACTTGTCGGCGCGTGTGCCAACGACCCGACGACGGCTGCATACTTCCGTACCTTCTTCCTCGACGAACGTCGTCGCGGCTTCGCCGAACTGATTCGACGATGCGTTGAGTCCGGATACTTCCGCGACGACATCGAGATCGAGGAAGCGATCGATCTCTTCTTCGGTCCCTTGATCTACCGGATGTTGGTGGGGCACGCGAGTATCGACGACAACACGGTGCGCTCGATCATCGATCATGCAGTTCGTGGACTCCGGAACGGTGTCTAAAGGGGATATTCGCTGAAATCCTTTGTGCTGGAGAGGGTACTGCCCTCTCCAGCGTTGCGCGATGTGTGTCAACTCGGCACTGTCAGCTGAGCATTTTCAGCACGTTCTGGTACTCACCGTTGATCTCGGCATGACGAAGTGGCTTGGCCGCTTCGACCACAATCTCTGTGGCGTTGTCGTCAGCTTTCAGTAGAGCAATGGTTTCTTCGATGTAATCATCAAGGGGTAGAGCCGATTCCGAGTTCTCCTGGTTCATCAGTGTGGTGCGGACGCCCGGTGGGATGAGTTCGATGCACTGGATCGAAGTATCGGCGAGTTGAACGCGCATGCTCTCGGTGAAGAGATGAACGGCAGCTTTCGTGGCGTTGTACGTGGGCGTGATGGGAAGTGGGACGAAGCCGACGGCGGATGACACAGTGACGATGGTGGCGGTCGGCTTCGTCAACAGATGCGGAATGAACTGGCCGACCAGTCGAATAGTCCCGAGTAGGTTCGTCGTGATCGTTCGTTCGGCGACGTCGAGGAAGTCCGGGTTCTTCAGGTCCTCCGGGTACATGATTCCCGACATCGTCACAAGGACGTTCAGATCGGGAAAGTCCTCCGTTACGGATTCATACGCCGTTCGAATGGATTTCGGGTCGTCTACGTCGATGACGACGGTACTGATCTTCGGATGCTTGCTCGAGATCTCTTGCAGCAGAGTGGATCGCCGTCCACCGATGATTACCTTGTTCCCCTCGTTCTGCAATGCCACTGCAAGTGCGAGCCCGATACCGGAGGTTCCGCCGGCAATGAAGATGGTATTTCCCGAGATATTCAATGTGTGTTTCCTTGGTTTGTCGTGGGCGTCGACGTGGCGACAGTGATGGATTTGAGTTGGGTGTATTCGTTGAGCGTCTCGAGGCAGAACTCTCGCCCGAGACCGCTTTCCTTGAATCCGCCGAAGGGGACGCCGCCTCCCAGATTGAAGTACTGATTGATCCAGACGCAGCCCGCATCGAGACGGTCCGCGGTTTCCATGGCGTTCTTCAGGTTCGAGGTATAGATCCCAGCAGCGAGTCCGTATGGAGTGTCGTTGGCTTCTGTGATCACTTGCTCGTAATTGTTCCACTTGAGGACGCACAAAACAGGCCCGAAGATTTCGTCCTGCGCAATTCGCATCGAGTTCGTGACCTCCAGAATTGTCGGTTCGACGAAGTTTCCGGCTTCGAATCCCGGCACTACTGTTCGGTTGCCGCCGGTAAGTACTTGTGCGCCTTCTTCGATTCCGGAATTGATTATCGAGATCACACGATCGGCATGTTCCTTGTGGATTAATCCACTCAGTTCGGTGTCCTCCTCGAGTGGCGGCCCGACTCGCAATGATCGGAATCCTGCGACGAGTTTTTCCACGAAGGCGTCATAGATATCCTCGTGGATGAAGAGACGTGTTCCGGCCAGGCAGGATTGGCCGTTGCACATGAGGACACCCGCGGTGGCATCGGCGACCACTGCATCGATGTCCTCGATATCAGGAAACACGATGCTGGGACTCTTGCCGCCGAGTTCGAGAGTGGTCGAGATCAGCCGGGATGCTGCGGCGTGTGCCACGAGTCGGCCGACTTCGGTGCTTCCGGTGAAAGCGAGTTTGCTGACCTTCGGATGGTCTATCAAGGCGGCGCCGGCTTCCTCGCCAAGACCAGGGACAACATTGAAAACGCCTGCGGGAAACACGTCGGCGGCGATCCTGGCCAGCTCCATGACTGAAACACAGGCATTTTCATCAGGTTTGAGTACGACGGTGTTTCCGGCTGCGAGAGCCGGCGCGATCTTGAATGCCGTCATCACCACGGGATCATTCCAGGGAATGATCTGTCCACATACGCCCAATGGCACTCGCTTCGCGACCAGGTATCCCGATGCCAACTCGCGGCCGAAGCCATGGTGGGCCAACGAGATTGACGCAAAGTATCGCAGGTGTGAGACGGCGGCTCGATAGTCCTCTCGCATCTCCCTGATATGCCGCCCGGTATCCCTGCACTCGAGTTGGGCAAGCTCTTCGGTTCGATCCTCCACGAGCGCGGCAAACTGCAAGATTTTTGCGGATCGTTCTTCAGTGGTCAGGTTCGCCCATGCAGGAAATGCCCGCCTGGCGGCTTCGACCGCATCATTGATTTCTTCTGCCCCGCATCGGGACAGTGTGGCGAGTAGAGCGCCGGAAGCGGCGTCACGCGCCTCGAAGGTGGATGTGCCGATGGCTCGGAACGCTCCATCGATGTACGCACCGTATTCACGAACTGCTTGACCTTCCATGGATCCTCCTAGATCGGTCAATCGGTGAAGTTCGAAGTGTACTGTACGTTTCGTACACTTGTCGATGGTTGCCTTGCCGCGTATGGATGGCGTTAGCAGAAAGATCAGCTAGAACAGTGTTCTGGTCACATAGTCAAGGCGTGGCTCCAGCAATTTCAGCCGCCTGCTTCATAGCCCGTGAGACGTACCCCGTGCCGATTCTGACGCCGCCCAGCCACGCGGTGAGGCGCGCCGCCTCGGCATCGAGAGAACGTCGCGCAGACGCTGACACGGTCTCGAGCAATCGAACGTGCACCACACCGGTTTCGTCTTGGATCCAGCACCCTACGACGCGACCGTCGACCCATGCGGTGGTGCCGGCATTACCGCGGGTGTCGAAGAGTTGGTTGCGGTGCGGGCCGAGGTAGAAGTCACGGTTCTTCCACCCCATGATCGTCGGGTCGAGCACCGGTAGGAGTGCCACCCAAGGACCTGGATCAGGCACCGTGGCGACGTCATCGGGTAGCAACCAGCCGGTGTCGCCTCCGTCGAGTGAGACTGCAACGGCGTCGAGTTCGGCGAGGGCGGCCCGGACGACCGTCTTCGTCGAGCCCAGCCACCAGACGATGTCGTCTTCCGTGCCCGGTCCGAAGGTGTAGAGCCAACGGCGGACTATTTCTCGATAGCCGTCTGCAGATTCGAGATCGACGGGGGCGTCGTCGAGCCAGTGTCGAGTGAGAGTCCACAGTGGGCGTGAGACGGGGAAGCGGGCGGTGTTGGTGCCGCGCATGATGTCTGCGGTCGCCCCGAGATGCGTGAGAACCCTGGGTGCCGACCAGATTTCACCTGCCGAACCCTCGACCTTGACGTCGATCATCGGCACGGCCTGACGAATCTCTACCGCTGAAAGCCCTTCAGGCCTATCGGTGAGCAACTTCAGCACTTCCGTCCGTGCGCGATCGAGCCAGTCGTTGCCGTCGACGGCGAGTCCGGCCTTGACGACATCCTTGGCCATTCGTGCCCGCTCGGTGTTCGCGACGCGGGCGGACGCACTCGACCACGCGGCCGGCAGCAAGTCGCGGGGAAAGGTGAAGAGTGTGCGGCGCATTGCCAATTGCTTCACGAGACTGCGTTGGTCGTACAGGGCGCGGTCGACGTCGGCGGCGTCCACGGACCGAACCCTCGCCCAGCAAGACAGATAGACCGTCGCTGACTCGGTGGCGTGCAGTACCGTCATCGCCCGCGTGGCAGCTTCCGGCGAATCGACGTGAAACATTGGCTCCAGCGCATGACGTACTCCTATGCGAGCACGGCGTTCGTCGTCGGAGACATGGCGCATCAGGCCATCGTGCCACAGTCCAGGTGCGTCGTATCAGCTAGTTGCACGAGGGTTCGGTTGCGCCAGTAGTCGTCGTGTCGGAGATGTGTGATTGCACCCGGGGTGGTCGCGAAGGTCGCAAATCCTGCGGCTTCGACGGGAATCTGTAGCCAGGCGGAGACGACGAATGTGTGTGCAAAGCCGTGGGTTACGACGATGTGATCGTGATCGAGATCGTCCATCAGTTCGTGAACGCATTCGTGAACCCTTGATGCGATGTCGCGGCGGGTCTCGGCACCGGCAACGGGGCCACGGTGATCGAGGCGGTTGTTGTCAGGGGCCGGGACCTGCCGCTGGGCCAGCCACGAGTTCGGGCGTCCTTCGGCTTCGCCGAAGCTGATTTCGCGCAATCGTGAATCCGTTGTCGCCGGAGCATCGAGTGTCCGGGCGATGATCGTGGATGTCTCGGTGCAACGATTGAGGTCGGACGAGGTGATGCGGACCGGGCGCGAAGTTCCTGTGCGTCGTCGTTTCAGCGCTTCGGCGATCAAACCTGCATCGCGCCGACCAGCGGGGGTGAGAACCGAATTGTGCCAACCGCCGACTACGTCCTGCGCTGTGTGTTCGGCATGAGGATGAGTGACGACGTAAAGATCCTGCATGAGACCCCTTTTGCTTACCCGACTTTTTCCGGCAACAGTATTCCAGGATTGAGGATTCCACGGGGATCCCAGGACGATTTGATCAACTGCATTGCGGCGATGTCGGTTTCAGTGCGCCCCAGCGATATCCACGGCGACTTCGCGCGGCCTATCCCGTGCTCGGCGCTGATGCTTCCATGGTGGACGGCGACGAGTCGGAACACCGTATCGGTCAGTTCGTGTGCGACCCTCGGCTCGGCATCCAGAAGGTTCACATGAATGTTTCCGTCGGCGAAGTGCCCGAACAGGATTGGCCGCACGAGGGGGAATCGTTGTGCCAGGCTTTCTCGGAGGTTGTCGATGAACATTCCCATCACGGACAAGGGGACGGAGATGTCGAGCTTGACTACCGGCGTCGTCGACGACGCGCTGATGCTTTCGGTATGGCTTTCCCGCAGAGTCCACAGTTTTCGAGCCGGCCCAGGCTCGACCGTCGCGTCCTCGATGAGGTCGGCAGAGTCGGAGAGTACTTCGAGGAGCGACTCTTCCGTTTCGCGCGGTGATGACACCTCGATGAGTGTGTACATCGGTGAAGGGGTGCCGAACGGGCGACGGGCATCGGTGTGTGCGCAGACGAGGGAGATGCCGTCGTCGGTCATGATCTCGGCGGCTTCGACGGTCAATCCGCTCTGACGCACGCGATTACACAAATGAAGCGCTTGATCGACTTCGCGTACACCCGCGAGCACGACCTGGGTGTCGGTCGCCGGGGTGACCAGCTTCATCAGGACCTTGGTGATGACTGCGAGCGTTCCCTCGCTGCCGGCGAGAAGTCCTGGAATATCGTATCCGACATTGTCTTTGACGAGTGGAGTCCATCTACTCAGCACCGAACCGTCCGCGAGCACGGCTTCGATACCGAGTATCTGTGCGCGTGTATTTCCGTATCGGACCATGCGCGTCCCACCGGCGTTGGTTGCGACGATGCCGCCGAGTGTTGCGGATTCCTTTGATGCCAAATCGATTCCGAAGCGGAGACCGTGTGCAGATGCGGCCAGGTCGGCGCGAGCAACGGTCACGCCGGCGCCGGCCGCGATTGTCCGACCGATGGGGTCGACGGCTTCGATCGTCTCCAGACGTCTGGTACTCAGCACCACGGACCCAGCCGAGGCGATCCCACCACCGACCAGTCCGGTGTTGCCGCCTTGCGGTGTGACGGGAACCCCCGCGTCGAAGCATACTCGAAGAACCGCAGACACTTCGGAAGTGTTGCCGGGGCGGATGACCGCGATCGCGTCGCCGATCCAACGTCCCGTCCAGTCACGTGTGTAGCCCTCGATCAGTTCGGAATCGGTAAGGACATGCGTGTGGCCGACGATCTCCGCGAGGGCGTCGAGAAGCCTCGCGTCTGTTGTAGGTTCAGTGAGTGTTCGGGGGTTCATGTGCAACCTTGTGATCGTTCGGGTGACAATTTTCGGGAGACAGACGGTGGATCAACGTGAACTCGATCCTCCGACCTCAGGTGATGCCGTGTCCAAGACCAAGTAGTGACACCACCATCTGTTTTTCTTATAATCGCCGTATGAACCTGCAGCGTGCCCGTTATCTGATCGCTCTGTCGGATCATGGGAGCTTCACTCGAGCCGCTGCGAACGTCCACGTCGCGCAATCGGCCCTCAGTCAGCAGATCAAGGTTCTCGAGCGCGAACTCGGAGTTCCGCTGGTGGATCGTCGGGGTCCGCAGTTCACCTTCACGGAAGCCGGCAAGGTGGCGGTACGAGAGGCGCGCTTTTTGATCGGGTGTGCGGACCGGGCGGTCGAACGAATTCGGTTGGCCGCGCGCGGTGTGGACGGAGAACTGCGCATCGCGTACACCCGTTCGTGGGCGGGCGGCGCAGTCGCGGATCTGGTCAGCACCTATCGAAGGCTCTACCCGGGCGTCGAAGTTGTCGTTCATCGTGGCACTTCGGCACAGACTGTCGACCTCGTCCGAACCGGAGCCGTCGACATCGCGGTTGTTCGCCCGCCGCTCGATGAAGACGATCGAGAACTTCCCCTGATCGTCCTCGACACCGAACCTATCCTGGTCGCTGTGCCCGTGGATCATCCGTTCGGAGATCGAGCGACGCTCGAACTCGGAGATCTGGTGGACGTCCCCGTTGTGTTCTGGCCGGAGGCCAACGCCCCGGGGATGTATTTGCGTACGCTCGAACAACTTTGGCCAAACGGGGCGCCCAGCATCGTTCGATTCGAGGCCGACGACGAGCAGGTGCTGCATGCCGTCTCGGACGGGGTGGGTATTGCGCCGATCCCCCAGGGCAGAGCGCGGATGCTCCGCATCCCGGGTGTCCATCTATGTGAGATCGCCGGTGAGCAACCAACTCTCGACGTGGCAGTGACCTACCGGCCGGATAATCCGAATCCGGCGCTTGCGCCGTTTGTTGCGCTCGCTGAACGCGAAAGATCGTCAACCACTGCGTAGTACCTGTGATGCGCGGTGGGTCCTATCCGCCATCGAGGACCAGCATCATGGCCGTTGCGCGTGCTCGGTTCTCGATGGAATCGACGTGGAATCCGACGTGCTGGGACAGTTTCGCCAATCGGTGCGCGACGCTGCTGTGGTGAAGATGCATGGAATCTGCTGCGGCCCTCAAGGTTCCGGACTGCAGGTATGACCTCAAGGTTTCGAGTAGTTCTAACCCCTGTTTGGTATCGCCGATCTCTTCGGCACGAACCAGATCCGGTATTCGCGAGTGATCGATGTGTGGTCCCGGCGCCAAGAGGTTGAGGGCGCCGAGATCGTCGGCGTTCACGATCGGTGTTGTTGCCGACGCCTGTGCTCGAGCGAATCGTGCAGTGCTCAGTATTGTGCTCACTTCGGAAGCGGGAGCAGTCAAAGATATTCCGGCGCGAATGTATGACGACAGCGCGGCCTCGGACAGCTCGGGTGTGGGTGCGAACGAACCCGTCACGAGATTCAGATGCTCGCCGTCAGCGTCTATCCCAGTGGCTTTGCCAGGTGTGCAATCTGGCGAAATGACAAGGTGTGCAGTGCCGTCGGCCGTGTCTGAGACTGCCTTGGTTGCCATTACACGAACTGGGGTTTGGGGTGCGATACCGAGACCGGCGCAGGAGGTGAGCACCGCGAGTTCATCCATCGGGAACAACAGATTTCGAGTGTGCTCGGCTTCGGTAGGCAGGCGTCGCGGTTGCAGAATTATCGCTGCGGTCAGGGCCATCCGGTCGACGAGCATTTCGTCGAGTGGCAAGCTGGCCCCGGGTCGTTCGATCCATACCGTTCCGAGAACCTCGTCGTCTACGGCAATGTTTCTGGTCATGCTCGGTGGGAGCTGAGGATCGGGTGACCATCGGCCGCGCGGATCGCAACGGCGCAAATTCTTCTTGCTTCTGCCGCGCTCGACGATCTCGATACCCACGACGCAGTCCGCCAACTGCGCGCTCGCACGAAGCAAAGACGCGGTGTCGGAGCCGTGCCGCACGAGGGCGTCGAAGTAATCGATGACACGTACCAGGCCTGCCGAGTCTGCATCGAGCTCGGCAAGCCGGTACATCAGTCCTTGCATCTCGCAACGCTACGAGACCGGCGAGAGCGAACGCAACCCTCTCCTGAGCGCAGTGAGGGCTTCGGCGGCACCTCTTTCGCTGACCGCGGCGGTCGCGACCAGTGCCGACCCGTGAAAGGTTCCGGGGAAGGAATGCAATTCGACGCTGACTCCTGCTTGCAGCAGCCGAAGGGCGTATTCGATTCCTTCGTCGCGGAGCGGGTCGAGTTCCATGGTGGACAGGTAGGTCGGCGGCAGACCGGTGAGGTCGGTAGCCCGGGACGGCGCAGCGTAAATGGACACGTCAGGATCTTCGGGACCGGAATACGACCCGCCGAGATAGTACTTCCACGACAGGATGGCGTTAGGGCGGTGCCACAAGGGGGTGTCGACGAAGTTCGTCATCGAGACCGTCGCCAGGCGGTCGTCGAGTTCAGGGATTTCGAGGAATTGGAAGGCCACGGGCACAACGCCCTCGTCACGGGCTTTGAGGACAGTGCCTGCGGCCAGTCCACCGCCTGCGCTCTGCCCTCCCACTGCGATGCGGCGTGGATCGACCCCCAGCTCCTCGGCATGGGCGTGGATGTAGAGGAGTGCGGCGTAGCAGTCGTCGACGGGGCCGGGGAAGGGGGTTTCGGGGGCGAGGCGGTACTCCACGTTCGCAACGGCGAATCCGAGTTCCCGCGCCACCTCGACGCAAAATGGATCGCTGGATTCTGCGGTGCCGATTGCGAATCCGCCGCCATGGATCCAGAGCAGAACGGGGACAGGGCCGGCAGTGTTGTCCGGGGTGAAGAAACGAATCGTGACCTCCGGATCGCCGTCCAGGCCGGGTGCCGACAGTTCACGAAGCGTGACTCCGTCGAATGACAGGTCGGCCAACATGGTGCCGACCAGAGCGTCGTAGGTGGCCCGTGCGTTGGGGAGGTCAGCGAAGTCCACCTTCGGGAGCATGGTGAGTGCCGCGGCGAGTTCGGGGTCGAGAGTCGGGAATGTTGTCATGCACCCATCATCGAGCCTGATTGTGGCCTACGTCACCAGCGGATTGTAGGAAATCGGAGAGTCTCCCTCCGACACCCGTCGGATCTCCCTAGGATGACGCCGGTGGACAGGGTACATCTCGGGGTGGGTTCGAGCGATTCGAATAGTGGGGCACGGATTGGTGGACGACCTCCGCAGGTTTTCGCTGGTCAGGCGATTCTGCGGTCGCACGAGTACCTTCTGACGCTCGAGGCACACACGGCGCCGTGGCTCGGCGTGCGAGAGCTTTCGATCTTCATCCGTCGAGGTTTCTCCATCGGCGACGACGACCTCGAATACCCGGACATCGGGGTTAGGGCAGTCCTGCACCCCTCGTCGTCACGAAGTGCGGAATCGGCGGGCAGCCATGCGGGCCTTGGCAGCGCGGCGTTGATCAGGATTCCCTCGGACGACGAGGTGATGCCGTTGGTGTTGATAGCTCCGCAACCGGTGCTCATTCAGAACGAACCGTCCTACGCCGATGCCGTCGAGGCAGATGGACACAGCTTCCTGTTCCAGATCAACGAAGAGGGGTGGCCGGTGGTTGCTGAGTCCCACCCCGATTTCGTAGAGGAGTACCTATTCGGTTACGGGTCGGTGTATTTCTACGGGAGCTCTGACGCGACCGGGCTCGTTCGCGAAGTTGTGCCGGGATTTCTCGACTTCTGACCGGCCCGACGGCCCGTCCGCCGATACCGTGGGCAGCGTATCGCGACCGGCGGTTATGTCCTCGGAAAAATTGTTTCGGAAGTTTGTCGATCGGTGAGTGCGCCGTTCGACGTGTAAGCAGAGGGACCGAACAGAGCGGTCCACGAACGAAGGAGATTCTCATGAAGTACATGCTGATCATGCGTTCCACCGATGAGGCTATCGAAGCATCCAAGGACATGGACTTCGACGAGATCATCGCGGCGATGGGGCAGTACAACGAGTCCCTGATCAAGGCAGGTGTCTTGCTGGCCGGTGAGGGACTGGCGATGGAGGAGGGATTCATCGTCGATTTCGAGTCCGATCCTCCGCTGGTCTCCGACGGCCCGTACGGGGAGACGAAGGAGTTGTTCTCGGGATTCTGGATCATTCAGACGTCGACCAAAGACGAAGCCTTGGAATGGGCGAAGCGCTGCCCGCTCGGGCCGGGAAGCAAGCTCGAGGTACGCCGCGTGAGCGAGATGTCGGACTTCGATCAGGACAACGAGTACATCCAGAAAGAGGCAGGCTGGCGTGAAGAGCTCGGTACCGATCGTCCGGTCGCAGGCTGACCATGACCGACGAGGCGGTGCGAGAAGAAACGAGAAAGGCTGTCGACGCGGTCTGGCGTATCGAATCCGCGAAGATTGTCGCCACGTTGACTCGCACCGTCGGAGATCTTGATCTCGCCGAGGATCTGGCCGCGCAGGCTCTGCTCGAAGCCGTCGAGCAGTGGCCCGCGTCGGGGGTTCCGAGAAACCCCGCTGCCTGGCTGACATCTGTGGCGACACGACGAGCGATCGACGGGTGGCGACGACGTGAGAGGTTGGACGAGCGCTACGCCCACTTTGCGCGTGAACTCGAGAACGACGCTTCACATTTCGACGACGTCAGCTGGGATCCGGACCGCATCGACGACGATGTCCTTCGCCTGATGTTCATCGCCTGCCATCCCGTGTTGAATCGAAAAGCGCAGGTGGCGTTGACGCTTCGGGTGGTGGGCGGTTTGACCACGGAAGAGATTGCGAAAGCGTTCCTCACGCCGACGGCGACGGTGCAGCAGCGGATAGTCCGCGCGAAGAAGGCGCTGACCGCCTCGAAAGCGGTTTTCGAAGTTCCAGGGCGAGAAGAGTTTTCGAGCAGATTGAGCGCGGTCCTCGGAGTGCTGTACCTGGTGTTCAACGAAGGCTATGCAGCCAGTTCCGGGGACGAGTGGATGCGGGCGGAGCTCAGTGCTGAGGCTCTGCGGCTCGCGCGAATACTCGCCGAATTGGTCCCCAGGGAGTCCGAGGTACACGGCCTTGTCGCTTTGATGGAGCTGACAGCCTCGAGATTCGGCGCTCGGACAACCTCGACCGGTGAACCCATCCTGCTGGCTGACCAGGATCGGACGAGGTGGGATCGCCTACAGATCTCGCGTGGGCTTGCCGCGCTGGAACGAGCTGACGCCGTCGGGCGTGGACGAGGCCCGTACGGCCTGCAGGCGGCGATTGCCGAATGTCATGCGCGAGCAGCAACTTTCGAAGACACCGATTGGAAGAAGATAGTCATCCTCTACGAGGCTCTGGCGCAACTGGCGCCATCGCCCGTGGTCGACCTCAATCATGCGGCGGCGGTATCCATGGCATACGGTCCTGGCCCTGCGCTCGAATTCGTCGACAAGCTTGTCGCTTCAGGTGAACTGGCCGACTACCACCTGCTTCCCAGCGTTCGGGGGGAGTTGCTCAGTCAGCTCGGCCGATCCGAGGAGGCTAGAACCGAACTCCTCGAAGCGGCTCGGCTGGCCGGGAACGAGCGTGAGCGCGCTGTGCTGGTCGCGAAAGCCGATGCGCTGCTGCCGGATCGGTAGTCACGCGATTGTTAGTCAGGGCTGAGTCGGATCATCATTCGGCACCATGGGCGGCATCCCGACTCCGTAGGGATCGAGCATGTCCGATACACGTCGACCCCACCGTTCATGCGCGGACTGACGGGTCATTCCCGCTGCGCGGCCGATGGTTGACCATGTTGCGCCGAATCTACGCAGGCTCATGACGCTTGCCGTCGAATCGATACCCGCGGCGAGCTGAATCCGGAAACAGGCCAACTGCCACGCCATCTGACGCTGCGCCGGGATGTCGGTGTCCTGTTCTGCCTCCCACTCAGGGCTACCAGGTAAAGGATCTGTTCCGACAATCTTGTCTGCCTGAGTGCCGGCCTCGGTGATCGCGGCGTTGACCGTGGTGATCGCGGCGGTCTCGATCTTCGCAGTCAGGGCGCGTTCGATCAGGTCTTCCATGAAAAGTTCTCCTTTCGTCAGGACTAGCCTGACAGGCGCTGTTGAATTCTGTCAAGAATCCCCTGACAGACTTTGAGTTTAATTAATGCACGATTTATTTGTGTACTATCTAAATAGTCTCCGGTTCTGTTGACCGTCGTCGAAGGGGTTGCTGGTGAAAATCGTGGTTTTGTCGTTCCTGGTGGCATTGACTTTGATGACGGTCGGGATCATCGCCGCGCGCAACCGCAGCACTCGACCTGCCGTGACCGGGGCAGTTACTGCGGCGTCAACGGTTCTCGCTGCCGCCTGGACACTTTTTGCCGTGGCCTTCGTATTGGCCTGATCGTGCTGCAGTGCCGATGCGCCGGTAGTGGTGGTGAAGGAACTTCGCAGCAGGTCAGATGCGTTTTGTGTGCGGCGCGATGCCGCATACTCTGGCAGACGTGGCAATCGCTGAAACGGACAGAAATTACGGCGGAAGGTCGGTCGCGGCTCGCAAGGCCGAACGCCGTTCCCTCTTTTTGAATGCTGCTCTCAGCGTGTTTGCAGACCAGGGGTATGCCGGAAGTTCGGTGGCGGATATCTGCGCGTCCGCGAGTCTGGCCAGAAGGCAGTTCTACGACGAGTTCGGTAGTCGCGAGGATCTACTCCTCGCGCTGTACGACCAGATCCAACTCGACGCCAGAATTGCAATGGTCGACGCACTCGATGCAGAGCCTTCGGTCAATCTCCGTGACAAGGCAGCGACGGCCATGGCCGCCTTCGTCGAGTCGGTCGGAAGTGACCCACGACGCGCACACGTTGCCTTCATCGACGTCGTAGGTGTCAGTCCCCGGGTGGAAAAGCATCGTGTGGACCAACGTTCGGTCTGGGCAACATTTTTCGAGTCGATCATCAAAGGGATCGTGGGCGAAGATTACGAACCGCCGGGTGGTTACCGGTGGGCGTCCACCGCCTTCATCGGCGCGCTTACCGCGCTGGTGCACCAGTGGAGCACTGCGGAGCCTCGTCCTCCCGTGTCGGTACTGGTCGATCTGATGACGGTGCTCTTGAATGCGTTGATCGACGACGCGCCCCTTCACGCCGACGAATAGGTCACGAACACCAGGGGATTGTAATCCGGCCCACAACGCTCTACTCTCGTCCTCAATGTGTTAGACACTCGCATCTAACTTGTGTGCTCGTGATGAGAACTGCGGCAACACAAGGCAATCTGTGCTTTTCCGGGGAGGAATTGGTATGGGACGACGCTGGACAACTGACCGACAACGCGGGGGCCTCGCAATTGCCGTGATTGCAGTAATCGGGCAGATCGGACTTTCGGCACCTGCCTCAGCGGCACCGGACGAAGGTGTTCCCGCCCAAATTCAGGTCCAGCCTGCCCTGCCGCCTGCGGTTGCACCGCCTTTGCCTGAACTGGACCAGGCCTTCTATGAACCGCCTGTCGAGGTCGTCGAATCCAAGCAACCGGGTGAGATCATCGCCGCTCGTGCGGTGAATCTCGGTACTCTCAACCTGATTCCGACCAACGTGGATGCGTGGCAGATCTCGTATCGATCCAATAATGCTGCGGGCGAGGCAATTCCTGCTGTCACCACAGTGATCAAGCCGCGTGGCGACACTCGCGATGGGGGCCCGCGCCCGCTGCTGTCCTTTCAGATGGCAGAGGATTCACTCGGAAACTACTGCGCACCTTCGTATGTCATGCAGCAAGGCGCGTTGCCGTGGCTGGTGACGGGCGCTGCGACCGGTGGGGCTCAATTCCTCGAAGTGCAGGCGGCACTGGCGCAGGGTTGGGCATTGTCGGTGCCCGATCATCAGGGACCCAATTCTTCCTTCGCCTCCGGCCCCGTCGCGGCCCGGATCACGCTCGACGGTATTCGTGCTGCTGAAAACTTCGAACCCATGGAGCTGCAAGGGCGGTCAACTCGCGTAGGGCTGCTCGGCTACTCGGGTGGATCGATTCCTACCGGTCACGCAGCTGAAATACGGCAGGCGTACGCGCCGGAACTGAATATCGTCGGAGTCGCCGAAGGTGGTGTTGCCGCGGATCTCGGCGCTTTGCTCGACAATGCCAACAACGCTCTCGGGGCCGGGATCGTCGCTGCCGGTGTAATCGGAGTGAGCCGAGAAGATCCTGAACTTGCAGGTTTCATCGATCAGCACATAAACCCTGCCGGCCGAGCGCTTTTCGCTGCCAAGGACAACCTGTGCATGCTCTGGACGTCGGCTGCAGTGCCCTTCCTCAACATCAAGGGCTTCCTCGATGTCCCGGGAGATCCGGTCCAACACCCCACGGTGAGAGCTGCGCTCTCCCGAGCTGCCATGGGTAAGTCTGTTCCTGACGTGCCGATGTACATCTATCAGTCGAATCCCGACTGGTTGGTGCCTGTTGGCCCGGTGAACAAACTTGTCGATACCTATTGCCAAGATCCTTCTGCGAGTGTCGTTTACACCAGAGACCACTTCAGTGAGCATGTCAGCATGGAAGTCGTCGCTTTGCCGAGTGCTCTACTGTGGCTTCGTGATCGGTTCGCTGGTGTGCCTGCTGAGCAGGGATGCAGCACCTTCGACGCTGGATCCATGGCGCTTGATCAGAGGACCTGGCCAGTCTGGGTGGATGCGGTCGGTGAACTCGTCGCAGGCCTGTTCGGCAAACCGATCGGGACCTGACGGGTGACGTGATTCTGCGGTGGTGAGGAATTCTCACAAGGGCAGCGTGTTGCACTGACTGGACGTTATTTCATTGATCGGGCCTTGAAGATGGTGTCTTGTCACCAATGGGTTCCTGTTACCGACGAAAGGTTGCGCGATGACAAAGCTGTTGTTTGCGGTCACTTCTGCAGATCACTGGACGCTGAAGGACGGAACACCCCACCCGACCGGGTACTGGGCGGAAGAACTGGTCGAGGCGCATCGCGTTTTCGTCGACGCCGGCTACGACATCGTGATCGCGACGCCTGGCGGTAAAGCTCCCGTTGTGGACGAGGGAAGCCTGGCGCCCGAGGTGAACGGTGGGCAAGAAGGCGCCGACCGTATGCGCAAGTACATCGCCGATCTGCAGCCGGTGCTCGATTCGCCGGAGATTCTGGAGAACGCCGATGCTGCCGATTACGACTTGGTCTTCGTACCGGGTGGACACGGACCGATGGAGGATCTTGCGGTGTCGGCATCCTTCGGTGAGCTTCTCGTGAACTTCTTGGACGCGGACAAGGTGGTCTCGGCAGTCTGTCACGCGCCGGCGGCACTCCTGCCGGCCCAGAGACCCGATGGAAGCTGGCTGTTCGACGGCTATCAGCTGACCGCGTTCACCAACGAAGAGGAGACGCAGGCTGGTCTGGCGGACAAGGCTCCGTGGCTGCTCGAAACTCGCCTACGCGAATTGGGCGGCAAATTCTCGAAGGCTGAGCCGTGGTCGCCTTATGTCGTGGTGGACCGCAAGCTCTACACCGGTCAGAATCCGGCGTCGTCACGGCCTCTCGCCGAGCGGATTGTCGCCGACTTGGGCTGAGCATGTTTTTTGGCGCCGCATCGAGGTCTCCTCGATGCGGCGCTGGTCCGTGTTCTGTTGTCGCCAAAGAGGTTTGACCTCTCAGGTTTTGAAGGTGGTGTTCGCCGGCCTGGGTTGCTGTCCGGGGTCGATCGAGGGTGGCGGGATGAACCACGGTTTGTTGTCGACACCGATCCGAATCGCCCACTTCCCGACGAACCCTGATTTCCGGTGCATCAACCGGTGGTGCGAACGGCACAGCAGGACCAGGTTGTTCATCACCGTCGGGCCGCCGTTGGCCCAGTGCCGGATATGGTGCGCATCGGTCCACGCCGGTACACATGTGCAACCCGGGAACGCACAGCCTCTGTCTCGGGCAATCAACGCAGTCCGTTGTTCGGCGGTGACCAACCTCTTCCCTGGTTTCGCATCGAGCGGCGCGCCGTGATCGTCGAGCAGAACGGTGGAGAGGAAACAATCACACCCGAGAAGCCTGGTCTGCGACACCGACAGCGGTCCGAGCCAGGGCATGTGCCCGACATCAAGATCAGACACAGCCACTCCACCACCATCAGTTGGTGTGGCGGCGCAGTCCCGATGCTCAGCCAAATCACGGGCGTTGATGTGCACGTTCACATGCGGACGCTGACCACCATCGGTACCGGTCTTGGCGCAATCGAGATAACGCCGGATCAGTTCGGTGAACCCGTCCGCGGTCCGTTTCGCCGTCGACCGAGCATCGGGAGTCCCGTCCGGTGCCGGGGTGGGCATCGTCAGATTCGACAACGCCGACAGCAGCATTTCACCGGTGAGGGCGTCGAAATCCCCACGCACCACCACTCGACCGTTCAAGGTCGAGGCGATCCGCAACTCATTGAGATCGACATCCTCGGCGGGCGGGATCTCATCGGATTCGAACACTCGCTCCAAGGTCGCGATCACGTTCCGCACTTTCGTCGTCGTCGCTTCCACACCCGACGCAGCCGCCAACAACAAATCGATACAGCGAGGGAGCGCGTCGTCTGGCATGCCCTTCGGTGGTGACTCGCAGAACGCCACGATCAACACGGCATGATCGAACGAGCAATCCCCGCCATCGAACCGAGCCGCCACCGCCGGAAACGGCCGCAAAGCCGCACCTAACGCGGCGATCTTCTTCCCGTCCCGAACCTGCAGCATCGTGTTAGCCGCCAACCACGAACCGACACCGCGGCTGGCAATCACCTGATCATCCGGGCGCAACGACAACTCGTCCACCACCGCCACACGAACCGCCTCGAGGCGCAGAATCTCCGCACTCGCCGACACCGCAGCAGCGCGCAACTCTGCAGCAGACAACTGCCACAACCGTCCGCGTAACCCCACCGCAGAACCCGAAACCACGTCCGACAACAAGACACTCATTGAATCCCCCGATCCCCTCCCCAAAGGATACTCGAACACGCGTTCGAGTCAAGAGGGAATTAGGCGAGGGCGCGAAGGAGTGGAGTGGGGTCGGCGACGACGAACAGATGGCCGCCTCCGTTGATCTCTTCGAAGCGAGAGTCGGGAATCAACGAGTGTGCCCAGCGGGCTACTTCGATGGGTACGTTTCCGTCGTCGGTTCCGTGTAGGAAAACCGTTGGTACCGAGATCGATTGGAAGAGTCCAGGCACCTCGTGGCGATACCGAGCCAAGTCGACAACCCCTGCGGATCCACCCTGTGCGATCCCTTCGGATGAATCCAACTGGAGAGCGGGGCGATGTACCTCGTCGGTCATGACGGCCTGATCGGCGGCCGGCCAGATCGAGACTGAGTCGCTGCGTAGCTTGGAGAACACTCCGGTTCCTGCGAGCATTGCGCCGGCCACACGGGGAGCCCAGGTGGCGGCAAAGTACAACGCAGATACCAGTTTTATTCTGCGTCGCAAAGTATCTCGCGGTGCCCCGGGGATCATGGCGCACGCCAGCACCAGTTTCGAGACTCGTTCGGGAACGGCTGCAGCGACTGCGAGCGCGTAACCGCCGCCTCCGGAGAAACCCATCAGTGTGGCCGAGTCCAACTCTAGGTGATCGACCAGGGTGACGTAGTCGTCGTCCCAGGAATGAAATCCCTTGTCCGTGTACGGATCCGTGCGTCCGAAGCCGGGTCGATCGGGGACTATCAGCCGCATGCCTGCCGTCGAAGACGCGTTGTGGAGTGAGAGCCCTTCGTATCGGCTGCCAGGTGATCCGTGGGCCACGACTACCGGGTGGCCAGTCGGATCGCCGTACTCGCAGAATGCGATACGACGCCCCGACGCGTCGCGAATTTCGGTTGTGGTCACGCTGCTCGTCATGATGTGGTTCCTTGCTGCGCGATCGACGCCACACCGTCCAGGATGAGGGCGACTCCGAACTCGAACCTTCGGGTGGGATCGTGATGAAGTGCGAACACCGATGCCTCGCGTCGATCGGCAGGTGCGCTGTCGAAAGCGCCGCGTCCCAATTGAATTGCGACGTGTCCGGTGACGAAATCATGCAGCGCGCCGTATGCGTACGTGGCCTGCTCGTCCTCGAGGCCGGCCAAGGAAAGGGCGCTCACGACTCGGTGGGCGGTATCGTCGGCCCCGGGTGCTTCCAGTGATGCCTGCCGATGGGCTTCCAGGACCAGGGGATGGCGCATCAGGAGATCGTGGAGGCCGTAGGCGAACGTGCGGGCAACCCCGCGCCAGTCGGTCGGCCAGTCGATCGACGAGACGGCTTCGCCTACGAGAGTCGAGATCAGATCTCGCCTCAAGGCGTCGATGCCGCCGGTTGTGCGGTGGACGGACATCGGCGATATGCCGAGTCGTTCGGCGAGCACTCGAAATGACACCGCATCCAGGCCGTCCGTATCGGCGATCTCTGCCGCGGCATCAAGAATCTGTCTGTGACTCAATGCTTTTGGTCGACCAGCCCTTGCAGAGCTGGTGGATTCGGATACCATGCTGACAACAATAGCGATACGCGTATCGAAATTACAAGTGTCCATCGACCTCCAAGGAGCGCTGCCCGATGACCGATCTCCATCAACTGTCCGCCGTCGAACTTGCCGGTGTTATCGCCGCCAAACAGGTCTCGATTCCCGAAGTCACCAGGTACTTCGTCGACCGTGCGACCACTTCCGATGACGTCGGCGCCTTCACGACGATCGCCGGGGAGCACGCAGTCGCCCTCGCCGAACAAGCGCAGCGCAGGTTGGACGAGCGGGACGCCGGGCCCCTTCCGCGTCTGTTCGGCGTTCCGACGGCAATCAAAGACCTCGACGCAACGCGCGGCATTCGCACGACCTTCGGATCGGCGCTCTTTCGCGACTTCGTGCCGGACGCTGACGACGAGATCGTCGAGGCGATCCGAGAAGGTGGGTTGATCGACATCGGGAAGACGACGGTGCCCGAGTTCGGGGCAGCCTGTTACACCGAGCCGGAAGTCGCTCCGCCTGCTCGCAGTCCGTTCGATCGCACGCGGAGTGCCGCCGGCAGCAGTGGCGGCGCTGCTGCCGCCGTCGGCGCTGGTCTGGTGCCGTTTGCACAGGGAAGTGACACCGCCGGTTCGTTGCGTTCGCCGGCAAGTACGTGCGGAGTCGTCGGCCTCAAGCCGAGCCGCGGTTTGATCACGATGGGCGTGGCGGGGCATGACAACTTCGGATTTGCGAGCAAGGGGCCGATCGCCCGGACAGTTCGCGATACCGCTGCGCTGCTGGACGTTCTGGCGACGCGACCCGGCGCCGGAACTATCCACCCGCCTCGGCCGAAGTCGTTCGAAGAGTTCGTCGTACAGGCCGGGGGAGTTCGGGCTCGCCCCTTGACCGTCGCTCTTGCTCACGGATCGGTCTCCGGCGGAGCCGTGGATGCGCAGCTCTCGGCTGCTGTATCGAAGGTTGGGTCTGTGCTGGAGGGTCTGGGCCACAACGTGTTCGAGCGACCGCAGGCTCGCGATGACATTTTCATCGATGCTTTCGTCAAGATGTTCTCGTCTTTGGCGGGAACCAAGCCGATCCCGGAGGAGTACGAACACCTTCTGCGTCCGATAGTGCAGCACTTGCGAGTTCAAGCAAACCAGGTGTCTTCGGGTGAGCTGGCCGCGGCAATCGGTATTGTTCAGGCCTGGGCGCGGCGATGGAGTCTCGACTACGCCGACGCCGACCTTGTCGTCACTCCGACTGTGACGAAGCCGCCGCTTGCGATCGGGGAGTTGCGCAACGACGAAGACCCCGCGACCGAACTGATCGACATGGTCGCTTTCACAGGAAACACCGTCGTCGCCAATGCAACCGGTTTCCCGTCGATCAGTCTGCCACTCGGTTGGACGGAAGACGGCGTTCCACTCGGCGTGATGATCTCGGCGAAATGGGGTTGCGACGCGGAATTACTCTCTGCCGCTGCAATGCTCGAGGCCGAGATGCCGTGGAAGGATCGGTACCGATTCGACCGCGCAACCGTGCTCTAGTTCGGGAGCGGTACCCGGTCGCTCGCCGATGCGAACCCCAACCACGTGTGGCGGTTACCCCACCAGCACCACCCGACTTTCGGGGCGTTGCGGTTGTCTTTGCCGTCGCGACCGGTTCCGTTGCTGATCCACACGGCGGGAGTTCTGGTGTCGAAGGATCCGTCAGGTTTGCGCAGTCGGGAGCCGATGGTCATGAAACACTTTCCGCGTTCGAGAATGTCGGGGCGCTGCAACAGCCAGTGGATGCCTTCGGTAAGCGTCAGCGGCGTACGGTCTGCGTCGACGATTGCGGGCAATGCTTCGTCCGGGCTCCAGTTGGCCAGGTGATCCCCGCGGTCGACTCCACTGAGCAGATGTAATGAGCTTTCGGGCAGCGTTGCCTGCTCGGTGGGGGCGAACAAATCGACGTCCGCCATGTCGACAACTATGAATCCGCGCTTGTTCTCGAGCTCGAGCAGCGGAGTCAGAACTGAAGCCGGAGCCAGTTTTTCGTGCACGGTGAGTAGTCCGACATCACCGTGCCCGGTTGCGGCCTCCCTGACATCGCCGGCAGAAAGTCCGGCCATCTCGTGAACACCGAGTTCGATCAATCGCTCGGCCTGCTGATCGATGGGCGGGAGGTCGAAATGCATATCTGCGATCCTACCGATCGTGAGCAGAGCGATCGGAGGGTTCGGCCGCGAGGGAAGTCGGCCACGCAACGCCCAACGCGCGCATGATGAACGGGACGGTGGTCGCTACGACGGCGTCCACTCGGTCGCCGGCCATGAGCATCGGGCGTCGGCTTTCCACGCAGGCGAGGATGAGTTGCGCGGATGCGGCAGCATCGGAATCGACAAAGACACCGGCGTCGACACCTTCCTGGACGAGCTGTTCGACCAGAACCGACAGCGGGACAATATGTTCGAGGAAAATTTCGCGATCCTGCGCTGACAACAATTCGACCAACGCGATTCCTGTGAATCGTTGCAGTGAGAACTCGACGAGTGTCAGTTTGACGAGGATTTCGAGTCGGTCCACAGGATTCTCGCGGTCCGCGAGCTCACGCTCGGCCAGGAGTAGGAACCTGTCCATCTCGCGGGTGGACCAGGCGAGCAGTAACGCGGATTTGTCGGGGAAGTAGTTGTACACCGCTGTCCGCGAGACGCCGGCCGCCTGGGCCACGGTCTGCAGCTTCACGTTTTGCCAGCCCTGCTCGTGAAGTTCGCGAATGAATGCGTCCAACATGGCTTCTCGGGTGGCGATTTTGTGCTCTGCGGTTGTCGCGCCACCGGTCAACTTCGGCATGGTCGATCCTCCTGGGTCTGATTCACGGTCACGGGGAGGTCGAACAGGTCCGCAACAAGGCGCGGATCACCTTGCCACATCGAGACGGGTGCGAGCATCATCTGCTGCGCGATCGAGCGTACGGATCGGCAGACCTCTTGTTCTTCGGCGAGTGTGAGCGTCGTGCGTTTGCGCAATCGCTCCATCTCCGCGGTAGTGAGATCAGTGATCCATTCCTCAGCTGCAAGCGAGAGGGGTGAATCCGGTGTCACGACCGATCCAACTCGGCACTGGAGAACCGCGAAGTCATCACGGACAGCGTGATGACGGCGACGACCGAGACGGCGTGTGCCGCCGCCAGCCAGAGCGACGCGGGTGCATGTTTGTGAAGGGTGGGCGCCATCAGCATGGCCATAAGGAGGGCGAGACTCGACAACATCGCGGGACCGTTGGGGCGGCCGACAAGCAGGCTGACCAGAAGAACGAGCGCGACGACGCTGCACGCCACATCTACAGGCGGGTACGTGGCCGGAACGATTCCGCTGACAGTGTCGGTGAAGTTCAGCCCGATCGACACCAATTGTGCGAGACCTGTCGCGCCGGCCAACCAGGCCGTCCAACGTAGTCCGTGGAGTCCGGCTTTCCGAATGCCGGTCAGGGTTCCTTCGGCGGATTCCCACGCTTCGGACGTCGGTGTTGTCACGGCTACTCCTTTTTATGACGAGGTGTCGTCATAAAGTAGCAGTGCGCGATCGCGAGATTCTTGCCGGTAGGTGACTGGCCTGCTTCGAAGGGATAGCGTCGAAGTACCGGCCGAAATGACAATCGCGGGGAGGTGGCTCGATGACGACCTCTGCCCACACGGATCGGCCCTCGTCGAAACAGAGTTGGTTGGCGCGCGCAGCCTTTGCGGCCCTGGTTCTTGCAGTCGCGGTGCTCCTGATCTTCGCCGGACTGAAAACCTTGACCATGCTGATCCTGGGGATCGGTGGGGTGGTCGTGTGCGTCGTGGCCGTGTACTGGTTTCTGACGACCCGCGGATTCCTCCGCTGGCTCTCGTTGGCCGTGGCGGTTCTGACGCCGATCGTGGTGCTCACCTTCCTGGTCCGAGAACGACTCCTGTGGGTGGTGCTGCTCGCGATCGGGTTGTTCGTCGTAGCCGGTATCTGCGCTCGCACCGCCTTGGCGGGGGAGGAGAAGGAATTGCCGGTTGTCGAGCGACCGGCACCGCCGCCCGTCAAGCCGTTCTTCGTGATGAACCCGAACTCCGGTGGTGGCAAGGTCGAGAAGTTCGACTTGAAACGCAAGGCCGAGGAACGGGGGGCCACGGTCGCACTGCTCGAGGGGCCCGAGAAGATCGACGTGACGGCCTTGGCCAGGCAGGCGGTCGCGGACGGCGCCGACCTACTCGGTGTTGCCGGTGGCGACGGAACGCAGGCGCTGGTTGCTGCTGTCGCGGCGGAACACGACCTGCCCTTCCTCGTCGTCAGCGCGGGAACGCGCAACCACTTCGCCGCGGATCTGGGGCTCGATCTCGAGGATCCGTCACGGTGCCTCGACGCGCTCGTCGATGGCGTCGAGGTCACGGTGGACCTGGGAAATGTCGGCGGTCGAACTTTCGTCAACAACGCATCGTTCGGGGCGTACGCCGAGGTAGTCCAGAGTCCAGAGTACCGCGACGCCAAGACCAGCACCTTCTTGCAGATGCTCCCGGATCTCCTCGCCGGACGTACCGGAGCGGTGCTGACCGCGCGCTCCCCGAGCGTGTCCGCGGTGGGTCCACAGGCTGTGCTGGTCAGCAACGGCCCGTACGAGATGAACGACCTGGCGGGGCTCGGTCATCGGCCGCGATTGGACCGGGGCACTCTCGGAATCGTCGCGATCTCCGTCAGCAGTGCACGTCAGGCCATCGGGTTGCTCCATCGGGCGCATCAACACGGTCTGGCTCAGGGCACCGGATTCGAGGTGATCGTCGACGCCGACACCGACGAGATTCCGGTCGGCGTCGACGGCGAGGCGCTGGTGATGCCAACTCCGGTCAGGTGCACGGTCAGTCCGCAGGCGCTGAGGGTCAGAGTCCCCCGAGATCGACCGGGTATCCGTCGCCCCCGGCACGCCTGGGATCTGGTCCGGTTGCGAGAGTTGGCGAAGTTCAGGAGATCCGGCGCATGACCTGACCGACGGCCAGGACTCCCTGCGGATCATGCGTGTCCGCCAAAGCGCTCAGCCAGTGAGCGGTGTCCTCGTCGTAGGTGCGGGCGATCTTCTCCGGGTCGACGCTCGGCGCGAAGTTGGGCAGTGCATGCCCGTTCGTCCATGGCGCCATCGTTCGTCCGAGAGTCTCGGCGTGCGGGACTACCGCGTCGACCATCGGTGGGGCAAGAACTCCGACGGTGAACAGCGAGAAGGCAGCGTCACGATGGCAGAAGGCGCTGCGGTGCTCAGGTTCCCGTGCGAGGGCGCCCCCGAGGAGACGTAATTCGACGACGGTTTGGGGTGAACCGGATCCGGGGCCGGCAGCGGCCAGCAATGCGTCGACGGCCTCGTGTGACAGCTCGTTGGTCAATGCCGTGGATTCGTGCGTCGGCATCGGGTCGACGGGATCGGCGTGCACTGCCCCGAGGGCGGCATAAGGCAGCACACCGACTGTGTCGATCAAGGGCGTTGCGATTGAACGGATTCGGTCGATCAGTGACTTGGCATCGGATTCCTCGGCAAGACTTGCGAATCTGACCGCGACGGTGAGCCTGCCGGCCAGCGGTGGCGGAACCTGTGGAAGGGGTGGAAGTTGCAGAAAGGCAAGAGAGGTCGAGCTGTGCTCAGGCAGGTCGGCGCACCAGTCCAGCCAGGCGTGCGCGACCGCGCTTGCATCTGCGCCGTCGAAATAGATTGCACCGCCGTAGAAGTGGGTGACCGGTAGTAGGTCGATCTCGATGGCTGTGACAATGCCCAGTGTGGCCTTGCCGCCGCGCAGTCCCCAGAACAATTCGGCATGTTCGTCGGGGGTGACATGAATGAGTTCGCCGCTGCCGGTGACGATGTCGAACGAACGAACGTGATCCGACGAGAGCCCGTACGTGCGCACCATCGGGCCGATGCCGGCGCCGGTGAGGAAGCCGGCGACTCCGACCGTGGGTGAAGAACCTGCCAGTGGCGCCAAGCCGTGGGGTGCGGCAGCGTCGATGACGTCCTGCCAGATCAAGCCCGCGCCGATTCGGGCAGTGCGGTTTTCGGGGTCGACGACGCACTCCGTGAGCCTGCCGGTGTGGACGAGGAGAACGTCACTGCCGAGAGGGACCGCGCCGTGGCCGGTGCGCTGAACACCGACGCGCAGACCCAACTTCGCCGCGAATCGCACCGTTGCGACAATGTCTTGCGCGCTCTCGACTGCCACCACAGCGCCAGGCGCGACGGGAACCGCTGCATTCCACGGAATCGCCAACTCGTATCCCGTTTCGCCAGGCAGGGAAACGGAGCCGGTCACCTCTGCGCGCAGTGATTCGACCGCGGCGTCGAGCGTGGGGGTTTGAAGGTTCATGGTCTTCCTTTCCTCATCCGTCTTTCGGTCAAGGGAAGGATGTCCGAACAGGCTTGGGTGGTTCTTGACGTATGTATCCCGAGCGGATCCAAGTTTTATCCAAGCGCATTCTCGCAGTTCAGGGTCATGTCGATCGCGCTCGTTCAGCTACGCCCCGCATGCCGAGTGTCTCCGATTCGGCCGCCACTTCCGTCAGCTCCCGTTCACGTTCGGCGGACGGCTCTCGGAGCTGCGCCCGAAGCAGTCGACAGCGCAGCAGTGTTGGTGCTCCGCCGGAGCCAGTTGCGATCTTCTCGGCCTGATCCAGGAGAGTCGATGCCTGCTCGACGTGACCGAGAAGCGCGTGCAGACGCGCGGAGGCTTCGGCGACCGAGCCCAGTTCACCGACATGGCCCACCGTTGCGATGCAGCCGGTGTGTGGCGAGAGTAGGTCGATGAACGTGTCGGCGTATTCGACCAGTTCCAGATCTGCCACGACGCGTGCAAGTAGTGTCTGGTGTCCCAATGTCGTCCACGTCTGTGGCCCGCGATTGATCAGCCACTTCTTGATGCCTTCGGAAGTGGCGTCGCGCTCGCCTCGGGCGGCGTCGATGGCGATGGTCCACGAATCAGGTTCCACGACACCGGGATCAGATTCTGCCAACGCACCTCGCTCCCATTCCAGAGTGTTGAACGCCAGATCTGCGCTGCCAGCCGTGTACAACTCCGTTTGCAGATGGATCTGCCTGGCCGTCTCGTACTGCCGGCGGGCTTGCGCGAAGTCTCCGTACCATTCGGCGAGAGTTGCTTCCATCCAGCGTAATTGGACCCGAACCACCGGGAGTCTCAGTAGCTCGCAGCCGATGATCCCCTGCCTGACGTGTTTGACGGCGGCATCGACATTGGCCAGATTCATCTCCGTCATGCTCGCGACGGCGTGTGCGACGACGCTGTCGACACGCGATTGTTGGTGCGGCAGTTCGAAAAGCTCGCGCAGTAGGCGCATGGACTCCGCGCTGTGCACCGCGACTCCGGAGAAAAGCAGAATCCGTCCGAGCAGCGCGTCCGCGATCACATCCGGATCGTCGAGTTCGCGGGCGATGTCGAGAGCACGGGCGCTCCATCGATTCGGGATCTCGGCTTCGGGGTGGTAGCAACTTCCCACCGCCAGCGCAGCAAGAACCCGTGCGTGAGCTGACCTGTCGTTCTCGACCAAGGGCTCGACCGCCGCGAGCCGTTCGAGCAGTGGTCCCGGATCGGTACCGTAGGAAACCCACGGCCACGCACCGGCGGCCCGAAGTAATGCGCCTGCCAGTCGTCCGACGGCGGAGGTTCGCCCCTCCCGAACAGCCTCGAGGAGACCGGCATTGACGACGTCGAGAACTGTCTGCCCTCGACCTGCGCGGGCGAGGGCCTCGACTCTGGCCACCAGCAGGTCGTCCCGATCGTCAGCGGATTGCTGGGACACGGGAAGTAAGTCGAACGCGCGGACAGCTGCCTCCCACCACTCGGCCGCGGTCTCCGAACTCCACCGATCGGTCGCATCCTGAGCTGCAGCCGTGCATGCCTCCAGAACGACGAGTGGATCGACCAGGGGAAGTGCCGACATCAGATGTTGCGCGCGGCGGCTCAGCCGGTCCGGATCGGAGGAATTTTCGAGCACTTCGGCAACTCGGGCATGTATCCGCTGGCGACGAAGCGTGGGTATCGCTTCGAGGACTTCGTCTCGGAGAAGGCCGTGAGCAAAGACGTAACCGCCGTTTGCCGAGTCCGCGACGATGATTCGTTCATCAGCAGCCGCGTCGAGATGGTCGGCGAGAGTGTCGACATCGAGACGGGTGGCTGCGGCCAGTGTGTACACCTCGATGGCGTCGCTGATAACTGCGGCAACCCGAAGAGCGTGCAACACTGCCGGTTCCACTGCGGCAAGCCGTCGACCGAGGACAGATCGAACGGCGACGGGGATGCCGTCGCCCAGTCGCTCGTTCCGGGGAAGCCTGGCGTACTCCGAGACGAACAGCGGGTTGCCGCCGGTTCGTTCCGCCAGGGTTCGCGCCTCCGCGTCGTCGAGCGTGTCCCCGGAGACGCACCTTGCGAGTGTTGCAACCTCGCCCTGCGCGAGCGCCGGCACAATCATGGTTCGGTTTCCTTCGCCGTGGAGTACGGCTTCTTCGAACTTGCGCACTGCCGACCCGACTTCCGAGTCTCGGAGCGTCGACACGAACCAGACTCTGGCACTGGTCATTGCGCCGACCAGGTAGGTCAGGCAACGAAGGGACGTGGGATCGGCCCATTGAATGTCGTCGATGACGACGGTCAACAGTGCATCTTTCGCCGCAGCTTCGATGGTGGTGCGAACCCGTTCGTAGACGGCAAATCTCGCTTCGTCCGGATCGATGTCCGTCGGCGGCGTCAGTACGAAATCGGCGTCGGCTCCGAGTTCCCGAACCAGTCGGCGGATCGGCCACCACGGCGGCGTTCCGTCGTCCTCCGGGCAACGTGCCCAGACGGTGGCTCCTCGAATGGACGTTGTTCTCGACGAACACTCCTCGGCGAATCGTGTCTTGCCGATGCCGGCGGGGCCGGTCAAGATCAACCAGCGAGGTGAGCCACGGCGAACGTCGTCGAGCATCTTGTCGGCGACAATCGTCTGAGCGTCGCGCCCGACGAACAAGCGTGAGGAATCCGTCTCGGGCATCGCTGCTACGGCTGGGGGAGAAGCCGGGACCGACACTTGTTCGGCCCCCGTCCATCCCGGAGTGCGCGGCCAGGCGGCCAGGCCGGGTTCGTGGCGCAGGATCGCGCCTTGCAATGCTGTCAGCTCCCCGCCGGGCTCCAGTCCCAGCTCGGCGTCGAGCCGAGACGCGTGTAATCGAAACTGTTCCAAGGCTTCCGGTGACCTGCCCGCCCGATGCAGGGCAACCATTCGCAGCCAGCAGGTCCGGTCGCGGAACGGGTACTCGCTACAGAGTTGAGCAGCTTCGACCAGCGCGGGTGCCAGGCGCCCGAGAGCCAGAAGCGCCGTTATCCGGGTCTCCCGGCACTCGGTCCGCACTTCCTCGAAGGCTGCGGCTTCCACCTCCACCCAGTGCGCGTCGTTCAGGTCGTCCAGAAGCTGCCCCCGGACCGAGGCGAGGGCACGGTCAGCGGTCGTCAAAGCCTCCTGCCACCGTTCGTTCTCAGCGTGTTGTCGCGCCGTTTCGGCGTCGTCGAGAAACACCGACAGATCGACGTCTGCCGGAGCGACCTCGAGGACATAGCCAGGCGATTGACGCACTATCGGTGACGCCGTACCGGTTTCGACGCGTAGCGCTCGGCGCAGGTTGGAGATATACGCCTGGATGCTTGCCATCGCACTCGCCGGTGCGTCGTCGTGCCAGAGAGCATCGATCAGCCGGTCGGTGGAGACGACGCGACCACGGTTGAGCAGTAGAACGGCAAGGACCGTTCGTTGTTTTCGAGGGCCCAGATCGATCACGTCGCTCGTCGCCGGACCCCGTGCGACCTCCAACGGCCCGAGCAGTCGATAGATCATCCGTTTCCCCTCGTACCTGCGGACGCAGGACGGTTCGATTCTAAGGAGCGAAATTCATACATGCAGGACAAAACGGTCAACTAGTTCTCGTCAACATCTGCTCGGATTCCTCGGAGAGAGTCTGGTTGACGCTGGTAGTGCGCAGCGTCGCCGCACAGACCAACGCACCGAGAGCTGCGATGAAGGCTGCGACAAACAGTGCCAACCGAAGTCCACCGACAAAGTCGTCCGGTGGTCCGCCGGGCAGCATCGACTGCGCCGGAAGGAAGGCGCCGAGCACGGCAACCCCGACTGCGATGCCGGTCTGCCGGAACGCGTCGTTGATCCCTGCGGCCAATCCGGAATGGTTCGAAGTGCTTTCGCCCAGAACCAACCCACTCATGACGGGGTTGAACACCCCGGCCCCCACGCACGCGACAACAAATCCGGGAAGTATCGCGTACGGCGAACTGGTCACGTCGACGACGGTCATCATGACCAGCCCCACCGAGACGAGTAGAAGCGAGCACGTCAACGAGACCGAGACGGGGATGCGCCCGTCCAATTTCGCGGTGGTTCCCGCGACGACGAACATCGCTATCGTCGCCGGTAGATACACCAGGCCGGCGTCCACGGGAGACAGATGCAGCACGTTCTGCAGGTAGATGGTCGTGTAGACGAACACCGCGAACAGGGAGGCGGAGATCGAGAACGCTGCGATCTGCGCTCCGGCGAAGGCCCGATTGGCGAGCAGATGCGGGGGCAGCATGGGCTCGGTGGTACGAAGCTCGTGCAGGGAGAAACCGATCATGGCGGCCGCGGCGATCACCGCGGCGATCATCGGCTGCGGCTCGAACCACCCATCCTCGTTACCGCGTAACAAACCGAACACCAGAGCTGCCAGGCCGGTGGACACCAGAATCTGCCCGGGCACGTCCGCGCCGCGAGGTCGAGGATCGCGTGACTCGGGAACCCACCGCACCGTCATCGCCAGTGTGATCAACCCGATCGGAACGTTGATCAAAAAGATTGCGCGCCAATCCAACAACTCGGTGAGCAACCCGCCCACCAGTGGGCCGACGGCAAACGCGCCCCCGATCGTGGCGCCGTATGCAGCCAGAGCAGTCGCGCGCTGGGGACCCTTCTCGAACACGTCCGCCAGCAAGGCAAGTGAGCAGGCGAAGAGTACGGCACCGCCGATACCCTGAGCGGCCCGCGCGAGGTCGAGCACCCAGATGTTCGGCGCCAGAGCGCAGAACAGAGATGCCGTGGTGAACCACAGAATGCCGATGACGAAAACATGGCGTCGACCCCGTCGGTCTGCCCACGATCCGGCGCTGAGAACCACCGTCGCCAATGCCAGCGTGTACGCGTCGATCACCCATTGCAGGGCGCTGACTCCGGTATCGAGATCGGATGCGATCGACGGCAGGGCGGTGTTGACGACGGCGATGTCGAGCATGAGCATTGCGGTGCTCACGCATACTGCCAGCAAAGTGGCTCGTCGTACTGCGGTGTTCTTCGGGGTGATCGGTGCGGTCATGGCCCGTCCTGATGGTCGAAGGGGTGTGTACTCGGAACACCCTGCGCTCCGACGCTTGGGACATATCGGGCGAAATGCTTGGAACCCGCATGGTTGATAACTGCCGTGTTACTCGGAATCCGTCACCACCTGCTCGGTCGAATACGCACTCTCCCAACGGTTAATCTCTGGTCATGGAGACCAGCCAGTGGGTGCGACGGGTGTTGGTGGTGGAAGACCAACCACTGATGCGTGCGCTCGTCGGTGACACGCTCACACACGCCGGGTTCGTGGTCCGTACGGCCGGATCGGCGGTCGAAGCGCTCACGGAGTTCGACGGATTCGATCCTGACCTCTTGGTCACGGACATCGACCTTGGCGTGCGGCCGAACGGCGTCGATCTCGCGAACATCGTCACCGTGAAGGCTCCGCATTGCGCGATCGTGTTCCTGACGAACTACCCCAACGCATCGACAGCGCCAGGTTCTGCGGGTGTGCCGCCGAAATCGCTGTTCGTGGACAAGGCGGCTGTCCAGTCGGCGGATCAGTTGATCGGCGTAGTGGAGGCCGCGTTGACGGAAACCGAGCCACCGGCGCTCGGGAGTGATCCGGACTCCGCCTTGTCGAGCCTCACCAGATCACAGCTCGATCTTCTGCGTTACATCTCGCTCGGGTGGTCGAACAGCGCAATCGCAGCGCATCGTGGGTCCTCGATCCGAGGTGTGGAGAAGCTCATCGCGCGCACTCTCGAGAGCCTGGGATTGACGCACGATTCGTCCACCAATCCGCGAGTGCTTGCTGCGAGTATCTTCATCCGCCATTTCGGTGTGCCCGAAGTGACCGACTCGGTGTGAACCCGCGCGAGTGGTGGCTTCGACTCGGTGATCGGAACATCGTCACCAAGTGGTCCTGGATTCTGACGCTGCCGTTCGCGGTGACCGTGATGGCCAACTACTACCTGTGTACCGGGGTGCGCGAAGTAGGCGTGATGGCAGTCGGCGCCTTCGCGACCCACTGCGTCGTCGGGCTGATGCTGCTGATGGCGAGGGCTGTTCTTGCAGCACACCGATCGCAGCTCGCAGCCCTGGCCCTGTTCGCAGTGATCGGCGCGATCCGCCCGTTCGTCCTCGACGCGATCACCCGCTCGCTCGAACTCCCCGTCGACCCCAGACCGATGCTCGTCCGGGTGGCACTCAACGTCGTGTGCAGCGTTGTCTTCTTGTCGTTGACCGCCGTACTGGTAAGCGCTCTCCGCGACCGCCTCGCGCTGCAACGGAGTTTGAAGGTTGCCGGGGCCGCCGTCCAACTCCAACAGACCCGGGATCGATTCCGCCTCGGCCAAACCCGTGCGCAGTGTCGGCGAGAGCTCGAGCGCAGTATCGAGACGGTCATGCACGCGGTTGCTGAAACGGAACTCGAGGGAGTGCGAGGAGCAGCTCTCTTGAAGCGAATCTCCGACGACGTGGTTCGCCCGATGAGTCATCGACTGTTCCGGGAGATTCCCCCGATCGAATCACCGACGCCGACTGTGCGGCTGACGGCGAGAGATCGACTGATCGGCGTCGTACGCAGCGTTGAACCGGCGCCACTGTACGTACCAGTGTTCGCGTACACGGCACTGGTGACCGTCTACCTGCTCACGACTTACGGCGTGACGTTCACGGCGGTCCAGCTCGGCGTCGGTTTCTGGCTCTTCGTCGGTGGCAATGCGTGCGCTCGCCGAGTTGTCAGCAGCGGAGACGGCCCTCTGAGACGGATCGCGACTCTTTCTGCGGTGTACTGCTCGAGTGCGCTGATCAGCAGTACCGCGACGTGGCTGCTCCTGACGGTGTTCGGCCGTACCCCGACTTTCTATCTCTCGTCGATGGCCGTCTACCCGTTGGTTGCGCTGTCCGTCTGCCTGATCAGGGCTGCGGATACGCAGCGTCAGGACGAGGAGCGTCAACTCCGCAGTGCCCTGAGCCGGCAAGCGCTCGATGCAGCTCGTATCCATGCCGAGCTCATGCACACCCGACGTGGACTGGCCAGGTTGTTGCACTCGTCGGTGCAGGGCGAACTCGTAGCGGCCGCATGGTCTTCGGGCGCCGTTGCCGGTCGCCCGGTCGATGTTGCGGCAACCATTGCCCACATTCTCGACGGCTTGGAAAGCGACCTGTCTGCGTCATCCGATCAGCCGGCTGACTCCGATGCCCGAAAGCGTATCGATGATCTTGTCACGGTGTGGCGCTACGCAATTCCGGTCGTCAGTCACGTCGACGACGAAGTCTGGGCGGTGATCGGTTCCGGCTCCGCTCGGCTCGACAGCGTGGTGGAGATCCTGTCGGAGGGACTGACCAACGCCGTGAAACACGGTGCAGGAGGGCCCGTCTTCCTCGAGGTGACACTCGCCGATGCTCGGGCGGTAGTAGTGCGGATCAGTTCGCCGGGTCGGATGCCGGTGGCACGGGACTCAGGGATCGGGCTTGAATCGCTCGCCGGTACGGTAACGTCCCTCGAACTTGTCGAAGAGGAAGACCGGGTGGTCCTCACAGCCGTGCTTCTGTGACACCGTGAGTGGCGATGTCGTGGAGGCCGAACGTTTCGCCAATGGCCGGATTGGCCGCTTGTACGGTCGCAGAAATGGAATCGATTACTGCGCAGCTCATCCCACTCGCCACCGGCGTCGTCATCAGCCCGATTCCTCTGGTTGCGATCATCGCGATCCTGCTGTCCACTCGGGCGAAGGCAAATGCATTCGCGTACACCGCGAGCATCGTGCTGGCCGCGACAGCGATCACAGCAGCGACGGCACTCTCGACCACCGAAGTGGAATCGAAGTCCAGCGGCAGCGCGCATACCGTCCAGACGGTGTTCGCCGTCGTGTTCACTGTCGGTTTTCTGGCGCTCGCGTACTCGAGTTGGCGTGGCCGTCCGAAAGACGATGCCGAGCCGGCGATGCCGTCGTGGCTGGCACAGATCGACTCGATGCAACCGGCCAAAGCTGCGGTTCTGGGACTGTTGTTGACCGTACCCAACGCGAAGAACCTGCCGCTCGAACTCAAGGCAGGTTCGATCATCGGTGGCGGGCACCTCGGCTGGGTATCAGTGGTCGCGTACTCCGTTCTGTTCGCGGTAGCGGCGTCCATCGCTTTGATCGTGCTGTCAGCATTGGCTGCCGTGCCCTCGGCGAAGGTGACCGATGCACTGAGCGCCACCAAAAGCACTCTGATCCGCCACAATGCAGCAATCATGACCGTTTTGTTCCTGATGCTGGCAGCATTGGAACTCTCGCACGTTGTCGAAGCCCTGTCGAAGTAGCAACTTGTTTTCGAGGAGAAATCGAATGACGATCACACCCAGCGAAGCGCCGGTAGTCGAGACAACGTACGGGCCGGTTCGAGGATCGACGGAAGGCTCGGTGTCGAGTTGGAAGGGGATTCGTTACGCGGCACCTCCGGTCGGTCCGCTGCGATTTCGCGCGCCGGTTCCGCCGAAGCCATGGACCGAGGTCCAGGACGCAACAGAATTCGGGCCGTGTGAGCCGCAAAGTCGACTCGCGATGATCCCGCTCGGTGAGAACGTTCCGATGGACGAAGACTGCCTGTTCCTCAACGTGTGGGCACCGGGCCCCGTCGGTTCTGATGCGCCGGGTAAACCGGTGATGGTCTGGATTCACGGCGGAGCGTATTTCCGCGGAGCGTCCAGCCAACCACTTTTCGACGCAACCACATTGGCTGAGAACGGCGACGTTGTCGTCGTCTCGATCAACTACCGCATCGGTGTGTTCGGCTTCGTCGATTTCTCGTCCTTCAATTCGAGTGAACATACCTTCGAGCCCAATGTCGCTCTCCGCGACATGATTGCAGCGCTGCAATGGGTTCAAGGCAACATCGCGGCTTTCGGTGGCGATCCCGACAAAGTGACGTTGTTCGGCGAGTCGGCAGGTGGCGGCGCGGTGACGACGCTGATGACCGTCCCGTCCGCTCGCGGCCTGTTTCATCGCGCTATTGCCGAAAGTTCGCCCGCCACTTCGGTGTACGGTAGTGAACGTGGTGAGATCGTCGCGAAGCTGTTTCTCGAGATCTTCAGCGGCGGAAGCGATCTGGGTCTGTTGCGGTCCACGTCTGCCGAAGACTTGATCGGGCCGTCAGACGAACTGTTTGCTCGCGTCCCCCAGGAGACGCCTGGCACTTTGGCGTTCGCGCCGATCGTCGACGGTGATCTGCTCCCTGACTACCCGGTGCGCGCGTTCCGTCACGGCAATGCACACCCGATTCCGCTGATCATCGGAACCAACAAGGACGAATCTTCGCTCTTCCGGATGATGAAGTCGCCGTTGATGCCGATCGATCCCGTCGTGATCACGTCGATGTTCGCGGAGATCGCCGACGAGCATCCAGGACTCGAGCTACCGGATCATTCTCAAATCGAAGGCGCGTATTCGGGACTGTCCAAGCTGGGCGCCGGTCTCGGTTTGACCCGTGATTTCGGATTCCGGCTGCCTACGTTGTGGATCGCCGAGGCGCACAGCAAGGTTGCGCCGACGTGGTTGTATCGCTTCGACTACGCGCCGCCGATGCTCAAGGCGCTGAAGATCGGTGCGACCCACGGCACCGAACTTGCCTACGTCTTCGGCAACATCAACCACGGGGCACGAGACATTACCTACAAGTTGGGTGGCTTGAGCGCGGCGCGTCATGTCTCTGAGCGCATGCAGGCGAGGTGGTTGGACTTTGCCAGAGCTGCAGGCGATTACGACGCCGGGGACGATCGCGAACTGGGTGCGGACCCGGGGTGGCCCACTTACGACACCGACACACGCTCGACACTGTTGATCGACAAACGCGATGCCGTCGTCGCTGATCTCGACCGCGAGATCCGGGAGGCGTGGGGTGAGACGGTGATTGCATTCACCTGACGGTTCAGCCCTGCTCCAATTCGGCCAGGTAGTGCGAGACGGGTCCCACGGTGAGCATTCCGCTTCCGGCGCCGGCTATTTCGGCGGCGGCAGGTAGGAGCGCCGCTCGCGCACGCTCCTTGACTCGACGGTCGCCGACTGCAGTCGCCGCTGCGGCAGTCAAGCACCACAGTGCCTCGGAGAGTAGGTCTTCGGGCGGGTCCGGCAATGCCTCGACGGCCTTCGCTGCTTCGTTCGTCTGCCCCTGTGCGATGAGCAGGTGTGGCCGGGCCCAGGGTTCGTACGGGCCCCACTGCGTGGTCGGGTCGAAAATCGCCGGCAGTCCCCACCATACGCGGAGGGCGAGAATTGCGAGAGGGAGTATGCCGTCCGCGAGACCCGGCATGCCGGCATCGGAAAGATTGACCGCCGCAGCTTCGTACAGCTTCTCGCAGTGCGCGGCCGCCGCGCCGGCAGCGGCAGTACGCATAGCGCGAAACCAGGTGGTGAACACCGCTGCCAACGGGCGTTCGTGACGTCCGGCCAATCGATCAACCGTCTCGGAATGTAGCTCGGCTGCATCGAATTGCCCAAGGGCGCTGAGGGCTTGCATGCGGATCAGATGGCCGAGGATCTCGAAGGTAGCCAGGCCGTGTCGAATGGCGAGGTCGACCAGTTCACGGCCGATGTCGTCGCGCTCGGAGGCCAGACCGTTAGTCCAGAACGTCTGCATGAACAATCCGTTCAGAGCGAAGGCCAGGAGCCCTGGATCGTCGAGAGCGCGACCGATCTGTACTGCGGCACGGGCACATTCGAGACCGTGATGACCGGGCAGTCCGCGCGATTCGAGTGCGATTGTCGCCAACAGTCTCGCCCGAGCGGGTTCGTTGCCGGCCGGAAGTCGATCGAGAGTGCGCTGAGCGGCCTCGACGATCTGCGTAGCCTGCCGAGGATCGTCGGATCGCGTCCAGATCCCGGGCACGTCGTAATTGCCGATGATCCGCGCGGTGAGTTCGACGTCGTCCAATTGTTCAGCGGCGCCGATGATTGTCAGTCGTTGGTTTCGGGCAGTCTCGAGTCCGCTTCCGCCCGCAACTGCCAAACTTCGGAGGAGGCCGACGGTTGACTCCAATCTCGATTTCGATCCTGCCGCTACGGTCCGGTCGTACGCTGCCGAAACCTGACTGAAGATCTGTTCTGCCCCTACAGGATCCAGGCGGGTTTCCCGGCGGAGAATGTCGGACTCGAGGTCGTTCAGTCGTGGACCAGGGTCGATGCCCAACTCTTCGGCGAGTAACTTCCGTGCGCGACGTAGGACTGCCAGAGCATCGCCTTGACGATCGGACCGGTACAGCGCCAGAGCGAGTAGTCGCCAACCCTCCTCGCGCCAAGGGTGTTCCGTCACGTGGGCATCCAGATCGGGAATCGCTTCGGCAGCTCGCCCGAGATCGAGCTGCGCGGATGCCAAGCGTTCGACGGCAGTCAGACGCAGTTCCTCCAAGCGCGATCGCTCCGTTCGGGCCCAAGGCTCGTCGGCGAACTCCGCGTAGGCCGGCCCTCTCCACAGTTGCAGCGCGGTTCGGAGCAGTTCGAGTGATTGCGCCGGCGTCGAATCTGCGGCTTCTCGCACCAGACTTTCGAATTCCCAAGCGTCGACCGCGTCGGGTGCTGCATGAAAGGCGTAACCGGGCCCTTCGGTGACAATGACTTTCGGCTTCTTTCGCGGCGCGCGATCCGGTTCGAGCGCACGCCTCAAAGCGGAAACGAACGTACGTATTGCGCTGGTAGCGCCGGACGGAGGATCGACCCAGAGGTCGTCGACAATCACGTCCACGGGAACAACACGTCCGCGGGCGACGACGAGACGAGCGAGGACCGCTCGGTGTCGTGGACCCTTCAGATCGATCTGGTGTGAAGACTCGTTCCACGCGACCACGGGTCCGAGCACTCCGAAAGCCGGGGCTTCAAATGTGTGGTCTCGCATTTCCCCACGCTATCGCGCTCATCGAATGCTCATCGACTGCGGCGAAGCTGATTGCCATCACCCCGACCTGCCATCACCCCGACTAACGAGAGCGACCGATGACTATCACCATTCCAGGCTTCGACTACCAGCAGATTTCCACAGCAGACGGAGTGCGGCTCAACGTCGCGGTCGGCGGAAGCGGAACACCACTCGTCCTTCTGCACGGCTTCCCTCAGACTCACCTCATGTGGCGTCACGTAGCCACTGCCTTGGCGTCGGATCACACCGTCATCTGCCCGGATCTCCGCGGATACGGAGCCAGCGACAAACCGGTCGAGGAAAACCCGGACACCTACTCCAAACGAACAATGGCTGCCGACATCGTCGAGGTGGCGAGGAAATTGGGACACGAGAAGTTCGCCCTCGTCGGCCACGATCGTGGCGCACTGGTTGCCGTCAGAGCGGGGCTGGATCATCCGGATGTGATCACGCAACTCGGCTCGCTGGACGTGCTCCCCACCCTGGATATGTGGGACATCCTGCATGGATCGAATGCTGCTGTGGCGTTCCATCTCTATCTCATGGCTCAGCCACCTGGTCTTCCCGAGCAGATGATCAGCGCCAGCGCCGACGCGTTCTTCGAGTATTTTCTCGACGTGTGGACGCAGAACCGCGAAGCGATTCCGGTAGACGTGCGGGCGGAATACCTGCGCGCCTCACGGGAGGCGGTGCCGTCGATCGTTGCCGATTACCGGGCGTCGGCAGGCATCGACATCGAACACGATCAGTCCGATCGGGAGGCGGGCAACCAACTGCACATGCCCGTCACGGTCATTCAGCAGGACTGGGGCGCGATGCTCGGCTACGACGCCGAGGCCCTGTGGAAAGCATGGGCGCCCGATCTCGAGCACCGCACGCTGTCCGCAGGTCACTTCATGGCAGAAGAGGCGCCTGCCGAAGTGGTCGAGGCGATCCGGACCCTACTCGAGAGGTAGTTTTGACGCTTCTCGGCTGTCGAGGTACTGGCGAGCGCATCACGTGCGTCGCGAATGGACGAGGGGGATCGATGGGTTTCTCGCTGCACTTCATGCGGGTGACGAAGGACGTGCAACTCGATGTTGATCGGGCGGCGGTCGCCGCTTTCCTCGATCAGCACGGGCTGCGCGTGGTCGAGAGCCCGTACGGAGGCGAGATCGTCGACCGTGACGACAGGGCATTGACGATCGACGGGGCCTTCTCCGACCTTCATCTCGACTCGCTCGAGCAGAGCGATCCACTCAGTGGTGGAATCTTCCACGCGACGCTGTCGCCTGCCGAGTGCGCGTTCGTCTACGACCTCTGCGCGGCGGCTGGGTTCCTGATCGTCAACCCTCAGGGTGACCCGACGTTTCTCGTTCCCCAGCGCAATCACGAGCCCGACGACGTTTCCGAGTTGGAGGACGTCGTCTGGGTCGACAGCGCCGAGGAACTGGCGCGGGCGCTCACCGGTGGTTTCCAAGCGTTCCGCGAGTTTCGGGACCGCGTGACAGGACGAGCCGCCGGTGCCGAATGATCGGGGCCCCGTCGGGTCGACGAAGGTCGGGTTCTACCGCTTGACCCCGGCCGCCAAGTCGTCGACGAGAACCTTGGCGGTCAAGGCGTATCCCGCGGCCTTGTAGTAGTCGAAGGGAATCACTCGACCAGCCTGCGCGGCGGGCAGACGCTGCCACGTCGGCGAGGTGTACACGCTGCCGGAGGCGCTGCGATCCAAGGCGAAGATGACGTCGGCTTCTTCGAGACGGTTGAACTGCTCCGATCCGAGCATCACGCGAAGGTCGGGGCCTTCACGGAGCACCTCGAATCCCAGGTCCTCGGCGACGGCGGTGCGGAAATCGTTCTGGAACCACGCGATCTGATCCTCCGCGGCGGCGACGAAGGCAACCTTCTTGCCGGCCATCAGCGGTTCGACGGTCGGGCGGACCTGAGCTACATGGGCGTCGTACTCGGCGAGTACTTCTTCGGCGCGATCGCTGCGCCCGATGCCGGTGAGGAAGTCCGACATGACCTTCCGCCACTCCGGGGTGAAGTCCTTGCCGACGGGCAGGACCGGTGCGATCTGCTGCATCCGGTCGTTGCCGTACGACCCGGTGTCCCACCAGCCGGCGCTGAGGACGAGAAGGTCGGCGCCGAGAGTCGAGATGTATTCGAAGTTGGGATCGGAAGCACCTTCGGCGAAGATCTCGACACCCGTGGCATCCGGGACCTCACGGCGCAGGTGTTCGGCTGCGCCGGTCGGGTAGGCGGTCACCGGGTATCCGGCGAGGATCGACAATTCGAGGCCGTCCCGCGGATCGAGGGCAACGACGTTCTGTGGGTCCGTCGGAATGATCAGCTTCTCGTCGCCGCGCGTGAACTCGAAGGTCTCCGCGTTCTCGGGCGTCGAACTTTCCGTGCTGCCGCACGCGGCGAGAAACGCGGCCGCAGCGACGCCCGCGCCGACGCCGAAGAAACCGCGTCGCGTCAGGTTGTCCACGATCGCCCAGTAGTCGCGATCGGTCGTGGAGGGAGAAAGGAGTCGAGTCATGCTTGTTAGGTTAGCCTTAGGGGCTGTCTTCGGGAATGCTGAAACAGCTCCCGCGAACGCCAAGAAATACGGCGAACACGCCAGCACAGAGAGTGTTGTCCGCGTCACCGGCAGGTCTGATTCACAACCCACTTTCGACCTCTGACGTGCATGACGTCACAACCGGCCGCCTCCTCGATCGCGATTTGGCCCTGATCGCGCCGACTATGCTGAGTTGACCAGCAGTACGATTTCGGAGGTTGCAATGCAGATCACCAGCGTCGGCCACGCAGGATTTCACATCCAGACCGAGGCCGGATCCATCCTGTGTGATCCATGGGTGACCCCGACGTATTTTGCGTCCTGGGTGCCGTTCCCCGACAACACAGAGTTGGACTGGGACGCGCTGGGCAACTGCGACTACCTCTACGTCTCGCACCTGCACAAGGACCACTTCGATCCGAAGAATCTGATCGAGCACGTCAACAAGGACGCCACAGTCCTGCTCCCCGATTACCCGGTGCCGGACCTCAAGCGTGAACTCGAGAAGCTCGGCTTCCACAAGTTCTTCGAGACGGAAGACTCCGTCAAGCACACCGTCAGCGGTCCCAAGGGCGATCTCGACATCATGATCATCGCTCTGCGCGCTCCCGCGGACGGTCCGATCGGTGACTCGGGCCTCGTCGTCTCGGACGGGGAAACCACCTGTTTCAACATGAACGACGCCAGGCCCGTCGACCTGGACCCGCTGACCGACGCCTTCGGGAAGGTCGACATCCATCTGCTGCAGTACTCGGGCGCGATCTGGTACCCGATGGTCTACGACATCCCGAAGGGCACCAAGCGCAACTTCGGCAAGCAGAAGCGTCAGCGCGGCATGGACCGCTGCCGCAACTACATCTCCCAGGTCGACGCTGCCTGGGTTGTCCCGTCGGCCGGCCCGCCGGTTTTCCTCGACGACGACCTGCGTTACCTCAACGACGATCACGGCGACGAGGGAAACATCTTCCCCGACCAGATCACGTTCCTCGAGCAGATGCGCATCAACGGCAACGATCGTGGTCTGCTGATGATCCCCGGCTCGGCCGTCGAACTTCGCGGAAGCGAGAAGGTCGCGCTGACGCATCCCATCCCGGACGCAGACGTCGACAAGATCTTCTCCAACAAGGCCGAGTACATCGAGAAGATGGCGCAGAAGATGGCACCGGTCATCGCCGCGCAGAAGGCCACGTGGGCTCCGGCCGAAGGCGAGCCGCTGCTCGACGGTCTCAAGGCCAAGTTCGAGCCGATCATGGCTCAGTCCGATCTGATCTGCGACGGAATCGGCTACCCCGTCGGACTCGTGATGGGAGAGGAGACGGTCGTCCTCGACTTCCCGAAGCGGATCGTTCGTGAGCCCATCGACGGAGAAGGTAAGTACCGCTACGGCTTCCGCATCGCTCCCGAACTGGTTCGCACCGTTCTGCGCGACGACGAGCCCGACTGGGTCAACACCATCTTCCTGTCGACACGCTTCACGGCGTGGCGCATCGGTGGGTACAACGAATTCCTCTACACGTTCTTCAAGTGCCTCACCGACGAGCGCATCGCGTACGCCGACGGCTGGTTCGCCGAGGCCCACGACGACAGCGCGTCTATCGAGTTGGGCGGGTACGAGATTCAGCGTCGTTGCCCCCACCTCAAGGCTGACCTGTCGAAGTTCGGTGTTGTCGACGGCACCAACCTCACCTGCGATCTGCACGGCTGGCAGTGGGATCTCGAGACCGGCCGCTGCAAGACGTCCAAGGGCCACGAGCTGCGCACCAGCAAGCTGAGCTGAACCGAGCTCGTCGGGTGACGGGATACAGCAGGTCGCTGATCGGCCTGGCGACAGCGCTCGCCGGGTTGGCCGGTTACGTCGACGCGCTCGGATTCATCACGCTCGGTGGGCCTTTCGTTTCGTTCATGAGCGGCAACATGACGCAGGCGAGCGTCGCATTTGCCGACGGGGTGTGGTCGACCGCGAGAGTTGCCGGCGGAATCATCGTGCTCTTCCTCCTGGGAATCGCGCTGGGAACCGTCGTCACCCACTTCACGGAGCGCTATTCGGTCCGGGCTCGCAAGGTCACGGTGCTCGCGGTTGTAGCCGGGCTGCTGTCCATCGGTTCGGTGATGAGCAGCCTCGACGTCACCCCCGGCGCGATCTCGGCGATGGCCTTGGCGATGGGAGCCGTCAACTCGGTGTTCCAGCGCGACGGCGAGGTGACGATCGGTGTCACGTACATGACCGGTGCGCTGGTCAAGATGGGCCAGCGTCTGACCGGAGCCTTTCTGGGTGGCCCGAAGTGGGCGTGGCTGCAGCACTTCGGGATGTGCGCGGGGTTGATCGCGGGCGCGGTGGTCGGTGCGCTCGTTCATCGGTGGATCGGTCTTCACGCTCTGTGGCCCGCATCGGCGTTCACGGTTGTTCTGATCGCCGTTGCCTGGCAGGTCTCGCCCCCGTCTCCGGCAAAGGTGTAGAAAGAGCCAGACACAAATCCGGGGGTACAGGGGGAAGCAGTGGATGCTCTGATCATCGTGGTGCTCGGACTGCTCGGAATCGTCGCGGCCTCGACGCTCGGAGCGCGGATCGGAGTCGCAGCACCGTTGATTCTGGTGATGGCCGGGATCGTTGTCAGCCTCTTACCATTTGTCCCAGCAGTGGACATCGACCCGGAATGGATTCTGGCAGGCGTGCTTCCGCCACTGCTGTACTCCGCCTCGGTCTCGATGCCGTCGATGGAGTTTCGGCGTGAGTTCGGTGCCATCGGTGGGCTTTCCGTTCTGCTCGTGGTCGTGAGTGCGCTTGTTCTCGGTGTGTTCTTCTCCTGGGTGATACCAGGACTCGGTATCTGGTGGGGCATTGCACTCGGTGCGATCGTGAGCCCGACGGATGCCGTCGCGACGTCCATCGTCAAGAAACTCCCGGTCTCGCCGCGGGTGGTGTCGATCCTCGAAGGCGAAAGCCTGCTCAACGACGCCACCGCTCTGGTTCTGTTGCGTACTGCCATCGCCGGGGCCGCCGCATCGGTGTCGCTGTGGAGTGTGTTGGGCAAGTTCGCTTTTGCCGTCGTCGTGGCCGCGGTCATCGGAGTTGTCGTCGGCAAGGTCAACCTGATGGTTCGCGCCCGTGTCACCGATTCGACGGTCAACACGGTCATCTCGTTCACGGTGCCGTTTCTGGCGGCGATCCCCGCCGAAGAGTTGGGTGCGTCAGGGTTGGTTGCTGCCGTCGTGGCCGGGCTCGTCACCGGCTACGACGCTCCTCGGAAGCTGTCACCGCGTCATCGGTTGTCCGACTCCCAGAACTGGCGCACAGTCGAATTGGTCCTCGAAGGTGCGATCTTCCTGGTGATGGGCCTCGAACTCTCGTCGATAGTCGACGATGTCCGGGTCGACCACGAGGGCATATCCACGGCGGTCTTCGTGGCGGCGGGTGCACTGTTCCTCACGATCTTGGTGCGGGCTCTGTACGTGGCCCCGCTCCTGCGAGCGCTCCAAGCGCGGGCGAATTTTCGTGAACGCATGAAACCCAGACTCTCCGACATCGCGAATCGCCTCGACAATCCCGAGGATTACCCGCCAGACGAACGACGCAGCAGGCGCCGGGCACCTTCGGCGAATCAGATGGAAAGGTTCAAGGTTCGGGTTCGGCGGACGGTTGCCGATATCGACTACTACCTTGCTGCGCCGTTGGGATGGCGTGAAGGCACGATCGTCATCTGGGCCGGCATGCGCGGGGCGGTCACTCTGGCTGCAGCGCAGACTCTGCCGGAAGACACCCCGAGTCGATCGCTCCTGATCTTGGTTGCGTTCCTGGTGGCAGCAGGCTCGTTGATCCTTCAGGGAGGAACGTTGAAGCGCGTCGTAGTGGCGACCGGTCCGGCAGCGCAGGACCTCACCGAATCCGAACTAGACGAGCATCGCAGGTTGCTCGACCTCCTCGAAGATGCTGCTGCGAGTGTCGTTCCGCCAGAGGGTCGGTCGAAGAAGAGGATCCGCCTCGACGTGATCGAAGCGCAGCGTCAGGCACTGCTCGACGCACGTGACGATGGCGTGTTCGACGCACGGATGCTCGGATCGGCACTTGCCGCGCTGGATGCCGATCAGATCAGTCTCGAACTCAGGGGCGGCCCGGACGGTTGATCACGTGCACAGGCGCTTTCGAGCAGACGTCATCATTGCCCGCGTGATCACGCCGTGCAGTACCTGAACGGGGGCGAAGTAGATTCGACCCGCGCGGTTCTTCAGCTCCACGGCGGTGACGACGTGCAGGAGGCCGGCGTCGTTGTCGGCCTGAACCGAGGCGACGAATCGTAGGTGTTTCTCGTCCGCTTCGATGAGGGCCTCGCCGTCGGCGATCTTGTCGACGGCAAAGGTGTCGAGGCGTCCCTTGGCGATGCCGAGCAGTCCGACTATCCGCTCCCTGAGCCAGAACATCGCGAGGACGGGTGCGGGGACATTCCTGACGTCGAAGACTGCCTGCGCCCACTCCTCGGATGTATGGGTCGGAACAGCCGGGATGGTGATCGTGGTGGCTTCTGCCCAGTCCGGTGCAGGCATTGCCTTGAAAGCGAGTGTCATTTCGTCCTCCGTACGGTGCCGTATGGAACTTACCCATACGGTACCGTACGGAGGTGCCGAATGCCCGCGCCCGACTCTCTCGCGACCAGTGGATCGATGCAGCTTTCCAGGCTCTGACAAGCCATGGGCCTGATGCAGTTGCAGTGGAAAAGGTGGCGCGCACGCTCGGATCGACCAAGGGTTCCTTTTATTGGCACTTCGCCAACCGCGACGAATTGCTGCAAGCTGCGCTCGGCCGGTGGGAAGTTTTGGCAACCGAGAGACTGATCTCCTCCGTCGAGTCCTCTGGTGAACCGGCGGAGGTGAGGTTGCGTCGTCTGGTGGATTCGGTCACGACCGGATTGGCCGGTCGCCGTGCGGAGTTGGAACTGCTTGCCGGGATCGGCCATCCTTTGGTTTCGGCGGCGGTTCGACGTGTCACCGAGCGTCGAGTTACCTACATCGTGACGTTGTTGGTCGATCTGGGGATGGACAGGCAGAAAGCGGAACATCGTGGCGTACTTGCCTATTCGATGTACCTGGGGCAGATGCAATTGGTACACAGTGCGCCCGATGTGGTTCCTGGCAGCGGTGCGGACGCTCAGGCGCTCGCCGACGAGTTCGTGAACATGGTTCTGGCCAGGTAAGTCCGCCGTCGAACGCAGCGTGATCTGCGCATCACCCTGCGCTTTCAGGTGAGGGACCACACATTGCGCGTAACCCATAGTTACAGATACTTTGAGGTCAGCTGAAGTGGGGTGCCGGATATGTCGACATTTCCCGGAGGCGCAAAACCGTTTCACGACAGGAAGAAAGGTGACTCACCATGAGCGTTGTGCTTATTTCGTTGCTGGTCGCCGCTGGACTCACCGTGCTGGCCACCAGTGACGGTGCCGGTCTGGACTTCGGGAGTCGGCAGCTGAACCGCCAGTTGAAGACCCGCACGCACCGGTAACCCCGGAAATCGGCCGGCTCCACGCGATACGTCGCGGAGCCGGCCGATCGCGTTGCTCCGGTCAGTTCACTCCGAGATCTACCAGCCAGGCCCGGGTGCTGCGGGCGACGATGCCCAAGGCAACGGCAGAACCCGTCGCGGAGTCGAACGCGACGCTGTCGGCAGATTCGAGTCCCGTGTAGAGCTGGGAAACCCCGGCTGCTGCGCCCCCTCCGATGATCGGCGCAATCGACGCACCGAAGGCATCGGGCGTCACGGCTTCGAAAGTTACCGCGCGCGAGAAGTGTTCGGCGAATGCCTCGGCGAGTTCGATGCCGGTGATCGCCGGAATCTGTCCGATGTCGACCGCGTCCGGTGCTACGTCGAGAGTCAGGGCCGCAACGGCTGCATCAGCGACGTCGAGATGTGAACTCCATGCGACCGCGAGATCGGCACGCAGTGGGTAACGCAGGACCCCTTCGTCTTTCACCCCCGACAGCACGGTGGGCAGAAGAAGATTCTCGAGGAACAAACGCGGGGTCAGGACGGTCACCGCGATACCTTCGGCGCGGAGTCCGTCGACGAGCTCGGAGAGAACGGGTGTGTTGGGACCGGCAAGCGGCGAAGTAGCGTCGCGGGTCACCGTGCCGCTGGTAGAGATCACGAACCGCGAAGGACGTGTCACTCTTGCTGCTGCCAGAACGTTGTGGGCGTAACCAGCTAGCGTCTCGGTGTCACCGGCGAGTGGCAGGTGGAAGAACACCCCGTCTACCCCGCGATAAGCGTCGGCGAGAGAGTCGACTGACGCATTGTCCGCGACGACGGTGTTCGCACCCTCGAACGTCTGATCGGGGTTGCGGGTGATTGCTCGGACTTCGGCACCTGTCGATCCGGCGAGAGCCGCGACCAATCCCGCGAGAACGGGAGAACCCTGTGCGCCGGTGGCGCCATGCACTGTGTAAGTCATGACGCCTATAGTTCAGATTGGGAACCAGTTACTTCAAGTGAACTAATGGGGAATCGATGAGTGAATCAGGTCACGTGCTTCCGGAGTGCGGCGTCGCGCGCTTTCTGCTGGTTCTGGACGGACCGTGGGCAACGCTGATCGTTCGTGAGCTCACGCACGGCCCGATGCGCTTCACGGAACTACGACGCGCATTGCCCGGCATCAGTCCCAGGACACTTTCCGCCAGACTCAAGCGATTCGAGGAGTTCGATCTGGTGACCCGGACTGCCTACGCCGAGGTGCCGCCGCGAGTGGAGTACGAACTCACCGCGACGGGGATGGAACTGCGCTCCGTGCTCGAAGCGATGGTCGAGTGGGCGGATCTGGCACTCCCCGTTTCGTGACCCTGCCCTCAGTGCGGGCCCGAAAGTCCAACCCGCAGAGCGCCGCAGGCCTCGAACATCGCATCTTGACCGGTATGGCCGACACCGGTGGTGTTGACGAAGGCATGGATCAATCCACTGTGACGCCTGAGTGCAACCGGGACTCCGGCCTCTCGCAGCCGGTTCGCGTATTCCTCACCCTCGTCGCGTAGTGGGTCGAAACCGGCGACGGCAACGTACGCGGGCGGTAGGCCGGCCAGGTCCGGAGTGAGCAACGGTGAGACTCGCGGGTCGAGAGCCGAAGCGCCGCCCGACAGGTAATGGGCTGCATACCAGTCGAGTTGGGCGTCGGTGAGAAAGAAGTCGGTGCCGAACATCTTGTGCGAAGGGCGCTTCGACGAAAGGTCCACCCAGGGGAAGAAGAGCAGTTGGAATACTGGTTTGACGTCGTCTTCGGTCGTGGACTGCGCGACGACGGCAGCCAAGTTCCCACCCGCGCTGTCTCCGCCTACCGCAATGGATTTCGGATCTGCACCCAGCTCTGTGGCATGCTCGACGCAGTACCGGAATGCGGCGACGGCGTCATCGACCCCGGCGGGGAACGGGAACTCCGGTGCTAACCGGTAGTCCACCGACAACACACTGACCTCGCCGTGGCGGGCCAGGAAGCGGCACACACTGTCGCCGCTCTCGAGGCTGCCGAGGACGAACCCGCCGCCGTGGAAGTACACCAAAAGTGGAGCGGGCGTTGAGACTCCGGCCGGGCGATACAGCCGAGCCGGAATCGCGTGATCCCCGGCCGGGATCTCGAGGTCACGTACCGTCTCGATGTCGATGGGCGTACCGCCGAACAGTCGCGATTCGGCGTCGATCTGAGCCCGTCCCTCTTCGACCGGAAGATGCTCGAAGCTCGTACCTTCGACCGCTGAGAGCAATCTCAGCGCAAGCTGGATCTCGGGGTGCAGAGTCTGCCCGTCGATCTCCTTCGGCTTGCCACCGAGAATGCGCTGCGCGCCGGTCGGTAAGGCGCCGACGACATCGAGCAGCACCCGCGCAACACGATCTTGGACAGACATCTTCTCCGTGGACATACTCGCCTTCCGTCGGCTGATCACCCGTCGCTTGTACGTTACGAAAGAACTGGACAAATATCCAGGAATCTCGACGCCCGCGATCAGCTTGCCGGCGTCACCGTGACTGTGACGGGGCCCGCGTCGTCCGCGGTTTCCACTGTGAGAAGACGGCTTTGGGGGTTCCAGTTCACGATGTCGGCGCCCGCGACGTCGACGCCGCCGGGAAAGCCGCTTTCGGGTAGGTAGATCTCGGTCGGTGCCGTTACCGCGGGGTTCGGGGTGAACGTCAGCTGAAGGCGGTCAACGGTCGAGGACCATTCGGTGGGTGTGCCCGCGACGGCTCGCGGATACGGCTTGTTCAGGGTGTCGACGAGGAGTGTCTGCGATCCGTCCGGCAGGTACGGGCCCCAAGGACCTGGATCACTGGACCAGTAGGAGACACCCGCGCCGAGTTCTCGGGCGGTCGTGTAGACGCGGTCGATGTAGTCGGTTGCGCCGGGCAGTGTTGTGTCGAGCCCGAATTCGCCGAGAATGATCGGAACGCCGCCGAGTACGTTGCCTGCGATGTGTTCGACGCTGTCGCGCCAGGTGTCGATGGTCGCGTCGGTGAGTGTGCGTGAGAGGCCGGAGTATCCGTCACCGAGGTCGAGGGGCAGCGGGTACAGGTGTGGGCAGTAGGCGATTCGCTGTTCGCCGGCTCGTGGGTCGTTGATCTTCGTGAGCCCGCTGGGGACACCTTGGTTGACGCCGACGGCCTGCGGGGCCACACACACCCAGCTGTCCTGATCAACTTCCCTGATGGCGTTGGTGGTTCGCTGATACAAGGCAGCGAGGGGCCCACCTTCGAAGGCGGGGCCTTGGAGGGAACCGCCCCACGGCTCGTTCATCAGGTCGTATGCCACGACGGTGTCATTGCCTGCAAAACGTTCGGCCACCGCCTGCCAGGCGTTCGCGTAGTGCTCGACCAGTTCGGGATGTTGGCCGGTGGTGTTCCAGAAGTTGTCGAATGCACGCATCACACCGGGTTGGACGTAGTACAGCTCCCAGCGGTCTTGAGGGGTGACCGGAAGGCCGTCCATGTAGGTCGCCCAGGCCGGCGCGCCGTTGCCGATGTTGCCGGCGCCGTTGCCGCTGTTGCCCTCTGGTGTGATCGCGCCGGAGTAGACGTCCTGATGCATGTCGAGCATGACCTTGTACCCGCGTTCGGCGTACCAGCTGACCCGGTCCTCGACGCGGTCCAGATATTTCTGGTCGTACTGTCCCGGCTCTGGCTCCACCGAACGCCAGGAGATCAGGAAACGCACGAAATTTGTTCCCATGTCGGCATGTTCGCGATCGAGATCGGCTTCGGTGAACTTCGGCATGCCGTCGGGTGCGCTTTTTGCGCTCGACGCCGTGTTGAACCCTCGCAGGATCAAGGAGCGCCCGGCGTCGTCGGTCAGGTACGACGGTGGCACCGACGTGCCATCGGCGCTCCCCGACGTGGGCAGGCTGCCCTGAGCCGCGGCAATTCCGCCGCCCAGTATCAGTGAGCCCGCGACTATCAGTGCTGAGAGCGGGATACGACGCACGGAAACTCCTTCTGGGTGTGTGGATGGATTGACTTGTCCGAATGGGGATTCGGCCCTGGGCTTGAACGCTCGGTGTCGATTCACGTCGGTTGGCTTACACTGGTCCGCCCGTTTTCGATGTGTCCGACGAGCACGCGCTTGAATTCAGGATCTTCGTCGACCGTCACGGCGGCCTGATACCAGCCGTCCACCGAACGCACCGTCCACTGAGAGTGTGCACCGGCAGCGAGTTTGCGTCGGTTTCCGTCCACATTGACCGTCAGTGCACGACTTCCGGAATTGGTCGCCGTCAGTACAAGCGTGCGCGTCCCTGCGTCGACAGTTGTCGAGACGTCGAGCGAAGCTGCCGCACTGTCTGTAGCTCCGCTGAACTCGCGCCTGAAACCGTTGGGACCCAACAGGGTCAGGCTGTAGACGCGATCCCTGAGCGCAACGGTGTCGTCGACCTCGCCGACGACGTCGTAATGCCGTGGCTCGTCGAACTCACCTGCGTACGGGTACATGGCCAGGTGCGTTGATGCGGCGCCGGTATTGACCAGATGGACCGCCAACGAGCCGGTTTCCGGGTTCACCGTCGTGTAGGCGTCGGGTTGATAGGGAAGTGCCCGTGCTGGTCGAGTGCCGCTTTCCTGCAGAGGCATTCTCTGTTCGGTGGGCGGGGTCGGTGTCCACCGCGGTTCCAGCGGCGGAGTGGGTTGCGGGCGCGCCAAAGTCGGTCGACTACGCGGGTTGGCGAAGTCGAACGCCGACGTCAGGTCGCCACTCACCGTGCGTCGCCACGGGTCGATTTCCGGTTGCGTGATTCCGAACCGCGTCTCCAGGAACTGCGTGACGGACGTGTGGTCGAACACTTGTGAACAAACGAAACCGCCAACAGTCCACGGCGAGATGATCGTCATAGGCACCCGCGGGCCGAGACCGAGCGGCTGATTACCGACCCATTCGGCTTCGACCGAGCACGGCGGTCGAGGTGGCGGTACATGGTCGAAGTACCCGTCGTTCTCGTCGAAGTTGACGATCACGGCCGTCTTCGCCCACAGATCCGGATCGGACGCGATGGCGTCGAGTACTTGATAGAGCAGTGTTGCGCTCGCTGCCGGTGACGAACCCGATGGGTGCTCCGAATCCACCTCGGACGGAACGAGATAGCTGACTTGCGGCAGTCGACCGGACTCGACGTCTTTCCTGAACTCGGCGGCCAGTGTGCCGGGCCGGGATCGGTACAGTGCGCGATCGTAGAGTTGGCGATCAGCAGGCGACAGTTGGTCTGCAGCATTCTCGAGGGCCAGTACCGCTGCGTCCTGGACCGGCGCCGGCATCGACGGCAGGGCGAGATAGAACCCGGCCAAGGTCTGCAGTTCGTAGGGGAGCAGGCTTGGCCGACCAAGCAGTCCTGCCGCCACTTTCTTGAAGGCAGTGAAGTATTCGAGGTTGTTGTCTCCGAAGTTGTCCCACTCCTGGTAGGTCTTCCAGGAAATGCCGGCGGACTGCAACCGCTCGGGAACCGTCGTCCATCCGTAGCCGGCGTGCCAGGGGTTATAGGCTGCATTGGTTACAGCTCTTCCCTCGGGGCCGGGCGGATCCGAAGGCAAGACCGACTCGGTCGGATTAGGCGAAAGTGGCTCGTATCCGGTGTATCCAGAGACCCAATAGTTCCGGTTGGGGCTCGTCGATGTCGGTACGGAGCAGTGGTAGGCGTCGCAGATCGTGAACGCGTCCGCCAGTTCGTAATGGAACGGGATGTCTTGCCGGTCGTAGTACGCCATTGTCGTACTGGTTTTTGCCGCGATCCAACCGTCGTGCCAGCCGTCGGCGAGTGCGGCATGTCCGCCCGCCCAGCTGTGGTCGAGTCCGGTCACGTTCTGGGTGTCCATGCGTTGTGCCGCAGCGGAATCGCGGATGGGGAAGGGGAGCACAGGACCGGTAGGACCGGGTTGTTCGAAGACGCTGTTGCCGCTGCGTAGACGCAACGCATTCGGATCACCGAAGCCGCGAACACCCCTCAGCGCGCCGTAGTAGTGGTCGAAAGATCGGTTCTCCTGCATGACGAGGACTACATGCTCGATCGAATCGAGCCCGCCGGAGTTTGCGGGTGTCGCCAGTACACGTTGAAGCGACGGCGGCAGAAGGGAAGTAGCGGCGACTGCAGTTGCACCGACCCCGGCGGCGAGAAACGACCGTCGAGAAAGAGAATTCCTGGACACTTGTGCTCCATCGATAAATCAATGAGTTCTATGACCACGGCCGCGACATGCTGCTGCCGCTGCTCCGAATCGGTGCAGCGGCAACAGTGTCGAGAAGAATTCGATCAGGAACCGAAGAGACCGCCCAGTGAACCGAGGCTGCCCGAACCGCCGTTCCCGCCGTCGTCAGGCGCAGCAGAAACCTTGACGACGGATTCGTCCGACGCGGACTGTGTGAATCCACTTCGCCCGGCGTATGACGCCTTGATCCGATGATCGCCCGTCGATGCGAAAGTGTGCGTCAGTCGCGCCACTCCATCGACTCCGACGACAACGGGCTGTCCGATGGGTTGGTCGCCGTCGTAGAACTGAACCGAGCCCCCGCCGGGGTTGGGGGTGACCGTCGCGGACAGTTCTGCCGCGACATTCTGCTTGGTCGTCGCGGGAGCTGCCAGTGAGGTCGAGGTGGTGACATCGGACGGTGCGGGATCAGACACGGTGACCGTTTGAGCGGATGCCATCGACGGCATGAATCCTGTTGCGCCGGAGTAGTAGGCCGAGACGGCATGAGATCCAGCCGAGGTGAAGGCATGTTCCAGAGTGGCTTTGCCGTCAGCGCCCACCGGGATCGGAGCGCCGATATCTGCAGCGCCGTCCTTGAACTGGAGAGTGCCACCGGCGGGTGTCGGCGTGACCTGCGCCCTCAGCGACACCGATATGCCCGTCTTCGCATCGGTAGGAACGTTCACGGCAGTGTCGGTCTGCTTGACGACAGGTGCGGCAGTCACCGTGACCATTGCCTCGGTCGAGTTGGAACTCTGGAATCCGTTGACTCCCTGGAACGTTGCGGAGACCCGCGCGGTTCCGGCGGTGAAGAAGGTATGCGGTAGCCGGGCAGTGCCGTCGGCGCCCGGAGTGACCGGTGTACCGACGTCGGCGCCGTCCACCCTGAACTGCACGTTTCCGTTGACCGGAGCCGGATCCACCTTTGCGACAAGCTCGGTCGGTGTGCTGGCTTGGATCGAGCCGGGCATCTGGATTGTGGTGGTTGTCGGTTGGCTGACGTAGATGGTGGTCAGGGCCTGCCCACCGGCGTTGAGGCCGGAGTTCCTGTTGTCCCGCGGGGAGCAGTTGTAGCGCTCCCAGTAGTTGACTGTGAAGACATCCTTTTCGCGCTGGACGAATGTGAGCGCATTTCGGTCGTCGTCGTAGTTGGCGGAACCGGGATCGGAAACCCTCAGCGAAGGCTTGATCTCGGTACCGGCCGCACCGGCTTTGACCGTGACGTCGACTGCGGGGAGTCGGAACTTGGTGTTGGCACCGACGATGATGCCGTCACTCGATCGAACTGCGGAGGACGGACCGTTTCCGGTGGTTCGATTCGATCCGGAGATACGCAGGTGCGTACCGGATGCCGATGGATTACCGCCGTCGTCGATCCGTGTGACTGTCGGAGTGGCACTGTCGGATCCGAGGCCGTACGCACTGTCCGCCACAAGCTGGGAACTCACGAATTCGACGCCGGACGGGATGTCGAAGTCGTACTTGATCCGGGCCCAATGCACGACTCCACGGCTGGCATGGCCGCCGCTGTTTGTCTTCATCTCGTTCGGCTGCACGCGGTAGGTGACGGTCTCACCTGGTGCCGCGGTGGTCGGCGCGGTGATGGTGACTCCCGAGCCGAGTGTCTCGTTGAACGTGATCGGGCTTGCCACACCGTCCATCTCGCGCACATGGCATGCAGTTGTGAAGGCCACGCTCTTGGTCTCGGGGGCAGCAGAGGCGATCCCGCCGCCGACGATGGAGAACAAGCCGCCGGCCAGTACCGAGACGGTTGCAATCGCAGAGCCGCGTAGGAGTTTCGAGTTCATCGTCGAATCCTGGTTTCTGTTCACAGTTTTCACGACCCGAATCCGGGGGTACCAAGGCTGCCGAGGCTACCGGTGCCAGGCTCGGGCTCGGACGGTTCGACGACGTTGATCGTCACGGCGCCCGACATCGACTCCATGAAACCGGCCGATCCCGTGTAGTACGCCGTGATGTTGTGGTCGCCCGCTGTTGTCATCGTGCGGTTGGCCTTCGCGACGCCGTTGACGACGGCCACCGGAGCGCCGAGGTCAACCCCTCCGTCGCGGAACTGCACTGTTCCTCCCGACGGCCACGGAGTGACCGTTGCCGTCAACTCCACGGAGTCACCGACGACAGCTTTACCGGGTGCGTCGATTCGCGTCTGTGTCTGAGCGAGGCTGGAGTCGACATTGATCACGGCGAGCGGCCGGCCGCCGGCGTTCAATCCGGCCGAACGATTCTCGCGTGGTGAGCAATTGGTGGTCAGCCAGTATTTGACGCCGCCGAGCAGGGTTTCCTGTTGCAGGAAGGTCAGGTAGTTGGCGGCACTGTCGTAGGAACCGGAGTTGGTGTCGGACACGCGGAGCATGGGCTTGATCTGGGTTCCCACAGCCCCTGACGTGACGGTGACGTCGACTGCCGGGAGCTGGAACGTCTTTCCTCCACCGACCTCGATTCCGCCGCCGCCGTTGTCGTCGGTGTTGGGTCCGTTGCCCGCCGTGATGTTGTTGCCGGAGATACGAAGATGCGCCCCATTCGGATCGGGTGAACCGGCATCGTTCACCCGCGTGATCGTCGGGGCGACCCCACCCAGATTCGAGCTGGTGCCGGCCACGATCTGCGCCCCCACGTAGGAGGTGCCTGCAGGGATGTCGAAATCGAACTTGAGACGCGTCCAGTTCACGACGGACCTGAGGTCGTAACCGTCCTTGGGGACCGTCATCGGCTTGGGCGCGAGGCGGTATGTGAAGGTGGAGTTCGGCGGGACCACGGCCGGCGCACTGATCGTGACGCCGGAATCACGCGTCTCGTTGTGCGTGATCGGTCCGGGGAACTGCCACCCGTGGCACGATGCCGTGAACGGAAGGTCCACATCAGCGGCGGACGAGACTCCGGCTCCGCCGATCACGAGGGCAACGCATCCGGTCAACGACGCGGCCACCCCCACTCCTCGGCGCATCAACGTCGACACCATTCACATTCTCCTTGAGTAGCGCTCGACAAGATCGAGCTCTCGGCTTGAAGCCGGGTCTGGGAACCGGCCTCGAGCTGACAGAGAATCGAATACGTCTCGTCGTTTGCTCACCACCAGCTCAAACCCTGGAGAGGAGTAGAACACAGAGCGAGCCGCAGAATATGCGATTCGGACAAATTGTTGGACAAACGTCCAACCGGTGAAATTTCTCCACTTCTCCGACCGCTCTGCAGTGCTTTAACGTGGCGTGAAGTGGGCCCGGTAAACGGTCAGGCGATCGCGCGGCGCATCAGGTCTGCCGTCTCCTTGTTGAATGCGACCAGTGTGACCGTCTCGACCTCGGTCTTCGCCGCGCGAATCGCTGAAACGGCCTGTCGGACGGCATCTTCCTTCGGCCAGCCGTAGACCCCTGCTGAGATCAACGGAAAGGCGACGGTACGGGCGCCGATCGAGTCGGCCACGGCGAGGCTGCGGGTGTACGCCGACCGAAGCAGACCGGAACGGTCCTCGGAGCGCGAATACCTCGGGCCGACGGTGTGAATCACGGCCTTGGCGTGCAGCTTTCCGGCGGTGGTGGCTACGGCCGCACCCACCGGCAGGCCGTCGGGAAGGCTGGTGTTGCGCAATACCTCGCAAGCCTTCAGGATCTCCGGTCCCCCGGCACGGTGGATCGCGCCGTCGACACCGCCGCCGCCGAGGAGCCTGGAGTTGGCCGCATTGACGATGGCGTCGACGGTCAGCGTCGTGATGTCACCTTCGACGACTGTAATAGCGGGCATGGATCCTCCTGTGTATCCGACGGCTGTGTGTCCGACGGACGCGTTTCCGACTGCCGTGTTCCAGAGTTCACGCTTCGGGCGAGCCCACGGCATAGCCGAGCGTACGTCGTAGGGGTCACGTCCGATCAACATCGAGTATCGCGCTGCAACCGACGGCGTGCGACTGTGCGCCTGAACGCAATGGAGGAGTACGCGCTTTCCCTCGGCCCGCAACGCCTGGACGGTGCGCGCTGCGTCGTCGAGAACGAACTCGAGGTTGGCGTTGGAATCGTGACCGTCGTCGACCAACCAGAACTCGACGTGATCAGGAGCGACCTGTCGTGTTCCCATGCGGCACAGGCTGACCACGGCGTCGTAGTCTGCAGTGGACACCGCATCGACGCCGCCGAGCATGACGCCGTCGTCGTGCGGGTGCGTCGTCAGGTGGTGGGTTCCGCGAAACCTCGAGTAGTCGAGTTCTGCCGTCGACGGCCATCCGTTCTTGTCGTCGGTACCGCCGCGAGCGGTCTTTATTGCCAGGCGAATCAGATCGGAGGAACGGTATCCCGGCCAGCCATGCATGATTCGGCGCCAACGGGCGGGAACCGCCGACGCTCCCCAGCGGGCGCCGAGGAGGCCACCCGCGATGGCCGCCGTCGTGTCGGAGTCCCCGCCGGCTCTTACTGCTGCTTCCAATGCGTACTGGAGGTGGCGTGCATCGCCATTGTCCGTGGAAGTGATTGCCCACCAAGCAGTCTGAAGTGCATGCACCACCCAACCGTTCTTGGAGAAGTCCTGCGGGTTCCCGGTTTCGGCCTGATCGAGCAGCGGGCCCCAGTATTCGGCGACGTCCTGATCGGCAACGGAGAGGAAGCCGCGAACACCGTCGAAGTTGCCGGCGACAACGGCATGGCGGATGGCATGGGTCCACAACTCGCACGCCTGTCCGGCACGCGGGTCGTCGTGCGTGAGTGAACTGATCCGGTGCGCTGCCGACCTGGCACCTTCTGCATCGTCCAAGTAGGAGAGGGCGACGGGAGCAGTCCGCATGAGCGAGCCGTTGCCGGCTTTGCGGCCGCTGATCGCCCGCGCACGATCCGCCATCGCCGCTGCGCTTTCTGAGCGGACGGACAACACTGCTCGCGTCTGGTTGCCGATGTCCGCGGGCTTCGAGTCGTACCACCGGATGAACTGTGCTGCAATGGCATCGAGACCGTCAGCGCTTCCGATGTCGATTCCGGTAGCGGCCACCTCGGCGATCGCAACTGCCATCGAGGTGTCGTCGGTCCACTCTCCCGGCGCCCAGTCGAACGGGCCGCCACCGATCATGTCGATCGTGACCTCGGCCTTCGGGTAGGTGAATTCGTAGCCGGCGCCGAGTGCGTCTCCTGCTGCGGTGCCGAGCAGAACGCCGGCCGCTCGATCGGACTGCTGTGCGGTGAGTTTCATAGCCACCTCTTCGGTTCGCGATGATCGTTTGATCAACTTTGCGCTAACCATAGATCATGTTTGAGATAACATGCAAGGGTGAATAAATGGACAGACACGAGCGGCAAGGGATTGACGGACTATCCGCGTCCGTCTGTGGCAGTGGACGTCGCGGTGCTGACGTACAGCGGTGGATCTCTGAAAGTTCTGGTGGTTCGGCACCGTCTCGGTGCGCTGGCGCTACCGGGAACATTTCTGCACGAACGCGAATTGCTCACGGCCGCAGCCGATCGTGCCCTGTCGGTCAAGGCAGAGTTGGCCCAGACGAGCTTCCACCAGTTGGCGATCTTCGACCGACCGGACCGCGACGACCGTGGATGGGTTTTGTCGGTCGCACACACGGCTTGCCTACCGGAATCGGCACTGCCCGATTCGGCGCTTCTCGTCGATGTGTACGACGACGAGGCAGTGAGCGGACTAGCATTCGATCACGCCGACATGGTGCGACTCGCGGTCACGGACCTACGCACGAGGTATGCGTCGTACGTGGATCCGGACGGATTGTCGGGCGGGACGTTCACCGTCGCCGAACTTCGGGGACTCTACGAGGTGATCTTCGATCGTCCGTTCCAGAAGGACAGCTTCCGCCGGCAGGTGTTCGACGCGCTCGAAAGTACCGGCGAGATGAGCAGACCAGGTAACGGCCGACCCGCCGAGACGTACCGGAGGCGGGGTGACGGCGCACTGACTGCACAGGCAATGGCATTTTTGACCGGATGAAGTGAAACGAATTCTTGCAGTTCTGCTGACCTGACGCGCTGAGCTGGGTAATGTCCGATTGATGGGTGCAGTTTCGAATGAAGCCGAGTCCAAGATTCCGACTGTCGTGTGGGGTACCGGCAACGTCGGGCGTGCATCGATTCGCGCTGTGACAGCCAATCCGGCCCTCGAACTTGTCGGCGTCATCGTTGCGAACCCCGAGAAGGTCGGGCGAGACGCCGGTGACCTCGCCGATCTGGGAGTGCACCTGGGCGTCGCGGCTACCGACGACGCCGATGTCGTGCTCGCAGCGTCTCCCGGCGCGGTGGTCTACGCGGCGTCCGGCGACATTCGGCCCGACGACGCGGTTGCCGACATCACGCGGGCACTGGCCGCCGGAGCTGTGGTGGTCACGCCGTCCGTATATGCGCTGTACGACCCGAAATCTGCGCCTCCCGAACTCCGTGATCCCGTCGAAGCTGCTGCCAAGGCGGGCGGCGGGGCTCTGTTCGTCTCCGGTATCGACCCAGGCTGGGGCAACGACATCCTGCCGATTCTCGTCAGCGGGCTCGCGGGGACAATCGACCAGATCCGGTGTCAGGAAATCTTCGACTACACGACCTACGAACAGCCGGATTCTGTCCGCTACCTGATCGGGATGGGTCAGCCGATGGACTACGAACCTCCCATGGTCGCGCCGACCGTACCCACCATGGTCTGGGGCGGGCAGATTCGGCTCATCGCGCGGGCACTCGGGGTGGAACTCGACGAGATCCGCGAGACCTTGCTGCGCCGCCCGCTCGAGGAAACCGTGTCGACCGAACATATGGGGGAGTTCGCGGTCGGCACCCAAGGCGCACTGCGATTCGAGGTTCAGGGAATCGTCGGCGGGGAACCCCTGATCGTGATCGAACACGTCACGCGTATTCATCCGTCCTGTGCCCGCGACTGGCCGCTCCCGCCCGACGGCGGCGACGGCGCGCACAAGGTGATCGTCGAAGGACGACCACGAATCGAGATCAACGTCGAAGCCACCGATGAAGGTGGAAACCGCGCGGCCGGTGGAAATGCCACGGCCGTAGGACGTCTCGTCAACGCAATTCCCTGGCTACGTCAGGCTGAACCCGGTCTTTACGACGCGCTGGACGTTCCGCTCACACCCGGCGTCGGCAAGCTCGGTGCCCGAAACTCGGAGGTACTCACATGAATATCGACATACCCGAAGGCAAGAATCCGATCGGCTACGTGTGGGGAGAGATGGTCCCCGGCATCGGACCCGCGGCCGCCGGGTTCTCCCAAAAGGTCTACACGGACGGCACTCTCGGACTCCGCGAGTTCGAGGCGGCCAGGCTTCGGATCGCTCAGATCAACGGGTGCATCTTCTGTCAGGACTGGCGCACCGAGCGTGACGGCGAGACTGTGGAGTCGACGTTCGATCAGTCTGTCACCGACTGGCGCACCACCGATGCCTTCGACGACAGGACGCGCCTCGCTGCCGAATACGCCGAGAGATACGCCCTCGACCACCACGGGCTCGACGACGAGTTCTGGGAACGTATGACCGCTCACTACTCCCAGCGAGAAATCGTCGAGTTGAGCATGTGCCTCGGATCGTGGTTGGCCTTCGGCCGGCTCAACCACGTCCTCGGCCTCGATACTCAATGTGTGTTGCCCGGCAACTGAACTAGTTGCCCAGCGTCGTCAGATCCGGGTAGTTCGAGACCTCCCAGCCGCCGTCGACGACCAGACTGGTTCCGGTGATGTACGAGGCGTCGTCACTGGCGAGATAGAGGCAGGGGCCCGCGATCTCGTCGGGAGTTGCCGCTCGGGACATGGGGATTCGGCTGAGAAACATGTCGCGGGCGGGTTCGTAGTTCATGACCGGCGCGACCAGTGGCGTGTCGACCAGGCCGGGCAGAACTGCGTTGACCCGGATTCCCGACGCAGCCAGTTCGATCGCGGCATTCTTGCTGAACATCTCGACTCCGGCTTTGCCTGTCGCGTATGCACTCCCGTAGGGGCTCGGCACGTGCGCGTTCAATGAGGACACGTTGACTATCGCACCACCGCGACCGCGCTCTCGGATATGCCGCGCTTCATGTTTGGTGCAGAGGAAGACGCCCTTCTGAACCAGGTCGATCGTGAAATCCCAGTCGGCCTCCTCGAGGTCGACGATCTGCCCCACCCTCGACGCACCGGCAACGTTGAAAGCCAGATCGATACCGCCGAATTCCGCCGCCGCCGCGGCAAGGGCCTCGGCAACATCGGATTCCTTGGTGACGTCAGTGGGAACGGCGAGGAAAGCCCCGCCCTGCTGGGAGGCTATCTCTTTCAAACCCTCTGCAGCGATGTCGATTCCAGCTACCTGTGCGCCTTCGTCGATAAGCCTTAGTGCGATGGCTGCACCGATACCTGATGCTGCTCCAGTGACGACTGCTGTTTTCCCGGCAAATCTGGACGTGTTAATGGGCACCTGCTTTCAAGAACTTTCCGGTTCGGCGGTTGCCGAGAACGGGTGCTGCTTCTCCGTCGCCGAAGACGTACTCGCCGCCGACGAACACTGCGGTGACGGTCTGGTCGTTGCGATTGACCATGCGGGAGAGGTTGTCGTACTCCACAACCGGGCTTTCCGCATAAGTGTCGAGCGAATCGTCGAGATGAGCGGGATCGATCACAACCAGGTCGGCGCGATCACCTAATCGAAGGTGCCCGGCATCGACGTCGTACCACTCGGCGAGTTCACCGGTGAGACGATGCACCGCTGCCTCGACGGTCATGAACGGACGGCCGACCTTTTGGGCATCGTAGACACGTCGTAGTAGTCGTAAGCCGAAGTTGTAGAACGCCATGTTGCGCAAATGCGCTCCGGCGTCGGAGAACCCGAGTTGGACGCCATTGTCCTGGGCGAACTTGTCCAAAACCTCCGGCCGGTGGTTCGAGATGGTTGTGCGCCAACGCACTTTCGTGCCGTGTTCGAGGACCAGATCCAGGAATGCATCGACAGGGTGGAGGCCGCCACGTTCGACGCCGACCTGCCCGAAGCTCTTGCCGACCAGGGATTCGTCGGGGCAGGACACGATCTCGGCGTCGAAGAAATCGCGATGCCAAACTTTGACACCGAACTTCTGGTCGTAGTCCTTGCGGAATTGTCGACGGTAATCCTCGCTCTGCATGAGGACGTTGCGTTCCATCTCGTCGGTCAGATGCAGTGCTGCAGCGCCGGATCCGAACTCCTCGAAGACAACCAGGTCGATGCCGTCGGCATATACCTCGAAGGGAACTGGCAGGTGCTGCCAGCGCAGGTCGCCGCCGAGTCGATTGACCAAGTGTGCCAGTGGGCCGAGTATCACCACGGCCAACTTGTTGGACTTGATGTCGGCCGCCGAAAGCATGCTCGTCTTGAGTCGCTTACGCCAGATACCCGCGCTGGAGAACGCCATCGCTCCGGTACTCATCGGGTTGGAGAGGTCAGGTCCGGCCTGAAATACCCGTTCCCGACGGCGCAGGATCGCATTGAGTCGGCGTCGTTCTTTCGTGGTTGCATACGTCGACGGCAGCGTGCGTGAGCGGCAGGTCTCGCCGTCGAGTTTGTCGAACAACAATTGCTGACTGGACATCCCGACGAATCCTGCGTCGAGAGCTTCGGTCAACTGTGCTTCCATCGACGCGAGTTCGGCGTCTGTGGGATGGACATCCTTCCTGGTAGCACGATCCAGTCCCATCTCGGCGGCCCGCATATCGGAGTGTCCGATGAAGGCTGCAACGTTGGGACCTAGCGGAAGCGCCTCTAGTGCAGCAACATACTCGCTCGCAGAGTTCCAGGTCTTGGCACGGTTGAGTGCGTCGACGACGTGCTTACGCGGAATTGCCTCTACTCTGCCGAAGAGATCACCCGCGTCGGAGGGGCTGGCGTGAATGGTGGACAGGGAACACGATCCGACAAAGATCGACGTGACCCCGTGTCTGAGAGATTCGCTCAGCGCCGGGCCTTCGAGGATCTCGACGTCGTAGTGAGTGTGGATGTCCACGATGCCCGGGATCACCCACTTGCGCCTGGCGTCGATGACACGGGGACAGTTGGTTTCGTCGAGTGGATCGAGGGAGATGGCAGTAACCAACCCATCGCGGATACCCAGATTGCGGACAGCTGGTTTGGCCCCGGTGCCGTCGAACCACAGACCGTTGTTGATCACGGCGTCGTAGGTCATGAGAGAACCACCTTTGCACGTATCGTTTTTCCGGTTGCATTGCGGGGCAGAGGAGTTGTGCTCAGTTTCCACTTCACCGGCACCTTGAAGTAAGCCAGTCGTTCGGCGACGTAGTCGCGTAGTTCTTCTTCGCCGGCGGCTCCCTCACTCCGCAAAACGACGACGGCTGCAACTTCTTGGCCGAGGTCTGCCGAATCAATGCCGATCACAGCGCATTCGAGTACGGCGGGATGCTCGTCGATGGTCTGCTCGATTTCGAGAGGGTAGACGTTCTCGCCGCCGCGCAGGATCAGGTCGGATCGGCGACCCGTCAGGCGGAGTCGGCCGTCCTCGAATACTCCGAAGTCGCCGGTTCGGAGCCATCGATCAGGACCGATAGCGGCTGCAGTCGCGGTCTCGTCGTTCCAGTACCCCAACATCACATAGGCGCTGCGCGCGCAGATCTCACCTTCCTCGCCGTCGGGGACTGCAACACCGAAGGGGTCGCGCACCTCCACGCTCACCCCGATGATCGGCCGGCCGAGAGTTCCGGGGAACGCGGCAAGTTCCGGTGGTGTGGCAACTGAAATGCCGGTGGAGGATTCGGTGAGCCCGTAGCTGTCGACCAAGGTGTGCTGCGCAAAAGGCAGTCGTGCGCGCAGTCGGTCCTGCAAGGCCGGAGATGACGGCGCAGACGCGAGCGCAAAGGCGCTCAGTGAGGTCAGGTCGTACTTCTCGAGACTGCCGTACTCGAGGAGACGGGTTGCCATGGTGGGGACCACCGCCCAGTTTGTGACCTTCTCGCGTTCGACGAGGGAAAGGACTTCGTCGACGTCGAAGGCGCCCTGATGGATGACCACCGCTCCGCCCGTCGCGAGTCGTGGGATCGCCAGGTTATGCAGGCTTGCAATGTGAAACAGCGGCGCGGTCAGCAGATACCGCAAGTCACTCGGTCGGCCGTCGCTGGTTTTTCCGGTGAACGCCGCAGCGAGGCGATCGCTGTAGCGGTGGTAGTCGATGACGGCCAACACGTTTCGGTGACTGTGAACAGCCCCCTTGGGGCGGCCACTGGTTCCGCTCGTGTACAGGATGACGGCCGGATCGTCCTCGTTGACGGAAGTACGGGGCAGTGTCGATCCCGAATACTTCTCCATCAAGGTAGGTAGATCTTCTTCCATCGTGAGTACGGGAACATCGGTGTTCAGTTCGGAAAGAATCTGCGCGCGTTTGGCGTCGGCGATCACCACTGTGGGGGTGGTGTGATCGATGCCGTACGCCACCTCGCGGGCCACCCACCACGAGTTGAATCCGACGGCGATGGCACCGAGGGACTGAGCCGCCCAGAAGGTCATCACCCATTCCGGCGTATTGGCAGCAAGTATGCCGACCCGATCACCCTTGCGGACGCCGTACCGCTCGCGGAGCGCCGTCGCCAATGCTGCTACGGCCTCGCCGTGCTCGAGGTAGCTGAAGCGTCGGTCCTTGGTCACCAGATAGTCGCGTGATCCGTAGTCGAAGGATGCAGCGAGCACGTCGCCGAGTGCCTTGTCACGGTTCTTCATGACGGGCATCGAACTGCCCAGTACATCCTCGACTTGCATCTCGAAAGGACCACCGGGGCCGGTCAGCCCGGCCATGACGGACGCGATGAATGCTTGTGTATCAGCGGAAGTAGTCACGTGAAGTGCCTTTCGAAGATTAGGGTACGAGCACTGCGCGTCCGGTGACCTTGCCGTGTTCGAGACGGTCGAGTGCGTCGCGGGCATCAGCGAGGTCGAAGCGGGCTACTTCTACGGTTACCAGACCGGCCTGTGCCAGGGCGATGGAATCGGCGAGGTCGTTTCTGGTGCCGCCGTACGACTTCCGGATCGATGCGCCCCACGGCCAGCCTGGTCCGCCGGCAGCTTCGGCAGTGATTCCGGGGTTTCCGCCTCCGAGACCTACCATGCGATACGCGCCGTTCGGCGCAACCGCTTGAACGGACATCTGTGCAGTTGCGTCGATGCCGACGAAGTCGAAGATGACTTCTGCGCCTCTGGCCGATGTGAGGTCGAGGATGTGCTGCGCGGTGTCCGGTCCCGATTCGAGCGTGATGTCGGCGCCGCAACGTTTGGCGAGATCGAGTTGATCCTGTCCGACATCGACGGCGATGATGCGCACGGCACTGATTGCGCGAAGTATCTGTACTGCAACGTGACCGAGTCCGCCGACGCCGATCACGACGGCGGTGGCACCGGGCTGGAGATGTTCGCGGGCACCGCGAATGGCGTGGTAGCTCGTCAGTGCCGCATCGGCGAGAGGTGCGGCCTGCAGGAAGTCGAGGTCTCCGATGGGTACGAATGAGCGAGCCGGGATCTTGACGTACTCGGCCATCCCGCCTTCGGGACCAAGCCCGGGGCAGGGCGGCATCGCGGTGCGTCCAGCGGCGAGGCACATATTCTCGTTGCCGCTCATGCATTCTCGGCACTGTCCACATGACCAACAGAGGTAGACGACGCCACGCTCTCCGACGGAACGGCCGTCGACGCCACTCCCGACGGCTTCGATCGTTCCGGCAATTTCGTGGCCGATAGTCAGCGGTTCTTCGCGCATCTTGTACGGAAAGTGCAGGAGATGGAGATCGGAGTGGCAGATTCCCGCTGCGCCAACTCGAATCAGTAGTTCCGACGGGCCGATCTCCGGGACCGGCACGTCGTTGATTTCCAGGAGCCCGGGCCCCATGAGCTGGGCTGCCTTCATGAGCTGACCTCGCTGACCTCGGAGTTGTATGCGGCGCTCAGGTACGCGTTGCTGCGGTCGGATCCGATCAGACCCGGTGCCATCTTGTTCATGACGTAGGCGAAGGTCATCCGTCGGTCCAGATCGTTGACCAGCATCGAGCCGCCGATACCTGCCCACCAGCAGGTGCGTCCGTCGGGAATCAGTGGCGCGGTTACCGGATGTGGCAGTCCGTAGCCGATGCCGAACTTGAGTGGTGTCATGATCCCGAGATCGATACCGTCGGCTTGGATCTCGAAGATCAGGTCGATGGTGCTCTGCGAGAGCAGCTTCCGGCCGTCGAGCACACCACCGTTCGAGATCAGGGATTGGACCCGAGCGATAGAACGTGCGTTGCCGTGGCCGTTGACTGCGCCGATCTCGGCTTCCCGCCAGGGTGCGGTGTTGACCTCGGGGTAGTTGAGCAGTGGGCAGGTCAGGGTCTTGATGAAGATGCTGTCCTGGTCGAGCGTGGACAGGTCGAACTCCAACGCGGGCGGGGGAACCATGGTGGCGATTCGACCGAAATGCTCTGCGGACGTGCCGATATGGAAGTCGGCTCCCAGTGGACCGGAAAGCTCTTCGGCAAAGAACCTGCCGAGAGTTCGCCCGTCGATGCGACGAATGACCTCACCGACGAGATGGCCGTAGTTGATCGCGTGATAGCCCGACGCCGTACCCGGGGTCCACCAAGGCTTCTGGGTAGCGAGGCGAGCGGTGGACGCCTCGAGGTCGTAGATGTCCGTCAGTTCGATCGGGCGCTCCCAACCGGAGACGCCAGACGTATGCGACAGGAGGTGGCGAACTTCGATGTCTTCCTTACCGTTTGCCGCAAATTCGGGCCAGTAGTGAGCAACTTTCTGGTACACGTCCAATTGGCCGCGTTCGACCAGCAGGAGCGCACACAGGGCCGTCATGGTCTTGGTGATGGAGAACGTGTTGACGATGGTGTCGCTGCCCCATGGAGTGGTACGGGATTCGTCGGCGTACCCGCCCCAGAGATCGACCACGGATTCTCCGTCGACGGTGATGGCAACGGAGCCGCCGAGTTCTTCACCGGATTCGAGTTGAGCCTCGAAAGCCGCTCGGACGGCGTCGAACTCGTTGTCGCAGTGACCGTTCACCAGACTCATGCGCGATCCGCCTTCTCGAGTTCGTGTGCTGCTGCACGCGCGGCAACAGGTAGCTTGTTTCCGGAGGCCGCAGCACGCTTGGTGCCCTTGGCGATTTCCTTGTTCATGTTGCGGACGTAGGGATCGAACTCGAGCTGGATGGTGTGCCGCGGCGACTTGTAATAGGGGGCGAGGAAGTACGCCTCGTCGGCCTTGGTGATCTCCTGCATCTCGTTCGCAGACGGCAGTTGGTATTTACCGGTGAGGTAGGCCGCGACGAGCTTGCTCTGCTGCTCGGCGAAGTTGACGAGTGTCGGCATGGGCTGCGCCAGTCCCATGAAGAAGAGGTTGTCGATGCCGGGCTTCATCATTCGTTTGAACAGTGGGAATCGGTTGTCTTTGTCCGGCAGCAGATTCGGATCGCTGAAGAAAGGGAAGCTGATGTTGTAGCCGGTGGCGCAGATGACCACGTCGACGTCCTCGGCGGTGCCGTCCGCGAAGTGAACCTGCTTTCCGTCGAGTTTGGTGATGGCAGGCTTGAAGGTTATGTCGCCTGACCCGGCGCGTCCGAGGAACTCGCCGCTGGCCGACGGGTGGGCCTCGAAGGGGCGGTGGTCCGGCTTCGGCAGACCGTAGCCTTCCATCGTTCCCAGATTCTTGCCGAGGAATCGACGACTCAGGAACAGTCGTAGACCACGCGGCATCCAGGGCGGGGTGATCAGTTTGTCGCCGGGTACACCGCCGAGATATTTCGGCAGTACCCAGACTCCACGGCGAGCCGACACGATGAGCTTGTCGGCGAGGTATCTCTGGCCCAGTTCGGAGGCAATATCCAAGCCGGAGTTGCCCATTCCGACCACGACTACCTTTTTGCCGCGCATGTCGACCGGGTCGAACGGGTCGTTGTAGCTGTGGCTGTGCATGAGGACCCCGTCGAACTCACCTGGGTAGTCCGGGATGTTGGGATCCCAATGATGTCCGTTGCAGACCATCAGGACGTCGTAGGTGCGAACTTCGCCGTCCGAGCGCGTGATGGTCCACAGCCCGTCTGTATCACGTTCTGCTGCAACAACACTGGTGTTGAAGATGATCGACTCACGCAGTCCGAAGTGCTCGACGTAGTCCTTGAAGTACTGGAAGAGTTCGGAGTGGTGCGGGAAGTCGGGAAGGTCAGCGGAGACCGGGAAGTCCTCGAATGCCAAGCGCCACTTCGACGTGTCGATATGCAGGCTCTGGTAGCAGGCCGACATCCCGTTGGGATTCTTGTAGTACCAGTTTCCGCCGACCTCGTCGGACGCTTCGTAGCAGTCGAAGGGTATTCCGAATTCCTTCATTCGCTTGGCCGTCGTGATTCCGGTAGGCCCGGCGCCGATGATGCACACGCTCGGCAAGGGGGAGGGGCTCATTCGCCATCGCTTTCTGTTCTGTCTCGGGCGTGCGAGAAGAAGAATCGAAGCCCGAGAAGTGACTTGAGTCATAGTGCGCCATTCGCTGACGTTGTGTCAATGAATGACGCAATGTTTTTTGGTGACGGCGAGTCGGTGATTTGCCAGGAGGTTGAAATGCGAGCAAGGTGGGCGACGTGAGCACGACTACGGACGGCCCGAAGAACAGGCGGGGAACACTTCGCGACGAGCAGAAACGCGCGACGCGGGCCAAACTCGTGGACGCCGCACGCACTCTGTTCGAGGAACGGGGATACGCGGCTGTCACGGTCGACGACATCGCCTCGGTCGTCGGATGCAGTCGAGCCACGTTCTACGTGCATTTCGCCAGCAAGGTGGAGATGCTCAAGACGATCGGCGCGGCCGGGATGGCGGCGAGTGCGTTCGCTTTCTACATCGATCTCGATCGGGTTCTCGACACGAACTCTCGCGTGGAATTCACGGCTTGGCTGGAGCGTGCCTTCGACTGGTTCGACGAGAACAAACGCCTGCTGCCGGCCTGGGACGAGGCCGTGGCACTCGAACCGGAGTTCCGCGAGACAGCGCGAGACGGTATGACCCAACTACCGAATGCCATGCCCAAGTACCTGGGCCGTTGGCCGGAGGAACAGCACGACGAGGCACGGTTGCGCGTCGAACTGCTCGTGAGTCAGTTGGAGCGATTCTTCACACGCTGGGCCGTGCAGGGGACAATCGATGTGACGCGGATTCAGGCCGCCGAAGTTCTGACCGACATCTGGTTCCCGGCTCTGTCTCCGGAATCGAAGGGCGTCGGCGAGCGGTAGAGGCTAGCTCGGATCGATCTCCACACTGATCGCGCCGGTCAGCAGTTCTCTGGCTCGTTCGATGGGGATCGAGCCGCTCAGCCAGCGCTCACTCAAACCCTCGACCAGGGCGGTGAGTCGCTCGGCGGCGTCGGCCGGGCTTGCCTTCGGGTCAGCGAGTCCGGCGTCCTGCGCTTGGCGGATCAAAGATTCGACGTCGTCTGCCCACTCTTGCGTCGTGGTGCGTAGCGGTTCGCGCAGTTCGTCGGCGAAGACTGCGCTTGCTCGGAGTTCACCCCAGGCGATGCTGTTCTCTCGAATCTTCGGGGCATTCTGAAACTCCAGCAGGAGCATCTGCTCGAGCTGCGCACGAGGGTCTGTCTCCGTGAAGGCACTTTCGGTGTACAGCGCGGCGCGATCGTTGATGTGATCGAGGGCCCGGCGCAGCACACCTGCACGGTTCTGGAAGTGGTAGTAGATGAGTGCCGTCGACACTCCGGCCTCGGCAGCGAGCGTCTCCACCCTCAGCCCGCGTACGCCGTGTTGGGCAATGACGCGGACTGCTGCTTCCAAGATTTGCGTTTGGCGGTTCGACACGAGTCCGAATTCTACGAGGGTGGTCGGGACAGGTTTCTAGTCCGCGGGTTCCTGCTGGGTGGTGCAGTGAATGCCGCCACCACCCGCGGCGATGGCGTCGATGTTGATCTGCACGACACGGCGGTCGGGGAAGAGGCGCTCCAATTCACTTCTGGCGGCCTGGTCGGCCTCGGGGTCACCGAACTCGGGTGCGATGACCGCCCCATTGCATACGTAGAAGTTGATATATCCGGCTGCGAAATCGTCCGATTCGAAGTCGGGCCTGATCGCGACCGGCGCCTCGAGGACCACCACTTCCAGCTTCCGTCCCTGTGCGTCGGTCGCGTTCTGGAGAATCTCGAGGTGACGTGCGGTCACGTCGTGGTCGAACGACTCCGGGTCTGTGTCGAGGCCTGCGACCACGACACCTGGGCGTGCGAAACGGGCGTAGAAGTCCGTGTGGCCGTCCGTGATGTCCTTGCCGGCGATTCCCGGTAGCCAGATGATCTTGTCGAGACCGAGCAGGGGGCCGAGTTCGGCCTCGACGTCCGACTTCGACCATCCCGGGTTGCGGTTGTTGTTGAGTACACAGCTTTCGGTGATGATGGCTGTGCCTTCGCCGTCGACCTCGATGCCGCCGCCTTCGAGGATCAGGTCGGTAGGCAATGATTCGACTCCCGCACGGGCGGCAACGAAGGCTGCGACCTGGCCGTCCTGATCAAAATCCTGCTTCTCGCCCCAGCCGTTGAAGTTGAAATCGATACCCGCTTTGGTCCCGTTGCCTTTCACGAATACAGGGCCGGTGTCGCGCATCCAGAGATCGTCGAGAGGCGCGGCGATCAGTTCGACCGATGGGCCGACGAGGGAGCGAGCCAAGTCCAGTTGCTCGGAACGAACAAGCATCGAGACGGGCTCGAACTGCGCGATGGTCTGCGCGATCGTCGCGAGGTTGCGCTGGACCTCGGGCAGGAGGGCTGCTCCCCAGATCGCTTCGCTGGCACCGAACGCCATCCAGGTGCGCTTGTGCGGATCCCCCTCTTCAGGCATCACCCACTCGCGAAGATCGTTGCTGCCATCGCTCCCGCGCGAGGCTGAGTCGGAATCGCCGCAACCTGCCAAAAAGAGGCCACTGAGCGCAGCGGCGCCTGCCTGAATGAACCGACGTCTTTGCATTTCGGTGACTCCTTGTGCTGTGTGCGTGCGCGCCCGGTCCGCGTCCTGCTTGCATGGAGCGTAAACCTTGACTGAAAATTTAGTCAAGGAAGTAGTGCCAGTTCGAGACCGTTTCGGCGGGCGACACGACGGATCGAAGGACTCATCCGTCGGAAGGTCACGAGTCGATGAGTCCTTCGACCGTTCCCCGCCATCCACGGCGCTGGTAGTCCCGGGGCGACATGCCGTGGGCACCGATGAAGACCTTGGTGAATCCGGACGCGTGCGCGTAGCCGAGTCGACGGGCGGTCTCTCCGGCCGAGAAGCCCTCCTCGAGATAAGCGCGGGCGAGGGTCATCCGCAACTGACCGCGCCAGCGCGGGAAGCTCTGGCCGGTGGCCGCTACGAAGCGTTTGTGGAGCAGGCCCTCGTCGACGCCGAGTCGAGCGCTCCACTCCGGCAGCGTGCGCGAATCGGTGGGGTCCGCGCGGAGTGCGGTAAGGATCGTTTCGACAGGATCGGTTCGGCCGCCGGGTGTCCGCGTCGCCGCGCTGTTTCGGATCAGCCTCGAGATCCTCGCTGGGTCATGGATTTCGGGGCGCAGAAGGGTGTAATTCGCAACGACCGTGTTTAACAGATACGCCTCCGCTTCGCGCGCGAAGTGCAGCACTCGTGGCGGCGGTGCAGTGACGGGAGAGTCGCCAGGCTGGGATCCGAGCGGAAGTAGAAGCGAACCCTCCGCGATCTCGACGCTGTTGCGTACTCCCGCGGGAAGCCACATCGCGTCGCCCCGCCTCAGATTCCAGGTTCGGTCGCCGAAAGTGACCCGGGCGGAGCCTCGGTAGATCCAGACGATGACGTGAAAGTTGTTGACCCTGGCCCACGTTCCGCTTGCGGGAATCGTCGGCGGTATCGGCGCCGAGCCTGAGTGGGCGCCTTCCTCGGACAAGAGTGCGACGCTCTGTGCCAAGGTCTCGTTCTCATGGATCGGCGCTGAGCCTTGGTTTGCACGTGTGTAGTCACTGGGTGTCACACCGGTGTGTTCACGGAAGGCACGGGTGAATCCCGCGGGCGTCGCGAATCCGACCTGCCCACCCGTCCATCCGATTTCGCGGCCGGAGTTCAGGTATGCGATTGCTGCCGCGATCCGGGCCGAGGTGCGCCAACGCGCGAAAGGCAACCCCGTCTCCTCCGTGAATCGGCGCTGCAGGGTGCGGACGCCGATCTTGAGTTGCCGGGCGAACTGGGAAAGCTCCGTGTCGTCGGCTGGCGTCCGTAGAAGCGTGCGAGCGATCTCGAGGGTCTCGGCCGAGCGTGGCAAATTCGGTGGGGCGTACGACACCGAAGCGTCGGCGTCGTTGGAATGGGCCCCCGCGACAAGCTCGAGTAGTCCGGCCCCCACAGTCGCCCCACCGCGCAGAAATCCCAAGTTGTGCGCGAACTGGTGGACGAGCCAGTCCTGCCAGGCTGCCGGGATCTCGAAATCGATGATCCGGTTCAACGTGGGCGGCAGGTCGGCAGCGGGCATCGGAATGGGAAACGCGACCGCTCCCGGGTCGACTCGGATGCTGTAGGCGATTCCCGCGGGCACCCAGGTTGCCGCCCCAGCGGTCACGCTGCGGGTGCGGTCGCCAATCTGTAGTTCCGCGTGTCCGGTGTGTACCCAGAAGAGCAGTGGCTCACGTGCATTCGCGATCAAGGAGAGTCGGGACGCGGGGATCTCGGGGACTTCGCCCGCGGAGAACACCAACCGTGGTCCCACGTATGCCCTCCCGATTCAGATGCTTTCTCACGCAGCCACCGATGAGTGTAAGAAGTCGGCACGCACGGATAACCGTAGCCGATTAGGGGAGGCTAGCTTTATTCAATGGCCCTTCCGCCGTGATCGAGCGTGGGTCGAACCCCCCCGTCTGTGCGCTTCCGAGGAGTCTTTCCGTGCCCCGAAACACCCGTCCGACAACGGCGTACTCAGTCACCTTGCGTGAACTCGAGGTACGTCGGGTGACAGACGTGACGCCGGGCATGCGGAGAGTGACGCTCACCGGAGCGCAGCTCGACACCTTCACAAACGCCGACGGCTTTGCCGAGCCCGCCTTCGTCAGCACCGGCTTCGACGACGACCTCCGATTGTTGTTCGCCTATCCTGGCGAAACCGATCCGGTCTTGCCGGTGATAGTCGACGGCACTGTGACTTTCGCAGCGGGACGCCGTCCACTTGCCCGCGCGTACACCGTGCGCCGTTACGATCCGCGAACAAGTGAACTCGACGTCGATTTCGTCGTTCACGGCGGTGGAGTTGCTACCACCTGGGCGCGCGACGCCGGCCCGGGCGACCGAATGCACATCGCGGGTCCCTCTGTATCGCAGGGACTCCCGGAAGATTGCGAGTATCTGCTCGTCGTCGGTGACGAGACGGCGCTACCTGCGATCGCACGTCTGCTCGAGGAATTGCCTGCCGATGCCAGGGGGCATGTGTTCGTCGAAATTGCGGACTCGGCTCACATTCAATCGGTGCGCGAGTTGCCCGGGGTGAGTGTCACGTGGTTGCCACGCGAGGGGGCGGAGCCCGGCACTAATTCTTTGTTGCTCGACGCGGTCAGTGCAGTCGAATGGCCTGACGGACGCGTATTCGCTTGGCTTGCAGGCGAACAGGCGACGATTCGCTCGCTTCGGCGTCATTTGATTCGTGATCGAGGAATTGCGAAGACCGACATCGATTTCACCGGCTACTGGAAACGCGGCGGGGCCGTGCGTGCAGATTCCTGACCTGGCTCCATCGCTCACTCAACACCTTCACCGCAGCAACACCGAAAGTGTTCGATAACACCGAAAGGCAGAAATGACAGTCCTGCGCACCAGACGATCACGGATCACCGGACTGATCGGGGCCGTGCTCGCCGCAGCGCTCCTCGTAACCGGGTGCTCGGCCTCGGCCGAAAACTCGAAAACGGCGTCCACTCCCGGTTCGGAGGGGAACGCCCTTCCCGCTGCGGAAGGAACGACTACTTACCCGCTGACCCTGGAATCGCCATATGGTACAAGTATTCTCGAGAAGCGCCCGGAGCGGGTTGCCGCAATCGTCCCCAATGCCGTCGACACGGAAATGCTCCTCGCGCTCGGCGTCAAACCCGTTCTCTCCTCGTCGATGGTCAAGGAGTCGGCTTCCCAGTCGTACTTGCTGCCTTACGGCGCAGAGGATCTCGACACCTTCGAGTTCGCGATGGGCGGCACACTTCCCGTCGAAGCGATCGCCGCGAGCGAACCTGACCTCATCGTCGCCGTCGGCTGGGCCGACGGCCTGGGTGGTTTGTCGATGGGCGATTACTACGAACGTTTGTCCTCCATCGCACCGGTGGTGACGAGCCCCGACACGAAGTCGCGGATGCTCGTGCCGTGGAAGGAATCGATCCGCGTACTCGGCGAGACACTCGACCTCTCGAAGGCAGCCGAAATGATCGTGGCGGACCATGATCGGTATTTTGCGAAGGTGCGTCAGGAGAACCCTGAACTCACTGGCCTGACCGCAACCTGGGCGATCTTCTACGGAACCGGCAATGGGCTGCAGTACCTTTCAGCGCCCGATTCGGCTCCGGCAACTTTCTTGGGCGAGCTCGGTTTTGCCGAGAACCCGCGTGCACAGGAGTTCGTCACCCAAAGCACTGTCGGCGAGGAACTTCTCGAGAACATCGATGCGGACTTCCTGCTGATCGGCCGCAGTGCCGCCGGCAGCGAGGAGGATTTCGACAAGCTGACCGGCGGGAAGCTCTTCCAAGCGCTGGGAGCGGTGTCCTCCGGTCGTTGGGTCGCTCTGCCTCCTCGCACCGCCGACGGTGGCGACGTTCTGTGGGCAATCACGAGCGGTGGCCCGATCGGAACGATGTGGGCGGCTGAACATATCGTGCCGCTCATCAGCGCGAAGCTGTAGGCGTACAACTGGAGAACGGAAAGCCCTCACCCGTCGCCACACGATTGTGTGGCGACGGGTCGTTCGTACAGCAGGTGTCCCGGGTTTGAGGGTTGCCTATGGGACGAAGAAGGTTGCGAAACCCGGGGTGACAGGTCCGGCGGCAGGCAATATGGCGACGGCAACTTGCCCGGCTCCAGTCTGCAGGGTTGCCTCTCCCGGGGTTCCTTGGTTGTCGCCAGAAAGCCGACCGGAGCCGGAGGCTCCTGTCGAGAGGTTCATCCAGCGCACTTCCGTCGAAAGCATGCAACCCCACCGCTCGTCTTTGGCGCCGGTGATCGTCACCGTGCCAGGTTGTTCGCCGACTACCGCCACACAGTGGACAGGGGGTGCGTCGAAGCTGCCGTTTGGGTTCCCGAACGGCGCCGGGTTGATTTGGAACGGAACGGTGACCGCAGCGGAGGCAACGGCTGCGGGCGCGAGAACCGAAACGGCCACTATGGATACGCAGGCAGATAGTCGGCGTACGAGATTCGTCACGGTAACCTCCGGTAATCGAAGACGGTGTGGTGCCCATGCTCTACCCGGAGCGCAATTACCGCAAGGGGATCCAGTTTTCGAGCCAGCAGCGGTTCATGAATCGCTGAGTGCGTGACCGTTTGTAGAATCGTTGTCCTGCAACGCGTATCGGTATACGAAGCCTGTATTGGGCGGTGAATAGCCCAATCGTGCTGGGCTCCAACGAAAGTACTAACTTTCCAGCCATCGGCCAGCCGGCTTGCGGTGTAGCTCGACAAAGCTGGTGTTGTTCGCAAGGCGGGCTGAACGATTTCTCAGGGAAGGCAATGGATATGGATGATGCGCTCGTTCCGCTCGAAGATGCACTCCCGCAGCTGTTCTCGCATCTTTCGCCGTTTCACGCTGGCGTGAGGGGTCTGCGGCGTGGGCAGCCAAGCCGCGTTTGGGGGGTCGAGCCTCGAACTGTCGAATGATTGCGACAGCAGTGGATTTCGTTGGATAGAAGTGCGGAGACCAATCCTGTGGTGGTGGCTGCGGGTCTCGAAATCACGTTTCATCTACCAAACAAATGCTTGATCGCTAGAGTGTGTGCGACATCGAAAGCCCGACAAAGCTCGATTTCGAAGGAGTTCGTATGGTTGCACCTCAGGCTTATGTCGTCGATGCGCTCCGCACTCCGGTGGGTAAACGGCACGGCTCGCTCGCAGGAGAGCACCCAGCGGACATGGGGGCCCACGTGATCACATCGATTCTCGACCGCACTCGACTGGACCCGATGGCCGTCGACGATGTGATCTTCGGTTGTGTCGACGCTATCGGGCCGCAATCGGGCAACATTGCCCGCACCGCCTGGCTTTCAGCAGGCCTACCGTTGGACATCCCAGGAACGACAGTCGACAGACAATGCGGATCTTCACAGCAAGCCGTCCACTTCGCAGCGCAAGCGGTCATGAGCGGGACCCAAGATGTGGTGCTTGTCGGCGGTGTGCAGAACATGTCCTCGATTCCTATCTCGGCGGCAATGTGTGCCGGCAACGAGTACGGATTCGACACGCCCTTCAGCAAGTCCCGGGGGTGGGCAGCACGATTCGGCGAGGCCGAAATCTCACAGTTCGTCGGCGCCGACCTGATTGCCAAGAAATGGGGTATCAGCCGTGAAGACATGGAGGAGTGGGCACTGCAATCGCATCAGCGTGCCCGTGCTGCCATCACAGACGGCCGATTCGAGCGTGAGACAGTGTCATTGGGCCAATGCGTCGTTGACGAATGCCCACGAGAGACATCCATGGAGCAGATGGCTGCACTGCCCGCATTGAGGGATGGCTCGTTGCTGACGGCTGCTGTGGCTTCGCAGATCTGTGACGGCGCATCAGCGGCCCTGATCGTCTCCGAGAAGGCGCTCGAGGTTCATGGATTGAAGCCACGTGCGCGCATTCATCATATGAGCGTGCGCGGCGACGATCCGATGCTGCAGCTCTCGGCGCCGATACCCGCGACGAAGTATGCACTGGCGAAATCCGGCATGGCGATCGGCCAGATGGATACCGTAGAAATGAACGAGGCATTCGCTTCGGTAGTTCTGAGCTGGTTGATCGAGACGGGTGCAGATCCCTCCCGGGTCAATCCCAACGGTGGTGGAATCGCACTGGGCCACCCTCTTGGGGCCACTGGCACCAAGTTGTTCGCCACGATGTTGCACGAGTTGGACCGCATTGATGGACGGTACGGACTCCAAACCATGTGTGAGGGTGGTGGGACCGCGAACGTCACCATCATCGAGCGGCTGAGCTGAAATCGCCGACTGCGGTCATCACCTGGGTGCGACGGGACCGGCAATGTATCCACGCGTGTAAGACAAGCGATGTCAGAGGGTGATCGTGCGGGTGGGCTCCCAGATGGCGGGGTCACGGTGGGTGACGACGAAGACGGTGGCCGCCAATTCCCGCACGGCGCCGGCGATACGGCGCTCGGTGGCCTCGTCGAGGGCCGAGGTGGCTTCGTCGAGAACCAGGACGGGAGCGTCTTTGAGGAAGGCGCGAGCGATCGCCACCCGCTGACGTTCGCCACCGGAGAGAGCGGCACCCTGGTGTCCGATGTCCTGATGAATGCCGAGCGTCGAGCGGTCGAGAACGGCGCCGAGGGCAGCGCGCCTGGCGGCGTCCTCGATCTCGGTTTCGGTAGCGCCCGGTCTTCCAAGTCCGATGTTCTCCCCGAGGGTGCCCGAGAACACGAGTGGGTCCTGCGGCACGTAGCCGATGTGTGCCGCCAGGTCGTCGTAGGGCAAGTCGCGCAGTGAAACTCCGCCCAGAGTGACGCTGCCTTGGTCCGGATCGTCGAAGCGCATGAGCAGCCCGAGAAGTGTGCTCTTCCCCGTACCCGAGCGTCCTGCGACGAGAACTCGCTCACCCGCGGGGATCTCCGCGGTGATGCCACGCAGAACCGGAGCGTGATCTACCCCGGCGACCTCGATGTCCGTTCCAACAGGGCGCGCGGCGTCCCAGGGTGCGGGCTCGGCCAGTGCGGGAGCCGAAGTCGCTGTGCGGTAGTCGCGAACCGTTGCGCGCAGCTCGTTGACTCCGATTCCGGCCAGGGCGAGTTCGTCGAGCGGCGCAGCGGCGCGGGCGGTGAGGATGACAAGCGCGAGAGCGGCTGCGGGATCGTCGAATCCGGTGGCGGCGAGGAAAATCACTGCACCTGCCAGCGGCACAATGGTGGCGATCGCCGAGATGAATGTCGCTGGTGCCGCGGCGAGATTTGTCCGTGCAAGCGCGGCTTCCTGATTCCGCCAGCTTCGCTCGATTCGTTCGACGGAACGTGTGGGACCGGCTGCTGTGCGCAGTAATTCGAGGTGGTCGGTGAGCTCGAGTGTCGACTGAGTTGCTGCGAGCTCGGCTTCGTGTCGGCGCTCGTCCGCTCGGCTGAGCGCACGTTGGGCCAGCGTCTGAGCGACGAGCGACACGGCGAGCAGTCCACCGACGAGCAGCATGACGCCTGGCCCCGCGACGACCGCGATCCCAGGAAGCAGGAGCAGCGGGATCAGCGGTGCAACCAGGAAGGTCTGAAGTTGGTGCGCGGGAACACTCATCAGCGACGGGATTCCGCGCCCGGCGACGGTGGCGAGCAGTGCCCGGTTGTCGTCGGTGAACCAGGACAGTTTCGCACGGGCGAAGGCGTCGCCGAGAGCGTCGTAGAGATCGCCCACGAGTCGAGCCCCGGTGAAGTAACCGCCCCGCGAGACCAGGACGGTCACGAAGAGAGCGATGGTGGCCGTGGCCAGGACGAGAACCGGCGACCGGTGATCAGCGATCGAGAGCGCGAGGGTGGTGTACGCGATCGCCTCGAGGACAGCAACGGACACCCAACCGAGTCCGATGGTGATCAAGCGTCGTCGGGCTGCATTGGCGCTGTTCATTATTCGGCTCCAGTCAGGGCTGCATTGTGCGAGGCAGCCTCGTTCAGGTTTCGACCGCCGAGGTCGAGTCGATCGTCGGCATCGTTTGCAAGAGCGGGGTCGTGGGTGACGATCACGACCGTCTTTCCTTCGTCGTGCGCGAGGTGCCGCAGTTCTTTCAGCAGTTCTGCCGCTGTCCGATCGTCGAGTGCACTGGTCGGCTCGTCGAGCAGCAGTACTGCTGCGGGCGAGAGGAACACCCGAGCGATCCCGACTCGCTGACGTTCTCCGCCGGAGAGTGAAGCTGCGTGGGCGTCGAGGCTGACGTCGATCTGTGCCCGGCGTAGTGCGGCGGTGTATTCCGCGTCCGTTGCATCGGGGGCGGCCAGCGCGATGTTCTCGCGCACCGTGGCAGGTAACACGTCTGCGCCCTGGGGTGTGAGCAGAAGGGACTGTGGCCGCAGGTTCTCGTCGATCGCGGTGATGCTACGACCTGCGTAGCGGACGGTACCCAGTTCCGGGATCTCGAAGCCGGCCAATGCTTTCAGGAGCGTCGTCTTGCCTGCTCCACTCGGTCCCGTGATCGCAGTGATCGTGGCTGGGCGGAATGCATGCGTGACGTCGTCGACGACTCTGCGGTCCGCGATCGTGACAGTCAGGTTGACGATCTCCAGTCGATCGGAGGGACTCGAGGCCGGAACGGTTGGCGCTTCACCGGCAGGGAGGGTGGGTTCGTCCAGGGCAGCGGCGAGCCGGCCCGCAGCAGAGCGTCCAGCAGCGACGTAGTCGAGGCCGTGCCCGAGCCGCAGGGCCGGTGTCACGATTGCGAGGCTGAAGAGAATGGTGGCGGCCAACGTCGTTGCATCCCAGTGGAATCCGACGGCATAGGCGATCGCGAACGTCGCCGTCGCCTGCATGAGGGCAACGGCGACGGCCGCAGGGGTAGCCACGAGTCGAACGCGCTCCTGCATTCCCCGGGTGAACCGTGCTGTCGATTCTGCATAGTCGGCGGCAGCGCCGGTCTGCGCGCCGTAGATCCGGCAGACGCGGATGCCGCGGGCATAGTCGTCCACGGCAGTCACGATGTCGCCCATGACATCTGCACTTTCGGCGCTGTGCCGAGCGGCCATTCGGGGGATCACGACCAGGTAGAACAGAGCTGCCACGATGCCGGGAGCCAGAGCGAGAAGCGCCACGGGGCCGGCTGAGGCAACCAACGCCGCGATCGTGACCGCGGGGACCACGATGAGTGTGGCGAACTCGGCCGGTAGGTGCGCAGTCATATGGTGCAGCGCCGAGATGTCGTCCGAAACGAGCCTCCGCAGTGCGTCTCCGCTGTAGCGGGACAGCGTGCTTGCCGGTAGGCGAACGAGGTGGGCTGCGAGCTGGCGTCGAAGCCTGGCCTCGAAGAGTGACTCGGCGTGATGCGAGAGCCACGACGACGTGGCAGCGAGCGTTACCCCGGTGAGCCACAGCCCACATGCCCACCCGGCCCAGCTCATCGACGGTTCACCGATGAGTTGCACGACGCACCAGAGCGCCCCGAGCATCGCGACCCCCGACGCTGCGGCCGCGACGACCCCGGCAGCCAATGCAGGCAGCGCCGGGCGCAAGGCCGGGACCAGCGACGGTTCGACGAGAGGGCGGGGCATGGATAACTCCTTGAATCAGCGTCAGGGTGCAGGCACGACAAATGACCGAGACCTAAGGTTAAGGGTCGATGGCTCCATGTGGTTATCGCCGTACGCCGATTTCTTACACTCGCCCAGCATCTGTCGGTGTCAGGATGCGGCCGAGATGGAACTCATGACGTCTTCCCACACGCCCATGACTGCGGGTTCGGTTGGACCCGTTTGGGTGAAGACTGCCACGCATTTGCGGCGGAAGTCGTACATCTCGATCGAGCTGGTCAGGCCGTGAACGCCGTGGGTGAGGGTCAGCCAGCACTCCGAGACACCATTCAGGTCGATCATCGTCCGGCAGGTGTCGGACGCCAAAGTCAGCGTCCCCCCGAACATGGCTGCGGCGTCGAGGTCACCACGGTGGATCTGCAGGCATCCGTTCCCGGCGACGACGGTCGTGACGGGCAGTTGGTGGTAGGACAGGTGCTCCATCCCGGCAGCCATGAGGTGAGGATCAACTCGCCGGTAACCGAGGGCGCCCAGAGCGACCAGGCCGCTACGACGTTCGCTGCCGCCGTCCGCGAGGATGAAGTCGAGCTGTGTCAGCTGATCGGCTTCGGCCCAGAATGCGGGCGTATTCGATGTCTGGATGGGAGTGCTTGTTTCCCTCGCAGTGCTCGGCGCAGTTCGCATCGCTTCGAAGGCGAGACGATCCGAGGCCGGGTCAAATACGTGGTGTGTGAACTTGATCCGTGGATGTCGAACATGCGGAGCGTCGGCGGTATGTGCTCCTCTGCTTCAGTGGTCACCACCGAGCCGAGGGAGGCAACGTTCAAACGTAGAGAGACGAGCCCGGGCGCGCAGACCAACGGATCGCCGGGAACTGTCGGAACGGAGTACTTGCCCGAGTCGTTGACAGCCACCGGGCCTGCGACGGTGATTGCTACCGTGTCGTCCAAGAGCGGCAACATTTTGCCGACTACGTCAGGTGCGGTGTCGATCAGTCCACCACGGAACCCCGGACGCGCAAGCAGTGCGTCCAGGTCCGACATGCGTGCCAAAGCTGCGCAACGACATTCGCCACGGTGCGGGCACATCTCAGTAGACATCCCTTAGGTACCGCTTCGATCGTTTGAGGTTGTTGACGTAATCCTCGGCGGCGTCCGCATCCAACCCACCGTGCTCGGCGACGACCTCGTGCAATGCGTCGTCGACGTCCTTTGCCATCCGAGTGGCGTCGCCGCAGACGTACACGTGCGCACCGTTTTCGAGCCAGTCGAACAAGTCTCGGCCCTGCTCGCGCATACGAGTCTGGACGTAGATCTTCTCGGACTGATCGCGCGAGAAGGCCAGATCGAGGCGAGTCAGGACACCGTCACGGGTCAGCCCGTTCAACTCGTCTTCGTAGATGAAGTCGCTCGACTGATGCTGATCGCCGAAGAAGAGCCAATTCTGCCCCGACGCGTTGCGCGCGCGACGCTCGTGCAGGAACGCGCGGAAGGGTGCGATGCCGGTTCCGGGGCCGATCATCACGACGGGAACAGCGTCATCGGCGGGTAGGCGGAACGAATTGTTCTTGGAGACAAAAACTCCGACCCGATCGCCCTCGCCGACGCGGTCCGCCAGGTACGTCGAGCAGACGCCGCCGCGGTCCCGCTCGCCCGAGCGGTAGCGCACACTCGCTACCGTCAGATGGACGGTGCCGTCGTGGGCCAGCGGGCTGGAGGAGATCGAATAGACCCGATGTTGCAGCGGGCGAAGAAGTGTAAGCAGATCCTCGGGATTCAGGCGAATGCTGTTGTCCAACTGGAGGAGATCGAGAACGTCCTTGCCCCACAGCCACGCATCGAGCGCTTCCCGATCTTCCGTGTCGAGAATATGCTGCAGTTCGGCGTCGCCGCTGCGTCGGGCGATGTCTTCGATCAAATCGCGCGAGGGAATGGAGATCTCGTAGTCGCTGGTCAACACCTGGTCCAACGGTGCGGACGAGCCGTCTTTCGCGGTAACCACGTAATCGCCGCTGACACCGAGCTGATGGATGATCGCCTCGACGAGGGCGGGGTCGTTGATCGGGCGGATGCCCAATCCATCTCCGGCCTCGTAGTCCAGACCGTCCTCGCCGAGCGCAAAGGTGAAGTGGCGGACTTCCTTGGCTGAGTCCTCGCCGGACAACAGCCGGTTGGCGAGGACGGTTGCAGGATAGGGGTTCTTGCGAGTCCACTGCGACTTGGTCTTCGTGTGAGCGGGCGCAACCGGCGAGGCAGCGGCCCCCGCATCACCGTCGACACCGGCCACCGCAGTGACGGCCCGAACGATCCACTCGGCCGCCGGATCCTCGTAGTCGACGTCGCAATCGGTGCGGTCGACCACCCGGGTCCCACCGAGCGCTTCGAAGCGGGCGTCGATGTTCTTTCCCGACTGGCAGTACCCGTCGTAGCTGGTGTCACCGAGTGCGAGTACTCCGAAGTAGAGACCCTCCAGCCGGGGCGCACTCTCGGATTCGACTGCATCCCAGAACAACTGCGCGTTGTCAGGCATCTCGCCCTCGCCGTAGGTGGAGGTGATGACGAGCACCCGGCGCATGGCGGAAAGTGCATTGATATCCACGGTGTCCAGACCCGCGACAAGTGGTTCGAGACCGTGGGCACGAGCAGCTGCGGCTGCGTCTTCAGCCAAGGACTCCGCGTTGCCGGTCTGACTTCCGTAAAGGATGTGCACGGCTGCGCCGGCAGCTCTCTCCACTGTCGCTGTTGCAGTACCGGTTTGACCGGACATGACAGTTCGCGAGTGTAGACCGGCCAGGAATCCGGAAAGCCACGCGCGCTGGTCGCCGGTGAACGGTGCGTATTCGGGGATGTACGGGATTTCCATGATTTGAAGCTCACCTACTTTCGGGGGAGGAGGTCAGGACACCAGGTCGGGGATCGTGCGCGAAGCGAACAGTTCGTCGAAGTTCGGCAGTGATCCGAGCTTGTCCCGATTCTTGTTGTCTTGAAACAGAATCCACCCGTACGTCGCCGGGCTGTCCATGGCCAACACGTTGCGTAGGCTCAGCGCCTGCTTGTAGTCGTCGACCCGCTTGGCTGCAATCAGCGCAGCCAACTGTTCGTCGTCGTAGTCGGCCAGAATCTCTTTCGAGTACTTGACCAAGTGCTGGACGAGGGCGAAGTCCTCGGTCAGCACCAGGTTTCGGGCCGCTTTCTGCACTGCTGGATCGTCGGGTCCGGACGCACCCGGCGTGCGGGCGGTGGCGAGTTGTTGCGCGAAGTGAAGCACGGTGTACTCACTGAGCAGCGCATACATCGTCGCCGTATCGGTCTCGCCGTAGGCAGGGACTGCTCCGTTCAGTGCGGGGCGCCCGTCGCGCACTGCGAGTTTGAAGGTGCGGACCTGACGTGCTGCGATGGCGGACGCCAATTCTTCGAGAAGCTCTTTGTGCGACTTCGCAGCCAGGATTGCATCGCTGTCCTGGTAAAGCATCAATGCCTTGGGCATGGCGTAGACGAACGAGTGCTGTTCGACTTCCCAGTTCTCGAGTAGTCGGGTTCCGAGCGCGGATCCCGTTGCTTCCACATGCAGTTCGAGCAGGAGTTGTACCGCGTGGTTGTGGACGGCGGCCAGAGGATCGGTCGCAGCGGTGATCGAACCCAGCAGTACGGAATCGGTACTTGCTCGCAGTGCCAGTTCGCCGCGAGGGTCGTACTGGTAGAAGAACCCGCCGCTCATGCCGTTGCCGACACCCTTGCCGAACTCGCCGAGATTCACGACAGCACCGTTGGTCATGTACTCGCCGGCGAAGTCTCCGACACCTTCTACGACAGCACTGGCGCCGGAGTTACGAACTGCGAAGCGATCGCCTGCTTCACCTTCGACGAACACTCGTCCACCGGTGGCGCCGAAGAGTGCGAAGTTGCCGATCAACACGTTTCCACCGGCGTCACTGGAGCCGCCGCCTGGGCTGCGCACGGCAATCACGCCGCCGCTCATGCTCTTTCCTACGCCGTCGTTACATGTCCCGGTGTGTTCCAGGTGCATGCCGTCGTTGCAGAATGCGCCGAACGACAGGCCCGCAGATCCGGTCGTCAGGACGCGCACGCTGCCCGGCGCCAGATACCGTCGCCCGCGCTCGTCGGTCAGTACTCCCGGAGCGAGAAGCCCGGCCGCTCCGTAGTTGAGTTCACGTTCGAGGTCGATCGCCAACTGACCACCGACGCTCTTGTTCCGGTTACCCAGGTGCAGTGCACCTTCGGCGAATTCAGGTCCGGACACGGCGACCGAGGCCTCGCCACGGTTGAAGAACACCGTACGAACCTCGTCCATGATCTTCGCGTCGAGCGCGTACTCACGTTCGAGGTACACAGGATTGTCGATGGTGATGTCCGGGGCGGACTCGAACATCGCGTCCAGCTTCAGATTGCCGACAATAGACGGGTGATCGAGCAGATGCAGGAGATCCGTTCGACCCCGCGCTTCCTGAAGGGACCGCATTCCCAGATTCGCGAGCAGTTCCCGAGTTTCGTGAGCGATGTTGAGAAGGTACTGCGCCATCGCGCGGGGATCGCCGTCGAACAGTTCCGGGTTGGTGGTCAGACCGGCGGGGCACTTAGTGTTGCAGTTCTTGGCCATGACACAGCCCATCATCATCAGCGCCGACGTACCGAACTCGAAGCTGTCTGCGCCGAGTAGGGCGGAAGTGATGATGTCGCTGCCGGTCTGATGCGCGCCCGAGCATCGCAGAACGACTTTCTGGCGAAGGCCGTTGGCACACAGAGCTTGATGGACCTCCGCGATACCGACCTCGGCCGCACGACCCGCGTATTTGAGGCTGGTCACCGAAGCTGCGCCGGTGCCACCGGTATTTCCGGCGACGTTGATGACGTCGGCGCCGGCCTTGGCGACACCGACGGCGATGGTGCCGATTCCTTCCGAGGACACCAACTTCACGATCACCCGAATGCGAGCTGCCTTGCAGTCGTGGATGAGCTGAGCGAGGTCCTCGATGGAGTACGTGTCGTGGTGAGGCGGCGGCGAAACCAGTTCGACCCCGGGCGTTCCGCCGCGGGCGGCAGCGATGTCGACGGTGACCTTGGCGGCCGGAAGCTGCCCGCCCTCACCGGGTTTTGCGCCTTGGCCGAGTTTGATCTCGATCTCTTCGAGCATCGGATCGGCGAGGTAGCCCGCCCAGATTCCGAAGCGTCCGGATGCAAACTGCTTGATGCGCGATGCACGAATCGTGTCGTAGCGCGAAAGGTGTTCGCCGCCTTCGCCGCTGTTGGACATCGCACCGACCATGTTCGTGCCGTGCGCGACGGCTTCGTGCGCCGGAGCGTTCAGCGCGCCATGGCTCATGGCACCCGACGCCAACTTCGGGGTGATGTCGCTTGCACTCTGTACCTCGGAGAGAGGTACACCTGCCGGTGCGACCCTCAGCTTGGACAGGAACTCTGCCGCAATACCGGTTGCATTCAGCACCAGATCCGGGTCGGTGGCCTCGATGGTGACGTCGTCGGCAAAGGCGACGGAAAGAGCATCGCCGAGTGCTACCACCCGAGCGGTGTCGTCGGCCAGTGGACCGTCCAGGCTAAGTGTGTACCGGCCGTCCGCGGCAGATTCACACCGGATTCCACGCATCACGATCGTCTTATTGCCGCGCACCGAGAATCGGCTGATCTGGTCGGTGAACTCGGCTGTCGTCACCGCAAATGTGACATCACCGGGCACGGAGATGACATCGCGCAACGCGGCGGGACGACGCGATCGTTCCGCAGCCATGACAGTGGAAAAGTCCCGGTACCCGGCGGTGATGTCGAAGTCGTCGATCTGCTCGGTGGTCAACCGGTCGAAGCTCGTCGCCCGGTATGCCCCGGCGTCGAGGCGGAAGGCGTCGTCGAGCCGTCCGAGCGGCAGTAGACGTAGAGCCTCGAATTGTTCTGTTCCGGAGGGACTGTCGAACGCGATCTTCTCCTCGGTGAGTTCGACGTACTTACGGACCGCGGTGGTACCGAACGAATGCCCTGCGCCGTCTGCACGCTCCTTGAACAGGCCGAGCAGTGGCAGATCCTTCTCGCCCCCGACTGCGCTCGCACGCTCGTGCCACTGCTTCGAGGTCACCGCGACGGTCTCGAAACCGACGCCACCCACCGGTGACTTCATGTTGGGGAACCACTGGCGCAGAACAGGGTCGGACGTATCGAGGAAGTTGGGTTCGAAAAATTCTCCGCCGATGTAGCTTTCGACGGTGCACAGACCGACGCGTCCCATCGTCTTCATCAGGGACTTCTCGGCGGCCTTCGCGAAGCGTCGGAACGCGGCATCCGGGTCGGCAGCGAACTTCTCCTCGGCTCGCAACTGAACGGACAAGGGGTAGACAGCGGAAGCACCGAATCCGAGCGCAGCGGCAACGTGGTGGGAGGACTCGATCTGGCCGCTCTCGACGATGAGAGAGAAGCGCAATCGCAGGCCCGCGTCGATGAGACGCTGATTCAGTGCTCCGACGACCATGATCGCGGGAAGTGTTGCGCGCTCGTGAGATACGTGGCGGTCGGTCAGGACTGCGATTCCGCCCTGTTCGGCCGCGAAGGCGACAACAGCATCGCCGAGCGCGGTCATCGCGTCGACCATTGCCTGCGCGTCGCCCTCGGCGGGGTAGAGCATTTCGAAGCGGCGGTGCGGAGTGTGGTTCTGTTCGCGGATCTTGAGCATGTCCAGGTGCCCGAGGATCGGCGAGGCGATGACGATCTGCTTGCCCTGTCCGGGGGCCATCTTCGCACCCAATGCAACCCGGAGAGTCATACCGTCCGCTTCACGGATGCTGTCGAGCGGAGGGTTGGTTACCTGGGCGAATCGCTGCGAAAAGTAACGTGCCACGCCGCCTTCGCGGTCGCTGAATGCGTTGATGGCGTTGCCGTAACCCATGGCGGAGACCTTTTCGGCTCCGTGCGTGAGCATCGGATCCATCAGGAATTTGAAACTTTCCTGATCCAGGGAGTACGCCATGTAGCGCTGATGAACCTCGAAGGTGCCGTTGTAACGGGTCGGGGAGCTGACCTTCTCCGCTGGCACGGCGGGAATGTCTTCGATCAGGATTCGCGATTGCTCCAGCAACGACTGGTAGTCGCGCTGAGCGGCAATCTTTTCCAGAGCTTCGCGGGCAGTGTAGGTATGGCGATCGCGATGATCGAAGTACAACATTCCGCCGGCCTCGACGCGGCCACGGTGAATCACCGTCTCGGGTGCGAACGCGATCTGTCCGGCTTCGGAGAACGCGCACACGTAGTCGTGCGTCTCGATCGTGCGTAGTGGACGCAGACCGAGGCGATCCAGGCGCGCACCGATGATGGTGCCGTCGCCGAACACCAGCGCTGCCGGTCCGTCGTTCTTCTCCTCGTACAGCGAGAAGTACTCGAACATCGCACGCACTGCGGGGGAGAGGGTGGTGTCGTTTTCCCAGGCAGGCGGCATCATCGAGACCACAGCCGTCACCAGGTCGACACTGTCCTCGATGACGCGTGCTTCCAGGGTCTGATCGAGTCGGCAACTGTCGGACTGGCCGGGCGGACGGACGATCGCACGTCGTTTTGCACTGGCGACAGCAGCTTCGGAGAGCCGATTCTTCTTGTCCGTGTTCAGTTCTCCGTTGTGAGCCATGAACCGGAACGGCTGCGCCATCGTGGGATGCGGGTCCGTGTTGGTCGAGAACCGCGTATGGAAGTACATCGTGTGCACGGCGTGATCGGGGTCGACCAGGTCGCGGAAGTACGGGATCACTTCGTCGGAGTTCAAGCGACCCTTGAGAACCTGAGTTCGCGCGCTGAGCGAGAGTGGGTACAACCCGCGCAGTGCAGGGGTGTTGTACGCGATGGCTTCGATGGCGAGCAGAGCTTCGTGCACGAGGCGATCGACAACCGCAGGCTCGGGACGCGGAGTGGGGACCTCGAAAATCCACTGCCGGATCGGAAGCTGATGCGCGATGGCTGCCGGCCGAATCGCCGAGTCGTCGACCGGCACGTTGCGCACAGCGAGGGTGGTGAAGCCTCGGTCCAGAAGTTCGCGTTCCACCAGAGCGGCTGCACGAGCATGCTGAGCATCGTCGTCCGGAAGGAAGAAGTTGCCGACGCAGAAGCGGCCGGCGCGGAGATCTGAGCGCCCGGTGACCTTGCGGAAGAACCGGAGGGAGAGGTCAACCGAGACACCGCCGCCGTCGCCGACGCCCTCGGAAGACATACCGCCGCGGTGCGGTACCGAGCAGAGTGCTTCTCGCCCCTTGATCAGGACATCGTGGGTCTGCACGCCGTCCTTGCGCGTGATGAACCCGACCCCGCAACTGCTCTTGTCATCTGCGGGGTCGTACAAACCGACGATGGACGTGCTCACTGCAGCAACCTTCTCCCTGTCCTGGTTGCCCGGAGATTGTTCGACCGGGCAGATACGACGGCATGTATTCCGTCAGGGCAGGGCGTCGCTGCTTCGATGAAGCGGCACCCGAATGGGTTCAGACTACTGAGTAGAGGCTTACCTTAGTCAAGTCTGCTTGGTGTGACTTGGATCTGAGCAGGTCAGAGGGTTGCTTTGTAGGCAAGTGCGTAGGCGATCTTGCCCGGCTTGTCGTCTGTGTACGGCTTGGACAGCTTTGCGAACTCGCCCTTGGACTCGGCTTTGCCGTCGTTCCAGGCCGACAGGACGCCAAGATCGGTGGCAGTGAATCCGCTGTCGACGACGGCATCGCCCGTCAACGCAGTCTGTGCTTTGGTCACCGACTTCACGGTGCCCAGGTAGCTGGAGAGATCATCGCGATTCCAGTTGGTGAGGTCGACGGGCGCGGTGTCGCGGACCCAGGCGCCCCAGTAGAACTCCTGGAACGGAATCGTGCCCGCGGCGAATCCGATGTCGCGGGAGAAGTACATCAAGCTGCGGTACTTGTCGTCGGCGAAGTTGGCCAGGCCGACGCTCTTCGGCAGAGCCTGGACCGGTACCTGGTTTCCGTCGACGTCACGCGACCAGACCCACTTGTTCTTCTCCATCTCGGTCCAGAAGGCACCTTCACTCAAGCCGCTGAGGTTGCCGAGAACCCGCAGTCGCACGTGAAGGTCGGGACCGCCGTCGGCCGTCTCGATGAAGGACGTGAGGGTGTGGTGACCGTCGGTCAGATAGAGATCGCCGCGGGGACCGACGACCACGGTCTTCATGGGCGCGATGCTCTCCGCGGTTTCCTGACCCACCGGGAGCTGGCAGGTGAAGGACGACGGGTCCTTCAGCGTCGACGCCGCAGTAGCGGTCGCGGCCTGGATCTGGCCGTTCGCCTCACACCAGTCGTCGAACTTCTTGTTGATCGTGTCTTTTCCGAGCGTGTATCGCCCGAGCTTGTAGTACACCTCGTCGTAGCCGAGTGACGGTTGTGTCGCGTGAACGTCGCCGATGCGCACGTCCAGGAGATCACCTTCCTTGGCGCACAGGTACTCCGATCCGCCGGCGGAGCCTGAGAACGAACCGGTGGAGATTCCGCCACACGCGAGGGGAGCGGCGACAGCGGGAGTGCTGACCAATGTTCCGGCGCCGAGCAGTGCCAGTGTTGTGAGTGCCGAGATGGCGGAACGACGCATGTGGGGATCTCTCCTGATGATGGGTTCGCACGTGAAGAAGCTTGCGTCACAATCGCTCAGGGTGGTTTCGGACTTACTGACAACAGACGTCCGCGCGGTGGCTACCACGTGAATTCACGTCGTAACCACCGCGCGGTGAGCCGGTAAGTCGGTCAGCCCTTGTAGTTGTAGAAGCCCTCGCCGACAGCGACGCCGAGCTTGCCTTCATCGATGTAGTTCTTCTTGATGTAGTCGGCGAATTCGCGCTGCTTCTCGCCGCCCTGGGAGGAGATGTTGTAGACGGTGGTCAACCCGACGACGTCCATGATCTGGAAGGGGCCGAACGGGGCTCCGGTGCCGATACGCCACGTCTTGTCGACCATGTCGGGATCGGCGATGCCGTCGATCAGCAGGTCGGAGGCCGCGTTGAGGAGCGGGACCAGGAGCGAGTTGAGTACGTAGCCCGCCTTCTCCTTCTTGAGTTCGATCGGCACCATGCCGATGTTCTTCGCGAACTCGACGACCTCGCGGTACACGGCGGGGTCGGTGGACTCGGTGCCCATGACCTCGGCAGTGTTGTTGACCCACACGTGATTTGCGAAGTGCAGTGCGAGGAACTTCTCGGGGCGGCCGGTGAACTCCTTGAGATCGCTCGGCAGCAGCGTCGAGGAGTTGGTAGCGAACACCGTGTGCTCAGGAGCAACCGTGGCAAGCTTCTCGTAGGTGTCGCGCTTGATGGCGATGTCCTCGGGAATTGCCTCGATGAGCAGGTCGGCCTTGGCGACGGCTTCGCCTAGATCGTACGAGTACGTAATACGTTGCAGCGCTTCGTCAGCCTTGCCTTCCTTGGAACCCTCGACGTTCTCGGCCTTGTAGGCCGCGGCCAACGAGTCGAACCGAGCCTTGGCCTTTTCGATGACCTCGGCGTTGATGTCGTACGCGACGACGTCGAAGCCGTGATAGGCGGTCTGATAGGCGATCTGTGAGCCGAGAACTCCGGTACCCAGAACGGTGATCTGCTTCAGTTCAGTCATTTTCGATCCTCAATCCTATTCGGTGGGTAGTCCGGCAAGCGTCAATCGGACCTGTGCGGCAACGATGTTCGTGAGTTCGTCAGCCGTGATCCGGTCCAATGCCGCGCGGGCTATTTCGAAGTGCAGCACGTTGGAAATCGTTCGCGCTGCAGTAGTGGTTCGGGTGGTGTGGTTGGGGTGTGCCTCGTGCAAGATTTGCGCAATCCGCGTTTGCAGGCGCTGCGAGAGTTCCAGGCCTTCGGCCCGGAAACACTCGCTGGGCTCACCGAACAACACCTCGCGTTGGTAGATGCCGGTGTTCTCGTCGTTTCGGCGACTTGCGATCAGCAGGGGTGAAACCAGCTCGAGCACACGATCTTCTGTGCCGGTCGACTTGGCTTCACGCTCTTCTCCCAATTCGATCTGCTTGCGGTATTCCGCGTTGTACACCATGAGCAGCAACTCGGCTTTGCTTGCGGCGTAACGAAAGAGAGTGCCGCCGGCTACATCGGCGCGGTCGGCAATTTCTTGAGTTGTGACTGCGCTGTAGCCCTTTTCCGCGAACAGTTCGGCAGCGGCGTCGAAGATGCGTGTCTGCTTCTCGAGTTTGTTGCGTTCGCGACGGCCCAGCTCTTGGTCCGGCTTCGTCATCCCGCTCACCTCGTTCCATTTCGGATCACGCTCATAAATGAGTCTACTCCGAAATATCGGGAGGGTGGAGTCTCCTCCGTCACATCACCGCAGTCCGCTGACCCAACCGGCGAACACGTCTGAGAACACGTCCGCTTCGCACGCATGCGCCGATTCGGGATAGGCGCACTCTGGGTATCCGGCGACGACGGCGGCAAGTTCGACGTTGCAACACTGCGCCAAGAGGCCACGCAGGAGATCCGCAACCGACCAACCCGCGACGGATACCGCAGGGATTCCCTCTTCCTCGTACACCTTCACCAGATCGGCGTGCCTCCAGGACAATTCCTCGGCCACCAGTGCATCAGGGTTGAAAGACATGGCGCGGTCGAGTGATCCGCGCAGAAGTGAGTGCGGATCGTCCTCGCCGCGAAGCCTGGTCGCGAGGTCCGCCGGCGCCTTCTGCATGACGAACATCCAAGGTTTGCCGTCGGGAAAGACTCCACCGAAGCCTGCCACGTTGAACGGTAGGTGGCTACTGAGAAAATCGGTCTCCACGTCGACGTGTTGATCGTCGCCCAGATGAATGAAGTGGCCGGAGGCAATCTCCTCGCCCATTGCCGGCTCAGCCCATGTGTTGTTCCACAGATCGGTCATCCGACTGCCTTCGGGAAAATCGAGAACCTCGAAGAGAAAACCCATGTCTCTACAACTCCCCGTCGAAGTGGGTGGTTACTCCACCGGTCAGTCGAGAAACCGTCTGCGCCGAGGTCGCGAGGACGACTCGGCTTGTCTCGAAGGTCATCTCGTCGCGTTCGGTGTCCTCCGATTCGGGATCTTCGGCGAGTGAGAAGTCGAGTTCCACCTCTCGATCGGTGCTGGAACAGACCGAGATCATCAGCCCGAGTCGTTCGTCGGTGAACGCCGGAAGCGATTTCTCGGGATGGAAGTCTGCGGCCGCGTGAAAGAAGAACGCCGCCAGCCGTTCGACGAATCCGTCGTCCGTATGTCGGCTGAGATACTGATTGAAGCGGTCGGGGCTGAGCAGCCCGACGTCGAAAACGAGTGTGGGTACGTCGGATTCGAAGACAGTGGCGGGAACCGCATGACTGCGAAGGAAGACTGCGGCGCCGCCGTATCCCGGCAACCTGAACCCATCACGCATCTGGTGTACTCCCGTCGCAGTGGTGTCCTGTCCACGCTAGGCCATTGCTCGGCCGCGTGCTGCCTACTCGAGTAGGCAGCTTGATGGAAGAATCACCGCCTATGACTGCTGTCCTGTACCCGCCCGTCGAACCGTACGAGTCCGGTCTGTTGGAAGTGGCGGATGGTCAGAGTCTGTACTGGGAGACAGTCGGCAATCCTGCGGGCATTCCGGTTCTCTACCTCCACGGCGGTCCCGGTTCGGGATGCACTGTCGGCGCCAGGCGTTTCTTCGATCCCGAAGTCTTTCGCGCAGTTCTGTTCGATCAGCGAGGCTGTGGGCGCAGTCTTCCGCTAGCGAGCAGTCCGGACGTCGATCTGACCGTGAACACCACGGCGCACATTGTGGAAGACATCGAGCGTCTTCGTGAGCATCTCGGTATCGAGCGATGGATCGTGACGGGACTTTCCTGGGGCGTGAGTTTGGGTCTGGTGTACGCGCAGGCGTTTCCCGCGCGGGTGCAAGCGATGGCCCTGGGCGCGATCACCGGCGGGACGAGGGTCGAAATCGAGTGGATCACCCGTGCCATGGGCCGGGTATTTCCGCGTGAATGGGAAGAGTTCGTGGCGCCGTTGCCGGTGGACGAGCGTGACGGAAACCTCCCCGCGGCGTACGCGCGACTGCTTGCCGATCCGGATCCTGTTGTGCGCGAGAATGCCGCGTTGCAGTGGTGCCGTTGGGAAGACGTGCACGTGTCGCTGATGCCGGGGTGGACTCCGAGTGTTCGATACCAGAATCCGGACTTCCGCCGGGTGATGACCAGGCTGGTTACGCATTACTGGGGTAACGACTGCTTCCTGGCGCCGAATCAGATATTGGACGGAATGGACCGTCTCGCTGAGATTCCCGCGATTCTCGTGCACGGACGGTATGACATTTCCGGGCCACTCGATACTGCCTGGGCGATCCACCGGCGTTGGCCGGGTAGTGAGTTGGTGGTACTCGACGGCGCCGGGCATGGCGGCAGCGGATTCAACGAGGCAATCGTGGAAGCGCTGAATTCACTGGCTCATTCGGCCTGATCGAGTGCCCCGGCGCGGGCCGCAGCGAGCGCGCCGGCAGCAGCACGATCGGCAACCGACTGGTCGACGGGTAGATCGGCGACCAGCAGGCGATAGTAGATGGGTGCGGCGACGGCCGCCAGAAGATCAGCGGCCGAGACCTGCTCGGAGATCTCCCCGCGCTCGACTGCTCGGCGAACGACGATGTCTGCCAGTTCGTAACGTGCGGAATAGAACTCGCGCTTGAGTCTCGCGACCTCGGGCGTGCGGACCGCATCGGAGAACAGTGCAGCCACCAACGCGCCGCCTGACTCGCTGGTCACCAGTGCGACTATCGATCTGGCCATCTCGCGCAGGTCGGATTCGATGGAACCGGTATCCGGGATGGGGACGGTGGTTGCCGATACCTCGACGGCCGCGTCGGCCACCAACTGGGACAGCGTGCTCCACCGCCGGTAGATCGTGGTCTTGTGGACTCCGGAGCGGGTGGCTATGTCCTCGATGGTCATCGCGGCGAATCCGCGTTCGGACAATTCGGCCGCCGTGGCTGCCAGGACGGCCTCGCGCACCCTGGCACTACGCCCTCCGGGCCGTTGTGGTGTCGAAGTCATGAGTCAACCTTATCGCAACAAGGTGTTGTGTTAGCTGGAGGCACGTGGTTCACTGAGCTAATGCAACTGATCGTTGCATTAGAGATGAATTGAGGGGTGTTTTCCCATGTCATACGAATTTCCTGTCGATCACCGAGGCCTCTTCGAAGAGCGCACAGGACAGTTTCTGAGCTTCGGGCTCCCCGTCTCGGATCTCGAGGAACTGCGCGCGTCCATCCACTCGACCTGGGCCGACGCGCCGGGTGGTTGGTCGTACGAGTGGTCGGCGTTGGCAGCAAAGTACTCCGCGGCCGGCAATCATTCACTCGCGGCGATGATCTACGGAATCGCCAAGTTCCCCGTCCTGGCCAACGATTCGCGGCGCCGGGCCCTGCAGAATCAGGTGGACGAATACGTCAAGGCAGCACCGGGATTCGGGCTCGAGTTCGAGCGTCGAATCCTGTCCCTGCCCTACCGATCCGGCGAGATCGAGCTACCGGTGCACATTCTCTCCGTGGACGGGAGGTACGAGGATGCACCCGTCCTGTTGCTCAGCGGCGGCGTCGACGGCTGGAAGATGGACATGCATCCGTTGGTCAGTGCGTTCGCGAAGAACGCCGGGGTGACTGTTGTCGCTTTCGACCAGCCGGGAACTGGTGAATCACCGGTTCCTCTCGATGCTTTCGGTGACGAGGTGATCGACGGGCTCGTATCGACGGCTCGCGCTCTCGGCAACGGGCAGGTGGCGCACCTGGGAGTCTCCTTCGGTGGCAACTTCGCCGTGCGCTCGGGGTTGACCGGCGCCGTCGATGCGGTGATCAACATCGGCGCCCCGGTCAAGGGCGCGTTCGAGACCGCGAACGCCGAGCGCCTGGTCTACGGCATGGGCGACATCGTCGGAAACGCACTGGGTTTCGATGCCCCGGCAACCAAAGAGGCGCTGGTACAGGGTCTGCGTGCTTTCGATCGCAGTGTCTTGATGACCGCCGACGACGGCCGGACCCCGATGCTTGTGGTCAACGGGGCCGACGACGTTCACATCCCGCTCTCGGACACCACTCTCTTCGAGGAGCGCCCGAACACGCAGGTACACGTCATCCCGGATGCGGGGCACTGCGCAGTGACCAAGCTGCCCGAGTTGACGCCGATGATGATCGACTGGCTACGAGATGCCCTGTCAGGAACCGCTCCACGAACCGGTCGATGATCCGCCGCCGAAGCTGACAAAACGATACGTCGCAAGAACGGCTTTGTGATCGGTCGGCCACGGCGTCGGTGAAGCGATGAAGTTGTCCTGGGAGTTCTCTTCCACTCTTTTGTTGTGCACGATCGTCTTTCGCGGGCCGATGATCCCGACGGATCCCAGCTTCAGGTCCGAAGCGCGATCGGCGAAGATGTAGTCGATCCGATCGCGTTCGTCTGCCTCGGGTGCCCAGGTGAGCTGTGAGGTGTCGACGTCGGGATTGTCGGACGGCCAGGTGAAGCCCGGGTGTGTGGCCGGGTTCGGGTACTTACTGCGGTAAGCGTCGACGAATCCGGCTTGGTCGAGCAGGCGGGTGGATTCCCAAGGAACGACTACACCGTTGTGGTCGAACAGATTTCGCGTGCCGTCGGTCCAATCCAGGGCCGACGGTTCGTTGAAATCGCCACCGAGGATGACGGATCTGCCCTTGGCCCGTTCTTTTGCCGCATCGTCGACGAACGTCGAAATTGCCTTGGGTCGTCCCGAATTGATGTTCACGCGCTGAACCGTCTCGGGGTCCGTGACCGGACCGGACGGCATCTTGTTCCAGCCGAACTCGGAGAACTCTCCGGGCTTGGGAACACCCGCGCCGTATCCGCGCGGTAGATACGTCGCGTAGGACGTGTAGGCCAGATGTGCCGAGTAGGCGGCGATTTGTTTGCCGTCGACCGTCACGACTGCCTTGATCATCGAGTTCAGGTCGGCTGTTTCCTCGATCGGAAACTTGGAGAGAATCCCCACGTCGGAGGACGCTGCTCCGTAGAAGGTGGTTCCTGATTTGGTCAGCATGTCCGCCAATGCAGTTGTCGCAGTGCCGGCTTCCGACAGGAGAACTATCGACGCCTGTGTCGAGATGATCATGTCGGCGATCAGCTGCAGGCCACCGTTGATCTTGGTTCCGCCGTGCCAGGTGTTGAGGGAGAGCACTTTGATCTCCTGCGCGGGGCTCGCCCCCGCGACGGAGGTATTGGCACCCAATGTAAATGCGCTCGCGGTGACTGTGCCCGCGGCTACCGCCATCGCCTTGACCATCTGGCGGCGCGTCAATCCATTCATCAAATCCCGGCTCTCGTTGTCGTGTGCTCGAACCCCCGGAAGATGATTACCATCGCTACCTAAACGGACAGTTAACCAATTGTAAAATGGCAGATTTCCACAGAACGCCGTGCGGGCAATAGTCTTCTGATCGTGGTACTCAGTGAGCGTTTCCCCGGTAACAAGACCTTCGCGAAGGTTCGTGTCCTGCCGCCGGTGGTGAAGCTGCTCCTCCTCTCGATGGTGCTGTTCAACATCGGGTTCTATCTGGTTGTCCCCTTTCTGGCGGTGCACCTTTCGGAGGACCTCGGATTTGCGGCCTGGATTGTCGGCCTCGTCCTCGGATTGCGGATGTTCAGTCAGCAGGGCATGTTCTTCATCGGTGGAAGCCTCGCCGACAGGTTCGGCAAGCGTCCGATCATCCTGCTGGGCATAGCCGTTCGTGTAGTCGGTTTTCTGATGCTCGGTCTGGCAGAAAGCATGAGCGCCGTGATCGTCGGCGTGCTGCTGGTCGGCTTTGCTGCCGCGCTCTTCGCGCCCGCAGTGGAGTCGGCCAACGCGGAGTACGGACGCGAACTCGAGTCCGCCGGAGTTATGCGTCGTACCGATTTGTTTGCAGTGGAACAGATGTGCAGCCGCCTGGGAACCGTGATCGGTCCGGCGCTGGGAGCTGCTCTGTTGATGTTTCCGTTCTCGTGGACGGCGTCGAGCGCCGCGTTTCTCTTTGCGATCATGTGGGTCGGGTTCTTCATCTGGTTCCCCCGACCGGGCGATGCCCACGACGGCCCGGTGTCGACCTATACGCTGCGCGACGTCTGGCGAAGTGTCCTGACCAACAACAACTTTCTGCTCTTCGCGACGCTCTGCAGTTTTCAGCTGGTTGCGTACAGCCAGCTGTACCTGATGCTTCCGGAACAGCTCGAGCGCGGAATCGGTTCGCAGTCGGCGCTGGGATGGTTCTACGTGGGCGCGGCGGTGTTGGTGATCGTCGGGCAGGGACCGACGGTCGCGGTTGCCCACCGCATCGGGCATCGGCGCGCGATCACCTTCGGGCTTGTGCTCATTTCGGTGTCGTTCCTGGTTCCGCTGGTCACCGGCGTCGACTCCGCAGCTTCGGCGTCGACGCAGATAGTCGGTCTGGCGGTGTGGATCGGGCTGCTGCACCTGGGACAGATGTTGATGGTGCCGCCGATGCGAGACACCATCGCGATCCTCGGTCGTGAAAGCAACCTCGGAGCGCACTTCGGCATGCTCAACACGATCGGCGGTCTGCTCGCGCTCCTGGGAACCGTGGGAGTCGGATTCGTGTACGACCTCGTCGACAACGGCCACGCAGCGCCGGCGTCACCATGGGTGATCGTTGCGCTCTGCGTGGCCGTGTCGGCTGTGGTGTTGTGGGTGTGGTCAGGCCGAACGAAAGTTATCGACCAGCGATCGTCTGATTGATCTTTGCGACGAAATCTTCCAGCACAAACGGAATGGTGAGTGGGTTCGGCATGGACACCGCGTCACTGACGATGGGGTCCAAGCTGATCAGGCCTCCGGTCTCGACCACGTTCAGATTGGTGAACGCCGGCTGCGACTCCATCTCGGCGCGAGCCTTCTCGTAGTTGTCGAAGAGCAGGTAGTCGCACTCGAGGAGGTCGTAGTTCTCGGCGGAGATCTCGTAGTTCAGCTTGCCCGCGAACCGATCCTTCAGTGCGGCAGGCGCCGTGAATCCCAATTGCGTGAGCAGCTGAGCCCGCGCTGCCTCGGGGCTGAACGCTCGCAGATTTCCGTCGCTCCAGCGAATGACGAGAGCTGCTGTCTTGCCTTCGAACTGGGGGTTCTCCGCGCGGGTGCGAACGATGAGGTCTTCGACTTCCTGGACCTCCTTCTTTGCCTGCGCGGGAACGCCCACAGCCGTACCGATGCGGGTCGTGACTTCCTGCCAGGGCAGAACCCAATCCGTCTGATCGGCGGCGTGCAGCACCGTCGGCGCGATGGCGCTGAGCTGCTTGTACAGATCCTCGTCGATCGCGTTGTTGACGGCGATGATCAGGTCAGGCGCTGCAGCCACGATCGTTTCGATGTCGAAATCGGTGGTGGCGTTGGCCAATGGCGTCGGCTCGGCGCCCTGGACTGCGGAGTCGGCCCAGACGCCGATTCCGTCGTCGGTCGATCCCTTCCACACCGGGACCAGGACGGGCGTCAGCCCGAGGGAAAGCAAAACGTCCGCGTCGCCGATACCGACCGCTGCGATGCGGCTGGGTGCCTGCTCGATGGTGGTGGAGCCGAACTTGTGGTCGATCGTCACCGGGAAGGCGTTGACCTCGGCGTGAGCACCTTCGGTGCCGGGAGTGGATTCGTCTTTCGCACTGTCGCCGCAGGCAGCAAGGGCGAAACCGGCTGCTGTTGCGAAGGTGACGGACAGCATGGCACGGCGGCTCAACATAGGGTTCACGGCAACCTCGGGTTTCATGGTTATGGGACCCTAACCATAGTGGAGTTGCTGTGTCGGCAGTGTTTGTTAACCTCCGCCCATGACGGCGGTTCTCGACTACACATCAGCAGGACCGTTCACCCGCATCGACGGGGTGGACATGCTCGCCCTCGAGTCGCTCCCCACCGACCCCATGCAAATATGCCGGGTAGTGCCGTACCTGGTGGTCCAACCCACCGATGCACGGTCGCTGAATCTGCCCACCGACCGATTCGACGAAAACCAGATCCGGCCGGCAAGCGTTCTGCTTCAACGCCTGCTTGCGCTCGATCCGGCACCGGTGACCTCCGCCCGAGAACCCGACAAGCGGCTCGTCGGAACCTGTCGGCACTTTGCTGTTTTGAGTTGTGCGTTTCTGCGCTATCGCGGAATTGCCGCTCGCGTCCGCTGTGGTTTTGCCACCTACTTTCAACCGGGACAGGGCGTGGACCACTGGATCACCGAGTACTGGGACGACGCCGGCAAGCGGTGGATCCGCATCGATTCGGAGATCCTCGGACAAAACGTCCTTCCTCACGCCCATAACCTGCAGCCGGGAGAATTCCTCAGTGGTGGTGAGGCGTGGCTGGCGTATCGACGCGGCGTGATCGACGGGTCCCAGTTCGGGGTGTACGGCACCGAGAACTGGGGGCCTGCCGAGATCCGCGGCAACGCAGTGAAGGATCTTGCCGCGATGAACAAGGTCGAAACTCTGCCGTGGGACGAGTGGGGTCGTATGACGGACGCCTACGACGGAAAGACAGGCGCCGACTACGACCTACTGTTGGACGATGTCGCCGCGGTGTGCGCCGCCGACGATCCCGTTGCCGTGCGAGCACTGTACGAGCACGATGACTTGCGCGTGCCGGACAAGCTGATTCGTTTCTGAGATGCTGGTGCGATGAATCCGGAGCATCGCCAACTCGATTACGGACTTCGATTCGACTGGGGGTTGCGCGGCGCCGAAGCGATTGCTGCCGGCGTCGATGTGGCAGTGGTGGTAGACGTTCTCTCGTTCACGACGACGCTGAGCGTTGCCGCCGACGCGGGAATCGACGTACTTCCCTTTTCCTGGAATGACGAGAGTGCGGTCGACTACGCGCGTGATGCCGATGCGGTTCTGGCTGTACGGCGAAGTGTGGCCAGAGAGGGTCAGATCAGTCTGTCTCCCAAGACGATTCGCGAGACCGAGGTGTCGAGTCGGCTGGTGCTGCCGTCTCCGAACGGGTCGACTATCGCGTTTGCGTTGGCGTCCGAGGTTGCGGTGTGTGTCGGCGCTTCCTTGAGGAACGCTTATGCCGTCGCGGATTGGATTGTGCACGAACATGGTCCGGGATCGCGGGTTGCGATAGTCGCATCCGGGGAGAAGTGGCCCGGTGGAGAGTTGCGCCCGGCGGTGGAGGATCTGTGGGGTGCCGGTGCGGTTGTCACGGCGCTGACCGCTGCTGGTTGGGACGGCCACGTATCGCCCGAGGCTCGGATGGCGGCGGATGCGTGGGCGGCGGTGGCGGATTCGTACGAGGACCGCCTGCGGGACTGTGCCTCAGGACGTGAGTTGATCGCCATGGGGTTTCCACACGACGTCGCCATCGCCTCGGAACTCGACGACAGCGACACCGTACCTGTTCTCGAAGATCGTGTGTTTCGAGGTCAGCGCACCGGGCGTCGGTTGAACAAACTCCGTGCCCAGAGGTAGGAGAGGAAGGTGATTGCGACGCACCATCCGATCGCGAGTATCGCGTTGTTTCCGATGGCTTCGCCGAGAAGAAGTCCTCGAAGAGTCTCGATGATCGGAGTGAACGGCTGATACTCGGCGAACCATCGCAACACGGTCGGCATCGAGTCGGTGGGGACAAAGCCGCTTCCCAGGAACGGCAAGAGGATCAACACCATTGGAAGGTTGCTGGCCGTCTCGACACTCTTGCTGACGAGGCCGAAGGCGACCGACAACCAGATCATGGCGATGGAGACCAGGACGAGGAGTGCAAACGTCGCGGCCCACTCCACGAAGCCTGCAGTGGGCCGGAAGCCGACGGCTATCGCTACGGCGATGACGACAACGAGGCTCACGATCGTCTGAAGGAGGCTGCCGAGAACGTGACCGGTCAGGACGGACGTGCGCGTGATCGCCATCGTTCGGAATCGTGCAATGATCCCGGCGGTCATATCGGTTGCGACGGAGATGGCAGTACCTTGTGCCGCTGATGCCACGGTCATCAGAATAATCGCCGGTGCAACGTAATTGACATACTCGGCTCGGCCGCCACCGCCGGGGCCGAGGCCGTTCCCGAGCGTTCCGCCGAGCACGTAGACGAACAGCAGTAGGAAAACGACTGGCATTCCGACGAGCATCACCGTCATCGACGGATATCGAAGGATGTGTCGAATGCTGCGACGCAGCATGGTTTTCGAGTCCTGATAGGCAAGCGTCATGGTGGTCATCGCGCGTCGGTCCTTTCGGTGGCGGTCAGAGTCAGGAACACGTCGTCCAGGTCGGGTGTGTGCACGGAGAGTTCCTTGACGTCGATCGAGTGAGCGTCGAGTTGGTCGAGAAGAGAGCGCAGCGAGCGGACACCCCCGTCGCTGGGGACCTGGAGGACGTAGGCGGCATCGTCACGTGATGATTCGTCGAAAACAGCTGCAGCAGAATCGAGCTGATCTCGGTCGAAGAAGTGAAGACGAATGTGGCCGCCGGGGATGTGCCGTTTGAGTTCCGCTGCCGTACCTTGGGCGACGATCCGTCCCTGATCGAGGACGGCGATGTGGTCGGCCAGCTGATCGGCTTCCTCGAGGTATTGCGTCGTGAGGAAGATGGTGACACCGCCCTCGACCAACTCCCGGATGATCTGCCACATGGTGCGTCGACTCCGGGGGTCGAGACCGGTGGTGGGTTCGTCCAGGAAGATGATCTCCGGCCCCCCGATCAACGTCATTGCCAGGTCGAGCCGTCGACGCATGCCGCCCGAGTAGGTCGACGCCAGCTTGTCCGCGGAGTCGATCAGATCGAACTTCTCCAGGAGTTCGTCAGTGCGCGTTCGACGTTCGTCCTTGCCGAGATGGTGCAGGTCGGCCATGAGGAGAAGGTTTTCCTCACCGGACAGATAGTCGTCGACCGCTGAGAACTGCCCGGTGACGCCGATGCGCGAACGCACCGCGTCGGGATCGTCGGAAGGGTTGTACCCGGCGATGCGGATGTTGCCGCCGTCTGCCGGAACGAGGGTCGAGAGAATTTCCACCATGGTGGTCTTGCCGGCGCCGTTGGGGCCGAGGAGCGCAAAGACGGTTCCGCGGTCGACGGAGATGTCGATTCCGTCCAGTACCGTCTTGTCGTCGTAGGCCTTCTTCAGGCCCGTCGCGGTGATGGCTGGTTTACGGGACATCAGCGTTCCTTTCGCTAGATCTTCTTGTTGGATTCTTCTCGAGGCTCCGAACGTCGAATGACGATGTCGCCGTAGCTGGTGTGTGCCCGGACGTCTACCCGGCGTTCAGTGGAAGCCGGACCGTGCGTGGCATTCATCTGGTTGTCGACGCGGCCGAAGGACGTATGAGCGTCGAATCGTGCGGCGGTTCCGGATCGAACGCCGATATGGATTCGCCCGGCGGCCGTCTTGGCGGATACGACTCCACTCTCGATGGTCTCGAAACGGATGTCGCCGTTGGCGGTTGCGGCGCTCGCATCGGATTCGGCGTGCTCGACGGCGACACTGCCGTTGGCGGTCTTCGCCTTCAGTGCGCCGGTGATCGTGCCGATGTTGATGTCGCCGTTGGAGTTCTTGACCTCCGCGTTGCCGTCGACGCGGCCGATGCGGATGCTTCCGGACCCGGTGCTCGTGTCGATGTCACCGGCCACGTGCTCGACGATGATCGCGCCGGCCCCGGTGCTGATGTTGAGCGGCCCGGTGGTTTCCAGTGTGCAATCGCCCGCGGAAACCTTCACCCGTGTTCGTCCGAGAGTGCCTTCGCTACGGAGGTTGGCAACTGCAGCAGTGCCTTCGAGTTCCGAGCCGGAGGGAAGCTGAACGGAGATGTCCACAGATCCTGTCTTCCCGAAGATGCCGAGGCCGCGCTGTTTCGGAGTCTTGATCTGCAGCCGGCCACCTGCGAATTCGACGCGTGTTTGTTCGGCGACTCGAACGTCGACCTCGCGAGACGAGTTGCTGGGCAACACTTCCACGACAGTGTCGTTGCGGCTGCTCGCCGTGATCCGGATGTGTGCGACTGCCACGTCGAAGTTCAAGGTGATGGGGTCAGGTGTGCTGAATGTAGGCATGGTGATACTCCCGATGAGGTTGTCTCGGTTGATGAAAGAGGGTGGTGCGAAAGATGAAGCCGGTGTCAGTGCACCCAGCCGCTGAAGCTTTCGGAACCTTGGGACGTGCGCTGTCTCGGAGTGCTTCTGTTCGCGCCGCCTTCCAGAGCCGTTGCAGCCGAGCGAACCAGCCACGCGTTGACGGAGATACCGGCTTCCCGGGCCGCCGCCTCGATCCGGTCTTTGAGGTCTTGCCCCAGCCGCAGGTTGATTCGAGTCATCGAGGCGTCGTCGGACTCCGTGACGGGGCGCGGTGCCGGAGTCGGGTCCTCTTCGACGGGGGCTGGAACCGGTTCACTGATGGCTGGTGCCACCACGAATTCGGGTTCGCGTCCCCGCAGGCGCAGGTCCACCGAACCCGGGGCGAGGTCACGCGTGATCTCGGCGGCTGCCGCAGACAATGCGTCGAGAAGGGTGAGTCGCACTGCTGATTCCAGCGGTGCGGTCAAACGATCGGCGAGTGCCTTTGCGTCTTCTCCGCCTGCTTCGGCCGCCACCGCGAGTTCGTGGCGAAGGTTGTCTACGTACGGTGTCAAGTCCATGGCATCACTATGGCACCACTTTGGTGCCACCGCAATAGTTTGGTGGCACATTCGTGTGAATTTGGTGAGAATTGCCAGGTCATCGGGGTGGTTGGCGATTCGGTCCGCGGCAGGCTGGCACACTCGTAGGGGTGAGTCCTGCCGAATCGAACCGCCGACGCCGCATCGTGCTCTGGATTGCCGGGGTGCTCGGCGTCGTGATCGTGGTTGGGGTGGTGGTCGTCGCGGTCGCACCATCGCGGTACCTGCCCTGGGACACGGCTGAGTTCCCGGCGGTGGACGCGAGTGCGCTCACGTCGGATCAAGGTCGGGTGCTCGAGCTACTGCAATCCGAGCATGAGCAGGACCGTCCGGGCACCTTCTATTCCGACGGCATCGACGAAGAGTGGTGCGCCGACTTCGTCAGCTGGATCATGAGGGAAGCGGGTCGACCGTTGTCCAACCCGAACTCCGGAAGTTGGCGCATCCCGGGGGTGTACACCTTGCAGGAGTATTACCAAGGGATCGGCGCGTACGCCGAGAACGGCAGCGGGTACACCCCGAATGTGGGTGATGTGGTGATCTACGACAGTTCGAGATGGGTCGGTCAGCACACCAACATCGTTGTGGCAGTGGACGGCAACTCTGCGATCACGGTTGGCGGCAACGAGTTCGGCAAGGTGCGGGTTCATGATCTGGACTGGCAATCCGACTCTGCCGTCGTGGGATTCGGAAAACTTCACCCCTGATCGTTGCTCTTCGGAGACAAGGCGAACCACCGCGCCGACGCACGTGCCTCGTCGCCTGCGTCGATGTGCAGCGTGTTCGTGCCGGTTCGCACGCTCACCTGCTCACCTCTCTTGATGGGCTGGGTGTACTCGAGGATCGCGCGAAAGGGCCCGCTTCGTAATCTGTCGGGCAGCGCATCTTCCACGGGCTGCCAGTAGATTGCGTTGTTCACGTGATCGAAGGGGTCGAAATCGCTCGAGCGCAACGGGAACGGCGTATCCGCTGACGGCGTCGTGTCCGGGGTCGGGTCGATCCACCGACGCCAGTGAAGATGCTGGTCCACGGCCGTTGATGCCAGGGCGGCGGTGAACTTCTCACTGATGGATGCCGGCATTCCCGTCTTCGGGTCGATGTTGATCCAGAACGCCTCGGTTTCGATCAACCCGCCGCCATCGGATCTGATGCGAACTCGCATCGAACACCACTTGTTCGACAGGCCTGAACACCAGCGCTGCAGATGAACTCGATCCGGCCAGACGACCGGTTCGAGTACATCGATCACCGTTCTTCGTACCATCCACAGCGGGTGTGTATCCATGGCGCCGCGGTCGACGAGATTGTCGAAGCCCGCGTCTTGGAGGTAGCGCGCGATCGCGTCGAGGCGCAGTTGTTTGTCGGTGTGGATGTCACCCGTACGCACCGGCCACGAGGCCTGGAAGATGCTTCCGGTTGTCGGTAGTTCGGCCATCGCTACGTGGTCGTCGACTTTTGTACGGTTCATCGGATGTGGGCTCCCGGTGTTCGCTTGGTTGGGTGGCTTCACGCTTGCGTTACCCGATGGTGGGATCTTGAACCATCGGAGTTCATCGTTTTCTGAATCCAGTTTTCGATGTACTGTCGCACGTATGGATATCGAGGGCGTAGATGTGGTGACCAACGTGGCGGTGCTTGCGAGGTTCGGGCATGCACTGTCCGACGAGACTCGGACACGGATACTGCTCGAACTGAAGACCGCACCGCGGTATCCGTCCGACCTCGCTGAAACGCTGGCTGTGACCAGGCAGAAGCTGTCCAACCATCTGGCGTGCCTGCGCGGTTGTGGCTTGGTGGTGGCCGTCCCGGAAGGGCGCCGGACCAGATACGAACTCGCCGATGTACATATCGGTCGGGCCCTCGACGACCTGCTCGGGGTCGTACTCGCGGTGGATCCGTCGTACTGCCCGGACAGCGAATCAGAGGGGTGCTGCTGATGGTTGCGCCCGTTGACGGTGTCGGGCTCTCGACTTACCGGCGTGCGCTCTTGTCGAGAAGAATTCGCATCTTCGTGGCGATCACGATCAGCTACAACGTCGTCGAAGCGATCATCGCGCTGGCGGAGGGCACACGGGTGTCGTCCGCAGCACTGTTCGGTTTCGGCCTCGATTCGGTGATCGAAGTGTCCTCGGCGGCAGCTGTTGCCTGGCAGTTCTCGGCGCCGGATCCGACGAGCCGTGAGAAGGCGGCACTGCGAGTGATCGCATTCTCGTTCTTCGGGCTCGCTGCGTATGTCTCGTTCGACGCGATTCGGTCGCTGTTCGGTCTGGGGGAAGCTCAGCACACGAGCGTCGGAATACTCTTGGCTGCGGTGAGTTTGGCGATCATGCCGGCCCTGTCCTATGCGCAACGCCGAGCCGGTCGGGAGTTGGGTTCGCTGTCGGCGGTCGCGGATTCGAAGCAGACGCTCCTCTGTACCTACCTTTCTGCGGTCTTGCTGGTCGGTTTGCTGCTCAATTCGGTACTCGGCTGGTCGTGGGCGGATCCGATTGCTGCACTGGTCATCGCCGTCATCGCGGTGAAAGAAGGCATCAACGCGTGGAAGGGCGATCCGTGCTGCCCGGTTGTGGCTGTGCCCGAGAGCGGTGACGAGTGCGACTGCTGCTGAGTGAACACAGGTTTTGTCGAGTGAGCACTCGCTGCGGTGCGTCAGAGCGGGTGTTCACTCGATGAAAGGCGTGCCGACTTCTGCGCGGCCCTTGATGTGCGCGGCGCGTTGCTCGAGAAGGCGCCGCAGATACGGGCCGACAGCCAACCTCAGCGCCAGGTGTCCGAGCGCCCCGAAGGGGGCCGTAACCGTGAAGCGGTCATGCATCCGCGTCCACCCACCCGGCTGAACGTCGAAGACATGCTCGTGCCGCATTGCGGCAAACGGGCCGCGGACCTGCTCGTCTGTGAACGAGTACGGACGGTTGTACTGCGTGATCCGGCTTGTCATCGAGAATCTCCACCCGAGATGCCGAGCAGTGAACGACACCTCGTCGCCCTCTCCCAGCGTCGATCTACCCGTACTCGGGACTGCCACCTCATCTGTTGCGCGGAGCGAGGCCGAGTGTTCGTCCATGTCGAGTTCGAGATCGAAGATCACCGCCGGTGGAGCATAGATATCGGTGATCACGACTACGGTGTGTTGCACAGTGCCAGTCTGCCAACATTGGTTTGCGATCCCGGCAAACGGGTACGGGTCGGTGACCTGCGGTTCATCCGCGACGGGTGATGTTTTCGCCTTCCAGCCCCTCGAGACTGAGTAAGGGAAGTGCATTCTGTCGAAAGGAACGCTGATGACTGCTCCACCGCGGGAACCCGCGAATCACCCTGTCCGGCAGGGTTTCGCGGTAGGTACGACGTTTGCAGCAGCAATTCTGCTGCTCACCGCAGGCATTGTCGCTCTGCTTCAGGGCATCGCGGCCGTTGCCGACAACAATCTGTTTGTCGTGGGTATCAACTACACGTACAAGTTCGACATCACGACGTGGGGTTGGATCCACATCATCTTGGGCATCATCGGGATCGTGGTGGCCCTCGGCCTCTTCACCGGTGCAGTGTGGGCCAGGGCGGCGGCAATCGTCATTGCGTCGCTCTCGATCATCGCCAACTTCTTGTGGATGCCGTATTACCCACTGTGGTCGATCCTGGTCATCGCGCTCGATGTCGTTGTGATCTGGGCGGTCGCGACCTGGGACAGGGACAGAGTCTAGGCACCGAACAACCCGAGAGCAGTTGGTCCCGACCGAGTCGACTCGGTCGGGACCATCGCTCGTGCGTGGGACATTTCGACAGGGTGTGGCTCGGATCAGTCTGGGAGTCGACGCATTTCGGCGACGGTCAGGCCGAGGGAATCGAGACGGGCCATGATGCTCCGCATAGCCGTGTGGTCCGCGACGGGTCCGTACAAACTGGTGAACCCGCCGGCGGCACTGGCGACACTGAGTTCAGGAAATGCGGCCTTGACGCGGTCCGACACTTCGCCGTCGATGAGGAATTGATACCGAGTGGGAGCATTCATCAGTATCCGCTCCATTTCGTAGGGCCATGAGGTTCGAGAAGGCAGCGCTCCGAGCCTCGAAATCGCATGTCGTCAAGTGCAATCGGCGTCGCTGCCCGATCCAGGACTCCGCATCCGTGGGATCCAGTCTTACTCCCGTACGCGCTCGGGGCGTCATCCCCTACGGGTGAATGTCGTCGCGGGTCCGTTCATCCCTTTTGTGTGAGGCTCCGTAGAGTCGCCACCCCTAGTGTCGACCGGGAGAGAGAAGAGGTCGGCATGGGATCTGTCATCGGGGATCTGTTACCCCTCGCGGTCGGCGTTGCGGTATCGCCGATCCCGATCATCGCGGCAATCTTGATGTTGTTGTCCAAGCGTGCCGGCAGCACGAGCGTCGGGTTCGCGCTGGGCTGGATACTGGGAATCGTCGTCGCCACCGTGATCTTCGTGCTTCTGTCCAGCAAGCTCGGTGACTCCGAAGGTGATCCGTCAGCGACAGTGTCGTGGATCAAGCTGGCGTTGGGTGTATTGCTTCTTGCGTTCGGAGTCAAGCAATGGCGCGGACGCGGAGGCGAGCACGAAACCCCGAAGTGGATGCACGCCATCGATGACATGACCGCTGTCAAAGGCCTCGGCTTGGGCTTCGCTCTGGCTGCGATCAATCCGAAGAATCTGATGATGTGTATCGCGGCCGGAATCTCGATCGGATCCGCGTCATTGGGCTCCGGAGAAGTTGTTGTCGCCATTCTGGTTTTCACGATCATCGCGGCCTGCACAGTGTGCGTGCCCGTGATCGGCTACCTCGTTGCCGCGGAGCGACTGCGTGGTCCGCTGGCCAAGCTGAAGGTGTGGTTGCAGGAAAACAACGCCACGGTGATGAGTGTGTTGATCCTGGTTATTGGTGTTGTTCTCATCGGCAAGGGCATCGGCGGTCTCTGACAACTGGAGGTAGTTATGGGATCGCTGCTACTGCAACAGATCCCGCTGGCGCTCGGGATCATCATGAGCCCGCTGGCGGTTGTCGCCGTTGTGGCCGTACTGTTTTCCGAACGAGCGCGTATCAACAGCATTGCGTACTTGATCGGGTGGTATCTCGGAATAGTTGTCGCGCTGGCCGGTTCGTACGTCATCTTGACCGCACTCCAGGTTCATCAGCGCACACACCCTCCGCTGTGGGTGCCCATCATCCATCTCGTTCTCGGGGCAACTCTGCTGGCGGGTGCCTGGTTCGTCTACTCACGCAGTCGTCGCGGGGTTCAGGCGATGGCGGCTGCAGTTGCCCCTGGCGACGTTGTGGCTGCGGCCCCTCAGCTGCCGAAGATGCTGCAATCGGTTGAGCACTTCCAACCAATGCGATCCGGTGTGCTCGGTTTCGCGCTGTTCGTTCTCAACCCCATCGACATGTCGTGTGCCATCGCAGCAGCGATGAACCTTCGTCTCAGCACCGTGGCACCGACGTCGCAGATCGTCTCGGCCGTGATCTTCTCGTTGGTGTCCGTGACCTCGGTCGCGGTACCTGTTGCCCTCCTGCTGATCAAGAAGGACGAGGCAACCGAACCGCTGCTGAAGATCCGCACCTGGATAGCCACCAACACGCACTTGCTGAACGTCGGGCTCCTCGTCCTGATCGCGGCGATGCAGATCAGTAAAGGGGTGCAAGGACTATGAGTGCTCCGCACACGCGGACCTGGTGGGTCTTCGGATCGTTGTCCGACTATCAACGCGCTTGGCTTCGCCCCGACATCATTGCGGGCCTTACGGTGTGGGCTGTCCTTGTTCCGGAAGCGCTCGCGTACGCCACCATCGCCGGAGTTCCGCCGGTGGTCGGGCTTTATGCTGCGGTTCCGTCATTGATTCTGTATGCAGCAGCCGGCAGTTCGCGCCATCTGATCGTCGGGCCGATGTCGGCGACCGCAGCGTTGTCCGCGGCGATGATTGCGCCATTGGCTTCAGGAAACGACGGCCGATTCATCGCGCTGTCGGCGGCATTGGCGATCGTGACCGGGCTCGTCCGACTGCTCGCAGGATTCATGCGCCTCGGATTCATCGCGTCCTTCATCTCCGAGCCGGTTCTCAAGGGATTCATCGTCGGTCTGGCGCTCACGATCATCATCGGTCAAGTACCCAAACTCCTGGGCGTGGACAAGGGGGAGGGAAACTTCTTCGTCCAGACGTGGACAGTGGTGAAGGAACTGGGTGAGGTCGACCTACCGACCGTGATCATCGGATTGCTCAGCCTGGCAATGGTCCTGGGCGTCAAGCGATGGCTTCCGCTCGTACCGGGTTCGCTCCTCGTCGTGCTGCTGGGCATTACCGCAGTAGCGTTGTTCGGCCTCGACGATCGTGGCATCGACATTGTCGGACACATCGACTCGGGCCTGCCGTCGATGGGTCTGCCGAGTGGTGTGGGAGCCGAGGACTACCTCGACCTGGTCGGACCGGCGGTCGGCGTTCTGCTCATCGGTTTCGCCGAAGGTCTTGGCGCTGCAAAGACATACGCGGCCAAGGCCGGCTACACCATCGACGCGAATCGTGAACTGGCAGGACTGGGTGCGGCCAATCTCGGATCGGGTCTCTGCTCGGGAATGGTGGTCAACGGCAGCCTGTCGAAGACCGCCGTCAACGGAGGAGCGGGCGCCAAATCTCAGGTCAGCGGACTGGTGGTCGCGGCACTGACGCTGGTGACACTGCTGTTTCTCACCGGCCTGTTCGAGAAGTTGCCAGAGGCGACGCTCTCGGCTGTGGTCATCGCAGCAGTGATCGAACTGGTCGATTTCTCCTCTCTCGCAGCGCTGTACCGGGTGTGGACGAAGAGGTTGGGCAGTATCTACGGGCACGCTGCCCGGGCCGATTTCGCCGCGGCGATCGCGGCGATGTTCGGGGTTCTCCTCTTCGACACGTTGCCCGGTCTGATCATCGGAATCGCCGTCTCGATGTTGCTGCTCCTGTATCGAGTCTCCAAACCGCACGTGGCTGCTCTGGCCAAGGACGGCACGCGCTGGGTCGACATCAGTGGGCATCCTGATCTGAAGACACTCGACGGCGTCGTAGTGGTCAGGGTCGAAGCGGGGATGTTCTTCGCCAATGCCGATCACGTGCGTGATCAGATCACCGGTCTGGTGACCGCCGGCACCACCATGGTCGTTCTCGACGCCGAGACGTCACCGTTCATCGACGTCAGCGCTGCGCAGATGTTGGCTCAGCTTCGAGATTCGTTGGCACGCAGGAATGTGAGCTTCCGAGTGGCACGCGACATCGGGCAGTTCCGCGACGTTCTGTCCGGTGCCGACCAGGGCGCGCTGAAGGTCGACGTCTATCCGACCGTCTCGCAAGCGCTTGCAGGTCGAGACAACACCTCAGCGTGATGTCCGAAGCCAGATTCCCAGGGGACCGGAATCTTTGGCCACTGATCCGACGATCGACGACGCGACAACCACGATGGCCGAGAAGATGAACAGCCAGCCGATGACGGTGAACATCACGCCCAGAAGACCGAACTCGTCCTGCGACGTCTTTGTCATTCGGGGGAGGAAAAGAGTGCCGGCCACGTGCAGTCCGGTCAGGCCCGTCGCGGTGAGCAATCCTGACCCGACGCACATTCGAGTGGTCATGCGATTGGCCGTCAGCAGCATGGGCACGGCTGTCCACACGAGTGCCCACACGACGTAGACCGCTGTGAATTCCAGGACTCTGCCAACTCCCGGAACGCCATTCAGCTCACGGCACAGGGCCGCACCGACCACCGACGCGGCCACGACGCACACTACCGCGAACCACCGCCACGCCTGACGGAGTGTCGCCGTCGGCACGCTCCAGATCCGTCCGTACATCCGGCCGAGAGCGCGAGCGTAGGACGTGGAACTGATCAGCAGCATGAGCAAGCCGACAATCCCGAACGCTGCCGCGGTAGAGGTACTGGTCAATACGGTGTCGGGGAGTTGGACGCCGAGGTCGTCTTTGGCGGCATCAGCCAACGGCTTCAGCTTCTCCAAGGTCGACGCTGCAATCATGACCGGGAGCAATGACGTAAAGGCCTGGGCCGCCAAAGTCATGGCGCTGTCCACGAGCCCGACTTCGAAGACCCCGATGGTTGCATCAGTCGCCAACCGTCGACTGGGTGTACGTCTCGCCCACACTGTCAATCGATCGCGCGTATCGGAATACAGCTTCGGGGGCATGGAAGCAGTCTTGCTCAGATGAGTCCGCCGCGTCGCGCAGCCTTGAGCGCGTCGCGTCGGTTGCTCACTTCCAACTTGCGATAGATCCCGCGAAGATGCGTCTTGATGGTGTTGACGGAAAGGAACAGCGTGTCGGCAATGGACTCGGTGGTGTCTCCGGAAGCCAGTTCACGGAGCACGGTGTATTCGCCTGGCGTGAGGATCGGTGCACTCACCAATTCTTGTGGGCGAATGCGGCTACGTACCTGTTCGGCAAATGCTTCCTGATCGCCGAAATGTCCACTGAACTCGTCGAACACCGGCCGCAGGGATGCGCCGTAGTCGAGGAAGGGGCGTAGCAGGCTACCGGCTTCCGCGGCGCGCAGCGCTTTGTGGAGGGAGCGAAACGACTTGCGCTCGTGACCTGTTGCAGCGTGGATCCCGGCTTCGAGTGTCCAGGCGTAGACGTGATGTGCGAGCAACGGGATTTCGGAGGACCCGAGAGCTTCGGAAACTTCGACGAGTGCTTCCGCGAACTTGTTGGACGAGAAGGCGACGGCACCCCGTGCGAGATGTATCTCCGACGTTTCTCCGAATTGATCGGCTGCGTCACGCACGAGTCTCGCTGCCCATTCCACCTCGCCGACGGAAAGGCATGCGTGGACGACGGGTGGTAGAAGAGCCAAGGTCGCGAACGCGAAGGTACGTAATTCGATCGCGCTGAGCATCGCGTCGCGGACATCGGCGGCGGTCGAGCGTCGGTCGGTCGAGCCGTCGAGACCGTGAAGGCCGAAGGTTACGACGGAGTGCCACCCGAACACCGGCGCGCTGGCGCCGAGAACGTCTGTGCTCCGGTAGTTTCCGATTGTCGGGATGCGGTACGGGAGTTCGCTCGAAGCGCAGAGATATGTGGCAAAGGCGGCCACCGACGCGGACAACTCGTACTCCGCAGTCGTCGTGATGCGATGTTCGACCGCGTAGTCGAGAGCGTAGACGGAGTGAGCCCTCATCGCCCCGATGTCTCCGCTGAGAGAAGCTACGTAGCCCAGTCCGGTCAGCGACTTCAAGACGAATCGCGCCCTGCCCCGTATTGTCCCGAGTGCGACGGCTTGAGTGTATTCGACAGTCGCCCTGTCGAACTCACGTCGCAGTAAGTGTGCCGTCGCCAATTCCATGTGTGCGTAGGCTTCGATGTCGGAGTGGGTGCTCTTCTGACGCCGCTCCAGACGTGCCGCCAGCGGCTCGTTGTCGGAAGTCGCCGTAACGCAGGAGATTTCCAGGCTCATCGCCAGGAACAATGGATCTTCTGCAATCGGTGGATGAGTTGCCTCGAGAAGATCGAGGCACGTGGTCGCCGAGGTCACGTCACCGGAGTGGAGGGCGGCCGCCGCCAGCACCAGTCGGGTGATCGGGGATTCCGAGACCTGCGTCGACACCGATTCCAGGACTCGCACGACGTCCCCGCAGTGCCCGTCGAGTACGAGGCCCAGCCCGCAGCGTTCGAGAAACGCGAGAATGCGGTGTGGGTCTCCGATCGACACCTCGAGTTCGAGCGCCTCGAGTTCGAAGTGATTGCTTTCGAACCAGCTTGCTGCTCGCAGGTGTACGCGGTTTCTCTCGACGTGATCGACGCGACGGAACTCTGCCCGAAGGTGCTCGCGCAAGAGAGGGTGATAGCTGAACCACGTTGTGTGGTCGGCGGAATCGGTACGGGTCACGGGGAAGTTGAACTGAATCAGCGAGTCGATCTCGGATAGAGCGTTCGAGTCCGTCAGAGTTTCCGCCAGTTGGGCGGAGAAAGAATCGACTACCGATGTTCGCAACATGAACGAGGTGACATGTTCGGGCAAGGACGTCAGTACCTCGTCGACGAGAAAGTCGGCGATCGGGCGGGGTGTGTGCGTGAACTCGTCCAGTGCATCGCCGATGTCACTGCGGCCGGCCAGAAACGCGGCGGTCAGGCGAACGACGGCGCCCCACCCCTTGGTGAAGTTCTCGACGATTGCGAGTTCGTCGTCGCGCAGCGTGATGTCGTACTCGCCGAATATCGCGGTGATCTCGGAGCGATCGAAAGCGAGATCGGTGGATGCAAAGCGGGTGAGTCGGCCGTCGAGAGCCAGACGATGCCACGTGAGCGGTGGTTCGTAGCGGGCGGCAACGATAATCGACAGGTTGCCCGGGGTCTGTGTGAGTATCCGATCGAGGAGACCGATCGACATCGGATCGTGGAGGGTGTGAACGTCGTCGAGGATCAACGTTGTTCGGCGCTCGTGCGTTTCGAGGGTTTCCGCAAAGTGCGCGAGCCACTGCTCGACGGGCGGCCTGGATCCGGTCTGCACGGGGAGCCTCTGGCCGGCCGCATCGACGGAGGTCGCGATCGCCTCGGCGAGGGATTCACACAGTATCGACACGTTGTTGTCGCGCTCGGCCAACGTCAGCCAGGCCAGCGCAACATCAGGGGAGGCTCGAGAATATTCGCGAGCCCAATCGGCCAGAAGTAGGGTCTTCCCCGCACCGGCCGGAGCCGAGAGCAACCCGACAGGCCCGGGGCCTGAGCCTTTGGTGGCAGTGGATGCGGTGAGTTTGCGGTGCAGGCGCGGACGCGCGACCAGTCCTTTCACGGCAGTTGGCGGGTGAAAACGACCGTTGAGTGCGGCGCCTGGCACGTGCGCTTGCCCGACGCGGTGAGCCGCGTCGAGCGTTACTGCAGCGGCATCACGAAATGGGCTGCTCATCCGACTCCTGTTCGACTGGCTGCACTGGACGTGACCGCTGGATCGAAATTTTGAACGAGTTAGATGATGTGAAACTACCCAATTCGGACACCAAATAAGCGTCCAAGTCGAAAATTCGGACCAAAGTCCCTGATTTAGTGAAGTGAATTTCGAACAATGAATGGTGTCGCCAGTTCTACCGCCCGAACGGCGGGGTGCGAGCAAACCTCGAATAGCGGTCGAATACCTTTTCCAGGCCCACGAGATCCGGATCTGACAACAAGGCTGCCAGAAGTACACGTGCCTGCCCGGCTCGAAGATCGGTGGAAAATACAGCGCCTGCGGCGATCAAGTCGTGCCCGCCACCACCGCCACCGTAAACCGGGGAGATTGGCCCCGAGGGCACCCGAGTTGTGACGGCTACCGGAATGTGAGCGCCTACGCAGTCTCGTACGGCCTCGACTATCGTCGGATTGGCATTTCCCGAACCGAGTCCGTCGAGAACAAGTCCCTGCGCCCCGGCGTGCACGCAGGCGTCGATTTGTACGCGGTCTGCCCCGGGATACACGGCGATGATGTCGACGCGGGTGTCCGAAATCGGATGCCACGGCAATGGTTCGGGAGTACGCAGCAGGAGCGGATCGATGTGCACGCGGCGGAAGGCATCGAGTGCCGTCGTATCGGACTTTCGCGTACCTGCGGCTGGATGGACCGAACCGCCGAAGGCGATGAGGACACCACGCCCGTGTGACGAGATGTCCAGTCCGGCTGAGATCGCCGCGGCGAGATTCGAACGAGCGTCGGATTCGGGATGGTCGAAAGTGCGCTGCGCGCCGGTGAAGACCACCGGGCGTTGGTCGTCGTGGTGCAGGTCCAACAAGAACGCAGTTTCCTCCATCGTGTCGGTGCCGTGAAGCACGACCACCGAGTCGAGTCCGGGATCTTTCAATTGATCGGCTACGGCGTCGCGAACACGATCCATGTCCGCGAAGGTCATGCTCGAGCTGTCCTTCGACATCACGTCGACGACTCGAAGCTCGATGTCGGTCTGCTCGTTGCCGACCAGATCTGCACCGGTGATTGCGGGCCGGCTGATTCCATGCGCATCCCGGGTGCTGGCGATGGTGCCACCGGTAGTGACAACTGCGACTTTCGACACTGTGGTCCTTTCACGTCAAGCTGCGGGGTGGTGGATGGCCAACTCGCGAATACGATTCCTGGCGGCGTACCAACCAATCATCAAGAGCGGTGCGATGATCGCGATGGATCCGACGGTCCACGTTCCAACAGGGTTGTCGAATGCCATCAACACGATAACGACCGCAAGAAAGACCAGTGTCGCGATCCCGGTGTACGGTGCGCCGAATACGCGGAAGGAAGGGCGAGTGACTTTGCCTTGTTTCGCAAGTTGCCAGAGCCTCAACTGGCACAGCACAATTACCGCCCATGCACTGATGATGCCCAGTGCCGCAAGATTGAGGACTATTTCGAAGGCTTGCGCTGGGACAACAGCATTGAGCCCGACGCCGAACAGGATGACCACGCCGGTGAGTGCGATTCCCCCGTACGGCACTCCGGCTTTGTTCATTCTGGCAGCGAAGGCAGGCGCCGAACCGGCCGTCGCCATCGAATGGAGTATTCGTCCGGTCGAATACAATCCGGCATTGAGGGAAGACAACGCCGCCGTGAGAACGACCAGATTCATGATCGCATCTGCGCCTTGGATGTTGATCGAACCGAAGAATGTGACGAATGGACTTTCACCGGCGTGGTATTCGGTGTACGGGAGCAACAGTGAGAGCAGCAGGACCGACCCCACGTAGAAGACGAGGATCCGAATGATCACTGTGTTGATCGCCTTGGGTATCACCTTCCGGGGATTTTCGGTCTCTCCAGCCGTGGTCCCCACGAGTTCAATTGAAGCGTAGGCGAACACGACGCCCTGAATCACCACGACTGCCGGCAGTATTCCGTTGGGGCACAGCCCACCGTTGTCGGCGATCAGGCTGAATCCGGAGGAATGCCCTTCGATGGGCGTGCCGAAGAGTACGAAATAGACACCGAACCCGAGGAATGCGGTCAAGGCCACGACCTTGATCAACGCGAACCAGAACTCCAACTCTCCGAAGACTTTCACGGACACGAGATTCAGTCCGAGAACCAGCAACACCGCGATCAGAGCGAACATCCACTGATCGATGTGTCCCAGTGGCGCCCAGTACTTTTTGAAGAAGTTCATGTACAACGCCACAGCCGTGACGTCGACCACGGCAGTCATTGCCCAGTTCATCCAGTACAACCAGCCCGCAGCGAAAGCCATCTTTTCGCCGAAGAATTCGCGTGCGTAGGAAACGAAGGATCCGGAGGTCGGTCGGTGCATCACCAGTTCGCCGAGTGCCCTCAGGATCAGGAACGCGAAGAATCCGCACAGCGCGTACACGAGAACCAAGGCCGGGCCCGCCTGTTGTAGTCGCCCTCCCGCACCCATGAAAAGGCCGGTTCCGATCGCACCACCGATCGCGATCATCTGAATTTGCCTGGGGCCGAGCGCTTTCTGATACCCAAGATCCTCCTCAGTCGCAGCTTCGGCGCGGCCTGTCTCTTCCCGTTCGACGGTCATCAAACCTCCTCCGCAACAGCGGTGGCATGAGGCTTCTCGCCCGAAACGCGGAGATTGGCGAGATGTTCGGGGCTGAGCAACCGATCGAGTTCCTCTCGGTCGAGCAGGCCGGCTTCGATTACGAGATCTGCGACGCGACGCCCGGAAATCAACGCCTCCTGGGCGATCCGAGTGGACGCGGTATATCCGATGTAGGGGTTGAGCGCGGTGACGAGGCCGATGGAGTCTTCGACTCGGGCGCGCAGCAGTTCGGTGTTAGCCGTGATGCCGAGTACGCACCGGTCCGCCAAAATGCGGCAAGCCGCACCGAGGTGTCGCATTCCTTCGGACAGTGAGTGCACGATGATCGGCTCGAAAGCGTTGAGTTGGAGCTGACCGGATTCCGCAGCCATCGTGATCGTCACGTCGTTGCCGATGACTTCGTACGCGACCTGATTGAGGACTTCGGGAATGACAGGATTGACCTTGCCCGGCATGATCGACGAACCTGCCTGCACCGGTGGAAGATTGATCTCGTTCAATCCGGCTCGCGGGCCCGAAGAGAGCAGCCGGAGATCGTTGCACACCTTGGACAACTTCACAGCGACCCGCTTGAGGACGCCGGAGAGGTGGACGAACTGGCCCACGTCTTGGGTCGCTTCGACAAGATCCGTTGCCAACACCAGCGGCAGTCCGGTCAGTGCGCCCAGGTCGGAACAGGCCACCTCGGCGTAGCCGGCGGGTGCGTTGAGGCCAGTGCCGATAGCAGTCGCACCGAGGTTGATCTCGTGAACGAGAAGAGCGGCCTCAGCCAGACGCGCCCGATCCTCCTCGATCATGACCGCGTAGGTCCCGAACTCCTGACCCAGGGTCATCGGCACGGCGTCCTGCAGTTGGGTGCGTCCCATCTTCACTGTGTCGGCGAACTGAAGAGATTTGGTCGTGAATGCGTTCTGGAGTGTAAGAAGTGCATCCAGCAGGTCATCGATCGCGAAGATCGTCGAGATATTCACGGCCGTGGGGTAGACGTCGTTGGTCGATTGGCTCAGGTTCACGTGTTCATTGGGGTGAAGCCGTTCGTAGTCGCCGCGCTGGTGGCCGAGGATTTCCAACGCGCGATTGGCGATGACCTCGTTCGCATTCATGTTCGTCGACGTGCCGGCGCCACCCTGGATGACGTCCACCACGAACTGTTCGTGCCACCGCCCGTCCACGATCTCCTTGCATGCCTGTGAGATGGCCTCCGCGCGCGGGCGGTCGAGGATGCCCAGCTTTTCGTTTGCGCTGGCTGCGGCCCACTTGACGTAAGCGATGCCGCGGATCAGATGCGGGTTCGTGGAGATTGTTCGACCAGTGATCGGGAAGTTCTCCATTGCGCGCAAGGTGTGGATACCCCAGTACGAATCGGCTGGAACCTCGCGATCGCCGAGCAGATCGTGTTCTGTTCGCGTTTCGAGCACTTGATCAATTCCTCGTGTCTCTTCGCGCAAGCATCACTCTGCGCGGTGGGTGTATTTCGGGATCGCAGCGCTGACGGTCGAGTAGTAGTCCCGCCCAGCTATCGGGCTATCAGGCTGTCTGACAGGTGTAATTGTTACCTCGCTCACTCCGGCACGTCAACCCTTCATCAGGTGCGATGTTTGACGCGGGTCTTCGGCAGTCGCAACAATGACGGCATGAACCTGTCAGACAGCTGGGCCACCAGGCGACCCGTCGCCTCGCGGGTGAGTGCTGCCGAGGCGGTTCTCGCCGACCTCCGTGCCGCAATAACCTCCGGCGAACTGGCAGTCGGAGAGCGTCTCCCGTCCGAGGCGTCCCTCGCCGAAAGACACGGGGTCAGTCGATCGGTCATCCGTGAAGCCCTGCGCTCGTGCCATGCCCTCGGGCTCACCGAGACGAAATCCGGGCTCGGCACCTTCGTCGTCAGCGATTCGATAGCGCGAGACCTCGACTTCGGCAGCTACGCGGCCAACGAGTTGGTCGAAGCGCGGCCGCATGTTGAAATTCCGGCCGCAGGGTGGGCTGCCCAACGGCACACAGCGGAGGAGTTGACGGCCCTCCGCGGACTGGTCCAGCAGATGCGTGACGAGGATGATCCGCTCGTATGGGTCGCACTCGATGCGCAGTTCCACGGACTGATCGCGAAAGCCAGTAGGAATCGGGTCTTCGAGTCGGTAATCGTCGATATTCGTGAAGCGTTGACAAGGCAGTCCGAGACACTCAATCTTGTTGCCGGTCGCCAGGAAAGGTCGAACGAGGAACACGAACGAATAGTCGAAGGAATCGCATCCGGCAGTTACGACCACGCCTCCAGGGCGATGGCCGAACATCTGGACGCCGTCAGGATGACGCTTGAAACTCTTGTCCAAGAAAGTAATCCGCTGTGACGGCGCTTCCGGGTAGGTCTGTCCTCGTCTGCGTTATCCTCGCGGTATCAGTGACCGGGGCGTTGGCCGGCTGCAGTTCGTCCGACACCCCGGTGACGTCGACGATCGCCGCGTCAGCGACGACAACGGCAGCTGTATCGATTACGGGCGTAAAGCCGCCATCGACGCCGGAATCCGAACGGGCACTCTTCGATGCGGTGGACCGCAATGATCCGGCAGCGATCACCGCGGCCCTGGCTTCGGGCGCGAACATCGAAGCTCGCGGCGAGGGCGAACGGACTCCACTCGTCGAGGCCACCAAGAACGACGCCGTCGCCGCGGCTTCTACGTTGATTCTTGCCGGAGCAGACGTGAACGCGAAGGATTCCATCCAGGATTCGGCCTTCCTGTATTCCGGAGCCGAGGGTTTGAAAGAGATTCTGGCGCTCACGCTCGCCCACGGCGCGGACGTCGACAGCGTGAACCGTTACGGCGGTACGGCGCTGATTCCCGCGAGTGAACACGCGCATATCGAGAGCGTCCGGATGCTGATCGCTGCCGGGGTTCCGGTCAATCACGTCAACGATCCCGGGTGGACGGCGCTACTCGAAGCCGTTGTGTACGGCGATGGTTCGGCGCGCTATATCGACGTGATCACTCAGCTTCTCGACGCGGGGGCAGATCCCTCGATCCGCGATGCATCGGGGAAGACCGCGTTGGACAATGCCGAAAGTCGTGGTCAGTCAGACGTTGTGAAGCTGCTTCAATTGCGGAGCTGACGCCAACGAGTCGGGCTCAGCCCGTAGGCCTGTCGAAAGCGTCGGCTGAAGTGTCCGGCGTCGACAAACCCCGCCCGGTGCGCAACGGTCGCGATCGGCAGATCGACGGTAGCGGGTCGAGCCAGTTCGTCCCGAGCCTTCTGCAGGCGCTGGGTGATGATCCACTGTTCGATCCGAAAGCCGTTGTCCGAGCAGATCTTGTACAGCTGTCGCAGTGAGATGTTGTGGGCGTGAGCAATTCGTGCGGGATTCAGTGTCGGATCGTGAAGGTGTTCACGGATGTATCGACGGATCGAAGTCATGGCAAGGGCCGATCTCGGAGCGGATGCGTCAGGATTCGCATGTGCGATCGAAGCGACCAAAGCACGCGCGAGTTCGATCGAGGCCTCGCCCAATTGTTCGGCGGCAGGATCGGTCTCCAACAGAGCGGCGCTGCGGAACAATTCACGAACGTGCGCGATCATCACGGGGTACAGATTGCTGTGATGAGGCCGGGTAGCTGCGTCCCGCACGGTGTCGATCGGCAGTCCCAGCCGATCCATCGGAACGTAGAGGCACTGGGAAGCGCCCGTTCCCGGCCAAGAGAAATCGTAGGTCGACGTCAGGTCCGTCATCAACAGTTCACCGGCGGGCACTCTGCGTTGTTCGTCGTGCTGAACTAGATGGCCGATCCCGCTCTCCTGCAGGGCAATCGCAAGGACGGGCATCGACGCGGACCGGACGTGACGTGGTGTTCGGGTCAACCGCATACCGGTCGACTCGGAGCGGAACAGTGATGCTGCACCGAGGTTCCACACGTTCATTCTCGCGCTCACTCGTTCCGGGTTCTCCAAGTGGATTGCGCACGGAACCGAGGCACGACCCATCGCGTCGACAAAGGCGTCCGCGCGTTGGTCAGGCTCCAACACGGAAGTATCCAGGAGCAAAGCCATGCAGCCCTGATACCCCGCGATGCGGACGCTCAACCAGAAGTTGTGCAGTGTGAGCTCAAAAGTCTGCACGGACAGTCACGTCCGTCGCACCAGGTATTTCTAGGATCGAAACGGGCGTGTCCCGGCTTACCGCAGTTTCTCGCTTTTCGACGAGAGTGAAGGAAACGCATGAAGATCTCACGTGTATTCACCGCAGTTCTGGCGTTACTCATGACAGTCGCGGCTGGAGTGATCTTCGGCTCCGGCGCTGCGGTGGCGAGCCCCAAGCCAACCGTCGTTCTCGTCCACGGCGCTTTTGCCGACGCGACCAGTTGGGACGGCGTTGCCGCCGACCTACGTTCGCGTGGCTATCGCGTCGTGGCGCCGGACAATCCTCTACGCGGGCCCGCTTACGACGCGTCCGTGATCGAGAAGACGGTTGCGGACATCGACGGACCTGTCGTGCTCGTCGGACACTCGTACGGCGGCGCGGTGATCACCAATGTTCACGACCCGAAGGTGCAGTCGTTGGTGTACATCGCGGCGTTTGCTCCGGTTCAGGGTGAGCCGGTGCAGATCACGATCGATCCCATCAGGTTTCCTGGCAGCCAATTGCTTCCTCCGGCTCTGGGATTGAAGATCGTCGACGATCCTCACGCGATCGGCGGGAAGAACGTCGACGGCTACGTCACGGACGAGTATTTCCATTCCGTCTTCGCTCAGGATGTTTCCGACGAGACAGCGGCAACGATGTTGGCGCATCAGAAGTCTGCGGCTTTGTGGGCGAACCTCGAGCTCGGCGGGCCACCGTCGTGGGCGAACACACCGAGCTGGTATCTGGTTGCCGGTGAGGATCGCGTGATCCCCGCATCGGCGCAGCGGTTCATGGCAAACCGGATGGGCGCGAACACCAGCGAACTCCCGACCTCCCATGCCTCGCTGGTCTCACAGCCAGGGGCAGTGGCAGACGTGATCGTGGCGGCCGCTCACGGGTGAGTGTGCGACCGCCACGAAAGTAGAACAGGGTCAGGCGGAAACGATTACCGAGGAGCCGTGTCCGAACAGACCTTGGTTGGCGGTGATACCGATGCGGGCGCCTTCGACCTGACGGCCTTCGGCCTGTCCACGAAGCTGCCAAGTGAGCTCGCACACCTGCGCAAGTGCCTGTGCGGGAACGGCTTCGCCGAAGCACGCGAGACCGCCGGACGGATTGACCGGGACGCGGCCTCCAATACTGGTGTCACCCGCACGCAGGAGGTGCTCGGCCTCGCCCCGCTTGCAGAGGGCAAGGTCTTCGATCCAGTCCAGTTCCACGGAGGTAGCGAGGTCGTAGACTTCGGCGACGTCGACGTCCTCGGGAGAGATCCCGGCCTCTTCGTATGCGGCGTAGCCGATGGATTCCTTGAACGTGCGCTCCGGAGCGGGAACGGCGGAGCTGGAATCGGTGGAGAAGTTCGGCATGTCCATGATCGTCTGGGGGAACGTCGGCGTGACCGTCGAAATAGCCTTGATGCGAACAGGTTCCGCGATGCCCATCTTGCGGGCGTATTCCATCGACGTCAGCAAGATTGCGGCGCCGCCGTCGGACGTCGCGCAGATGTCGAGCAGGTGAAGGGGATTGGACACCACGGGGGAGGCCAACACGTTCTCGACGGTGACTTCCTTGCGGTAGCGCGCATTCGGATTATTGAGTCCGTGCTTGGCGTTCTTGACCTTCACGTTGGCGAAGTCCTCCGCGGTGGCGCCGTAGAGGTCGATGCGACGACGCGCGTTGAGCGCGAAGTACGCCGGGTTGGTCATACCCATGAGGCGGAAGCGCAGCCAGTCCGGGTCGTCCCAACGCTCACCGGCGACGGGAGCGAGGAAGCCCTTCGGCGTGGTGTCGGCGCCGACGACCAGGGCAACTTCGCTGAGGCCGGCCAGGATTCGTGCGCGAGCGGTGTCGAGTGCCTGGGCTCCCGTCGCACACGCGGCGTACGACGTGGCGACGCGAGCGCCGTTCCAGCCGAGTGCCTGGGCGAAGGTGGCTCCGGCGACGTATCCGCCGTACCCGTTGCGGACGGTCTCGCCGCCGACGATGAAGTCGACATCCTGCCAATTCACACCCGAATCGGCGAGCGCGGCGCGAGCGGCCGCAACGCCGTATTTCACGAACGACTGCCCCCACTTGCCCCAGGGGTGCATACCGACACCGAGTACTGCGACGTCCTTGCTCATGACTGCAACTCCTGATCGGCGGCGACAGGCTTCCAGCGCCACGTCGTACGTACTCCGGTTTCGTCCGTGTACAGCGGCTCGACAACCAATTCGACGGTATTGCCGACCTTGAGATCGTCGACGCCGAATCCGTCGGCCACCTGGCCGAGGATGACGATGCCCTCGGGCAGTTCGACTGCTGCGAGAGCAAAAGGCTCGTACGGATCCGAGCGCGGGATGTACGGCGGCGGGGGCTGGTACTGCGCGTCGGTGTACGACCAGACAGTGCCGCGGCGGGAGAGTTCCACGTCGTCGAACTCCTCGCTGAAGCAGCTCGGGTTCTTGCAGAACGTCGCCTCACGAGGGAAGGAAATGGTGCCGCAGGATTGGCACTTCGTGCCGATCAGAGCAGGTTCGTCGCCGGTGGTGAACCAACCCTCTACTGCAGGCGTCACACTCCCGTTCGGCGCCGGCGTTGCAGTCTCGCTCATGCAATCCTCATCTGGTTGGCGAGCCTGATCCGGGGGATCGTGGGCCCGCTGTGCCGCTTACTGGAACAGGTTGCAGTATTACACGATTTCGGCCGCTGACGGGCAAAAATTTTCGCTGAGTGGGACGCTGCCGGAACGCAGACGGCCCCGCCGGGCAGACGAGTCTGCAGGCGGGGCCGTGTGCGTGAAAGTAGCTGTTTACCTGTAGCGGATCAGCGAGCGCGAACGGGTCGACCGAATCGACGCGTCGGTTTCACCCGGGCCGCAGCGTCGAGGATGGAGGTGATCTCGACCTGATCCAGAACCTTTTCGCGGACACGGTCGTGCGCAGCGCCGCGTTCCAGTTCCGCCTTGTCGATGGCATGCCAGCCCTCGCGGTCGACGACGTCGGACTGTCGCGCCCGGACCAGACGATCGACTGCGGAGTCGTCGGCGACCGGGTTGGTCAGGCGTCCGTCGTTGAAGTCGTCGACGAGCATCCTGATCGTTTCCTGCGCGCAGGACTTGTTGGTGCCGATGAACCCACTCGGTCCGCGCTTGATCCAACCGGTCGCGTAGACCCCGGTGGCGGGATCACCGTTCGGAGCTTCGAGGACTCGGCCGTTCTCGTTCGGAATGACCGACGCACGCTCGTCGAACGGGACGCCGGGGATGGGCACTCCGCGGTAGCCGATCGAGGTGAGGACCAAGCCGGTATCGATGGTCTCGGTATCGCCGGTTGCTTCGATCTGCACGGTTCCGTTTGCGTCGACAAGAGCGTTGCGCGCGAACTCGATTCCGCTGACCTGATCGTCGCCGGTGATCGAGGTCGGCGTGAGCAGGTAGCGCAACGTGATGCGCTTGTTGCCGACGTCGACGTGATCGCGGTTCTTCAGGGCTTCGAGGAGACGCAACTTCTGCTCGACGGCATGCGGGAGTTCGTCGCGTTTTGCCAGTTCTTCGGTGGCCGAGTCGAGAACCATGTCGTCGGGTCCGACAGAGAGTTCGATGTCCGGCAGTGCCATCAGGCCGGTGAACTCGGGGACCGTGAACGCGGACTGCGCGATTCCGCGTCGACCCACGATGACAACTTCTTCGACGCGACTCTTCCGCAGAGCGGCGAGTGCGTGAGCGGAGATGTCGGTACCGGCCAACTTCTCGGGATCGGCCGTCAGAATGCGAGCGACGTCGAGCGCGACATTTCCGTTTCCGATGATGACCGCGCGGCGATGTGAGAGGTCGAAGACGTCGTCGGCGTGATCGGGGTGGCCGTTGTACCAGGCTACGAAGTCGGTGGCCGAGGCCGTGCCAGGCAGATCAGCGCCCGGAATGCCGAGACCACGGTCGGACGAAGCGCCGACTGCGTAGAGCACCGCATGGTGATTTTCGAGCAGTTCGCTGTGCGAGATGTGCTTGCCGATCTCGACGTTGAGGTAGAACTCGAAACCCTTTTGTGCGGCGATCTTGTCGAACAAGCGAGTGACCTGCTTGGTCTTCTGATGGTCCGGAGCAACGCCGGCGCGAACCAAGCCGTAAGGCACAGGAAGGCGATCGAAGACGTTGACCTGCACGTCAGGCTGAGTCAGTAACTCGTCCGCGGCGTACATCGCCGACGGTCCGGAACCGACGATGGCAACGCGCAACGGCGGTCGGCCCTTGTCGACGTGGGCTGCCGGGATGACCTTGGCGAGAAGCGGCCTGGGCCGCTCTTCCTTGTAGAAGTCCGAATTGATGGACAGGAAGACTCGCTGCGGGTCGGTCAGCTTCGACTCGGGGACGATGGCGTCGACCGGGCAGGCCGAGACGCATGCGCCGCAGTCGACGCAGGCCTGCGGATCGATGTGCAGCATCTCGGCGGTGAGGAAGTCCGGCTCGTCCGGCGTCGGATGGATGCAGTTGACCGGGCAGGCGTAGACGCACGAGGCGTCGCTGCAACAGGACTGCGTGACTACGTGTGGCATGGCGCTATGAGTCCGATCTCGACTGTCCGGGAGCTACGCGGCGGCGTTGTGCGAGCTGCGGTGAGGTTCGCTACGGAAGCGTGATGCGCGGCCGTCCATCTTGCAGGCCTTCCACACCAGGCGCGAGGCACGGTTCATCAGGCCGGTGTCGGTGGCCAGCATGCGGACGTCACCGAAGTAGTTGCGCAGGGTCTGTCGCGACTCGGGCAGATCCCAGAACAGGTCCTTCTTCACGGACTTCGGGATGTCGAACTGCTTCCAGAAGGACTTCGGCGGGATGACGATGGCGTCACAGAGAATGCGCATGACGATCGGGAACAGCAGCGAGAGGACAAACCGGTTCGGGCGTGACATCAGCGGGATGCGACGGCTCAGCAGCTTGTGCGCGAACGAGATGTGACGCGCTTCCTCGGCTACGTGGATGGCCATGACCGACTGCATGATCGGGTGAATCTGGCCGCCGGCGCGCAGGATGCTCTTCTGAATGTGGTCGATCGGCTCTTCACCGGCGAGGACACCGACGAAGAACAGTTCGGGGAACGGACCCGCAGCGAGGGGGATGAAGGGTGCAAGCATCTTCATCGGACGGCTCATCCCGGGAGCGTCGGCACCGATGCGGTTGACCATCTCCTGGAACATCATCGTGTGGTTGCACTCTTCGACCGACTCGTGCGTGCAGTAGCGCGCCTCGGCCGAATCGTTGGGCAGTGAGAAGACGTACTGCATCATGCCGCGGATCAGGATGTTCTCGAATTGGAGACCGACCTTCGCGACATTGGCCTGGCGCCACATGCCGATTTCGATCTGCCTGGCCTCGGACTGCGACTGGTACCACGGGTGTGCGCCCAGCGGGTCAGTCTCGGCCGGGAGGATCCAGCGGCGATCGTTCGGGACGACGGCAAACTCGGGGGAGTCCCAGTCGATGTCGAGGTACGGGTCGAAGTGCTTGTGCACCGAGCCCTCGGACAGGAGTCGAAGCGTCTCGTTGTACGAGTCGTCGGATGCTTCTCCGCGCTTGTCGAGCGGCGATGTGAGCGTCATGGCGTCTCCTCTTCGTTTCGGTCACCGCTGGTATTTCTCGCGGTGTTCGGTGGAATCGAGGGCCGGTTGTGTGATCGCTGGCACTCGGTCTGGGTTTAATGTAACCCGAGGTATCAGGAAAAGCTAGTGGCAGATACTCCTGAATCCCGACGAATTCTTGACACGGCCGAAACGGCGCCATAACTTACTTTTGAGTAATTTCCGCGGTGCGTCCGAAGTGGGCTGTTCAGGGACGGGTTCGCACCGAATCGCACGCGAAGATCGAACCGAGGCCGACGTGATCAGATCGATTCTCAGCAATCTTGCATTGAGACCTCCGACGCGTCTGCGCTCACTTGTTCCGTCTCGCGGCGTCACGCTTTCCGACAAGACCATCGTCCTGACGGGAGCCTCGTCGGGGATCGGTGAGGCGACAGCTCATCTTTTGGCTCGTCGGGGAGCCGAGATGATCCTGGTCGCGCGCGGTGAGGAAAACCTCGAACACGTACGGGACGAGATTCACCGCAGGGGAGGATGGGCACACATCGTGCCTGCGGACCTCTCCCGCGGTGAAGCCGTTGACGAACTCGCGGAGACGATCGCGGATCGATTCGGGTCGGTCGACATCCTCGTCAACAATGCGGGTCGCTCGATCCGGCGTACCGCGTTGGATTCGGTCGACCGATTCCATGACTACGAGCGCACCATGGCGCTGAACTACTTCGGGCCGTCAAGACTGACGTTGCGGCTACTGCCCGCGATGCTCGAGGCGAAGTCCGGACACATCATCAACGTCGGAACCTGGGGAGTCACTGCGGGCGTGATGCCCAGGTTCAGCGCCTATCACGCGTCGAAGTCTGCTCTCAGTGCATTCGGCCGAAGCCTCGGCGCGGAATGTCACGGCACCGGTGTCGATGTCACCACAGTGCAATTCCCACTCATACGAACACCGATGATCGCGCCGACGGCGGATTACGTGAGCCAGCCGGCGCTGACGGCCGATCAAGCTGCATCGTGGATCTTGAGGGCGATCAATACGCGTCCCGTCGAGCTGTATCCGCGGTACGCGGGGCTGTTACGAGCGATTGACGTTGTATCCCCTTCTGCCACTGACGCTCTCGTGCGAAGGGCTGGGATCTGAGGGGCTGGGATTTGAGGGGTTGGGATTTGAGGGGTTGGGATCTGACCAGAAACGTGCACCAGCACCGGGGCATGGTTCGTCCCCGGTGCTGATGTATTCGATTGTCGCGATTCACGCCGCTGTGGGTGGGCTGTTCCCGCCGATCGGCTGTTGATACGGATCGATCGACATCGGTGGATAGAACACCGTCTTTCGATCCGGTCCGATCTCCACCCGCCACTCCGTGTGATGCAGCGTCTGGTGGTGATGACCGCACAACAAGATCAGGTTGTCGAGATCTGTTGGGCCACCATCGTTCCAGTGAACAATATGATGGGCATCGCACCACCCCGACGGAGTTCCGCACCCGGGAAACGCACACCCACCATCCCGAACCGCCAACACCCGCCGCTGCGGCGCCGTCGCCGTTCTCACTTCCTTGCCGCAGTCGAGCGGAACACCATTCTCGTCCAACAAGATCCGCGTCACGGTGCAGTCGCACGCCAACATCCGCGCAGTGTCGATACTGATCGGGCCCACCCAATCGGTCCACGCAAATCCGAGTTCTTCGGTGGACGGCAGGAGGTCTTTCAACGCCTTGAGGTCGGTCATGTCTTTCGCGGACGCGGTAACGGTGATGTGCGGTTTCACCCCGCCTTCGATCGGACCCAACCCCGCCCGCTCGTACCGGCGCAACAACTCGCAAAACCCGTCCGCACGCCGTAATGCCGGCGTACGGGTGTCCTTCACGCCGTCCTTCTCCGGCGTCGGAGCCGACAGGCTCGACAACAACGTGATCAACCGGGCCCCGTTGATCGCATCCAGATCACCCTTCACAGTGACCCGCCCGTACAAGCCTTTCGAGGCGTAGAACTCGTTACGTTCGGAATCCTCGCCGACCGGGACGCCGTCCTCGCGCTTGCCGTACTGCTTCTCGATCCGCCGAATCGCCGCCCGCACCGCATCGCAATCCGCGATGTTCTTCGACGCCAACCCCAACAGAATCCCGCGAGCCTTGTCCACATCCGCCAGGGTCATGTTCTTCGGCGGATGCTGACAAAACGACGCCACCTGACGGGCTTTCAACGCATCCACGTCACCGCGATGAAACGCATCCGCGACAACAGGTTCGAGCATCAACAACCGCGCCAACCCGACCAGCAGACTGCACTCACCGATCTCCAAATTCGTCGAACCATGCAACCACTGCGCGATCGCCCGAAAACCCTTCCCGCCGAGAACCTCACGGGAAAACATCTCCACGATCAGCAACACCAACCGCGACTGCAACTCGTGCCGGACACGCACCAGATCCAGAACCTCCCCCTTGAGGCCCTCGCCATCCAGCTGCCACGCATCCCGACTGTCCATGCCGAAAGCATAATCGAACAAAGTTTCGAACACAAGAGAATGTGGATCGAAAATTGCTGCTATCAAATCGATTTCGACATTTCGGACAGTCGGTTATAGGCGGGTCGCCGACGTCGTCCACGTGCGCCGACGAGTGCGAGCGCCACCATCAACCCGGAGCACAACAGCATCACGGCAGTCTCGATGAACTGAAATTGCCAGTACCGGCTCTGTGGGTGATAGATCACGGCATAGTGATCGATTCCCTGTTCTCGAAGGCAGTTGTCGACCTCGAGGTCTTGCTGCTTGCGATCGGAATTGTCTGAGCCCCAGCACATTGTGTAATCGGCGTCGATCATGTTGCCATCCGTATCGGCGAAGCCGGCATCGATGACCCACCTCGAGTCGAGATTTTCATACGGCGACGGTGCATATTCCGCTGCACGTGCCAGTCCGTCGATGGGTTGCACTTCAGTGTCGGGGGCCAAGTAATGCTCGCGCATCGTCGCGCTCAGTGCGACGGGCACGATCAAGAACGCGAGAAGAGTCATGACCATCGCGAAGGCGGTGTTGCGGATGAGCAATGCGGCTGCGCTGCCGGTAGTCATTGCTAAAAAGGTGTAGGCGCCGACGACGATTCCCGTCGTCTGAAAATTGGGGAACTCCATCAAGGAAAACGAGGTGGCCTCATTTGTTGCCGCCTGTCCCCGGCCAAGCGTCTGGGTCCAGCCGAGCACCAGGCCCAGGACTGCCATCGCAAGGGTGATGGGAACGAAGACCACCAGGACCCGCAAGAAATACCATCGAACAAGGCTGGTGGACTCGAGAAAATCGAGGTTTTCGGGACCCTGCTCGAAGTCTCGGGCGAATGTGGTGACGCCGACCAGCATTCCTGAGGCGAACGGTAGTAGGAGTACGAGAAGCGTCGTCAAGGTGAGAGCGGTGTCGGCACGGCAACTGCCACCTCCGTCGTACCAGCGTGAGCAGATGTCGCCGAAGTCCCAACTCTCGCCCGAACGCTGAACGAACCAGCCTGAAAGTGCGGCTGTCAGGATCAGGAGGAATATCATCGCCAGTGACCATACGATCTGCCCTCGGCATTGCCGCCAGGTCGCGTAGATCATCGGCGAATGCAGCTCGGTGAAGTGTGGATGCGTTCCATGATGAAACGATACCGTTCATTCTGTAACGGGCCTGCCACGCGGAACCGCCAGATTTCGACATTTTGTGTAGGACTTAAGTACGAGTTCACCTATGAGTAAATCGTCTAATATCCTACTTAAGGTGGGATCTTTGAAATAAAGCGCAAAAACTGGCACATGTTCTAGGATTTTGTCTACGGTTACATCCACATCGTGATCGCTCGGCCCCAGATCCCGCAATACGGGCGACGGATAATAGTACCGACGACATGCGAATGTCCGTTGCGAAGGAGTGGGAAATGTTAGTTCCGTTCTTGCAGGCGATTCTGAATTTCGCCTACGGGTCAATCGATGCCGGTGGAGTTGTCATCGACGGACTCGTCGGAATCTCGAGCGAATAGGAGGATGTGAGATGAATTCATCTGATCTGGGTTCGGTTTCGGCGCTCTTGCCCATGATGCTGACTGCTTTCAAGTCCATCATCACAATGCCTTTCGCGCTCTCCGTGGACTTCGGCCTCGACGTCCCGTTCAATCCGTTCAAATAGATTAGGGAGGGCGAAAATGGGTTCCTTGGAAGATGTTTTTGGTCTTTTCACCGGGTCACTCTCAGCGATCCACGTCAGCTTCTTCGAGATGCTGACTGCATTGTCGAGCGACGGGTGGGTGCAGGGATGACCTTCCGATCCGCCAACTCGCAGCTTAAGGAGGTGAGTATCTGATGCTTTTTTCTTTCTTGAGTAATGCTCTGGGTTCGCTTCGAGATGTCAGCGGCTTGGCAGTGATGGGAAGCATGATGATTCCCTCGTTCAGCGCGGAATGACATTGCAATACGGGTCGCTTCGTCGATAGTCGACGCGGCGACCCGTATTTTCTTTTCGATATGGATTGTAAAAGCCGATACCCCGGACTTGCTCCGAGGTATCGGCCTGAGGTCAGAGGCAGAAGAAACTGAGCGAACTGATTGCCGCATTCTGCTCGAGTTGGCCGGCATCTCCGACGTTGCCGGCGGCGACTGACAGATCTTGAAGGGAGAGAATAGCGTCCATTGTCATTTCCTTTGTTGATCGGCACGTTTACCGATGGATTTGATCGATCGAATTGTCTTGCGGTGCTGATTCCATTTCAGGTTTTCGGCCTGATGCTTCTGTGCTCCAATCTTCCGAGGTGATAACTTTCCGAACAACTAGGAGATGTGGCAATTCGACGCGCACATCAGTGGAAACGACTGTCGGACAGTTGGCAATCCGGCATGACGGAGCAATGCCAGTATTCCCGCAGATCCGGTTGCCCAGTCTGTCGAGAGTCTCAGGTTCTGTTCACCTGGAAAGTGCAGGCCTCCTGCGTGATTGAGGCTGTGCAAGCCCAGAAGCTGAAACTGCTGTGCAAGCGTCTGTTCACAATCGGCGCCGGCGTATGGAGTCTTGGAGAGTTCGCTGAGGAACAGAATCAGCCCGGCTCGCCCGTTGAGTAGTCCGGCTTGGGCAGTGAATTCGACTGTGGCGGCGCGGGATATCGCACGCACCGCAGCTGCGTAACGCGGTTCGTCGACATGGCGCAGAAGTTGTAGAAGTACCAGGCCCACACCGACAGACCCGGATCCGAGATACGGCATCGTCCGGCGCTCCTCTCTCAGCTGCATCGACCCGTCAGGGCACATCGACATCACAGACAAATCGATGTCGACGAGCTGGTGTGCGTGTTCCAGCGACCGAGGATCACCGCTCAGTTCGTAGTGGCGAGTCCAGAACAGCGCTTGTCCGCTCGGTCCCCGCATCAGCCCACCTCGGCCGGCCACTGCCCAAGACGCCCCGTCGGTGTTGCGGACATGCGCGCAAGCAGCTGAAATTCGTTCGCGCAGAGTTTCAGTCACGACGGCGAGAGTGGGTGACACCATCGGCCGTGAAACCGATTCCTCGAGTAGGAGGCAACCGATGCCGGAAAGGCCGTCGAAGAGGCTGGAGTCGAGCTCGTCGAGTGGAGCTTTGCACAAAGTCTCGACCCATCTGTCGGCAGTCGAGTCTCGCCCTAGTTGCCGAAAGGTATGCACCGCACCCGCGAGCCCGTCGAAGAAGCCGAACTTTGGTTGAGTATCCGAATCAACCTGATGTTCAGTCCATTTCAGAACTGACTCCAAGGTGTCTGCGGGAAGCTCATCGGCGAGCAGGTTTCCGCACGAGCCGTGCGCAATGCCGTAGCCGTTCACTTCGAACTGGGCGATGTCACCGGGAAAGAGTCGATCAGGGCGGGACAGATCCAGCGAGGCGAGGATGCCGCAGCGCAATAGAGCGGCCGCCCGTTGCAGGTTTTCCCCGGGCGACGTGTCCCAACGATGCGGGCGATTCTCCGGCTCCGGCGCCTGTACGTCGAGCATCGAATAGAGCGAGGCACCGAAGGCACGAGGAAGATCGAATCGAGACACCGCATAGTCGATGAGTTCGGGAATCTTGTTGCAATCGAGAGGGAACAATGTAGTAAGTGGGACAAAGAGTCCCAGCTCGATGCATCCCAACGAGTATCGATCCGCCGCGATTCCTGTCAACTGTCGAGGTGCTCTGTACCCGGGAGCCCCGGTGGACCGGGGCGGATGCTCGTCGATGTTGTGGGCCATCTCGAAGTCGATGATCCGAATACCGGACGGTGAGCACATGACGTTGCCAGGGTGAAGATCGGCATGAACGATTCCGGCGTTGTGGAAGCTCTCGACTGCGGTAGTCAACTGTTGTGCAATGTCGAGTGCCCAGGTTCTGTATTCCGTTCGGGAACTGAGTGTCTGGTCCGCGCGTATCAGTGGGTGGCGGAGCGCAACTTCCTGATTCAGGGGAGTGCCGGCAGCGCGCTCGGTGACAAGGAAGTGGTGTCCCTCGCGCTCGAACAAGCTGATCGCAGAAGGTGTGTACGGGTTGTCGGCAAGGTGAGTCAACTTGTCGTACTCGTTACGGATGCGGTCGATTGCGTACCGGCCGTTTGCGTCCGGGGCGGTAAAGGGACGGCCTTCTTTGATGACCAGATCGATGCCGGCGTCGTCGAATGCGGAGTAGATCCCCCCGCTGTTGCTGAAGTGCAGGGCTTCATTGATCGAATAGGGGAATTCGTCATGTGATTTCAGCTTGTCTTGCTGCGCGCGAACGAAGTCCGGGATTTGTACCCAGTCCGGAGTTCTGAAGGAAGTGCCGCGCACATCGGGTTCGAGCGATCCGTCAGGACGCCGAATTGCGGGGACGCGATCGCCGAATGAATCGTAGGTCTGCATGGGCAGATACGCGCCGTACCGTAAGTAGAGCGGTCCCCGGTTCCATCGCACATCGCTGAGGATGTACGGCCCGTCGGCACCGGTGACAAGCTTGTCCAGTTCGGTGATGACACGTTGTGTGGCAACACCATCCGCCGGATAGATCGTGATGAATTTTCCGCTGGAAGTTCGATTGGCCTGCTTGCTGTTGGACAACATGAGGTCTGCTGCCGTCCGAAGAAATTTGAACGGCACATGATTGTGACCGCAATACACGGAAACGGTATCGAGCAGCTCCTGCGCGTTGGCTTGGGTAGCGGAGCAGTGAATCTTCCATCCTTGTTCTGGCAGCAGACCGTCGGGCGGTTGGAAGTAGTTCCACGGTCCACTTTGGGGACCGCGCCGCCAGAGCGACCAATCCACCGACTTCGCGGGGATAAAGTGCTGGTCAGTTGATGTATCTGGTCGGGTGACCGTTCTGATTCGGTCGTAGAAATGCGGGTCGGCACGCGTGAAGGCAACGTATCGCAGGTCCACGCCAAACCTCCCGGTCAGTCCCCCTGCGGTTGTCATCGATTGGTGCCACGCCCCGAATCCCCTGTGGCTTGGATTGCTTGTGGCGGAAGGTTATCCGATTCCGGACATTTCGGGCGAAGATTGAAAACCTATCATTCGAAAGTACTAATGAATGGCGTGGGCCAGGCGAGGTCACTGATCGCCCAGCTTTTAGTCGGCCGCATTTGTTTCGAGTTCGGAGGCCCCCTCTTGACGAGAGGATCAAGTCGGTGGTAGTTCTTTAGCGAGCGCTAAGTCAGGGTGCTCCCTCGATCTCGGTCCGGTACCCGGCGCCACGAAACTCGGGTGCCGGACCGCCCCAGCAATGCACGTCCTCGAAGGGAACGAAGATGACCAAGGCAGTGATCGTCGATGTAGTCCGGATCGCGTCCGGCAAGGGAAAGCCGGGCGGCGCACTGTCCGGGACGCACCCTGTCGAACTGATGGCCCACGTTCTGCGTTCCATCACCTCGCGAAACGGCCTCGACCCCGCCCTGGTGGACGACGTGATCGGCGGTTGCGTCGGACAGGCCGGTGAGCAGGCACTCAACATCACCCGCAGCGCGGTCCTCTCGGCCGGATTCCCCGAGTCGGTACCCGCCACCACGATCGATCGCCAGTGCGGATCAAGTCAGCAAGCTGCGCACTTTGCGGCGCAGGGCGTGATCGCCGGGGCCTACGACATCGTGATCGCGGCAGGCGTCGAATCCATGAGTCGTGTCCCGATGGGTACCACGACGATGGGGAAGGACGCTTCCGGTCCGGGCGTCGCTGCTCGCTACCCCGAAGGCCTGGTCAACCAGGGCATCTCCGCAGAATTGATCGCCGCCAAGTGGAAGCTTGACCGCGACGCTCTCGACGCATTCTCCGCGCAGTCCCACCAGCGGGCAGCAGAGGCAGCGGCGAAGGGGCTCTTCGACAAGGAGATTCTGCCGATCTCGGTGACCAACGCCGCCGGTGAGACCGTCTCGCATACCGTCGACGAGACGGTTCGCGCGTCTACTACCGCCGAGGGACTCGCCGGCTTGAAGCCGTCGTTCTACTCGGAGAAGTACGCGCAGCGCTTCCCCGAGGCGCAGTGGTCGATCACTCCCGGTAACTCGTCGCCGCTCACCGACGGCGCGTCCGCAGCACTGATCATGAGCGAAGAAATGGCGTCGAAGCTGGGGCTGACGCCGCGAGCTCGTTTCCACTCCTTCTCCGTTGCGGGCGATGACCCGATCTTCATGCTCACCGCACCCATCCCAGCCACCCACAAGGTGCTCGCTCGCGCGGGTCTGAGCATCGACGACATCGACACCTACGAGGTCAACGAAGCCTTCGCTCCCGTTCCACTCGCCTGGGCTCACGAGTTCGGCGCCGACCCGGCAAAGCTCAACCCGTGGGGCGGCGCGATTGCACTCGGCCATGCCCTGGGGTCCTCGGGTACTCGTCTGCTGACCACGATGGTCAACCACCTCGAGGCCACCGGCGGACGCTACGGATTGCAGACCATGTGCGAGGGCGCCGGCATGGCCAACGCCACAATCATCGAACGCATCTGAAACACATAACCTTTCGAAAGGAACTCTCATGATCGTCAACGACAGCGTCGCCGTCGTCACCGGTGGAGCATCCGGCCTCGGCCTGGCTACGACCAAAGCCCTTCTTGCCGACGGTGCCAGCGTCGTCATTATCGACCTTCCGTCGTCCAACGGTGAAGCCATCGCCAAGGAACTTGGCGACCGGGTCCGCTTCGCGGCGGCAGACGTCACCGACGAGGCTGCGGTCACCGCGGCACTCGACGTGGCCGAGTCCCTCGGACCCCTGCGCGTGGCAGTCAACTGCGCCGGAATCGGCAACGCAGTCAAGACGGTCAGCAAGAAGGGCGCTTTCCCGCTCGACGCGTTCAAGAAGGTCATCGACGTCAATCTGATCGGCACCTTCAACGTCCTTCGTCTTGCTGCGGAACGTATTTCGAAGACCGAGCCGATCGACGGTGAACGCGGTGTCATCATCAACACCGCTTCGGTCGCAGCGTATGACGGCCAGATCGGGCAGGCTGCGTACTCCGCGTCGAAGGGCGGCGTCGTCGGTATGACGCTTCCCATCGCCCGTGACCTCGCGTCGCTGCTGATCCGCGTCAACACCATTGCACCAGGCTTGTTCAAGACCCCGTTGCTGGCCGGACTGCCCGAAGCAGCCCAGGCGTCGTTGGGTCAGCAGGTGCCTCACCCCTCTCGCCTGGGTGATCCCAGCGAGTACGGCGCGCTTGCTGCGCACATCGTTTCCAACCCCATGCTCAATGGTGAGACGATCCGCCTCGACGGTGCAATCCGTATGGCACCGCGATAATTTCGGCTATCACATGACTGGCGAGGTGGAGTCGGTGAGCTCGGTGGCAGTGGACTGGAGGTCCTTCCCGCCGCTGGTGATGACCGACATCCTGATGGCTTCGCTCGAGCTTTTCGACGAGAATGGTTACCACGGCACGACGGTGCGCCAGATTGCCAATCATGTCGGGGTAACCGTTCCCGCGCTCTACTATCACCACGCGAACAAAGAGGCAATTCTCGTCGCTTTGTTCGAGGTCTCGATGAGTGAGCTGAATACCAGAACCGAAGCGGCAGAAGCGGAGGCCGGCGAAAATCCGGTACGACGCTTCGCCTTGGTGGTGGAGGCGATAGTTCTCTATATGACCCACCGGTCGCGGCATGCTGCGTTGGACACCGAGATTCGGCATGTCTCACCGGAAAGCCGAAGTCGATACGCCGCCAGTCGTAAGCGGCTCGAGTTGCTGATGCGCAGGATCGTCGACGACGGTGTGGCATCGGGAGATTTCGCGGTCACCGATACCGAAGAGACCGTCCGGGCAATACTCGGTATGGCGCAGTCACTGCCGCGTTGGTTCCAGACCGGCGGTCCGATGTCACCGTCGCAATTGGCGGAGAAGTACGTCGATATCGCTTTTCACACGGTCGGCTATCGGCCGTAAAGTGCATCGCTCGTGAACGAAGGTGGGCAACAGGTGAAAACCTGTTGCCCACCTTCAGTATTCATACTTCGGCATTCACTCGGTGTCAGAGTCGCGTAACTTCGAGTCCGCCCTCGTGGTAGTCGGCGCGAAGGCGTTTCTTGTCGAACTTGCCGACGCTCGTCTTCGGGACTTCCTGGACCACGGCCCAGTTCTCGGGCAGCTGCCACTTGGCAACCTTGTCCGAAAGGTACTGTTGCAGTTCGGACATGGTGGTTTCGGAACCAGCGCGAAGAACAACCGCAACCAACGGGCGCTCGTCCCACTTCTCGTCCGGCACGCCGATGACGGCAGCTTCGGTGACGTCAGGGTGACCCATGACGGCGTTCTCGAGGTCGACCGAGGAGATCCATTCGCCGCCGGACTTGATGATGTCCTTGGAGCGGTCGGACAGGCTCAGGAAGCCGTCGGCCGTGATGGATCCGACGTCACCGGTCTTGAGCCAGCCGTCGTTGAACTTGTCTTCCGCATCGACGCCGTAGTACGACCCGGTGATCCAGGGGCCGCGCACTTCGAGCTCGCCGACGGAAACGCCGTCGTGTGCAACAACTTTGCCGTCATCGTCGATGAGACGTGCCTCGACGGATGCCGGGAAGCGGCCCTGAGAGTAGCGGTACTTCCACATCGCGTCGCCGGTGACACCGGCCGGCGGGCGGGCGACGGATCCGAGTGGGGAGGTTTCGGTCATGCCCCAGGCGTGCAGGACGGAGACGTTGTGGTCGGCTTCGAATGCGTGCATGAGGGCCGGCGGTACCGCGGACCCACCGATCAGAACCTCGCGCATCGAGGAGATGTCCTGCGGGTTCTGCTCGAGGTAGAGGTGCAGGCCCTGCCAGATGGTGGGGACGGCTGCGGCGAACGTCGGCTTCTCGCTGGCGATGATCGCAGCCAACGGGGCAGGCTGGAGGAAGCGGTCGGGCATGATCAGCGAAGCACCGATCATGAATGCGGCGTAGGGAAGTCCCCACGACATGGCGTGGAACTGAGGCACCACGGCGAGTGCACGATCGCCCTGCGCGAGGTTGGGGCCGTCGCTCATGCAGACCTGCATGGAGTGCAGGTAGATCGAACGGTGGGAGTAGACGACGCCCTTGGGGTCACCCGTGGTGCCGGACGTGTAACACATTGCGGCAGCGCTCAGTTCGTCGACCTCGGGCCAGTCGAACTCGGTGGGCTGATCGGCGATCAAGCCCTCGTAGGTGTGAACCTGCACTCCCTCGGGAGCTTCGAGTCCTGCAGTGGAGGAGCCGGTGACGACGATGTGTTTGACGGTGGTCAGCGACGGAAGCTGCGGAGAGAGAAGCGGAATCAGGGACGGGTCGACGATGATCACGCGGTCCTCGGCGTGATTGGCGACATGGATCAACTGCTCGGGGAACAGACGAATGTTCAGGGTGTGGAGCACAGCGCCCATCGAGGGGATCGCCAGGTACGCCTCGAGGTGCTCGGAGTTGTTCCACATGAACGTGGCGACTCGCTCGTCGCCCTCGACGCCGAGCCCGCGCAGGGCGTGCGCGAGCTGAGCACAGCGCTTGCCGACGTCAGCGTAGGACACACGGCGCGGGCCGGACTCGGTCCACGTGACAACCTCGGAGGCGCCGTGAACGGAGGCACCGTGGCGGAGAAGTTGAGCAATGGAGAGGGGGGCGTCTTGCATGGTGCTCAGCATGGGCTGCTCCTGTGTGGTGTGTGAGACCGGTGCTTTTGCCCACGGGCCGTCACAAACGATGTGCTGTGGCTGCCAGATTAGTCACAGCCCCGAAGTGCTCGCTAGTGACCCACTGCACTGGCGAAGAACCACGCTATGAGTAGCGCTCCCGGATCGACTACTCCGCGAGCGGCTTCGCCCACATAACTTGCACGTCCGCGGTTCGCGAGCATGGTTTCGGTCGACTCCGCCCCGGCCGCTGCGGCTTCCGCTGCGCTCGCCAGCGCAGCATCTCGATCGGCTTCCGAGCTCACGGATTGCTCCAACGACTCGACCGCCGGAACTATCGCGTCGACCATCGTCTTGTCGCCGACGCGTGCGCCGCCGAGCGAGGTGATGTTGTCGAGTCCCGCTCGCGCTGCAGCCGCGATCGCGCCGAGGTCGAGTTCGGAGTCCGCCGAGTCTGCGGCCACGCGGAAGAAATGCCGGAACCAGATGCCGAACAATGCGCCGGAGGTGCCACCGGCGTGGCCAAGGTACGCCTGTGAGACTGCATCGAATATCGTTGCGGTGGAGTACGTGTCACGGATCGCCGAGATGTCGAGTTGATCCAGTGCGGCCACCATGTTGGTCCCGAAATCGCCGTCGCCCGCTCGTCGGTCGAGATCGGTCAGTGCCGGTTCCTGATCCAGTACCTTCTCGGCCCAGTCCGCAATCCAGCTTCCGACGAAGCTGCTTTCGGCGGTGCGTGAGGTGTCGGGTGTGAATGTGGGACCGAAAGATTCGCGCGTGCCCATGCCGGTGTACTCACGCGCTATAGCATTCGGCCAGGCGGGCGCTTTTGTTGGTGCGTCCCATAATTCGAGGATTTCTTTGTCTGTGCGAACAAGGGTGATGGACGCGCCTGCCATGTTCAATGCAGTGACGAAGGTTCCGATCAGTGTCCGCTCGATGTGAATTCCCTGTTCGTCCAGATAATCTCCGAGTTCGGCGAACAGAAGTTGCAACTCCAGCGGGTGGGTGGCGCCGAGACCGTTGACGACGGCGATGACGCGGTCGCCTTCGGCGAGACTCAGGGACTTGATGATCGGGTCCGTCAGCCGCCGCACCAATTCCGGTGCGGGCAGGGCGTCCACGCGTTCTGTGCCGCGTTCGCCGTGGATGCCGATACCGAGTTCCACCTGACCCGCCGGCAAGTCGAACGACGGCTCGTCAGCCCCCGGCAAAGTGCATGGGCGAAGGGCGACGGCCATGCTCCGAGCGGAGTGCGCGACGTGTTGTCCGATCCGGGTCACCTCGGCCAGGTCGTCGCCGCGGGCGGCGGATGCGCCGCAGACCTTCTCCACCACGATGGTTGCCGCAGTACCGCGTCGTCCCGGACCGCTGCCGTCTGCGCGTTCGGTCGCGACGTCGTCGTCGACCAGGACGACGTCCGTATCGATCTTGTCCTCGCGTAGCAACTCTCGGGCGATACCGAAGTTCATCACGTCGCCGGTGTAGTTCTTCACGATGTGAAGGACGCCGCCGCCGGCGTCGGCAGCCTTGGATCCCTCGTGGATCTGAAGTGCATTGGGTGAGCTGAAGACCAATCCGGGGCAGACGGCTGTGAGCATTCCTTCGCCGATGAATCCGGCGTGCATGGGTTCGTGGCCTGAACCGCCGCCGGAGACGAGCGCGACCCGTCCACGGGGAAGTGGCCTTGCGCGTGTGAGGTACCCAGGGTCGGGATTCCACGCGATGTCGTCGGTGGATGCGATCAACCCACGGAGTGCGTCGGGAACAAATGTCTTTGCGCTGCGCATGAACATCACTTCAGAGTAGGTCTAACGTCGACTTCGGGCACGGATCACGATCGACGAGAGGTGGACGGCGTGAAATTGGGGTTGGTACTTGCCGGTGGCGGCGTTGCGGGAATCGCCTGGGAAACAGGTTTTCTGTTGGGCCTTCAGGACAAATCACCGGACACTGCCGCTGCGCTGCTGACGGCGGACGTGTTGATCGGCACTTCCGCAGGTTCCACGGTGAGCGCTCAGATAGCGAGCGGCGTGACACTGCAAGAGCTTTTCGACGCACAAACAGCGGAGGCCACCGGGGAGCTCGACCCGAAGGTCGATGTCGAGGTACTCGGTCAGATGTTCGTCGACGCGATCGCAGGATCGCAGGACCGGGCCGAGCAGCTCCGTTTGCTCGGCGAAGCAGCGATGAGAGCCGATACCGTCGAACCTGCCGTGCGTCGCGCGGTCATCGAGGCGAGGCTGCCCAATCGGTTGTGGCCCGACCGGGAGTTGCGCATCCCGGCGATCAACGCACAGACCGGTGAGTTGAGGGTGTTCGGCAACGCTGACGGCGTAGAACTGATCGACGCAGTCGGAGCAAGTTGCGCCGTACCAGGGGTGTGGCCGGTAGTCGTGATCGAGGGCGAGCGGTACATGGACGGCGGAATGGCGAGTGGCTCGAATGTTCATCTGGCTGCCGACTGCGATGTGGTCGTGGTTCTTTCACCCGCAGCCGACCCCGCCCCGAATCTTCTGGGCGGCAGTCTACGAGAGGAAATCGACGTGATGACGCCCTTGCCCGTGCTGCCTGTCTTCGCCGACGACGCCGTCGTCGAAGCGATCGGAACGAACTCGCTTTCACCGACAACCAGGCGCCCCGCAGCCGAACTCGGCCGCGAACAGGGCCGTCGAACCGCCGACGAGATCGCCGCGTTTCTGGTGACGGCATGAGCGCCGCACGGATTGCCGTCGTCGTGCGCCCGGAGCAATCTCCGGAAGATCTGGTTCGACATGCCAGGTATGCAGACGAAGTCGGTATCGACGAGGTCTGGTTGTGGGAAGACTGCTTCTTCGGCGGAGGAATAGCCACTGCTGCAACTGTATTGGCTGAGACCGATCGCGTGGGTGTGGCGATCGGTGTGCTGCCGACCCCGATGCGCAACACCGCGATCACGGCGATGGAGATTTCAGCGCTGGCCAGAGTTCATCCGGATCGACTACGGGTTGGCTTCGGTCACGGCGTTCAGAGTTGGATGCGGCAGATCGGGGCCAAAGCCGAATCGCCGTTGACCCTCCTGCGGGAGCAGTTCGGAGCAGTCGAGCGGCTACTGGGCGGTGAGTCGGTGACGGTGTCCGGTCGATACGTGAATCTCACGGACGTCACGCTGGCGTGGCCACCGGAGACGGTGCCGCAGTTGCTCGTCGGCGCCACGGGGCCAAAGACTTTGGCGCTCAGTGGCGAGTTGGCGCAGGGCACCGTGCTCTCGGGTGGGACGACCCCGGACGGCGTGCGTCGGGCGATCGCTCACATCGGGGCGTCGGATCACGAGGTCGTCGTCTACGTCATCTGTGCTTTCGGTTCCGGCGGTCGTGAGCGCGCCCTTGCCGAGGCCGCAGCGTCCGGTAGCGAGTCGCCGGAGGATGCGATTGCCGTGGGCAACGCGGCCGAAGTCGCGGCAGCAGCACGGCGATGGGTTGCAGCAGGTGCAACCACCGTGGTACTCCAACCGACTGTTGACGAGCCGGATGTCCGCGAGTTCATTCGCTTTGTCGCGCAGGAGGTTCAACCCCTGGTGGCGTAGTTCAGAAGGTTACTCTGGACAGAACCGCGTCGATGTCGGCAGTGCTCACGTCGCGATGCGTCACGAACCGAACCTTCCCGGCAACGGTGACCGCGCCGACATCGACACCGGCGAGCTGAGCAACGGTGACCGACGGATCAGCTGTCGCGGCCAGAACGATGTTGGTGGCAGGTTCGTCGACGGCCCAACCGCGTTCACGAAGCCCCGACGCGAGGCGCTGCGCGTTGTCGTGATCGTCGGAGAGGCGAGCTTGTGAGCGCAACGCGACGATGCCGGCTGCGGCCAGCACTCCGCCCTGACGAACGCCGCCGCCGAGCATCTTGCGGATCCTTCGGGCTTCGGTGATCAATTCGGGTGATGCGGCGAGTATCGAGCCGACCGGCGCACCGAGTCCCTTACTCAGGCACACCTGAACGGTATCGGCGCCGGAAGTCAATTCGGTGGGCGAAACATCGAGTGCAGCAGCGGCATTCCAGAGACGGGCGCCGTCGAGGTGAATCTTCAAGCCGCGTGATCGCGCTGCGTCGACCAGCTTCGTCCATTCGGTCGGATTCATGACGGCACCGCCGGCGAAGTTATGAGTGTTCTCGAGACAGAGCAGCGTGGTGTTCAACGCGAAGTACGGGCCGGGGGAGCCCGCCGCCTTCACAACAGTCTCGGGGGTGGGACGTCCGGGTCCGCCGTCGTGCGGCAACGCCATCGGCATTCCCTGGGCGAGCCAGGCAGCGGTGCCCAATTCGGAGCCCAAGACGTGAGAGTGTTCCGGTGCCAGGAACTGATCGCCGCGGTGAAGGTGCAGCATCAGCGCAATTAGGTTGCCCATCGATCCGCTCGGCACCCACAGTGCCGCCGGTAAACCCAGAGTGTGCGCCACCTCTTCCTCGAGCGCCGCCATGGTCGGGTCGTGATCGAGGACGTCGTCACCGACCTCGGCGTCGGCCATCGCCTTCCGCATCTCCGCATCGGGCTTGGTGACGGTGTCCGAGCGTAGGTCGATGTACGACGAAGTCATGGCTCATTCGATCAAGCCGCGTGTTCCGGCGTCAAACCGCGGTATTTCCAGGACGGCTCTTCCGGCCTGATAAATCGATATCGCTGAGGATGCCTTCCGTGTGATGATGAGCGTCGGCAATAGCCGGTGACGAGAACAAGAAGTGGAAGGGGACAGGCATGCGCGACTGGAAGCAAGCGTTGCACCTGCGCGGGCACTCACCCCGCGGTATTTCCCATCCCGCATTCGGGGAACAGAGCGGCGCTGGATATATGCCGTTCCCCATTTCTTGCATTTGCTCCTGACCCGTCTTCGTGTCCAGGAGTTTCACTCCTCGACACGAACTGAGAACTCTCATGCGGAACCCGAACCGCGCACTTGCTCACAGTTGGATGAACCGCCCCGTCCGGGTACTCAACGCCACGTACGAGTACCTCGGTGAAGTGAGCGCCGATCGTGCGGTCGTCCTGATCGCCACCGGTTCCGCGCAGTCCACCGAAGACGTGACCCCGATATTTCCGGTGCGCTCCAAGCACGTCGAAATCCCACTGCCGAGGACGATCCTGCTCGCCGAGTACGTGTACGTTGCTCACCGGGTGACGGTCACCGATTCCAGTCGGGCCACTTTTGCCGGTGTCTTCGACCGGGACGGTCGTCAATGTGCGTACTGCGCCGCCCGGGCAACGACCATCGACCATGTCCAGCCGCGGAGCCGTAACGGGCCCAACACGTGGGGAAATCTGGTGGCGTGCTGCAGTTCCTGCAATCAGCGCAAGGCGGATCGCACTCCGGCCGAGGCCGGTATGCGGCTGCTGTGGGAGCCGAAGGCACCTCGGCGCATCGAGAAAGTGCAGCAGAAGATCTGGCGCGAATTGAGTCGGACGTGCCAGTCGAAGGGAGCCAGTGATGTGCGCTGACGAAATCTCCAATTTGGCTGAGCTTTTGCCGATCTCGGACGACCGGACGTGGTGGCAGGCGGAATGCCGAGGAGACCCCGAGCCGGACCGGTGGTTTCCCTTTCCGTCCGAGGGATACGACTACGCGACCGACGTGTGCAACAGGTGCCCGATTGTGGCTTCGTGTCGTGAATTCGCCTCTGCCACTGGTCAGACCGGAATCTGGGGTGGAGTGAAGTTCGAGCAGGGCAGGATTGTCGCGGCGTGAGGGATCAGATTCCCGGCTCCGCGGCGATCGTGCCGGCCGACACCGCCCGGCACAGAGCGTCGTGGTCACGTTCGGTCTGATCGGCGTAGAGCCGAGCAAACCGGGTGAGGGCGGTGTCGACCGTGTCCGAGGTTCCCAGGTAACCGGAAATCAGTGACGCGCCACTGGTTCGTGCGTGTCCCTTGGCCAGTAGGCGACCGCAGATCGCGACATAGTCGGTCAAGGCTGCTGCATCGATATTGTTCAGGTCCACAGAACCTTTCATGTTCCGGAACTGACGGACGTAGTACTGGCGGTCGTCCACGGTGCACCACCCGAGCAGTGGATCGCTGACTGTCTGGAGAGCCTGCTGGTATTCCGCGACGCGTCGTCCTTGGTGGTCGTGCCAGGCCGAGTCACCGTGCACGAAGGGTGCAACGACGGATCGGCGAGCCTGCTTGAGCTGCAAGAAGATGACGTCGTCCGGGATGCTCCCTTCGCACAGGGCCACATAGGCGCGCAGAGCGACACTCCCGACTCCGACAACCCGGTGCGCGACGTCGATGACGTTGTATCCCGAGACGACTCGGCGCCAGTGTGGTGCAAGGGTTTCGAGATACTCGTCCAGACCCTCCAGGAGGAAGTCGGTGTCCTGCGGCGTGAGTCGTGTTGTGAGCGGCGGGTTCTCGACCAACTGGCGCCGTCCGTGATCCTCGACGGTGAACCGCGGCACCGCATGGTCACTCGTACGCCGCCGGGCGCGCTCCGCGGCGCGCCTGATCTCGGCCAGCAACCCAGGATCGGTGACGTGGTCGGTGAGTCCGTCGAGATCGACCCGGTCGAAGGAGCGATCGAACAGCGGACGCTCGGAGAGCTTCGCCAAGTGGAGGCGATACGCGGACACACACGAGGTTGTTGCTGTTTCGCATTGAGCTTCGGTGAGACCGTTCTGTCGACCGGCCACCCAGATGCTCGCAGCCAGCCTTCGTAGATCCCATTCCCAGGGGCCGGGATGTGCTTCGTCGAAATCGTTGAGGTCTATGACAAGTTCGCGTTCCGGAGATCCGTAGAACCCGAAGTTTCCGACGTGCGCATCTCCACAGATGACGGGAGTGATGCCGGTGGACGGCAGCTGCGCCATGTCCTCTGCCATCAATCCGGCGGTACCGCGCAGGAATCCGTATGGCGAAGCGACCATTCGCCCCACACGGATCGGAACCAACCAGTCGAGTCTTCCCTCGTGTGCCGTGTTGACCTGATCGACCGGGTCACGTCGATCGGATGGGGGCGTCCAGTCGCCGAGCGACGATCGCGCCACTCGCTTGCGCAGGCCTTTCCCGATCTTGCGACGCTCACTGCGCGGCGTCTGACGCGCCCGCAAAGTCGCCCTGCCGTCCGGTTCGTTCTCGAGAGCCAGCTGACCGGCAGGCCTGTTCAGCGGGTCCATGTCGGGCTCTCTTTCGTCGGGCGTGCGAAACTCGCGCTCGATCTTATGCCCGCCGGATTGTGCGCCGCGCGACGAGTTCCTTAACTACCCGCCTGGGCAATCAACTCGACAGCGCGGTCGGCGCACAGTTCAGGATCCGGCATTCTCCCGATACCGAGGCATTCGACAACGGCGAACGACGCATCCGGTGTGGTTTCCACGCCGAGCGCCCACCCGAAGTAGTGATTCCAGGCGAGTACGGCTCGGTGGCCACTGTGCTGCGGAATCTCGCTGCCCAGAACGAGTACTGCGTCGAACGCGGGGCCGTCGCACCAGATGACCGATTCGGCGAAGGTGGAGCTGGCGACGGCGACTACGTACCTGTGACAAGTCGATTCACTCGGAATGGCGATGTGTGCACGCATGGTCGCTCCTCCGGCTCGGTTGCGATCGGAGGGTTCCCCGTTGCCGGCGCCGAAAAAACGCTTGTCAGATTACGTCCCGGCCACAGATCTACGACGCAGACGGTGCCTGAGATGTTTTTGTGCTGCCCGCGCGACCGAGCGAGTCGAGAGATACTGTTCGGCCGGTATCAACCGGGAACCGAACAAGTAGAACCTTCGGGCTTCGTCGTGGTCGTGGGTGGCCGCGGAGATGAGCAGACGTTCGATCGCGGTGAACTTTCGCCCACCGGCGTAACCACTCATGTAGTCGATGTGATTCGTCATACTCGCTCTGGCGCTACGGTATTCGGTCAATGCAGCGTTCACGTTCCGATGTGAGTCGAGTGTGTCTGCCGGCGTCTCCGTCAGCATGTGCGCGGTCGCATCGACCAGCATCTGAGCGGTCTCGAGTGCCCACGAGCATCCGATACCCCACAACGGGTCGTTGGTTGCCGCAGCGTCGCCGATGAGTGCGAACCCGTTACCTACGGGTTCGGTGAGGGTTGTGGAGAAGTGTTTGGTACCAACGATCTTCCCGACGATGTGCTCTCGCCGAACAAGCGGAGCGCCGGGTAATGCGTTGGCGTACTCGAGGAAAGCAGTAGACAGGTCGTCAGCGAACGAGCCGAGCTTGTCGAGGGCAGGGAAGACCACCAGCACGCTGATTCCGCCGTCGTTGGGGAGCAGATAGGCGACGTCGGGATCCATGAACCACGACAATGACGTTTCTCCGCCGGGTCGTTCAAGTCCGGAGAGTTGGGCGAAATAGCTGAAACGCCCGTTGGATGCAGTCACGGAGTCGCAACGAGCGGATCGTGCGACGGTCGAATCCTTGCCGTCCGCTCCGACGGTCAATCGTGCTTCGACAGTGAAGACCGAACCCTGTTCGGTGCCGTAGACGCCTGCAGTAGTGCCGTTCTCGGTCAGTAGTCCGGAAACGCGATGCCCGAGAAGAAGGTCGACGTTCGGGTAGTCGTTCGCGAGTTGGCGCAGTAGGGGGTCGAGAGTTTCCCTTCGGACGTTGAACCCAGGTGGCGGTGAGTTCTCTGCGGCATCAGGGGTGATTCTTCCCCACGGGGTCCAGAATGTCGGAACGGTTTCCACCATTCCCAGGGCGAGCAGTTTTTCCGTGGCGCCGAGTCGTTGCAAGATCGGGGCACCGCACGGTTGCAGGTGGTGAGTGCACAGGACTTTGTGCGCCCGGATGTCGGAGCGAGCGTCGAGAAGCGCTATCCGCAGACCTTGCTGGGCGTACATGATTGCGGCCGCGCATCCCGCGATGCTCGCGCCGACAATCACAACGTCATACTTTTCCCGTGCCTTCGAAGTCACTCGATCAGCTTAATGCATAAGGTTATAACTTAAATATGACTGGATTCAGTCATCGTGTTCGGGCGTTAAGTCCCGAACTGCGGCCCGGATGGACTGTTCACGAAGCTCGTTCTCTCTGCGCAGTTCACGACGCCGACGCCCGGCCTCGAAACGCTGCCTGGCGATTGTTCCGGTCGGTCGGAGTTGGGGTACCTCAGCCGGTTTCCCGTCGCTTCCCATCGCCACCATCGTGAAATAGCAACTATTGGTGTGTCGAGATTTTCCGAGAAGAATGTCTTCGGTTTCGACTCGAATTCCGATTTCCATCGAGGTGCGCCCGGTGTAATTGACGGAAGCGCTGAACGTGACGAGTTCGCCGACATGCACCGGTTCGCGGAACACCACACGATCCACCGACAGAGTCACGACGTAGGTCTGGGCATATCGACTCGCGCACGCATAGGCAACCTGGTCGAGAAACTTCAGAATCGTTCCGCCGTGCACGTTGCCCGAGAAGTTTGACATGTCCGGCGTCATGAGGACGGACATGGACAAGGTTTGTTTCGATGCTTGCTGCGATGCTTGCTTCAATTCAGGTAGGGAGTTCGATTCAGACATCAAGCGGGCCTCTTCGGTTCGGTGGACGGTGAAGAGACCGTATCCGGCAAAGAGGGTTACCCGCGCGTTCGGAAGAGCGCGGTGTCAGAGTTCGGGACAGTGCCCGTGTGGAGGACGTATTCGCTGGTGGCGACGGGGCCGGCCGCGCTCGACCTGAGACAGGGTGCGAGCGTCGAGCGGAGGTGCGCTGACATCGAAGCCCAATTCCCTGCGCCTCGAACCGCCTCGCGAAAGTTCTTCAACGCCGGCGCCTGGTCGCACAGTTCCTCGACGGGATCCGAACCGGCTGGTAGTTGCCACTCGAGCAGGTGCGAGGCCGAGCTCACCGACTCCAATCCAGCTGCTGCCTTCTCGAATTCGCTCGGGCTCGACCATGTCGTCGGTAGTGGTGTGATGCCATTCCACGCAGAGGCGGCCTCCCTTCGGAGTGCTGCTGCCCACCCGTTCTCCGACCACGTTGCGACACAAATGCTTCCACCCGGGCGGGTCACCCGCATCATCTCTGCGAGGGCGATCGCAGGGTTGGGACAGAAGATGATCCCGAAGATGCTGACACAGGCGTCGGCGCTCGAATCCGACCACGGCAGAGACTGTGCATCGCCGATCGTGAAAGTGGGTTCGGTAGTTCCGGGGCGAGGAATCCAGCGTTCGCGCGCGACCTCCAGCTGGCTGGCGGAGAGGTCGAGTGCGTGGACCGCGATCCCGGACTGGGCCGCCGGGAGCGTAAAGTTCCCCGTTCCAGCGCAGACGTCGTACGCCGTGCTCACGTGCCCGATCGAGCGCAGCGCCTCTGTCGATGCAGGTGAGAGTTGTTCGGCAAGAGGGGAATATGCCGCACCGTTCCAGTTTCCCCGATTCACGACAAGCTCCTTTCGACTGCGTCGATGACCGTATCGAGCGCTGCGCCTGCCGCACGCGCTGCTTCGCCGGGGTTGCGTTCCTCGATGGCAGCGATCAAGGGTCGGTGCTCGTCGACGTGGAAACCTGGACCGACACTGACGGCGGACAGCGAATCCGTCACGGCAGCAAGGACTCCCCGGTAGACGTCGATCAGTGCGGAATTGTGGGACGCCTCGACGATCGAAAGGTGCAAGGCCATGCCGGCTTCGACAGTGAAGCCGCCGACGTGACCGGGGTGGGCATTCCAGGCTGCATGTATCCGCGCGAGATCTTCGGGGGTGTGGCGCTGCGCTGCAAGTCGCGCGGCTTCGACCTCGAGTCCGCGTCGCAGGCTCAGTACGTCGAGAACGTCACCTCTGGCGAGCCTGCGCCCGAGTAATCCTTCGACCGGCGACGCCGCCATGACGTACACGCCGCCACCGTGGCGTACGGACAGAACTCCGGCGTGGGCAAGCGCCCGTACCGCTTCGCGCATGGTGTTTCGGGCGACTCCCAATTCTTCGACCAATGCGGTCTCCGGCGGGAGTTTCGATCCGACGGGCCATCGACCGGTCGAGATCGCCTCCTCGATCGCCGCGGCGACGATGTCTACCTTGCGTCCGGAATCGGCCATGTATGTCACCTCGGATAAGTGGGTCAATGACTTGATCGAGGTTAGCGTGCCCGACCAAGTGGGTCAATGACTCGGAAATTACCCGCGTACGTCCAGGCTGCGGGCGTAGTGCTCCTTGAATACCTCGAGATGTGCCCAAGATTCCAAGCCGCTGACACCGTCGATCCCGCGGATTCGTTCGGACAGCGCATGCAGGTCGCTCGAGGAGTTGGCGGCAACCGTCGCGATCACGTCGTATCGTCCGAGGGTCCGGGCGAGGAATTCGATTCCGGGCAGCGACTCGATCTCCGATACCGCGTTGTCGTCCCGTGAGCCCAGATTGACGCCGATGCCCATCGCCAGCGTTCGGCCACCACCTCGCCGCTTGACGACAGCGCCGACGCGCAGTGCCGTGCTCGCGATCAGATGATTGACCCGGTTGCGCACGGCGCTCGGCGACAGTCCGGTGTGTTCGGCCAGCTCGAGAAAGGGCATTCGCCCGTTGCGCTCGAGCAGTTCGATCAACGCGACATCTGTCGAGTCGAGTCGGATATCGGCTTGTAAAGCGGTCTCGGGCATGAAGATTCCCTTGATGACGTCGACGTAGACCAGCGTGCTCACGGATCGAACGCCACGTTGTGAGCGGAGTTCGGCGATGGCACGGTACAGATCGTCGTGACTGGGCACCCGAAGTTCCGCAATCACGTTGTACTGCCCGCTGACTGCCGAGATGTAGACGGCGGCCTCGGATGCGATCAACGCGTCCAGTACCGGGGTCATCGGTCCGGACACTGCGATCGAGACGTGTGCAAGCGCCTTCAACCCGAGAAGTTCGGGGTGCGCGACGGCCACTACGGACACCGTTCCCGAGTCGAGTAGCGCCTGCACTCTGGTGGACACCGCCGCTCGTGGGGCGTCGACCGCCACGGACAGTTCGCGGTACGTCGCTCGCCCGTTGCGCTGAAGTGCGGCAATGAGCTTGGAATCGAGATCGAGCGTCATGGTTGCCCCAACTTTTCCAGAGATTTTTCTGTATGAGCTTCCTATTAGAACAGTCGCATGTGGCCATGGATGATGTGGATAAGTGCAGAAATGCTCGAAAACTCATACAAAAAAGTTGTATACCGCCTGGTCTGAAACTTTGATGCATTGCATAGCTCCAGGTCAGGGCGTAGTTTTCGCTCAACACGCAGTGACCTGCACCACCATCTCGACGAAGGACCACCATGCGCAAGTTGCACACGCACGAAGCCTCGCCTCTCGACGCCACCGGCACGATCTTCACCGGCGCCAAGATCCACACCGTTGACGACAGCACGGTGGGAGCCGAAGCGTTCCTGGTGTTCGGAAACCGCTTTGCAGCGGTGGGAACGCTCGAGGAATGCCGCACCGAGGCGCGTCGGCTGAGCACTCGCACAACCGCGGTGGTCGAACTCGACGGCGCCACCGTCGTCCCCGGCTTCGTCGATCCACATGCACACCCGTTGATGTACGGGCAGATGCTCAGCTGGGTGGACTGTGGGCCGGAGAAGGCACATTCCATCCCCGGAATCATTGCGCTACTTCAGGAAGCGGCGCTCACAGCACCTGCGGGCGTCCCGATTCGCGGATACGGCTACGAGCACCGCAACCTGATCGAAGGGCGTCACCCGCTCAAGGAAGAGCTCGATCAGGTGGCCACCGATCGCGAGGTCTACCTCATGAACGCGAGCGGTCACGGCGGCGTCGTCAACTCCTTCACTTTCGACAAGCACGGTATCGACGCGAGCACCGAGAATCCGGCCGGTGGCGAGTTCTTCCGAGATGAAGACGGCGAACTCACCGGTGAGCTCTCCGACGCCGCGTGCAACATTCTCACCGGCGTCAACGGAGTGAAGGTCGGCCATCACGGCCCCAACTTCCATCTCGAGGACGAGCCGGAAGAGCACCTTCGCCAGCTGTCGGTCGCTCAGGACAAGTTCCTGGCCGGTGGCGTCACCACCATCGGTGACTGCCAGGTGACCCGGCGTGAATTCGACATGTACCTGCGTCTGGCCGAGCAGGATCAGCTCAAGACCCGCGTCAGCATGTACATGCTCAGCCACCTCCTCGATCACGTCATCGACACGGGAATGCACGGCGCCTTCGGCAATTCGCGGCTCGCGTTCGGCGGCATCAAGTTCTACGCCGACGGCACACTCGGCGGCTGGACCGCATACTTCCCCGACGGCTACGTGGGCGACCCGTGCCGCACCGGGCAGCTCTACCACGAGCCGGCGGACTACTCGGAGCTGATTGCCAAGGCACATTCGGTGGGTCTGCAGACCGCCACGCACGCTCAGTCACCGACCGCCATCGACATGGTGCTCGATGCCATCGAAGCTGCGCAGAAGGCTCACCCCGACGCCGACGCTCGTCACCGCATCGAGCATTGCGGACTCCCGACGGCCGAGCAGATCGCAAGGATGAACCTGGCCGGTGTCTACCCGGTGAACCAGCCACAGCACTACTACAACTGGGGCGAGGGCGTCACCGCTGCGATCGGCACTCCGGGCGAGCGGTTCAACCCGCTCGGCGAGTTCATCGCTGCCGAAGTTCCCGTGACCATCAGCTCCGACGCCCCCGTCGCAGAGCCGAAGCCGCTCGAAGCAATTCAGGCAGCCGTTACTCGTGTGACGCGTCAGGGCCATCAGCTCGGCTCCGATGCACTCCGCATCACCGCCGACCAGGCATTGCAGGCTCACACCCTCAACGGTGCGCGTGCGCTGGGCCGCGAAGCAGAGCTGGGCAGCATCTCGGTCGGCAAGCGGGCCGACTTCGTCATTCTGGGCGCGGATCCCCTCGAGGTTCCGGCCGACGCGATTGCGCAGATCGAGGTCCGAGAGACCTGGATCGACGGCGAACTCGCACATTCAGGTCATAACCACCTATTGTCGAGCACTTCGACCACCGAGGAAAAGTAATGAACCGAGAGCAACAGATCGTGAAGGCCCGCAAGGCGGGATTTGCAGCCTTCGTCGGTACAACTATCGAGTGGTACGACTTCTACGTGTATGCCACGGCAGCCGCCCTGGTGTTCGGTGACATCTTCTTCCCACCCGGAACCGACCGCCTGACCGGCGTTGCGGCGGCGTTCGCGACATACGCCGTCGGTTTCTTCGCTCGCCCGCTCGGCGGAATCGTGTTTGGCCATGTCGGTGACAAGATGGGCCGACGCACCGCATTGGTTGTGACTTTGACGCTGATGGGTGCAGGCACGTTCCTCATCGGCATGTTGCCCACTTACGCGTCGATCGGGTTCTGGGCGCCGTTACTGCTGGTACTGCTCCGCTTCGTCCAGGGCTTTGCCGTCGGCGGCGAATGGGGCGGCGCGGTCCTGATGGCCGTCGAGCATGCACCCGAGGACAAGAAGACCTTCTACGGCGGTTTCGCTCAGCTGGGCAACCCGGCCGGCGCGCTCCTGGCCACAGGTTTCTTCAGCATTCTCTCCACCTTCGGCGACGACGCTCTGCGCGAGTGGGCTTGGCGTCTGCCGTTCCTCTGCTCGGCGCTGCTGATCCTCGTCGGCTTGGTCGTTCGCCTGAAGGTCGAAGAGTCCCCGGTTTTCGAATCCGAGGTGAAGTCCGCGGACGTACCGGAAATGCTCCCGCTCAAGTACGCGCTGGTGACCAACTGGCGCCCGATCATCCTGGGCATCGGCATTCTGCCCGTCGCAGTCGGCGGCTACTACCTCGTGACGACCTTCATCACGGCATACGCAACCGACCCCGATGTCGGATTGTCGGAGACGTTGATTCTCAATGCGCTCAGTGTCGCTGCAGTGGTCGAATTGATCGCGACTCTCGGCGTGGCGTGGCTCGGCGACAAGGTGGGACGCGTCCGCGTCGTCATCTGGGGCCTTGCGGCAGTCGCGATTCTCGCAGCGCCGCAGTTCCTGGTGCTGAAATCCGGATCAGTGTTCCTGATCTTCCTGACCTTCGCTGTCATGCGACTGGTGCTGGCGGCCACGTACGGTCCGATCGCCGCTGTTCTGTCACAGATGTTCAAGCCGCAGGCCCGCTACACGAGCATCTCGTTGGCGTACCAAGGTGCAGGCGCTATCTTCGGCGGACTGTCACCGCTGGTGTCGACGCTGATGTACAAGGCAACCGGCAGCATCTGGCCGGTCATCGCACTGCTGATCGGCATGTGCATCCTGAGCATCGTGTGCCTGCTCTTCGCTCCGCAGCACGTGGACGAGGCGACCGATACCGACAGTGCTCAGCAGGGACTGAACAAGGAATCGGCTTCCGCCTGATTGCCGAGAGTCGGCTTCCGCCTGACTGCCGAGAGTCGGCTTCCGCCTGACAACTGAAAACACGACAGCTGGGGCAGTACACGATTTCCGTGTACTGCCCCAGCTGTCGTTTCAGGTCAGTTGTCGTTCAGCGCCGGTTACGCGCCGACGAGATGGCGATGAAAATGATCGCTGCGTCGGTGGGCCTGGCTGAGATTTCTGATCTCACGCAGCCAGAAGTGAGACGCCAGCGTGTTACTGCTTCCGTAACCAGTGCCGGACGTGTCTTCGTCGATCAGGGCGACAAGCGCTTTGATCAGGCTGGTGACCTTGAGGTTGTTGGTCTGAGAATGTCGGAGCAACAGCTCGGCGGCTTCGTCGGTGCTGCAACGGTAGAGGGTGCAGACGATTTCGATACCGCGCTCGCGGATCCGGCCCGAAGTAGTCGGGATCCGTAGACCGTTCGTCGAGTTGCTGTTCGTCTGGTTGTTCGTGTCGTCGGGGTGAATCATGGTGTTGATCAAGGTATTCCTTTGAACCGCAGGGTCTTTGGGCCCGTGCGGTGTGTAGCGCATGTTGATACTGGTGCAGTCGGTACGCGATTGGCGGCGGACTCCGTCGGAGCCTTCGGCCTGGTCAACAATCTGCGGGACTGATGAAAGTGCGTAGTGATCAAAGGCGCGGATTTGCACCGAACTGGAAGTCTGCCCCTGGAACGAATACTGGAACTGTTGTTCCGGGCGAAGCGACCGGCTGCCTGACTGACGGCTGCCCTCTGATAACCCCACCGTACGTCATCGATTGAGTTTCAGCTAATTCTATTTCGAGCGGCTGAGAGCACTGTGGCCCGTATTACCTGCTCAAGAGGCATTTATGTGGCCGATTATTGCTTGCTTGGTGGTAGCCCAGGCGTCGGTCGTCGGGTTGCCGAACTCGCCGTGGCCGACGCCGGGAAGTTCGATCAGATCGACCACGTCGCCTGCTGCTCGGGCGGCACGGGCATAGCGCCGACTCTGTTCGACCGACACGACCTTGTCTCCGAGTCCGTGGATCACCGTGACGGGGAGGCCGGTGGGGAGGTGCTCGATCGGTGATGCGATGCGGTAGCGATCGGGATGATCGGTAGGCATGCCGCCCAGAAGATTTCGAACAAATCGATCTTTGCCCGCGGTTGCGGCGAGCGTCATGTCGAAGACGCCGGCCATGATCGTCGTCGAGCGAACCGGCACCGAGAGGTTTGGTTCCGGGGCGTCTGCACCCTGTTGGGATCGCGATGCGACCCAGGCGGCAAGTTGTCCACCCGCGGAGTAGCCGGCGATGTGTACACGGCTCAAATCCAGTCGCCCGGAGGCCTTTTCCTGAACGATGCCGGCCAGAGCGTTGGTGGCCGTAACGGTATCGGAGAGCGTGGTCGGCCAACCACCCTGACCGCCGACGCGTCTGTATTCGATGTTCCAGACCGCAATTCCGTACGGGGTCAGGGTTTTTGCCCACGCGCCCGCGTATTCGAGATTGCTCTTCTGGGCCCATCCACCGCCGTGAATGAGTACGACGACCGGCAGGTCACCGTCCGATCCTTCTGGAAGGTACAGATCGCCGAAAGTGTCTGCGGCCGCGGCGTAGGCGATGCGGACCGGAGCGACGTCGCGGTCGAGGCCGGTCGCACTGCTGACAGATGCGAGGAGGGCGAGTGCACAGACCAGCACTACGGCGAGATACCCGGCCAAGCGGTCGCGGGAGCGGTGCGCGATGACCTGATTCCTCTCGGCAGGCGACGGACGATAATTCGGAAATCAGTCTATCGGTGCCAGGTGAATTTATGGTGTGAGCGAATGGGCCGTGCTCGCTCGCACGCGGAGTTCGCTACGCGTATAGCTCTGAACTGGGGGTTCGTCACCGTTGACCAGAGCCAACAGTGCATCTACGGCCGCTGCCGCCTGTTCTTGGGGGAAGAAGTCGAAGGCAGTGATCGGGGGCTGGGAAACCAGCAGGGCGGGTTCGTCACTGTCCTGTGCAATCAAGACGTCACCCGGAATCGACAGCCCGAGATCGAGGGCCGCTCGCGCCGCTGCCGGGGCGCAACCGAGAATCAACGACAGGATCGCGTCAGGCGGAGTCGAGGAGTCGAGGGCCTCGCGGGTGGCCGCATACGCGGCCCCGATGAGGCCTCCGACGGTGCTGGCGCCCGGAAACGACGTCAATTCCTCGCTGGTGCGTGGTGCCACGCCTCGGGCGCGGCACCACTCGAAGTAAGCGAAAGTCGTTGCGCGGGTCCACTCCGAATGCATTCCGGGAGTGAGGACGAAAATGTCCCTTGCGCCACGTTCGGCACGCTCTTGTGCGACCCGTATCCGTACGACGAGGTCTGCATCATGATCAGCGGCCGGGTGGCGCTGATCGACCTCGATGGAAACCGTCGCGAATTCTCTTCTGGGGAAGCATTTTTCGTGCCGCAGTCGTTTCGCGGTACCTGGGAGACGGTTGAGCCGTCGAAGAAGTTCTTCGTCGCGCTCCCCGGATCGCGCTCATGACGGTGGAAACTTCGATGACTGTCGCAGCGTTTGGTCACGTGGTCAACGGAACGTGCGAGAGCCCGGCAGGTAGACTTTCCGTGCTGGTCGATCCGGTGACCGACAATGTATACGCCCGTGCTGCCGTCGGTTCCGCCGATGACGTCGACCGAGCCTGCCGTTCGTCCGAGAAGGCTGCGCGGTCCTGGCGCCGGTCCACCCCTGCGCGCCGTCAGGAGTTGCTGCTGGCCCTCGCGGACGCGCTGGAAGCAAACGCGAAATATTTCCTCGAGGTCGAATGCCGCAGTACCGGCAAGCCTCTCAGGCAGGTGCGAGACGACGAGATCCCGCAGTGTGTTGACTTTCTGCGGTACTTCGCGGGTATTGCCCGCTCTCTGCCGGGCGTTGCCGCAATGGAGTATACGGAGGGTGCTACGTCTTATGTCAGACGTGAACCCATTGGCGTGATCGGTGCGATCGCTCCTTGGAACTACCCGTTGATGATGGCGATCTGGAAGATCGCGCCGGCACTCGCGACGGGAAACACCCTCGTGCTCAAGCCGGCCGAGGAGACGCCGGAAACTGCGGTGATGCTGGGAGTGCTTGCAGCGCAGATCTATCCGCCCGGGGTGTTGAACGTAGTGTGCGGCGATCGCGATACCGGAGCCGCGCTCGTCGCTCATCCGGTTCCTCGGATGATTGCGCTGACGGGATCGACGAGAGCGGGGATTTCGGTCGCAAAGGCCGCATCGGAAGACGTCAAGCTGTTGCATCTCGAACTCGGAGGCAAGGCACCCGCCGTTGTTTTCGCCGACGCGGACCTCGACGGCGCAGTCGCGGGGATTGTTGCCGGGGCCTTTTACAACAGCGGTCAAGATTGCACCGCTGCGACGAGGATTCTCGTTCAAGAGGAGGTTGCGGAGGAGTTCACCGAGAAGTTGACGGCTGCGGCCGCGGACTTGAGGTTGGGCGGACCGGAATCGGGTGATTGTCTCGGCCCCCTGGTCAGCCGCGCTCACCGTGATCGAGTGGCGGAGTTGGTAGAGAGACGCTCAGCAAATACGAACGTATGTATTGGCGGGGGAAAGCCAGCTGGACCAGGGTTTTTCTATCTGCCGACTGTTATTTCCGGGGTGCAGCAGGAAGATGAGCTGGTCCAGGAAGAGATATTCGGGCCGGTTGTCACCGTACAGACGTTCTCCACCGAGGCTGAAGCGATCGAACTTGCGAACGGGACCAAGTACGCTCTCGCGTCGAGCGTGTGGACGTCCGACCACGGCACCGCGATGAGGATGACGGCTGAACTGGACTTCGGCTGCGTCTGGGTGGGAGCCCACGGAATGCTCGCCGCTGAGATGCCTCACGGTGGCTTCGCTGGGTCGGGTTACGGCAAGGATCTGTCGGAGCTCGCACTGGCGGAGTACACGAGGGCCAAGCACGTCATGCATGTGACGAGCGTCTGACTCCTCGGCAATATCCAACGACGGCCATCTGCCCGCGCTGCGGGCAGGTGGCCGTCGTCGTGCCTCGGTGGACCTGCAAGATGCTGTTTGAATATGTTGCAGTGCAACATATTTGGAGAGAATTTTCGTTGATCCGGGTCGCGAATGCCGGTAAAGTGACGTGTGCAACATTGCGCACTTCGGCGCACATTCAACCCCACTTTCAATTCTGACTCCAGGAGACTGCCATGGGTTCATCCGACACCGATCTCAAAGCGCTCGACAGCGTTATCACCGTCGCCGGTGCATTGGCGGCGATATTCGGCGGAATCGCCGGAGTTGCCGGGCTGGCCACTTTTCTCGGAACCGGCGGCGGTTCTTAGGTTTTCAGCTGACATCAGTGAGGCTCGGACCGTTCGATTCTGACGATCAGATCCGCGCGTGGCCTCACTGCGCTGATCAACTCGGCGTTCGGCTGATCTACCCGTTTCACCCACTCTGCAGCCGCTTCGGAACTCTTTCCGAAGCGGCTGTGGCGTTTCACCAAGCGCTTCGTCCGAGTTTCCTCCGGAACGTCGAGATACCAGACCTCGTCGAGTGCTGCTCGCACTTCCTGCCATCCACCACTGGGTAGGAGGAGATAGTTCCCCTCGGTGACTATCAGCGGTGTACATGGGTCGACAGCCGTTGTGCTGCCTATTGATTCGTCGAACTCGCGATCGAAGGCCGGAGCATAGACCGTCGAGTTCGAGGCTCGGAGTCGGCGTAGTAGAGCCGCGTAGCCGTCGACGTCGAAGGTGTCCGGTGCGCCTTTGCGTTCATGCCTGCCGAGTCGGTCGAGTTCCCGATTGGCAAGATGAAAACCGTCCATCTCGACGATGGAGCAACGAGAACCCAATTTCCGCACAATTGCCTGTGACGCCGTCGATTTTCCGGCTCCCGGTGCGCCCGTGATGCCGAGGATTCTCCGACCGTCGTCGGTGATCAGGGAAGCAGCGCGTGAAGCAAGTTGGTCGAGCGTCAGCGAGACGGTCGGCGGTGAGGTCGTCACGTGTTGCTCCGATCAGTCCGAAGGGCCGGTGCATCGAGAGTACGCCGGAGGCTTTCGGCCATTGACAGTCTGAATGGACTGTGAAACTGTGAGCCATGCCACTCGAGAAGTTGGAGGTGAGACCGTGACCCTGCGCGATGCGCAGCGCGAAGCGACGCGCCACCGGATTCTCGATGCGGCAACGGATTTACTGATAGCGGACGGTTATTCATCTCTGACGGCGCAGTCGGTGCAAACCGCTGCCGGAGTCAGTCGGGGCGCTCTGCTGCACCACTTTCCGAACATGCAGGAGCTCACTGCGGCGTTGGTGTCGAACATCGTCGTACGGAACGAGGTGGCGGTAAGAGCTGCCATGTCTCGGCAGGATTCGTCGGTTGACACGATCGAGAACTCGATCTCCGCTCTGTATTCGGCGTTGACTCAGCCGCCATTTCAAGCGGAACTCGAACTGTGGTCCGCAGCGCGGACGGATCCGGTGTTGGCCGAGGTGCTCCGGGAATCGGAGCGAATCGCCGGACGGGATCTGCGGCGAGTTGTCCACGACGCTTTCGGTCCCGAAATTGTTGCTTCCGAGAACTATTCGCAGATTGCAGATCTGACGGTGCTGATGCTCCGTGGTTTGGCGCTGTCCCGGGCAGTGCAGAAGAGCGACGCGTCTGCGCGTCGTTCGATCAGTCAATGGGCAGGCATCGTTCGCCTGCTCCTCACCCAGAACTAGCGTAACTCGTTCCGAGCGAGGCGCGCTCTGTCGACAGGACCGATGATGACGGATTTTGCGACCCTGAAGTACGAGACGTCCGGCGGTAAAGCGTATATCACGCTCAACCGCCCCGATCGGCTCAACGCGATCGACGACCGGATGCCGTCTGACATTCGAAACGCGGTGGCAGCAGCCAATGACGACGACGAGGTCCGTGTGATCGTCTTGCAAGGTGCGGGCAAGGCATTTTGTGCCGGGTACGACCTCAAGAAGTTTGCCGAAGGTGACCTTGACGGAAAGTGGAACCAGGGCCCGGTCTGGGACCCCATCAAGGACTTTCGCGGGATGAAGCAGAACACCGACGACTTCTTCACGCTCTGGCGATCGCTCAAGCCGACGATCTGCAAGGTTCAGGGATATGCGATTGCCGGTGGAAGTGACATCGCGCTGTCCTGCGACATGCTGATCATGGCCGACGACGCTCGCATCGGATACCCGCCTGCGCGTGTGTGGGGTTGCCCGACGACGGCGATGTGGGTGTACCGGCTCGGCGCCCAGCGTGCCAAGCGAATGCTGTTGACGGGAGACACCATTGACGGTGTCACTGCGGCTGACTGGGGATTGGCGCTCGAAGCGGTGCCGGCCGACGAATTGGACTCGGCGGTGGAAGCGTTGGCGGATCGCATCGCCGGTGTTCCGCTCAATCAGTTGGCCATGCAGAAGATGATGATCAACCAGGCGTACGACAACATGGGATTGCAAGGCACCCAGGTACTGGCAACCCTGTTCGACGGAATTACGCGTCACTCCCCGGAGGGGCGCTGGTTCAAGGATTTTGCCGAGCGCGACGGATTCCATGCCGCGGTTCAGTACCGCGATTCCGGACGCAAGATTCCAGACGGAGGCGGGCCGCTCCCCGCGTCCGACACCCCTCCTCGATAGAAAGTGGATGTGAGATGAGCAGTGTTCTCGAAACGTCGTACTTCCCCGCTGACGTGTCTGACCCGATAGAGGAGCAAACGGTGGGTGGGCTGCTGCGAGAGTGCGCCGCGGACTCGCCGAATCTGATTGCAATCAGAGAAGTGGTTCCGACGCAATCGCATTCGCTTTCCGGGGCGGCTGAAACCGATCGCACGTGGACCTTCGCGGAGCTTCTCGACGAAGCAGAGGGGTGTGCGCACTACCTCTTGTCTCAATTCGACTGCGGAGATCGGATCACTGTCTGGGCTCCGAACGTTCCGGAATGGATGATTCTGCAAACGGCGCCGCGCTCGCCGGGATGGTTCTGGTGACCGCCAATCCTGCGTTGGGTGCGGAGGAGCTGGCGTACGTCTTGTCGCAGTCCCAGTCTCGGGGGCTCTTCCACACCGGAAAGTTTCGCGGTGGCGATATGGCAGCGGTTGCATCCGAGGCGATTTCGATTTCGGGAGAAGAAGTTCTCGCAGTCAACTTCGAGGAGTGGGATCGCCAGGTTCGAGGTTGGGCGGGCGAACGGGGCGCTCTGCCGGAAGTCTCGCCTGACGACAATGCGCAGATCCAGTACACGTCGGGAACCACCGGAGTTCCCAAAGGTGCTCTGTTGCATCACCGCGGATTGGTCAACAATGCCGATTTTGTGAGTCGGAGAGGCCGATTCCCTGAGCGGGGTTCGGTTGTGTCGGCCATGCCGCTGTTCCACACCGCCGGGTGCGGCATCCTGGTTCTCGGCGCCGCGCAGCGAAGAATGTCGATCGGCCTGATCCAGTACTTCGATCCGACTGCGGTTCTCGATGCGGCGGAACGCTTTCACGCTGACGTGGTCAGTGGAGTGCCGACGATGCTGATCGCGATGATCAACGACGCCAGCTTCGCGAGTCGCGACTTTTCGGCCTGTTCGGTGGTCGTATCCGGCGGGTCGTCGGTCCCGCCCGAACTCGTCAGCACGGTGGAGTCGGCCTTCGGGGCGGGGTTCAGCATCGTCTACGGACAAACCGAGGCCAGCCCCGTCATCACACAGACCAGCCCGGCCGACACCCCCGAGGACAAGTCGGAGACGGTCGGACTCGCGTTGCCGCAGGTCGAAGTGAAGATCTCCGACGTCGTGACCGGGGACAGCGTGCCGCTCGGCGAACAAGGCGAGATCTGCGCGCGCGGGTACCTCGTCATGACCGAGTACTTCCGTAATCCGGAGGCTTCGGCCGACACCGTGGACAAGGACGGTTGGTTGCATACCGGCGATTTGGGGACGATGGACGAACGTGGATACGTCCGGGTTACCGGCCGCCTCAAGGACATGATCATCCGCGGCGGTGAGAACATCTATCCGCGTGAGGTCGAGTCCGTGATCTTCACACATCCGAAGATTCTCGACGTGGCGGTCGTGGGTGTGCCCGACGAGGTGTGGGGTGAGCGAGTTGTCGCCGTCATCCGCTGGAAGGACGAGTCCGACCAACCGACCGCCGCCGAGCTGGTCGAGTTCTGCACCGAGCGACTGGCGCGCCACAAGGCGCCCAAGGAGTGGTTCAGCGCGGAGGCGTTCCCACTGACAGGGTCGGGCAAGATCCAGAAATATCGAATTGCGAGCCTGGTCGGCGAAGGCGTGTACGGCGTCGTCAACTGATCGGTGCTCATAGCACGTCGGAGCGATTCTGTCTGGGTTATCCCCGTAAATCGCTTCGACGTGCCCTGTTTATCCTGGTGCCGTGAGTTCAACCTTCGGTGAGACCGGACACAACGCCACCTCCAACCGCATTCGCGCCACAGCGTTTGCGTCGAAGGTGATGTCCGCGTCCGACGCCGTGAAGTTCATCAACCCGGGCGACACCGTCGCGATCAGCGGTTTCGCAAGCGCCGGTACACCCAAGGTTGTCATTCCGGCCCTGGCCGAGCGCATTCACCGGACCCGCGGCAACGGATCGAACTTCACGATCAATCTCCTGACCGGCGCTTCTGTGTCCACCGAGACCGAAAGGCTGCTCGCGGAGGTCGACGGAATCGCGCTGCGCATGCCGTATCAGTCCGAGGCCACCGCACGTCGCCGGATCAACGACGGTCGTATGGACTACGTGGACATCCATCTCTCCCACGTGGCTCAGCAGGTGTGGGAGGGCTACTACGGCAACGTAGACGTCGCGGTGGTCGAGGTCGCCGGTATCACCGAATCAGGGGAACTGATTCCCTCCGCGTCGATTGGCAACAACAAGACCTGGCTGGACGTCGCCGACAGGGTCATCCTCGAAGTCAACTCGTGGGTGCCCGAGGCGATGGAAGGTATTCACGACGTCTATTACGGCACCGCGCTGCCGCCGCATCGCAAGCCGCTCGAGATCATTCGTGTCGAGGACCGGATCGGCCAGACCACGTTCCGAGTGGATCCCACGAAGGTTGTGGCCGTTGTCGAGACCAACTGCCGTGACAGCGCGAGCCCTCTCACTGCACCCGATGCCGTCAGTGAGGCGATCGCCGGCCACGTCCTGGAATTCTTCGACTTCGAGGTGCGCGCCGGACGGATGCCGGCCGATACGTTGCTTCCGCTGCAGGCGGGCATCGGCAATGTCGCCAACGCGGTGCTCGGAGGGCTCGATCGGGGGCCGTATCGCGGCCTGACCTGCTACTCCGAGGTCATCCAGGACGGGATGCTGAAGCTGATCAAGGACGGAACCGTCGCGCATGCGTCGTCGACGGCTTTGGCGCTCACCGAAGAGGGCATCGAAGAACTGACCGCGAACATCGACTTCTACCGCCACCACATCACGCTCCGTCCGCAGGAGATCAGCAACCACCCGGAGGTGGTGCGCAGACTCGGAATCATCGCCATGAACGGCATGCTCGAGGCCGACATCTACGGCAACGTGAACTCGACGCACGTCATGGGGACGAAGATCATGAACGGAATCGGCGGCTCGGGGGACTTCGCCCGCAACGGCTGCGTGTCCATGTTCCTGAGCCCGTCGACGGCCCGCGGCGGTGAGATCTCGGCGATCGTGCCGATGGTTCCGCACGTCGACCACACCGAGCACGACACTCAGGTGTTGGTGACCGAGCAGGGGTTGGCGGATCTGCGCGGTCTGTCGCCGCGGCGACGCGCGCGCCTGATCGTCGACAAGTGTGCTCACCCGGAGTTCCGGCCACTGCTCCACGACTACATCGCTCGCGCCGACGCTCAACCGGGTGCGGGGCAGACGCCGCACATCCTGGGCGAGGCATTCTCGTTCCATCAGCGGTACATCGACACGGGTTCGATGCGCCTTTCGTGACGCCAGGCAATGCTGCCGGCAGTGAGAGAATGCGAGGGTGAGCCGAACCGGGGTACCTGACGACGCCATACGCCGGGTTGCCGCGGCGGGGGCCGATGACGCCGGTGGCCTGCCCGTCGAACTGCTGGGTGATTTCCTGGACGTGCTCAGTGTCGCCGTATGCGAGGGGAAGCCGCTGCAGCGTCGTCAGCTGCACCGCTTCCGCGCTCGCGGGGAAGAAGCAGCGCAGCAGGGTGTGGCCCTGCGAGCCCTGCTCGATCTGTATCTCTCCTCGGCCTGGCGTCTGTGGCGTGAACTGCCTGCTGTTATTGCGGCACAATCGGATCCGAATGCCGTCGTCGCGGCCGGCGAAGTGATGCTGCGTGCCGTCGACGATGCCGTCGCCGAACTGGCCGAAGGGTTTCAGTTGGCCAGGCGTTCTCTGGTTCGCTCGCAGGTATCGGCACGCCGCGAGTTCGTCGACGACTTGTTGACCGGCGGCGCTGACGTCGTCGGATTGTTGGATCGCGCTTCAGGATTCGGTCTCCACCTCAGTGGTCCGCATGCCGTGGCGGTAGTGACCGCCGCCCGTGAGTTCACCGACGACAACCCTTTGGTGCGCGCCGTCGAACGTGCCGTTCTGGGTAGCAAGGGTGACGCCGATGCGTTGGTCGCCAGCAAGAGCGGCAAACTGGTGGTCGTTTTCGCGGCGCCGGATCGCGATGCCGTCGACCACGTGCTGGCAGGGATTCGGTCGGCTCTCGGGCCGGGGACCGATGACGACGGGCGAGTGCAGTTGCAGCGGCGTCCTTTGGACGGCACGTGGCAGATCGCTGTCGGGCGCCCTCGAACCACCGCTTCGGGCGTGGTGGCGTCGTACCGGGAGGCGCTGGACGCACTGGACCTGGCGCAGCGCCTGTCGTTGACCGCACCGATCATCGATGCTCGTGACCTGCTGGTCTACCGGGTTCTGGTCAACGACAGACCGGCGGTCACCGACCTGATCCACACCCTTCTCACACCGCTGCTCGAGGCGCGTGGTGGCGCTGGACCGATGATCGACACACTGCTCGCGTACTTTTCCGCCGGCGGCAATACGGCTAAGACCGCCCGAGACCTGCATTTGTCCGTCCGCGCCGTGACGTACCGGTTGGACCGCATCCGTGAACTCACCGGTCAGAACGTCAACGATCCCAACGACAGCTTCGCGCTCCACGCTGCCGTACTGGGTGCGAAGCTGCTCGACTGGCCGGCCACCGAGCTGACCTGATCAGCTTGCGCGGGCGCGTTCTTCGTAGGCAGCACGTGCCGCGGTGTCGACGTCGCCGAGAAACTGCGTCTCGACGCCGAACAGTCGGCTCAATGCCTCGTACGGCCGCCGGGGGAAGAAGCCCTGTGCCTGCACGAGCAGCCCGGACACCCGCGTAATACGTACGCGTGGACGCGGTTTGGTGATCAAGCCGACGACGGCTTCGGCGATTTCCTCCGGCTGAACCTCTCGGAATCCCTTCATTCCCGAAGTGCCCGAGGTGAGTTGGGTGTTGGTGAGCGTCGGCAGCACGGACGAGATGTGAACTCCGGTGCCACGAACTTCCTTGCGGACAGAATCGGTGAAGCCCAACACCGCATGCTTGGCGCCGCAGTACGTCGACAAACCGGGGCACGGGAGTTCGCCTGCAAGCGAAGCGATGTTGATGACGTGTCCACGTCCGCGCGGAAGCATCCGTCGCAATGCGAGCTTGGTTCCCGTGATCACGCCGAGGACGTCGATCTCGATGATGCGTCTGGTCACGGAGTCGTCCTCGTCGACGATCCGTCCGACCGGCATGATGCCCGCATTGTTGACCAGCACGTCGATCGGGCCGAGTTCACCTTCGACGGTGTCGAGGAAGTCGAAGAACGAGGCGGGGTCGGTGACGTCGAGGCGCCCGAACGTGCGGATGCCCAAATCCTTGGCTGCTCGCGCGAGAGTGGCTTCGTCGATGTCGCCGATCGCGACCGTCGCACCCAGGCTGATCAGCCGCTTCGCGGTGGCGTATCCGATGCCCCGGGCGCCGCCGGTGATGACCACTACCTGACCGTCGAAAGGTTTGTTCATTTACTCCAGCGTCTCCAAAGATAGGGGTTGGTTGCAGTGAGATGAATCTGCAGTGAGATGTGATTGTGGACCAGTCGAAACCGGGTTGCTAGGGCTTATTGGCCGAAGTGAGACGATAGATTTGTGACTAAGTCACAATCAGGATGACAAGCCGGGGAGGCGCCATGGACACATCGGAGTTGGACGGCTGGATTGCAAATCTCGCGCCCATCTATCTCCAGCCGGAGGTGATCGACGGTTTCGTTCAACGCATCGACGACGCCATTGCGGTGGCCAATCCTGAAGTGGCGGGTGATCGGGAGCTACGACGCGATGTGGATGCGAGCACTGCGGCGCAGCTTCGCGTCATCGTGGCCGCGATCGCGGGCGGTTCCCAGGAGGTCACGCCGCCGCCGGAGTCGGTTGCGCTTGCACTCACCGTTGCCAGGCGCGGTATGGATCTTCGAGTCCTGCTCAAGATCTACGGTGCCGGACGCCTCGCGATGCTGGGCTTCGTCGACGAGTCGATAGAAGCACTTCCGATCGGTCCGGAACTCAAGCGCGCACTTCTGGTCCGAGTGTGGGGTTCGGCGATGAGATGGCTGGAAGTGACCACCGAATTGTTGGTGGCAACGTATGCGAAGGAGCGTGAGAGCTTGGCGCGCGGCGCTTTTGCGCGTCGGTCCGAGACGGTGCACGCGATTGTCGCAGGCGAAGCACTTCACTCCGATGAGGTGTCGCAGATTCTCGACTACCCGATGCGGCGCCACCACACTGCGTTTGTTCTCTGGACGGACGACACCGATCCGGCCGCCGACGTATTGGCCCGATTGGACTCGTATGCGCGTTCCTTTGTGGACGAGTCGAATGCCGAGCGCGTGCTGACGCTGCCTTCGGGGGCGCGCGAGGTGTGGTCGTGGGTCGCGCATTTCGACGACCATGAGTGGGCGGCGCTCGATCGTGCTCGGAATTCGGACCTCCGTGTCGCGGTGGGGGCCAGCGGTTACGGAATGGAAGGATTCGCGCGCAGTCACCGCGAGGCTCTCGCCGCGCAGCGCATCGCGGTCCGTTCGACGGGTTCACCGGGGGTCACCGTCTACGAAGATGTTCAGGTTCCCTGTCTGCTCACCGAAGATCTGGACGAACTGCGTGCGTTGGTGGCACGGGAATTGAAAGGCCTCGCCGGCGCGGACGGTGTCACGACGCGTATCCGTGACACCGTTCGGGTCTATTACGAGAACAATTGCACTGCAGCCGCTACCGCCGTGGCGCTCGGTCTGCACAAGAACACCGTGCGGTATCGACTCGATCAGGCCGAAAAGCTGTTAGACCGCAGCGTGGACCAGCGTCGGCTGCCAACAGAGTTGGCGCTCATCGCGCTGGAGAGCTACGGAGCCGCCCTCCTGGCGAACCCGTGACTCGCTACTGCATGTCGTCGAGCCCGGGGAGCGAATAGCCGGAGCTGTCATCCCAATCGGCGGGGGTGTCGTCGAGTGAAACGTCCCAGTCTGCGTCGGGCACCGCTCGCCGGAGTTCGGTCAGAGCGTTGAACCAGTAGACGAGCGAAGGGATTACCTCGGTCGGGTCGCTCGAGATCTTTGTCGAACCGTTGAGCAGAGTGTTGGGGATATCCGACGGATAGAGGTCCAGGACCTCGTAGTCGAACGGAAATTCGTCGTTGTGGACGGCGATGAGTCGGTCGACTTCGGCCTTCTCGTCGTCGGTCAGCGGTGTGGTGCGGACGGCGGAGTAGTACAACGAGGTGCTCATGCTTGCCAGGCTAGAACAAGATGCCGTCCAGCGGCGGTTTCGGACGCAACACCCTCAGATTGCATGGTTTCGGCAACTTCAGGTGTGAAAGTCGTCGATATTTCGACCGGGATGGATAGAAGTCGGCAAGGAACACTGGAGAAGACGGCGAGACGGCCGTCCGAACCCAGTGAAGGAGCTCCCCGTGACCGCAGTCATCAGTGCCATTCGGGTAGGTGGTCAGCGATGAACGTTCCCATGTGGGCGTGGGCCGCGTTCGCCGCAGTCATCGTCGTCATGTTGCTCATCGACCTGCTCGCCCACCGCGGCGCGCACGTCATCGGCTTCAAGGAAGCGGCCTGGTGGAGTGCACTCTGGGTCGGTTTGTCTCTCGTATTCGCGGTGGTCGTCACCCTGACCTTGGGGGTGAACTCGGGCGTCGAGTTCACCACGGCCTGGCTGTTGGAGAAGAGCCTCTCCGTCGACAACCTCTTCGTGTTCGCCCTGATCTTCGGTTACTTCAAGGTGCCCCGTGAATACCAGCACCGCGTGTTGTTCTTCGGTGTCATCGGCGCCCTGATCTTCCGCGGTATCTTCCTCGCCGCCGGCGTTGCCGTGGTCAGCAAGTTCACGGCCGTTCTGTTCGTCTTCGCCGCCATCCTGCTCTACAGCGCCTACAAGCTGCTCAAGGACGACGACGAGAACTTCGATCCGGGAACCTCGCTGGCGGTTCGCTTGCTGCGCAAGATCATGCCGGTCCGTGAGGAATACGCAGGAACCAAGTTCTTCGTCAAGGAAGCCGGAAAGCGCGTCGCAACACCACTGTTCGCCGTCGTCGTCGCCATCGAAGCTGCCGACCTCGTGTTCGCAGTCGACAGCGTCCCGGCAGTGCTGGCAGTGAGTGACGATCCATTCATCGTCTACTCCAGCAACGCGTTTGCGATCTTGGGTCTGCGTGCCCTGTACTTCCTGCTCTCGGGCCTGCTCGAGAAGTTCCACTACCTGTCCAAGGGTCTGTCGATCATCCTCGCCTTCATCGGCGTGAAGCTGATCATGCAGGCCAGCCACAAGGTGATCAGCACGTCGATCCCCGAGATTCCCTCACTGGTCAGCCTCGCGGTGATCATCGTGGTGTTGGCAGGCTCGATCATCCTGAGTCTCAAGAAGCCGCTACCGGAAGAGCCTGAGGCCGAAGAGGTTGCGACCGGTGATGCACCGATCGACCTCGAGAAGTCAGGTGCTGACGGCAGCATCGAGAAATCCGGCGTCCAGCTCGCAACCGGCGAGCGCGACGACGATGACGACAAGGTAGATGCTCGGCCCAGAGGCTGACGCCTGATCGGCTGAACGAATCGAAAAGGGAGACCACACAACGACGTGTGGTCTCCCTTTGTCAAATCATCACCAACTGCTTCCCCCGGTTGTGGCCCGAAAGCTGCCCGATCAAGGCCGCTGGGGCATTTTCGATGCCCTCGGTGACATCGTTGCGGTAGCGCAGTCCACCTTCGGCGATTCGAGCGGACGCCCACGCCCGGTACTCCGGGTACCGGTCGTAGTGGTCGTAGCAGACGAACCCTTCGATGCGTAGACGTTTGCGTAGTACAGGGCGTAGGGGAGGCCCGACTTCGCTTTCATCCTGGTTGTATTCGCTGATCATTCCGCACACGACGACCCTTCCGAAATCGGCCATGCGATCGAAAACCGCTCGCGTGATCGAGCCTCCGACGTTGTCGAAATAGACGTCGACGCCCTTCGGACACAATTCGTCCAACTGCTCGCCGATGTTCGCCGTCTTCCTATCTATGCAGGCGTCGAACCCCAATTCCTCCACAACGTATTCGGTCTTCTCACCCCCGGCGATTCCGATCACCCGGGCGCCCGCCAGCTTCGCGATTTGGCCTGCAACCATGCCGACTGCTCCGCCGGCCGCCGAAACCACGACTGTGTCTCGCTCTCGGACGTCGGCGACCAACCGCATTCCGCAGTGTGCGACAAATCCTGGCTGTCCTAGAATTCCGAGTTCATCTCCTAGGGAAGCTCGATTCTCCCTCGGTATGCGGTCCAGGGCAGCGCCTTTGATTGTGTGATAAACCTGCCAGTGCGTGCCGCCTCGAACCAAATCACCTGCCGCAAAGTCAGGATGCCGCGAAGAAATCACTTCGCCGACTGCGATGCCGTCCAAACCGGAGTGCGCAGGCACCACGCCAGCCAAGACGACGTCGCCGATACCGGCAACAGCTCCCAACGGCCCGGGGGCAGAGCTGGTGGACGGTAGGCGTCTTCGTATCGCCGGATCGATCGAAAGATAGTGGGCGCGGAACAGAACTTCGCCGTCCGCGGGCGGCCGGATCGGAACCTCGTCGATCCGAAAATCTTCTACGACAGGCAAGCCGCGGGGAGCTCGAACGACTCGCACAGCGCGGTTCACATATTCGGTCATGCGCAATTTCCAATCTGCTTCGACACCGGTTCGCATCACTTCTCGGGACGATTGCCCGGAATTGATCTCGCCGCCTTACTGATTCACGGCGAAGACGTCTGGGAATTCTGTCCTCGAGCAGCAACGAGCGCACCTTCCCGCCCGCTCAGTGAGAATGTGGCAACCCGACGTCCGGAGCGCGACTTCATTTCCCATACAGCGGGCGGTTTGTTGGTTGCCTCGTAGTCCGACTGTGAAGCTCTGCGCAGTTCAGTTCAGTTCAGTTCAGTTCAGCGCAGCGCTGACGCTCGTCACCAGTGGTATTCGGCTGTGGATTTTTACGAGGGCGTCAATGATCTGCCAGATCTTGTGTGAGTGATTTTGTCGAGGACGAGAGGTTGACTATGACTTCGCCGGTGGGTTCGGAGCGTGCGGTTCATGACACAACGGATTGGCTCAGAACGGGATTGGTCGATCCAACGGAGCCAGGCTTCCTGTCCGATCCGTACGCGCGGTACGCGATTGCGCGAGAAGTTGCTCCGGTACAACAGCATTCGAATGGCGTATACATGCTTTTCGCCTACGACGACGTGAAACGCGCACTGGCGGACAAGTCGCTGAGTTCGTCGGAACAGTATGCACTCGAGGCACCGCGCAATATGCGGATCAAGGCGGCCGGTGGTAGCGACGCCTACTTGTTGCGCCCATCGTTGTCGAAGCTGGATCCACCGGACCATCTGGCATTGCGCAAGCTACTGGCGCGCCCGTTCACGCCCAGGGCAATCAAGCGTTACGACGCGCGGGCGAAGGAAATCGTCGACGAGTTGCTTGCCGATCATGGACGGGGCTCCGAGATCGAGCTGGTGACGGAAGTTGCTCATCCGCTACCGATTCGCCTTGTCTGCGAAATTTTCGGTATCCCCGTACCTGCCGACACCGATACGATGTTCGAGTGGACCCGTAAGGGACTCAACCTACTCGATCCGTTTCTGACTGCCGAGCAGACCAGCGACTACATTTCCGCTCAGCGTGATTTCTCGGCACACCTTCAGGACGTTATCGCTTGGAAGCGCAACAATCTTGGCGACGACATCCTGTCGGACTTCATCTCCGCCGGCGACGAAGGCGAGATAATCGGGCCGGATCAAGTTGCCGCTACCGTGCAGACTTTGGTCATCGCCGGACTGGACACCACAGTCAATCAGGTCGGTCTCACCATGAATGCACTTATGGGCCATCGTGATCAGTGGGAACGACTCGTCGACGACAGGGCACTGCTCGATCACGCGGTAGAAGAAGTCCTGCGCTATGAGCCGACGGCGCAGTTGATGATTCGCATTGCTCCCGAGGATTACGCGGTGGGAGATGCGGTGATTCCGGCCGGAAATCACATTGTGACGTGGCTGGCGTCGGCAAACCGCGATGAAACTCGATTCGGTCCGAACGCGGACAGATTGGACTGGTCGAGGTCAAATGTCCGGGACCACATCACGTTCGGTCACGGTGCGCACGCTTGCCTCGGTGCGTGGTTGGCCCGGCTGGAGATCAAGACCATCCTGAATGCGTTGATCGACAAAGCGCCGAATACCGAGCTCGTCGACGGTGGAGTGACGTGGGGTGGCACGGCCTTTATCCGCGGTGTCTCCGAACTGCGATTGAACCTTTTCTGATTGCACGAATTCGTGAACAGACCACTCGGTGGGCAAGTCGGTGTCAGATGGTCGACGTCTTGTTAGTCTGGGCCGGTGCCTGATCCCGCAACTGCGTGTTACCCGGCATTGCCCGCGACAAGTTGGGCAGTGCTGGGAATGCTCACATTCGGAGAAGAACTCAGTGGCAGCGATCTGAAAAGCTGGGCCGACTGGAGCATCGGGTTCTATTACTGGAGCCCGTCGGTGAGCCAGGTCTATACCGAGCTCAAAAAGCTGGAAACGCTGGGATTCGTCAGTTCGCGGGAGGTTTCGGAATCAGGTGGGCGTCGTCGACGAGTGTTCACGATAACCGAATCCGGTATCGAGGCTCTCAGATCATGGTCACGCCGATCGGAGATCGAAACCCCCGTTCTCAAACATGGAGTGATGTTGAGACTGTGGGTCGGCCACCTCAACGACCCCGATCAGCTCAAGTCGATAGTGCTCGATCACATCGACAACCTCGAGGCAAAGAAGCTCAAGGCAATCGAACACGCCGATAACTCGGAGAATGAACCCGCCTGGGCATTTACCGAGATGAGTCTGCGATGGATAGGCCGCCATTTTCAGATGGAGATCGACCTCGCCGCTCAGTTGCTCGATGACATCGATGAGGCCGCCGCTCGATTCGCGCAAGGCGACGCCAACGCTCTCGGCTTGCCGCAGCCCGTCAATGCCGGTAGTTGGAAGTTGATCTGAGCGTGCGGAGGTACAACTCTCCAGATTCTGCCCCACGCCAATAGAATTGTGCTGTCGAGGTTTTCGTGCCCAGTCTTCGTGCTTAGTCTTCGTGCCTAGTCTTCGTGCCTACTGAGCTCGCATGCTTTCGGTGGTCCGGACGCCCGCATTTCGCCACAGGGAAGCGGCTGTTTCCCGAAGAAGCCCGGTGAGAGGCGAGTTCCGCTCGTCGAGCGGCATTTGTCGGAGCGGTCCGCAGATCGACAGCGCGGAGGTCGCGACGCCGATCGGGCCGATCGGAGTGGCGATCGTGCCGAATCCGTCGATCGGCGTGTCACGGCCGTATCCCACGCCGGTTTTTCGGACCTCGTCGGCCGCCTCTCCTCGCTCGTTGTTGAAGGTGTGGAGGACCCTGCCGACGAGAGTTCCGTCTGCGCGCGTGCTGAAACCGATCCGATTCGGAATCATGCTGGCGAAACGACCTGCCATGTGGGCGCGGCACACCACATTTGAGCCGTCGAGAATCGTCATCTCGACGATCAGTCCGGTACGCCGGTGCAATTCGTACAGGTGCGGATGCGCAGCTGAGTGAAGTCTGTCCTGGTACACGGCCAACGAGCCGAGTTCCACGAGCCGCAACCCGAGCGTGTAATCGCGGCCGCTGCGGTGCAGCCACCGAAGTTGGACCAGATGGTCGAGTATGCGGTGGGCTGAAGACCTTGGAAGCCCGGTTCGTCGGACAATCTCGGCGAGGGTGAGACGATCTCGACCGCCGAACGCATCCAGTAGCAGAGAGACTCGGTCGAGGAAGGCGTTCGGCGTTGCGGGATCGACCTCGAGCTGGAGCGACATGTGTTCCCTCTGCTATCCCGTAGTCAAGTTGGACAACTGCCCTGGACAAGGCTATTTCGATTAGGAATGATGACATGTTTTTTCTGCTTTGTGAAGAAGGCCACCCTGTGGATCGGACGCCTCCGGTGCTCGTCGGCGGAAACGGACCACTGATCGGGAGAGCGGGTTCCTTGCTTGGTGGTGGGCGATCTACGTTGACGTGATCACACGCCAAGTGGACAAACGCGGATGCCGGCGCAGACGTAGCGCCACCCGCCGGGCTGAGAGACCAGGAGACGATATGACGATTCAAGCGGAAGTCACCACGATGCTCGCAACCCTCAACGCTGGATTCCCGGATGTCACCAGTGTCCCGCCGTCGGAGCTACGAACTCTGATTCGGAACCGACGTGCGCCGCTGACGGGTCTTCCCGACATGCTTTCAGTCGAGAATCACGTAATCGACGGTCCCGGTGGAGATCTGGCAATTCGCGTCTTTCGTCCGCATGGAACCTCGAACGACGTTCCTCTCGTGGTCTTCGCTCACGGGGGCGGTTTCGTGTTCTGCGATCTGGACAGTCACGACGAATTCTGTCGATCGATGGCGCAGGGAGTCGGCGCAGTAGTGGTTGCCGTCGACTATCGGTTGGCGCCGGAGCATCCGGCACCGGCAGCCCACGACGACGTCTACGCCGCGGTGGCGTGGGCCAGCAAGCATGCTGCCGAATACGGTTCCGACGCAGGTAAAATCGCACTTGTGGGCGACAGTGCGGGAGGGAACCTCGCGGCGACTGTGGCTATTGCCGCTCGGGATCGGGGTGGTCCGGAAATCGCCCTTCAGGTTCTCATCTACCCAGTGATCGACGACGACTTCGAAACCGAGTCGTACCGGCTCTACGGCACGGGTCACTACAACACAGCCGCAGCGATGGAATGGTACTGGCAGCAATACGCGCCTGAAGGTCGCGACGACGCCCGTGTGATTCCTACGCGTGCGGAGACGCTCGCCGGTCTTCCGTCTGCTGTCGTCGTGACAGCCGAACTCGATCCGCCGTGTTCGTCAGGTGACGCGTATGCGCAGATGCTCGCGACGGCTGGCGTTTCGGTGCGCCATCATCGCTTCGAAGGATTGTTCCACGGCTTCCTCACTATCCCGTCTTTGTCGCTGACCGAGCCTGCGCGACAGAAGCTTTGGGCGATGACGCGCGAGGCGCTCGGTATCGAGTAGGCAGATCACTTCACTGTCAGGAGTCTCTCGGTGAGATTGCCGAACGTGTGACAGATTCTGTCGTGGACCACGGCCTCGGGACATTCGGGGTCGAACCACCGGTCCACCACTGCCCAGTGAATCGGATGATCGAGGTACTGGGTCTGCAGTGAGCCGAGATCGGTGAACTCCTGCTCCCAGACATGAGTCCATGGTGTGTGCCCGGTCGCTGCGTCGACTCGGCTGAGACGCCAGGCGCAGATCGACGAGATATGGGTAGGCATCCTGAGCAGATCCCGTTCGAATTCCTCGAGTACGTCCTGGGGTGTGCTGGGGGATACCCGGATGAACAGCGCTCGGTACACCTGACCGGCGGCTTCGGCGCCGGAACGTCCCGTGGTCCCGGGCGAGTACTCGGCACCGTGGAAGTGGTCGACGGCGGCGCAGCGCAGGCTGTCGTCGACCGCATCTCGGGCTGTCTGCCAAGCCATCTCGTCTTCGAACTGAAGATGGACGATCAGATCTCCGCCGTTGATGACGCCGGGAAGTGTCGTACAGACGAGACGACGCAGCGCGTTCGACGATTCGGCAACTGCGGCAATGTTCTTCACTGCAGCGGTCCACTCGTCGGCGCCCGCCCCGTTGGCGGCGTGCACGACTCTTGTCACGTTATACATTGCTCAGTCCTTCGATGTCCTTTGCTGCGGCGGCCATGGAGCGACTCCGTTCGATTATGAGCGGAGCCATTGCATCCCACCACTGCCTGAGGGTGGAGTCTCTGCGGCCCTGGCGCGTCATCGACCACCAGCCGGCCGTGCCGTCGACCGTCCAGGTGACGGTCAAGGTGTTCGGGTCTTGATCGCACCACAACGGAGGGCTGACGAGTACGTCGGCGAGTGTCATGCCGCGACGCTGTGCACTCGGCAAATACTGGTCGAGTAGCGCGTCGACGAACTGTCGACCGCATCCCGGTTTCGTGACTATCCGATCGATCACGTAGAGCGTTTCATCTGCCATTGGTGAAGATTACTTTCCCCTAACCCGTTGTGATGCTTTCGATCTCACACAGCGGGAGATAGCGGATTTGGTCATGTGCCCGGCATTTCGACACCTCCCGTCAGGCGGGAATCGTTGCTGTGCAACAGAATCGGATGATGCAACATGGCGGACAACGATTGCGTGAAATGCAGTCGAACTCAGGTCGAACACATACGTCATGTGTTCGATGTCGTGAAGTGGAAGAGCCTTGGAGGAGCAGTTGAATCACTCGCTGGTAGGGAAGACCGCGCTGGTGACCGGGAGCAGTCGAGGCATCGGCAGGGCGATCGCCAGGCGACTGGCGGCAGAGGGGGCAACCGTGGTCGTCACCGCACGGTCGACTCGGCCTACCGCGGCAGTCCGTGCCGACAGTAATGTCGTCATCGGCGGTACGTTGTCCGAGACCGTCGAGATGATCGAGTCGCAACACGGTCGTGCACTTGCCATTCCGGCCGATCTCGAGGATTCCGAGGCTCGCGACGGATTGATCGAGAAGGTCGTCTCGCGGACCGGAGGTATCGACATCCTCGTGAACAATGCCGGGTTTGCCGACTACGCGCCGATCGAGAAGATGTCGCTGGCGACGTTCGATCGGACCCTCGACCACTACATTCGCGCGCCGTTCGCCCTGTCGAAGGCAGCCATCCCCTACATGCGAGAGCGCGGCGCAGGCTGGATCGTGAACATCGGTTCCTCGACGGGACTGAATCCGATCAGGCCCTTCCGCGACTACAACAAGACGTCGGGTGACGTGATTTACGCGTCGATGAAGGCAGCACTGCACAGGTTCACACAGGGCCTCGCCGCGGAGGTGCTGGACGACAATATCGCGGTCAACTCGGTGGGGCCTTCCACTGCGATCTCGACTCCCGGCGCCGACGCACTCATTCCGGATGGATACGAAACCGAGCCCGTCGAGTATCTTGCCGAGACGGTACTGGCCATGTGTTCTCTTCCCGCGGCCGAGCGGACCGGCCTTTTAGCGTTCAGTCTTCATTTTCCCTGGTATCAGGATCTGGTCGTGAAGGCGCTCGACGGGCAAGGGCTGATGCCCAGACGTGAGCCACCGACGTGGTGCAATCCCAACATTCTGCCCGAAGGAATCTGAAGTCTTTGTCGAGCAATAGTTTCGGCGACACAACCCGAGGAGTGGAGATGTCCCACGCTGAACGCCGGTTCGGTACCGGCACGGCCGTCGTGACCGGTGCGGGGGCCGGTATCGGTGCAGGGTTCGCCCGTCACCTTGCGCGGCTGGGAATGACGGTGGTCGTTGCCGACATCGACGAGGCGCGTGCGTCGCTCGTCGCCGAGGACATTCGCACGGCCGGTGGGAGAGCTGACGTTCATGGAGTGGACGTAGCGGATGCCGATGCCGTGAAGAGGATGGCGGACAATGTGTTCGATCGTCACGGCAGCGTCGAGTTGCTGGTCAACAATGCCGGAGTGGAGACGGCCGGGTTGCTGTGGGAAGTCAGTGGTGCGCGGTGGAGACGGTTGATGGAGATCAACGTCGACGGCGTCTTCTATTGCCTTCGTGCTTTCGTGCCATTGATGTTGAAGGTGGGTAAGCCGGCGTGTGTGGCCAATCTGTCTTCTGTCGGCGGGATCAACAGCGCCGCGGTGCAAGGACCGTACATCGTCAGTAAGTTCGCGGTGCTGGCGATGACCGAGAGCTTGCACCAAGATCTGTCGTTGGTCGACTCTCCGATTCAGGTCAGTGCTGTTGTTCCACACTCGATCCGGAGTGAGATCTTTCGTGCGGCCCAGCGTGACGCGCCGACTACGAACGTCACGGCAAACGCTGTCTTCGATGCAATGCAACAGGCGAACGTCGAATCCGGACTCGACCCGCTCGATGCCGCCGAGCACATGACCGAAGCAATAGCGCGTGGGGACTTCTGGGTGTTCTCCGACGACGACGCGTGTCGGCAGTTCACCGACCGCCGAGCCGCTCAGCTTCGAGACCTGCTACCTCCCGCCGATCCTCGCACAATGCTCACACGCATGGGCATCTCGTGAATGCGGAGCTGTTCGGAGCAGGCCTGTTCACGCGCTGCCGTTGACAGACGTCGACGCACTCTTGGGGAGGCCTGACCAACCCACCAGGCCGACCAGAGCGAAAGCTACGGCGGCAGTGACGAAGGTGACGGTGAAGGCGGATTCGCTGGGCAGAGCGGATACGCCCTCTGGCAGGTTCGCGATGGTCATCGAGGCGAGAATCGTAGTCACCACTGCACTGCCCATGGCGCTGCCGGTGGAACGGGAGATCGAGTTGATGCCGTTGGCTATTCCGCTCTGGTGTCGCGGAACGCTCGACATGATGATCGCGGGCATGGCCGCGTAGCCCAGGCTCACGGCGGCGCCGATCACGATGCCGGCACCGATGACCGACGCGGTGTGCGTGTGGTCGTACGCGAGCCAGGCGAACGGCACCGCACCACAGATGGCGGTGAGTCCCAGGACGAAGCGTGGCCCACGCACTCTGATGAGCCGCCCACCGATCGGTGCTGCGATCAGCGAGGCAATCGCACCCGGCAGCAGGAATTCCACCGACGCACGCAGAATGCTGGCTTCGAATCCGTATCCCGTGAGGGCGTGGGGAAGCTGCACGAGATAGGAGATGCCCAGGAAGTTGGCGAACATTCCGAAGCCCAGCATGACCCCCGCCAGATTCGCCATCATCACGGGCCGGTGGACGAACATTCGCATGTCGACCAGTGGTTCGTCGACGATCTTCTCGATCCAGACCCAGACTGCGAACATCACGATCGAGCCCAGGAAAACACCGATGGTCACGGGTGAGAACCAACCCCATTGGTGGCCTTGCGAAATCGACAACAGGAGCAGAAGGAGTGCAGCGCCCAGGCTCAGCGCGCCGATGACGTCGACGCGCCCGCCGCTCTTGTGCTTGGTTGCCGGAACCAGCGTGATTACGGCGACGAGGGCAAGCAACGCGAACCCGGTGGCCATCCAGAAGGCGTTGCGGTAGTCGGCATCCGGAGCCGATGTGAGAAGTCCGGTGGCTACGAGGGCGAGCCCGCTGCCGAATGCGAGAGTTCCGCTGACCAATGCCATCGCGCCGGGAAGCTTGTGTGGGCGGACCTCTTCGCGCAGGACCGACAGAGCCAGCGGGAAGATGGCGGTGGCGGTCCCCTGGAGGACGCGTCCGAGGATGAGAAGTGGCAGATTGTGTGCCAGTGCGGCGACGATCGAACCGATGACCATGACGACCAGAACGCCGACCAGCGTGCGCTTCTTGCCGTGCTGATCGCCGTAGCGGCCCAACAGGGGAGTGAAAACGGCGGCCGACAGCAACGTCGCCGTCGTCACCCAACTGATGCCGGCCGCGGATGCGCCCAGATCGGACTGAATACGCCCCAAAATCGGGACGGGCAGTGTCTGCATCATCGAGACGATCATCGCGGCCAGGCTGAGCGCCCCGATGATGACGGCCTCGCGGCGCGGCGATGTTACGACGGATACATCCGGGGTGTCGTGGACCGTTGGCTGCGCAGCGCTGTCGGTCGTCACTGAATTCGTCAAGTGGGTCCTTCTCGGGAATTACAAGAGAAATTGCTTAATGTGCCGAAGTAATTTTCTCTGGATGGTAAGTCCGCGAGATCGATCCCGTCAATGCTGGTCAGTGAGCCCCTGGGGTCAGTTCGGTGTATTCAGGACCAACTCGGCGTGTTCCGGACTAGAAGGGGTAGACCGGGAGTGCGCTCTGCGCAGTCACCCACTGCGTTTCGGTGAAGGCGTCGAGGTTTGCGCCGATACCGCCGACGCGGCCACCGTTACCCGAAGACGCCATACCGCCGAACGGGATGACTGCTTCGTCGCCGACGGTCTGATCGTTGATGTGTACGAGGCCGGTGGGGATTTGTTGGGCGAGCTCGAGCCCTCGCATGGCGTCGGAGGTCAGAATGCCCAGTGACAGTCCGTACTCGGAATCGTTGGCTATGGCGACGGCTTGTTCGACGGTGGCGAAGGAGGTGACCGGTGCGACTGGCCCGAAGACTTCGTCGGCGAATGCCGGCGCGGTGAGTGGGGTGTCGGCCAGCACGGTGGGCCGGTAGAAGAGATCCTCGTAGGTGCCGCCGGCCGCCAGTTTTGCTCCGGCCGCGATGCTTCCGGTGACCAGGGAGTGGATGTGGTCGCGTTGTCCGGCGTCGATGATGGGTCCGAGTGCGACCTGACCGGTGAACGGGTCGCCTACCGGAAGCTTGTCGGCGTGTTCGGCAAGGAGTGCGGTGTAGTCGGCGGCGATACTTTCGTGGACGAGCTGGCGGCCGGTGGTCATGCAGATCTGCCCCTGGTGCATGAAGGATCCGAAAGCGCCTACAGATGCGGCCTTTTCGAGGTCGACGTCGTCCATGACGATCAGTGCGTTGTTTCCCCCGAGTTCGAGGTGTGCTCGTTTGAGATGGCGGCCCGCCAGTTCACCGACAGCGCGTCCTGCCCGGGTCGACCCGGTGAATGCGATGACGCGAACGCTCGGATGAACCACGATTGCCTCACCGGCGTCAGCGCCACCCGGCAGCATGCCGAACACTCCGGCAGGCAGACCGGCTTCTTCGAAGATGCGGGCAAGAACCACACCGCCACAGATCGCCGTGCGCGGATCAGGCTTGAGGATCACCGAATTACCCAGTGCCAGTGCGGGAGCGACTGCACGGATCGACAGAATGATCGGGAAGTTGAACGGTGCGATGACGCCGACGGTGCCGACGGGGACGCGACGAGAGAAGCTCAGCCGCGGTTGCTCCGAGCGCAGCACCTCGCCGACGGGGTGTGCGGCCAAAGCTGCTGCGTTGTAGCACTCTTCGGCAGCGGTGTGGGTTTCCAGTCCGGCTTTGGCGGGAATGCTGCCGGCCTCGCGGATTACCCATTCGCCGATTTCGTCGGCGTACCGCTCGAACAGTTGACCGGCGCGGCGTAGAACGGCGGCTCGTTCGGTGTACGGCCTTGCTGCCCAATCCTTCTGAGCGGCAGTAGCTTTTGTTGCAGCGGCTGCTACGTCGTCTGGTGTTGCCATGCCGACCGTCGTCAACTGCTTGCCGGTGGCCGGCTCGACGACAATGCGATCGTCGGCGCTACCGCGAACCCATTCGCCGTCGAAGATCTTCGATTCCCACACAGGTTCGCTCAGCAAACGCGTCATGGCCGCTCCTCGGTAAAGGGATGCAACCGCGCGCCGCATCACATGGTTGTGGAGCACGTTGCTCCGTGAGGGGAGTTGATCGCCATCGCACTTTCACTCAGTGAAAGACGGATTCATGGCGTCCTTGAGCGCTTGGATCAGATCGGCGAACTCGGTCGAGTGGGTGGCGCCGCTGCGGGTCACTCCCGAGACGGGAATTCGCAAGCGGCCGTTCGATTCTCGCATGAAGCTGATGCCGGCGCGTGGAGATTCGCCTGCGGTGATCGAATACAGCAGGGTCCAGGCGCGCGGGTTGGTGATCACGTCCAGCGTGGCTGTGTGATCGCTCGGAATTGCAGGGCCCAGTTGGACGCGTCGATCTATCTCGCGGAACGCGTCCTCGACCACCTTGTGAATGAGCACCTGGCTTTGGCGCGGCGGCAGGAGCAGGGGGTATGCGGCCAGATCATTGAGGTCGACGCTTTGCTGGCCGGCCAGGGGGTGCCGGCTCGACATGACGACCAGGAGATCTTCGACGCCGAGGTCCAAGGGTTCGAGTCCGGGGCGGTCGACGCCGCCGCGAATCAGCGCGATGTCGGCGTCACCGGAGGCCACGGCGTCCATGCGGTGGGCAAAACTCTTGATGACGAACTCGACGTCCAGGTCCGGATGAAGTTCGCGCACGTGTGCGATGGCGTCCAGCGTCTGAGCGGCGAAGCTCATGTTTCCGGTGATCCGGATCCGGGCTCGTGGGTCCCGTGCGACGGAGTAGGCCATCGTTTCGAGGCTGAGGACTTGCTGCGCGATGGGCACGAGTCGCGATCCTGCCGGGGCAAGGCGAACGGCTCGGGTCGAGCGTTCGAAGAGTGTCGCGCCAAGCTCCTTCTCCAGTCGGGCGACCTGATGGCTGATCGCCGACTGCGAGATGAAGCAGCGCTCGGCAGCGCGACTGAAGCTCAGTTCCTCGCTCACGACGAGGAAGTACTTGAGTTGGCGGAAGTCCATGAGGACAGCTTACTTATGAGCAATCGAGATAACAGTCTTGCGAATACTCCAGCTAGCTGGACCCGACCCATGATCAGTCCATACCGTAATAGTCATACTTTCAATTTGGTTGAGGAGATTTGTTGTGGATAGAACAGCTGCGGGTCGCGCTGACATCGACGCGACTGGACACGAGCAGACTCAGGTAGTCATCGTCGGTTCGGGATTCGGAGCCCTCGCCGCGGCCAAGACCCTCGCGAAGTCCAAGACGCCGTTCGTCCTCATCTCCGCCACCACCGAGCACCTCTTCCAGCCGCTGCTCTACCAGGTGGCGACTGGTGTTCTGTCGGCAGGCGAAGTTGCTCCGCCCATCCGCACGATCCTGCAGAAGTACCCCAACGCCGACGTGCGTCTCGGTCGCGTCGTCGAGGTCAACGCCGAAGAGAACACCGTCGTCTACGAGGCTTCGGGCACCCGCCACACTCTCGGATACCGCTCGCTCATCGCAGCCACCGGTGCCACCCAGGCGTACTTCGGTCATGACGAGTTCGAAAAGGTCACCTACAAGCTCAAGACCGTCGAGGATGCCGAGGTCCTGCGTAAGCAGATCCTGCGTTGCTTCGAAGAGGCTCACACCACCAACGACGCGCTGGTTCGCCGCAACCTGCTCAGCTTCGTTGTCGTCGGTGCAGGCGCGACCGGCGTCGAGCTCGCCGGACAGATCAAGGAACTGGCGCGTCGCTACTTCGCCAAGTCCATTAACAACATCAGCGCCGACGAGGTCACGGTCACCATGGTCGAGGGCGCGGGCGTTGCGCTTCCGGCCTTCGGCGGCAAGCTCAGTGAGTACACACAGGCCTCGCTCGAGAAGTCGGGTGTCGAGGTTGTTCTCAACACCATGGTCACCGCCATCGACGAGCACGGTGTCACCGTCTCTTCGGCAAAGACCAAGGAAGAGAAGCGCATCGACGCCGAGACCGTCATCTGGTCGGCCGGTGTTCGCGCCAACGACTTCGCAGCAGTGCTCGGCGAGGCGACCGGTTGTGAGAGTGACCGTGCAGGTCGTCTGCTCATCAATCCGGACTTGACCGTCGGCGGGTTTGCCAACGTCTTTGCCATCGGCGACATGACTTCGCTGAACGGTCTGCCGGGTCAGTCGCCCGTTGCAATGCAGGGTGGCCGTCACGCAGCGAAGACTGTGAACGGAAAGGTCAAGGCCGGAACGCCTTTCAAGTACTTCGACAAGGGCAGCATGTCGATCATCAGCCGATTCAGCGCTGTGTGTCGCGTCCGCAAGGTCGAGTTCAAGGGCACGATCGCCTGGTTCATGTGGCTGGCCGTGCACGTGATGTATCTGGTGGGCTTCCGCAACCGGTATGTCGCTGTGATGTCGTGGTTCGGTTCGTTTATCGGTCACCGTCGTCCGCACTTCCACTACGCGCAGGAGCCGATGAAGATCGAGGCCACGCCGCCGGTGACCGAACGCGAACCGGAGTTGGCGCACTCCGCGTAGCTCCGCACCGCCTGAACACGTTTCGCCTGATGTCAGTCACACTGTGTGAATGGCATCAGGCGAGCGTTCGTTGATCGGCCGGGCATTTATCGTGCTCGGTGCCTTCGACGCGAAATCGCCGCGGTTGACGCAGTCGGAGATCAGTCGTCGCAGCGGCTTGCCTCTGCCCACCGTCCACCGACTGTGTGGGCAGTTGGTGGCTGAGGGCGCACTCGAGCGTCGGAGTGACGGCAAGTACCAGGTCGGAGTCCGGTTGTGGGAGATCGGCGCTCTTGCTCCCGGCGCTCACGGCCTACGGCAGGTGGCGTTGCCGTTCCTCGAGGACCTGTACGAGGTCACCCGAGAGAACGTGCAGTTGGTCGTTCGTGAGGGCACCGAGGCTCTGTACCTCGAGCGCTTGTCCTCGCGTAGCGCCGTCACCGTGGTCGGCCGTGCCGGCGGAAGATTGCCGTTGCACGCGTCCAGCGGTGGATTGATTCTCCTCGCGCACGGCGGAACCGAGCTTCTCGACGACGTCCTTCGCGCCGGCCTCGAGTCGTTCACTCCCAAAACCATTACTTCCGAGCGGATTTTGCGAGCAACTCTCGACGAGATCAGGCGCGCCGGATTCGTGGTCTGTCGTGAGTATCTGAACGTCGGAACCCTTGCCGTCGCCGCTCCTGTCCGCGAAGCCGGGGGCAGTGTCGTGGCAGCGGTCTCGACAGTTGTTCCGGTGGAGCAGGATCCGGCTCCTTTACTGCCGGCGTTGGTCGCGGCCGCCCGTGGAATATCACGCGGGCTTGGTAGCGGTGGGTTTCGATAGCTCGTTTCGGTCTTTCACTGAGTGAAATTGCAGCTGTTCAGAGGAGTGATCGTGGTCGAGGGTGGTCTCAATCGTCATTCACCTCAGGAGCTCTCTGTATGTCTTCTTCACGCACCCAGGTCGGAATCGTCGGTGGTGGTCCCGCCGGGTTGATGCTCTCGCATCTGTTGCATCTGAAGGGAATCGATTCGGTTGTCCTGGAATGCCGCACCCGCGAAGAGGTAGAAGGCACCATTCGTGCCGGCGTGCTCGAACAGAACACGGTTGATCTCATGGTCGAGACCGGACTCGGTGATCGACTGAAGCGGGAGGGCCTCGAACATCACGGAATCGAGTTGCGATTCGGTGGACGAGGGCACCGAATCGCGTTCGACGAACTGACCGACGGGCGAGCAGTCACGGTTTATCCGCAACACGAGGTGCTCAAGGATCTGATCGCGCGGCGTCTCGCTGACGGCGGGGACATTCGATTCGGAGTGTCCGACGCGCAAGTACACGATCACGAATCGGATCGCCCGAGTATCACTTTTGTCGACTCGGACGGAAATGATCAGAAGCTCGAGTGCGCCCTGGTGGCCGGTTGCGACGGTTCACGCACCGGAACGCGAAAGCTGATTCCCGAACCGTCGATCCGAACAGATCATTTCCGCCAGTATCCCTTCGCGTGGTTCGGCATCCTGGCCGAGGCGCCGCCGTCGTCCGAAGAACTGATCTATGCCAACCATGAGCGCGGGTTTGCACTGATCAGCACACGGACGCCCGAGGTACAGCGTCATTACCTTCAGGTCGATCCGGACGACTCCGTGGACAACTGGTCCGACGATCGAATCTGGGACGAGCTGCACATGCGCGTCGACGGTGAGGGGGCGGAGATCAAGGACGGCAGGATCTTTCAGAAGTCGATCCTCCAGTTCCGCAGCTTCGTGTGTGAGCCGATGCAGCACGGCAACCTGTTTCTTGCCGGGGATGCGGCGCACACCGTGCCGCCGACCGGCGCGAAGGGAATGAATCTCGCGATCGCCGACGTCTACGCACTGGCGAAGGCAATGGACGGTTTCTTCACCTCGTCCGACCGAAAGATGCTGGACGGGTACACCGAAACGGTGTTGCCGCGTGTGTGGCGGACGCAGCACTTCTCGTGGTGGATGTCGTCGATGCTCCATCGCTTGCCAGACGACAGCGGTTTCGGGCATCGCCGACAGTTGGCCGAGTTGGACATGGTCACGCGTTCCGTGGCAGGACGAACGCTGATCGCCGAGAACTACGTCGGAACTCCCTTGCATCAGTAGGCCGATTCGCAGGTTGCACGGTGCGAAATCAGGGGGAGTGGGGTGCCAGGTGTCACCAGGACCCCGAAGTTCTTGGTATGTGTCCGCCTGGCGGGAAGCCGCCGAGCCGAAGTAGCGGGAGCTTTGTAACCTCGAACACGTCCTTGTCCAACCGAGGGTGGCTGATGCTTCGACCGCACTGCGGGGGAGTTGTCGTATGACTGGGCGTTGCAAGAAGTGACTGTTCAGGATCCACTGTCTCCCAAGCCGATCGGTGCGAACCGACTTCGAGCTCATCGAGGCACTTCAGTCGCTCCGGTCAACTGAACAGAGGGATCTTCCGATGAAGTTCAGCCTCGCCGTGGCGATGATTCCCCTCTCTCAACTCGTTGCACTTGCGAAAGTGGCCGAAGAATGCGGCTTTTCTTCGATCACGATGCCCGACTCACTGTTCTTTCCCGAGCGGGGCGCTACCGGGTATCCGTATACCGCTGACGGTGTGCGGATGTGGGACGCGAAGACACCATTTGTAGACCCCATGATTGCCGCGGCCTTCATGGGGCCCGGAACGTCGAAGATTCGCTTTTATCCGCAGGTGCTCGAGCTCAGCTCACGCAATCCTCTGCTGCTGGCAAGCCAGGTGGGGTCGGTCGCGAATCTGACAGGAGGCCGCTTCGGTCTCGGGGTCGGTGTGGGCTGGGCGCCAGAGGAATTCGAGTGGTGCGGCGCTTCCCCCAAGGATCGAGGCCCGCGAGTCGACGAGATGCTCGAGGTACTGCGACTGGTTCTAGGCGGCGGTATGGTCGAACATCACGGCAAGTTCTTCGACTTCGACAGGCTGCAGATGAGCCCGGCGCCGGTCGATCCCGTCCCCATCTACATCGGAGGACATTCCGCGGCCGCATTGCGCCGTGCAGCGCGAGTGGGTGACGGTTGGACCTCGGCTACAGTCTCTTTCGCTGATCTGCAAGCTCTCATCGCGAGGATCGGCGTCCTGCGGGTCGAGTACGGGCGCGCCGAGTCCCCGTTCGAAATTCAGGCCGTCTGCGCCGATCGCTTCGGTCTCGACGGCTCCCTGGAACTGGCCGATAGCGGAGTGACGGAATCGATCGTCATTCCTTGGGCCATGTACGGCCTCGGGTTCGACTGCGACCTGGAAGCGAAGAAAGATGCGGTACGCAGGTTCTCCGAGGAAGTCATCTGCAAATTCTGAAATTCACGTAGCGCACCCGTGCTGCAATGACCCGTGTGCGGGGATCAATCCGTATGCGGGCGTTGCGGCTCCAACATCCGTTCGCGCAGACTGTCGTAGATAGGTGCCGACCCTGCCGACGTGGTGACGAATACCGCTGCCGCAGTGGCAGCGAGCATCGGGACCAGCGTCGACGTCACCGCGGTCATTTCGACCACGATCACGATGCCGGTGAACGGTGCGCGTACTACGGCGCCGAAGAAGGCCGCCATACCGACGGTGGCCATGGTGACCGTGAGCCCGGCGTCCACTCCGGGCACGAAGCTCGACAGTCCGGTGAAGATCGACCCCCAGAGCGCGCCGAGAGCGAGTAAGGGAGCGAACAGTCCGCCGGGAGTTCCAGCGGCATACGAGAGCGGGCCGGTGAAGAACCGAACCACCAAGTACAGCAGCAGGATCGGCAGTACGAAGGTCCTTCCGCCGACGATCATCTGTGCAAGAACGTCGCCGCCCCCACTGGCCAACGGGTCGAGGAACAGCGTCAGGCCGATGACGGCGCCGATCGTTGCGCCGATGACAGTCGGTGGGATCTTGTCGAGCCGTGCCACGATGTCGAGTAGTCCTAGAATCAGGCGGTTGTACGCAATACCCAGTAGCCCCGTGAGGATTCCGAAGACGACGAACAGTGGCAAGAATGCGAGTTGAGGTGTCGGGACGGTGCCGACTTCGAAATCGGGTTGATCACCGATGACGATCCGTGCACAGCCCACCGCCACTGAAACACCGAAAAGGGTTGGCAGCACGGTGCGCAGCCGGAACGAGTGCGTCACCTCCTCGCAGACGAACAGTGCTCCCGCGATCGGCGCGTTGAATGCGACAGCGAGACCTGCTCCGGCCGTGGATGTTTGCAGCATGGCGACGTCGGGTTCGGTGAGGCGGGCTCGCCGTCCCGCTTCTGCTCCGATCGCCGCACCCATGTGTACGGTGGGGCCTTCACGACCGAGAACCAGACCGGAGCCGATCGCCAAGAGGCCGCCGATGAATCTGGCGGGCACGAGATTGATTCCCGGCGGTTTCGCTTCACCGCGGGACACCGCCTCGACGTGCTGGATGCCGCTTCCCTTTGCGAGGGGCACTCGTCTGACGATCAGTACGGCAAGTACGGTACACAGGGCCACCAGGAGGACCGGCACGAGCCACCCGACGTACGGAACGTGATGCGCCCAGTTCACGATCGCCTGACGAAGTTCGTCGGCCCTGATCAGACACCAACGGAACGCGCCGCCGACAAATCCGACCCCGACGCCGGCGACCGCAGCGAGTAGACACAGCAAACCCAGTCCGCGGTTGGAGTCACGCGGTTCGGTGCCGCCATCGTCCTCGGTCATCGTGATCAGCCCTACCTGATGGTCACAACTCGCGACAGGTGAATTGAGCTTCCTCACCTTGGACGGTAACCCATCGCGCTACCCGCAGGGTCGGATCGAGGTTGTGCAGCCTGGTCACAATTCGACAAGCAGGCTGATTCCGAGAACCGCCATCATCACGGCGATCAGAGCATCGAGAACCCGCCAGGCGTTGGGTTTCGCAAAAAGCGGCGTCAGCAGACGTGCGCCGTAACCGAGGGCGCCGAACCAGACCACACTTGCCGTGATGGCACCGGCGGCAAACCACCAACGTCCGATCTCGCCGCGACCGTTGGCGATGGAACCCATGAGCACGACGGTGTCGAGGTACACGTGTGGATTGAGCCAGGTGAGAGCCAATGCCATCGTGACGGCGGCAAGCCTCGACCCGTTGCCATGTCGATCCGGCGCCAACGTCTGGGGGTGAAGTGCCCGCTTGGCGGCGAAGAGCGCATAGCTGAGGAGGAAAACGGCGCCGGCGATACGAACGAACGTGATCATCGACGGTGCGTGTTCGAGGAGGGTCCCGATTCCGCTGACGCCCGCGAGGATGAGAATTGCGTCTGACAACGCGCACACTGCGACGATCGGGAGTACGTGTGATCGCGTCAGGCCTTGACGAAGAACAAACGCATTCTGGGCGCCGATTGCGACGATCAAAGACAGTCCGACCCCGAAACCGACGAGGGCCGACGCAGGGTCGTTGGTGCTGAGCATGTCGTCGAGCCTGCCGCTCGGATTTCAGTCAGTCCAGCTAATGATTCTTAGGATGCATCAGAGTAGCTTCAGATTATGTTGGATTTCGAGCAACTGAGGGCATTGCACGCCGCGGTCGACGAGGGAACCTTCGAGGCGGCGGCGCGGAAGTTACACATCACGCCTTCGGCGGTCAGCCAACGAATCAAAGGTCTCGAGACCTCGGTTGGCCGGATCCTGGTGCAGCGCACCAAACCCATCCGGGTCACCGATTCGGGGAGAGAAGTCCTGCGTCTTGCCCGTCAGATAGACGCACTGTCGCGTGACACCGTGCGAGAACTCGGCCTTGAAAATGGTTCAGGGATGTTTGCACGCGTCTCGATCGCGGTCAATGCCGATTCGCTGTCCACCTGGGTTCTCGGGGCCCTCGCGGAGTTCACGCAAGAAGTCAGTTTCGATTTTCATCTCGACGATCAAGACCACACCACTGAACTACTGCGCGACGGTTCGGTCATGGCTGCCGTCACCTCTGTTGCGTCACCGATTCAAGGGTGTACCTCCAGCCGTTTGGGCATCATGCGGTATCGGCCGATGGCGAGTGCGGAGTTCTGCCGTCGTTGGTTCGCAGACGGTGTCACGGCCGAATCCCTTTCGGAGGCGCCGCTGGTTGTGTTCAATCGCAAGGATCTACTGCAGGATCGCTACCTCGATCAAAAGGTCGGCCACCCCGCCGATCCGCCCCGTCATCTTGTTCCTTCATCGGCAGACTTCGCGGACGCCGTCAGGCGGGGATACGGCTGGGGATTGATACCGGACCTGCAGCGCGGCGACGACGATCGCTCCGGCGTGCTGATCGGATTCGATCCGGACTTCGTGGACGACGTTCCGCTGTACTGGCAGCAGTGGAAACTGTCGTCACCTGTCTTGCGCCGGATCTCCGAGGTGGTGACCAGACGCGCCCACGAGGTGTTGCATCAGCCGTCGAACTGATGCATACCGTACGTGTGGTGTTGTGCTCAGGGAACAAAGAACCTGGACAAGTTGATCCCCTGGGACCGTTTCTTCGGCCGCAGGACGCCGATAGTGTTTTGAGTCACACACGAATGAAAGGTGCTGACTCTCGTGGCGAACATCGGATATCTGGCTTGGGATCTTGCAGAGAAGTACGGGCAGAAGCCGTGCTTGCGGGACGACCACGTCGAACTCACGTATGAAGAGTTCGCAGATCGCACGGAAGCTGTTGCCGCGCAATTGGCTGGACTCGGAATCGGCCTCGGTGACGTGGTGGCGATCATGCTGCCCAATCGCGTCGAGTTGCTGATCGCGATCATGGCTGCCTGGCGCATCGGTGCTGCCGCTACACCCATCAATCCGATGTTCACCGCGAACGAAGCGGACTACCAGATCGCGGACTCCGGGGCCGAGTTGGTCATCACCGCCACTGCCGACGCACCCTCGGGCGGCCGCGCAGTGTTGGGCGTCGAGGATCTGGCGACAGTGCCGCCGACCGATCCCCGACCCGGAATCGATGTTGCAGCAGACGATCTGGCGTTGCTCATCTACACCAGCGGCTCCACCGGACGGCCCAAGGGAGTGATGCTGACTCATGCCAACCTGCAGTTCATGGCTTCGTCGATGGGCAAGAACATCGGTGTTACCGGCGCGGATCACTGCCTGCTGATTCTGCCGCTGTTCCATGTCAACGCGATCTGCGTCAGCGTCTTGACGCCCTTACTTGTCGGCGGACAGGTGAGTGTCACCGGGAAGTTCTCGGTTTCGAGATTCTTCGACGACGTCGCGCGGCTTCGCCCCACGTATTTCTCGGCGGTGCCGGCAATCTACGCGATGCTGACCTCACAGCCGGAAGACCCTTCGATCGACACGTCGTCCTTGAGGTTTGCCGTGTGCGGTGCGGCGCCGATCAGCAAGGAACTCCTCGAACGCGCTGAGCAGCGTTTCGGTTTCGTGATCGTGGAAGGTTACGGACTCACCGAGGGGACCTGTGCGTCGGCCTGCAATCCTGTGGACGGCGTGCGCAAACTCGGTACGGTCGGCCCGGCGTTGCCCGGCCAGCAGATTTCCATTCTTGCCGAGGACGGAACCTTTGCGCCCGCCGGGACTGCCGGAGAGGTGGTCATCAAGGGTGGCAACGTGATGCGTGGCTATCTGGGTAAGCCGGAGGAGACTGCGAAGACCGTCAAGGATGGTTGGTTGCATACCGGTGACGTCGGAGTCCTCGACGAGGACGGCTACCTGACCCTGGTCGATCGCATCAAGGACATGATCATCCGTGGGGGAGAGAACATCTACCCCAAGGAGATCGAAAACTCGCTCGCTACACACCCTTCCGTGCTCGAGGCAGCCGTCATCGGCGCTCCGCACCAGGTCTACGGAGAGGTGCCAGTTGCCTATGTTGTCGCCTACCCCGATGCGCCCGTCACCGAAGACGAACTGCTCGAACATGTCACGGCCTTGCTCACCCGAGTAAAGGTGCCAGTGGCGATCTACGTCGTCGATGCGCTTCCCCGAAACCCGGTGGGCAAGATCGACAAACCTGGAATGAGACGAGCTCTGAGCGCAACTCCCGCTCACTAGTCACTTCCCCGTAGTACCAGCACAACTCGACGACGTCCGTCGAGTCGATCCGTCATGCCCACATTCCGTATTTCAGGAGCACATCATGGGATTCAAAGAAGGAAACTTCCCTCCCGTCGATCCGGCAACGTTCATGGACAAGCCGTTTCTCGAGCGTCTGCGTGACATGTCCACGCACTGGGTGGATTACGGCTTCGGTACGCCGAAGATGGTCCACACCGTCTACATCATGAAACTGTTGTTCCTTTACCTGGCAGCTGGAACAGCCGTTGCCACTTTGACTTCCGGCCTCTCGTGGTTCGACATCGGATCGTGGTGGAACCAGCCGATCGTCTACCAGAAACTCATCATCTGGACGATGATGCTCGAGATGCTGGGCTTGGCAGGATCCTGGGGGCCGCTCGCCGGCCACTTCAAGCCGATGACCGGTGGAGTTCTCTACTGGCTCCGCCCCGGCACCATTCGTCTGCCACCGTGGCCGGGCAAAGTGCCGCTCACCTCGGGTGACACCCGCACGGTGTTCGACGTCTTCATCTATGCCGCCGCAGTCGCCAATCTCCTTGTTGCCGCTGTTCTCCCCGGTGTTCACACCACAGGAATCGATTCGGCAATCGCTGACAATGCCGGACTGGTGCGTCCGACGGTCTTGTACTCCTTCCTGGTACTCATGGTGATTCTCGGGTTGCGGGACAAGGTGCCCTTCATCGCTGCCCGTAGTGAGCAGTACCTGCCGGCGATCTTCTTCTTCACATTCCTGCCGTTCGTCGACATGATCCTGGCGCTCAAACTGCTGATCGTCATGGTGTGGATCGGTGCCGGTGTCTCGAAGTTCGGTCGCCATTTCTCGCTGGTGGTTCCTCCGATGCTCAGCAATACCCCGTGGATCCCGTCGAAGAAGATCAAGCGCGCCCACTACCGGAATTTCCCGGAGGATCTGCGGCCTTCACACCTGGGCGGCGGCGTCGCACACGTGGCCGGAACGATGGTCGAAATCGTCACCCCGTTGATACTGCTGTTCTCGACGAACAAGACCCTCACGATCCTCGCCGTGATCCTCATGGTCGGATTCCATCTGTTCATCGCGTCGACCTTCCCGCTTGCCGTCCCACTCGAATGGAATCTTCTGTTCGCCTACGCCTCGGTCTTCCTGTTCCTGGGATTCCCGGCATGGGACGGCTACGGACTCGGCGCCATGTCCTCACCGTGGATTACCGCGGGAATTGTTGCAGCCCTTGCCTTCTTCCCCATTCTCGGAAACCTTCGACCCGATCTGGTGTCCTTCCTGCCGTCGATGCGTCAGTACGCCGGCAACTGGGCATCCGCGACGTGGGCATTCGCGCCGGGCGCTGAAGCCAAGATCGACCAGTTCATCAAGCGTCCGTCGCCGGATACGCGCAATCAGTTGATGACGATGTACCCCGAAGATGTGTCCGATGTCGTTCTGCATCAGCTGTTGGGCTGGCGTTCCATGCACAGCCAGGGGCGTGCGCTGTTCTCTCTGATGATCAGGCACCTCGGCGACGACATCAACACGTACTCACTGCGGGAAGCAGAGTTCATGTGCAACTCCATCGTCGCCTTCAACTTCGGTGACGGGCACCTGCACGACGCGAAGTTGATCGCAGCCATTCAGCGTCGCTGCAATTTCGCACCCGGTGAGTTCCTGGTGACCTGGATCGAATCGCAGCCCATCCACAAGGGAACGCAGGAGTACCAGGTGATCGATGCCGCTCTCGGTGTCATCGAACGAGGTACTTTCAAGGTCGCCGACGCAGTGGCCGAACAGCCGTGGTTGCCGAACGGGCCCATTCCGTTCGACGTTCAGTGGACACTGGACGTACGGGCCGACCGCGCGGCAACGGATCCGCAGGTTGTCTCCGAACCGAAGATGCGTACGAGGGTCAGCGGTAGCGAGCAAGAGGTGAGTAAGTGACAAAGGCCGTAGTCGTCGGCAGCGGGCCCAATGGGCTCGCTGCCGCGGTACACCTCGCACGTAGCGGTGTGGACGTGCAGGTGCTCGAGGCTGCCGACCAGATCGGCGGAGGCACCCGCTCCGGTCCGATCGACGTGCCGGGGTTGATCCATGATCACTGCTCGGCGTTTCACCCGATGGGTATCGGCTCGCCGTACCTGTCCAAGCTGGACCTCGAGCGATACGGGCTGATCTGGAGATGGGCAGAGGTGGACTGCGCGCATCCGCTCGACAACGGGGACGCCGGGGTTCTGTACCGCTCGCTGGAGCAGACGGCTGCGGGACTCGGCGCGGACGGACCTCGATGGCAACGCATGTTCGGTGACTTGTCGACGGGATTCGATGCATTGGCGTCCGATCTGATGCGCCCGATCGTCAATGTCCCGCGGCATCCGCTGCGGCTCGCAGCTTTCGGTCCGCGAGCGCTGCTTCCGGCAACGGTGACCGCGAAGTTGTGGAAGACCGACAAGGGGAAGGCGCTGTTCGGCGGGGTTGCCGCGCACGCCTTCTATCCACTCAATCGTCCGGCCACCTCGGCGGTGGGATTGATGATCACTGCTGCTGGTCATCGCTACGGTTGGCCGGTTGCAGAGGGAGGTTCGCGGTCGATCACCGACGCGATGGCTGCGATGCTCCTCGATCACGGCGGCAAGATCGACACCGGCGTTCGGGTTCGTACGGCCTCCGAGATTCCGGACGCCGATGTTGTTCTGCTGGATGTCAATCCGGGGGGTGCGCTCGAAATTCTGGGCGATCGACTCCCTGGCCGAGTGGCGAGGGCCTATCGAAAGTTCAAGCAGGCTCCTGGAGCATTCAAGGTCGATTTTGCGATCGAAGGTCATGTGCCGTGGACCAATCCGGACTGTGTTCGGGCCGGAACTGTCCATCTGGCAGGTGGTTTCGACGAAATCGTGGCCGCTGAGCGTGAGACGAATTCAGGCCGCATGCCGGACCGGCCGTTCGTGCTGCTAGGTCAGCAATACCTGGCTGATCCCACCCGATCTGCCGGGAACGTTCATCCGCTGTATGCCTATGCGCACGTGCCTCACGGTTACGCCGGCGACGCTACGGAGGCGATCATCCGTCAGATCGAGAGGTTTGCGCCAGGATTCCGGGAGCAGATTGTCGCGACGTCGAGCAGTGGTACAGCTGACCTGGCAGAGGACAATCCGAATCAGGTAGGCGGCGACATCATCGGAGGTGCCAACACCGAACTGCAGGTTGTCTTGCGTCCGCGCGTCGCAGTCGATCCGTACAGCACGGGGATCGCGGGCACTTACCTGTGCTCGGCCTCGACCCCGCCGGGTGCCGGAGCACATGGAATGTGCGGGTACAACGCAGCCGAATCGGCTCTGAAGTACCTGCGACGAAAGGGTGCGGAAGTTCTGTGAGTAGTCCATCGCACAAGGAGCGAGGCGCCGGTGCGATGCGGCGCCTCGCCCGAGTGCCTGCAGCCGCGGAGCCGGAAGTGCTTGCGGTGGTTGCCGAGTTGGCACGACGACTCGACGAGCGCAGCGCCGACATCGCGCGTGAGATGGCCTTCATGATGGCTCACGAAATCGACCAATTGGATGCAGACGCCAAATTGCTCGAAATGCTCGAGGCCAGCGTGCAGGGAAACATCACGACGATCATCCACGTATTGGCCAACGACATTCCGATCGATCATCTCCAACCCACCACTGCTGCAGTGGAATACGCGCTGCGTCTGGCGCAGCGGGATGTCCCGTCCAACTCCCTTGTCCGGGCCTATCACATGGGCCAAGGCGATCTGATGCGGATCTGCCACGACGAGATCAGCACACTGGATATTCCGGCGCGACTCACTTTGGCTGTCCTGAAACACACTTCGGACGTGGTCTACAGCTACATCGACTGGATCACGCTCTACGTCTTCGACGCGTACGAGCGGGAACGCAGTCGATGGATGGCAGCGCAGGGAAACCTCCATTCGGCCGCAATCCACGCCCTCCTGTCCGGCACCAACGCAGATACCGCTGCTTTCGAAGCGGAGACCGGGTACCGCCTCGGTCAGAACCACGTCGCCCTGGTGGTCTGGTCGACGTGGGATGCCGACGTCATGGGCATCAATACGCTGGACCGACTCGTACGTGATCTCGGCGCAGCGGCGGGAGCGGACAAGCCGCCGATCATCACCGCCATCGATCGACGCACGGTGTGGGCGTGGCTGCCGTTCGGTCGCCGGGTGCCTGCGCCGGATCCGGAGTTTCTCGCGGCGGCAGTGCCGTTGGACGGCGGGGCGCGGGTGGCAATCGGACTGCCGGGGTCAGGGGTCGACGGTTTCAAACGGTCCCACGAACAGGCAACCGCCGCCTATTCGGTTGCTGCCGTCCCGGATACACCGCAGCGACCTGTGGTGAGCTTCGGAGACCGCGGCGTCGCTGTGGTCTCACTTCTGTCCGAGAACATCGATTCGACGAAGTCATGGGTCTGGGAGGTGCTTGGCCCGTTGGCGGAAGATACGCCCTCTGCTGCATCCTTGCGGACGACGTTGAGTGTGTACTTTGCACATGGTGAAAGTCATCTGCACACTGCCAATCACATGAATCTGCACCGGAATACGGTGAAGTATCGCATCAACAAGGCGCTCGGCGATCCAGTTGCTGCCGGCCGAGACAAGTTGGATCTTGCTCTGGCCCTGCAGGTTTGTGAGTTGTTGGGCAGATCGGTCTTGCGCCCCGCGCGAACGTCGTGAGTTGTGGAAAGTTGTGGACGCGCCACGGCCTGTGGGCTCCGTATCGGGTTTTGACGTCCGATGCGGAGCCTGGCCGTGTTCTGTTGTCGCCAAAGAGGTTTGACCCCTCAGGTTTTGAAGGTGGTGTTCGCCGGCCTGGGTTGCTGCCCGGGGTCGATCGAGGGCGGCGGAATGAACCAGGGTTTGTTGTCGGCGCCGATTCGGATTTCCCATTTCCCGACGAACCCGGATTTTCGGTGCATCAACCGGTGGTGTGAACGGCACAGCAGGACCAGGTTGTTCATCACCGTCGGGCCGCCGTTCGCCCAGTGCGGGATATGGTGCGCATCCGTCCAGGCAGGCACACATGAACACCCCGGGAACGCGCAGCCCCTGTCTCGGGCGATCAACGCCACTCGCTGTTCGGGGGTGACCAATCGTTTTCCGGGTTTCGCATCCAACGGCGCGCCGTGATCGTCGAGCAGGACGGTGGACAGGAAACAATCACAGCCGAGGAGTCTGGTCTGCGACACGGACAGTGGTCCGAGCCAGGGCATGTGCCCGACATCAAGATCCGATACGGCCATTCCGTCATCAGTCTTGGAGGGTGTTGCGGCGCAGTCCCGATGCTCCGCCAGATCCCGAGCATTGATGTGCACGTTCACATGCGGACGCTGACCACCATCGGTACCGGTTTTCGCGCAGTCCAGATACCGGCGGATCAGTTCGGTGAACCCGTCCGCGGTGCGTTTCGCCGCCGACCGGGCATCCGGCGTCCCATCCGGTGCTGGGGTCGGCATTGTCAGATTCGACAACGCGGAGAGCAGCATTTCGCCGGTGAGGGCGTCGAAATCGCCGCGCACCACCACCCGACCGTTCAATGTCGAGGCGATCCGCAACTCGTTCCGGTCGACATCTTCGGCGGGCGGAATTTCATCGGATTCGAACAACCTCTCCAAGGTCGCGATCACGTTCCGCACTTTCGTCGTCGTCGCTTCCACACCCGACGCAGCTGCGAGCAACAGGTCGATGCACTTCGGTAGTGCTTCCTCCGGCATGCCTTTCGGCGGTGACTCGCAGAACGCCACGATCAACACGGCATGCTCGAAGGAGCAGTCCCCGCCATCGAAGCCTGCCGCCACCGCCGGAAACGGCCGCAAAGCTGGACCCAGGGCGGCGATCTTCTTCCCGTCCCGAACCTGCAGCATCGTGTTGGCCGCCAACCAGGACCCCACTCCGCGGCTGGCAATCACCTGATCATCCGGGCGCGTCGACAACTCGTCCACCACCGCCACACGCACAGCTTCGAGACGAAGAATCTCGGCACTCGCTTCGACAGCAGCAGCGCGTAACTCCGAAGCAGTCAACCGCCACAACCGTCCGCGCAACCCCACCGCAGAACCAGACACCACATCCGACAACAAGACACTCATTGAATCCCCCGATCCCCTCCCCAAATCATATTCGAATATGTGTTCGAGTCAAGGGGTCATTCACCAACGAATCGGCCTGACTCTGTGATGTCAGCGGGTTGTCATACTGTGGTCGAGTGACTTCGCCGTGGACAGCTGGGCAGGTGGCGTCGGTAGCTCCCGACGCGGCATCGCTGGCCGCTGCGCGCAAGTTGGCTGGTTCGTGGAGCCATGCCGGCAACAGGGGTCTCGCGCTCTGGGGGCTGTGTCAGGGCAGCGGCTCGAAGCCGTATCAAGCAGTGGTCGACCTGAGGGGCCCTGCATACAAGTGCTCGTGCCCCAGTCGAAAGTTTCCGTGCAAACATGCTCTGGGGCTGCTGGTGGAATGGTCGGAAGGGCGTGTGCCGTCGGCGGACGAGCCCGCCGACTTCGCGGCAGAGTGGTTGTTGCGCCGCGAGGAGAAGGCCGAGACCCGCGGCGAAAGGGCTGAGACCGGCGACGAGGCTCCCAAGAGGGCTCCCGACCCGGCGACAGCGCAGAAGCGCGCCGACCGCGTTGCGAGCGGTCTCGTCGAATTGGACCTGTGGATCACCGATCAGATTCGCAGTGGTCTGGCAGCGATGGACACATCCTGGGCGGGCTTCGACGCAGTAGCTGCTCGAATGGTGGATGCTCAGGCGCCTGGTGTCGCAGGCACACTTCGAGCCTTGGCGGGCACCGTTGCGTCTACCGAGAACTGGCCCGAGACAGTCCTCGACGAGTTGGCTCGGTTGCACCTGCTGGTTGCTGCGCATCAGAAGCTGTCCGAGTTGCCGGAAGATCTTGCCTATTCGGTGAAAGCACACGTCGGCTATCCGGTCTCAACCGAGAGTGTGATGGAATCGATTCCGGTGAAAGAGAACTGGATGATTCTCGGTTCCGGGATCACCGAGGAGAAGCGACTGTTCACCCGAACGGTGTGGATGCTCGGCAGGAATTCGAAGCGGTGGGCCATGCTGCTCGACTTCTCCCACGGGTCGGCCAATTTTGCCACCGAAACGCCGCCAGTCGGGTTTCTGCTCAACGCCGATGTTCATTTCTATCCTGGTGCCGCGGCATTGCGGGCGCGGATAGGGGTCACGCACGGAGAACCGGAGCCCTTCACAACCATGCCGTTCGGAAGCATCGACACTGCGTTGCAGCAGTTTACCGATGCCCTCGCCGCGGATCCATGGTTGCGCTCGTGGCCGGCAGTGATCAGTTCGGTGGTCCCGTCGTTCGTCGACGGATCATGGTTTGTCGTCGACGAATCGGGCACAGCGCTTCGGGCAGAGGGTGATTCGGATCTTCTGTGGAAGTTGCTCGGCATTTCCGGCGGTTACCCGGTCACAGTCTGCGGAACGTGGAACGCGCTGGCTCTTACTCCGATCTCGGTTTTCACGGGAGGGCAGGTGATCGTGCTGTGAGTACATTGATCTCAGCGGCGCTCCTTGGGACAGCCAGAACAGCAACAACATTCGAGGAGCTGCCGGCTGAAGTGCGTGGCTACGCTCGCGAACTCGACGGCGATCCTGCCGAGATGCTTCTCGCAGGAGCAGCGTTGGAGAGGGCGTACCGCCGTGGCGGTGCGGGCTCCACCACGGCGGCGGTGCCGGCACCTGCGCCAGACGATGTTCGATTCACGCTGCCGAAATCCTCATCGGCGCATCTGCTGTCGATGCTCGCGGCCAAGGCGACCTTGCTCGACGAATGGTTCGCAGTCGCGTTGGAGCACAATTACCGTGCGCCTGATCATCTGGTCGCCGAGTTGCTTTCTTTTGCACGTGCAAGTGAAGCTCACCGGGAGAGCATCCTGCAGATTGTCGGCGAGCGTGGTCGATGGCTTGCCGCGCAAAACCCCGAGTGGAGCAAACTCGTCCGAACCAGGGATGCCAACCCGGACGTGTGGCGTCACGGAAGTTCGTCGCAGCGCACACAGTGGCTGATAGACACTCGTCGAACAGATCCCGCGCTGGCGCTGGCCGAACTGCGAAAGTCCTGGGCCACCGAGCGGGGCGAACAGAAGGCTGCCTTCGTCGCGGCGCTGGCAAACGGACTGAGCGCGGATGATCAACCATTGTTGGAGGAAGCCCTCGACGACCGTCGCAAGGACGTGCGACGCGCGGCAGTGGAAGTACTCGGACAACTCCCCGAATCGGAGTTCGGGGAGAGAATGGCTGCTCGGGTTCGGAAATGGGTGCGGGTGGAACGGAAACTCGTTCGGTCCACGCTCGTCATCGTCCCGCCTGAGGAAGTCGATTCAGCGGCGAGGCGAGACGGCATCGAAGACCGGCCGAATCCACACACCGACTATCGTGCCGAGTATGTGCGTCAGGCGATCAGTTCTGCGCCGTTGTCTCTGTGGAACAACATGATCGGTGGACCAGGCAAGGCCTTGGGGATGAGCGTTGACGAAGGCTGGGAGCCGATCCTTCACGACGCGTGGTCCACTGCCGCAGTCGCGCAGAACAATACGGAATGGGCGCTGGAACTCTTTCGTATGCGCGGCACCGCCACCGATCGACGCGTGCTCCCGTTGGTGCCGGCCAAGGCGCTGGCTGATCTGTTGAGGTCCGGAAACGGCGACGCCAATGTTCTGCACCCGGGCCGGGCAGCGATCTACGACGCTCTGCGAGGTCCATGGCCCGAGGACATCACCCGGGCAGTGGTGGCCCAGTGGGAACGAGTTGCGGCCAGACGTGCCGACGGAGGCGCCAAGGCCGGCGAATTCTCACGCTACAAGTACGTCGCATCGCTGCGCCTGGCCGAGACTCGATTTCCTTACAGCGCAGTAACTTTGCTGGAGCGTGCTGCGGAACGTGCACGTGACCCGGACTGGCGGCAGACCTTCGCCAGAACTGCCAGTGCCATCACCCACCGCAAGACTCTGCTCGAGGAGCTCAAGTGACTGACAGCGTAACCGTGCCCACCACGGAACCGGAAAAGCTCGCGCAACCGGCAAAGCTGATGCGGCCCCACGCAGAGCAGGAGTACGCGCTCGAACTCGAAGCACTGGCCGCGCAGGACACCCGTCCGCGTCCACCGTCGTGGAACTTGTCGCCCTGGGCCGTGGTGACGTATCTGTTGGGTGGCACTCTCGACGACGGAACAGTCATTTCACCGAAGTACGTCGGTCCACGGCGGTTGATGGAAGTGGCCGTCGCAACTCTTGCCACCGACCGGGCGCTACTGCTGTTGGGGGTTCCCGGTACGGCCAAGACCTGGGTCTCCGAACACCTTTCGGCCGCAATCTCGGGTGCGTCGACGCTCCTGGTTCAAGGCACGTCGGGTACGCCCGAGGAAGCTATCCGCTACGGCTGGAACTACGCACGTCTTCTCTCCGAGGGGCCGACCGCCGGTGCGCTGGTGCCTTCTCCCGTGATGACGGCGATGGAAACCGGGAAGATCGCCCGCGTCGAAGAGTTGACGCGTATTCCGGCCGACGTGCAGGACGCCCTCATCACCATTCTCTCCGAGAAGACGTTGCCGGTGCCGGAGCTGGGCATCGAGGTGCAGGCAGCCAAGGGCTTCAACCTGATCGCTACCGCCAACGATCGCGATCGCGGTGTCAACGACCTGTCGTCCGCACTGCGTCGACGGTTCAATACCGTAGTCCTCCCTTTGCCGGCCAGCGAGGAAGACGAGGTGGCCATCGTGGCACGTCGAGTCGAACAGCTGGGCGCAGCACTGGAATTGCCGACAACCCCCGCAGCAGCCGAGGAAATTCGCCGGGTCGTCACCGTGTTCCGGGAACTGCGATCAGGCACGACCACCGACGGCCGCACCAAGTTGAAGTCCCCGTCCGGAACTCTGTCGACGGCGGAGGCGATCTCGGTGGTCACCAACGGTTTGGCGTTGTCTGCGCATTTCGGGGACGGCGTACTGCGGGCATCCGACGTCGCTGCCGGAATCCTGGGCTCGGTGATCAAGGATCCGGTCGCAGACAAGGTGGTGTGGAACGAGTACCTCGAGGCAGTAGTGCGTGAACGCGGCGAGTGGTCCGACTTCTACCGGGCGTGCCGCGAGGTCACCGGGTGACCATCGTGATTCCGGACCTGCGTGTCCGGGTCTTCGGTATCCGTCACCACGGCCCGGGATCTGCTCGTTCGGTTCGGCAGGGCCTGGAAGAGTTCTCGCCTGACGTCGTCCTGATAGAAGGGCCTTCGGACGCAGACCCGTTGGTGATGCTGGCGGCGTCGGAATCGATGGAACCACCGATTGCGTTGCTCGCGTACGCCACTGGCGAACCGTCGAAGGCGGCATTCTGGCCGTTTGCGGTGTTCTCACCCGAATGGCAAGCGCTGCAGTGGGCTGCGAAGAACGGTGTGCAGGCACGGTTCTGCGATCTGCCCGCCTTCAACGTGTTGGCGGATCAGGGGATTCGTACTGTCCGCGAGGGCGATCCTCTGTCGGAACTGGCCGCGGCCGCGGGTTTCGACGATACCGAACGCTGGTGGGATTCGGTGATCGAATCTAGCTCGGGCGCAGATTCTTTCGATGCGATCACCGAGGCGATGGAGGCGCTGCGTGAGACAGTGCCGATCGACGAGGAGACAGCGCATCGCGAAGCGTATATGCGTCAGGTGCTGCGAAAGACGTTGAAAGATGGCGCTGAGCGGGTAGCGGTCGTCTGCGGAGCCTGGCACGCGCCGGCGTTGGTCGGAGCCTTGGGGCCGGCGGCACCCGATGCTCGCATCCTCAAAGGAATGTCCAAGGTCAAGACCTCGCTGACGTGGGTTCCCTGGACTCACTCACGCCTGGCGTCGGCATCGGGTTACGGCGCCGGAATCACCTCGCCGGGTTGGTATCACCACCTGTTCACCGCGAACGACAAGACGATCACGCGGTGGCTCACCAAAGTTGCGCGGGTGCTCAGGGACGAGGACCTTCCGATCTCGAGTGCTCACGTCATCGAAGCTGTCCGTTTGGCAGATACGTTGGCGGCACTGCGTTCTCGACCCTTGGCGGGATTGTCGGAGGTCACCGAGGCAACGAGGTCGGTGATGTGCGACGGGAACGACGTTCTTCTGGATCTGATCACGCGAAGATTGGTTGTGGGCGAAGCGCTGGGCGCGGTGCCCGAGGAAACGCCGACAGTCCCACTCGAAGCAGACCTGCGCGCACGCTCGAAGACCTTGCGGCTCAGACAACAAGCGGGAGCAAAGACTCTCGATCTGGACCTGCGACGCGATATCGACGTCGAGCGTTCCCAGTTCCTGCACCGACTGGGGATCCTCGAGATCGATTGGGGGACCCCGGCCGACAGTGAGGTCCGTTCCACCGGAACGTTCCGGGAAACTTGGGCGCTGCAATGGAAGCCCGAATTCTCGGTCTCGGTGATCGAGGCGTCGCTGTGGGGCACGACGGTGGCTGCAGCGGCAACATCACGTGTCGTCTCGAAGATCAACGAGCCGGACATCTCTCTCGCGTCACTGATCGGACTACTGGAGAACTCGCTCCTGGCGAACCTGCCGGCAGCGTTGTCCGCTGTGCTGGAAAGTGTGAAAACGGTTGCGGCACTGGATCATGACGTGTCGCACCTGATGGCGGCGCTGCCCACGCTGACGCGAACGCTGCGGTACGGCGATGTGCGCGGAACCGACGTGTCGGCATTGGTCGACGTCGCCGACAGCCTGTTGATCCGCATTTGCACCGGCCTCGCAGTCGCCGTCACGGGCCTGGACGATCCCAGTGCCGAGGAGTTTCGCGAACACCTCGACAAGGTTCACTCGGCAGTCATGGTTCGTGACGATCGCGATGCGAGCGCGCGGTGGCTGCAGGCCATGGCCGGCGTGATCGACCGTGACGACGTCAACGGATTACTCGTCGGCCGGATGGTGCGGCTACTGCGCGACAGCGGTTCGATCACGGAAACCGCTGCAGCCCAGCGCTTGTCTCGGGCCCTGTCCGTGGGAAGCACGCCGACAGCCAAAGCCGGGTGGGTCGACGGGTTTCTCGGTGGAGGAGGGCTTGTGCTCGTTCACGATCGAGCGTTGCTCACGCTGATCGACACGTGGGTTCGCCAACTTCGTGAGCAGGACTTCATCGACACGCTTCCACTGCTTCGACGTACGTTCGGAGCGTTCGAGGCGGGGGAGCGTCGAGCGATCGGTCAGGCGGTCAGAGGTGGACGACGCGTCGAAACGACAGTGGAGACCGATGCTCGACGCGGCAGAGCGGCAATGGCGGTCGTTGCGGACATCTTGGGGGTGGGCGCATGAGCGACGACGATCAGCGCCTTCGACGCTGGAGACTGATGCTCGGGGAATCCGCCGAAGAATCGACGGGTGGGCTGGGCCAACCGGGCGAGCGTCGAATGGATGCAGCTCTTGCCGCACTCTACGATTCGTCCGGCCCGACCAAGGGGCGACGCCGCTCAGCCGGATTGGGGGCGTCGGCTCCGTCCGTCGCCAGATGGCTCGGCGATATCCGGACGTACTTTCCCAGCACGGTGGTGCAGGTGATGCAGAAGGACGCGATCGACCGACTGGGTTTGGCGCAGTTGCTGCTCGAACCGGAACTGCTCGATGCCGTCGAGCCCGATGTGCATCTGGTCGGGACGCTGCTGAGCCTCAACCAGGTCATGCCGGAGGCCAGCAAGGCCACTGCTCGAATGGTCGTCGGCAAGGTGGTTCGGGAAGTCGAAGAGCGAATCGCGCAGAAAACGAAGGCCGCAGTGACCGGGGCACTCAATCGTTCGGCCAGAACGTCGAATCCGAAGTTGCGTGACATCGACTGGGACCGAACCATCCGAGCAAATCTGTCGCACTACCTTCCGGAGTATCGAACCGTCGTCCCCGAGCGGCTCGTCGGATACGGCCGTAAGTCGAAATCCGTGCAGCGCGACGTAGTCCTGGCGATCGACCAATCGGGTTCGATGGCGTCCAGCGTCGTCTACGCATCCGTGTTCGGCGCGGTGTTGGCGTCGATGCAGGCGCTGAAGACTTCGCTCGTGGTTTTCGACACTGCCGTCGTCGACCTGACGGACAAACTGTCCGACCCAGTCGACGTCCTTTTCGGGACCCAACTTGGTGGGGGCACGGACATCAACCGCGCAATCGCGTACAGCCAGTCACTGATCTCGCGTCCTGCCGAGTCGATGTTCGTTCTGATCTCGGACCTCTACGAGGGCGGTATTCGCAACGAGATGTTGCGCCGGATGGCCGCCATCAAGAACTCCGGCGTTCAAGTCGTGGTTCTACTGGCACTCTCGGACGACGGGGCACCGTCGTTCGATCACGACAATGCAGCGTCGCTGAGTGCCCTCGGGATTCCCGCGTTTGCGTGCACGCCGGACAAGTTTCCGGAACTGCTGGCGGTGGCTCTGGAACGCGGGGACGTGTCGGCTTGGGCGGATCAGCTCAGCCTCGAACAGCACTGACCGGTCTGCTTCGAGAACCTGAACACCGGGTACACCCGCACGATGGGTGACGGACAGGTTGCTGGTTCGACGACGCAGGCGGGTTCAGGACTGGTTCTCACGGTGTTGGCATCCAGCCAATTCCTGATGACGTTGGACAGTTCGGTCATGAACGTTTCGATGGCAACCGTCGCCGAGGACGTCGGCACGAGCATCACCGGCATTCAAACCGCGATCACGCTGTACACCCTGGTCATGGCGACGCTGATGATCACGGGCAGCAAGCTGGGGTCGATGATGGGTCGTCGCCGGGCCTTCGCGCTCGGCTTGATCATCTACGGCGCAGGTTCTCTGACAACGGCGCTCGCTCCCAATCTTGCGGTCCTGCTGATCGGATGGTCGTTCCTCGAAGGCGTCGGTGCGGCACTCATCATGCCCGCGATCGTCGCGCTCGTCGCCACCAACTTTCCGGCTCAGAAGCGCCCGGCTGCCTACGGTCTGGTCGCTGCCGCCGGCGCGATGGCCGTGGCGGTCGGGCCGCTGATCGGCGGCGCCGCGACGACATTTGCGTCATGGCGTTACGTGTTCGTCGGCGAAGTCGTGATCGTTGTCCTGATCTTGCTGGTGCTCAGCAAGGTGGTCGACGTCCCACCGTCGAAGTCGCGCCTCGACTACGTCGGATCGATCTTGTCCGTGGTGGGACTGGGCATGATCGTCTTCGGTGTACTGCGCTCGAGCGAGTGGGGTTGGGTGCAGGCCAAACCCGACGGACCGCAGTTGGTCGGGCTTTCCCCGGTGGTGTGGCTGCTGATCGCCGGGCTCCTGGTCGTGTACGGATTCCTGCGCTGGGAGGGACGCCTGGCCGCTGCGGGGAAGGAGCCGTTGCTTGATCCGGCGATGCTGCGAAACCGCGAGCTCAGTGGCGGGCTGTCGATGTTCTTCGCGCAGTTTCTGGTCCAGGCGGGCGTGTTCTTCGCGGTCCCGTTGTTCTTGTCCGTAGTTCTGGAGCTCAGTGCCCTGGAGACGGGAGTTCGCATCCTGCCGTTGTCGGCGGCGCTCGTGTTGGCTGCCATCGGTATTCCTAAGCTGCGGCCTACCGCGAACCCGCGACGCGTGGTCCGAGTCGGATTGTTGGTCATGGTCGTCGGCATTCTGATGCTCGTTGCAGGCATGGACCCCGGCGCCAATGCGGCGATCGTGATGATTCCCATGCTGTTCATGGGTTTCGGCTTGGGGTGCCTGTCTTCGCAGCTCGGAGCCGTCACGGTGTCCTCGGTCCCGGACGAGCGCAGCACCGAGGTCGGCGGGTTGCAGAACACCGCCACCAACCTCGGCGCTTCCTTGGGAACTGCCCTGATCGGATCGGTTCTCATTGCCACTCTCACGACGTCGGCGATCGCCGGAATCGAAGACAATCCGGCGGTTCCGACATCGGTGCAGCAGCAAGCGAGCACCGACATGGCCTCGGGCGTGCCGTTCCTGTCGACGACGCAACTCCGATCCGCTCTCGATGACGCCGGCGTCGCCGAGTCCACGGCGGATGCGATCGTGGACGTGAACGAAGAAGCCAGGCTGGACGCGTTGCGTGTCGCTTTTGCCGTGGCAGCGCTGCTCGCAATCGCCGCGTTGTTCCCGACCGCTCGAATCCCCCGCGTCGCGGTCGGCGACAAACGTGGTTCGAGCTAAGAATCAGCAATCGCGGATCGACCTGGAGGATCGACGGAACGACCTCTGGATATAGTGATCTGCGCACAATCGATTCGTCAGATGGCTACCGTTGTGAAGGAAACAAGCAGCGAGTCTGAAACACTGACGTTTCACCGGATAAGGGTTCGGTGGGGAGCCAGGGGAGGTTCGGATGGCCAGGCGAGCGGATTCGACGCCCGCTGATGGCGCCTGCGCAGATGTCGGGATGCCTCGCTGATGAGCCGTCCGAGTCGATTGGGCAGGCAAGATCCTGCTTCGGAGGCCGACTGCAACAGCCTGTTTCGCCGTCAGATAGACGAAGCTGCAGCCGTCGCGCCGTTCGCCAATCTTGCGTACATGGCGAGTTTGGTCGTGATTCTGACCTACACCGTCCCGCCCGGACGTCAGACGCTCAGGTGGTTGGGTGGCGCCCTCATCTTTCTCGTCCTCGCGAATTCGATCCGAGTATGGATTCCCCTTCGCTGGCGGCCGTCGAAGCACACCCCGCGCTACGACTACGTGGGTCTGCTCGTCGAAGTGATCGTGGTCGCGACCCTCGACGTCACACTTTTCGCTCTGCTCTTTCACGACATGGACGTCTTCCGCGACTTGGTTCTGATCGCGACGATGGCCGGGATCATGGGCGCCGGGACCGTGACGTTCTCGAGTCTGAGATCGGTGAGCCTGACCTGGATCTACATTCACGGCCTCGGCGTCTTCACTGTTCTCGTCGTCCACGCCGAACCCCACTTTCGCATACTTGCGATTCAGTTGTGCATCTACATGTTTGCGCTCACCGTAGGGGCGGTCTATCTGTCGGCCTCTTTCCAGAGACGTTGTCTCGCAGAGTTTCAGGCGGAATCCGAGCGTCAGACTGTGGCGTTGTTGCTCGACGGTTTCGAGGGCGGTTCCCGCGACTGGCTGTGGGAGTGCGACACCAACGGCCGGTTCTCCCACACCTCGGCACGTCTCGCCGAGGTCGCAGGTATGACGGTGGACGAGTTGCAGCAACTCACCTTCGGACAACTCCTCACCAGACTCCAGATCGCATCGAGTCCGGAGGGGCGTGCGGCCGCGGCCCAGATGATCGACAAACTCGAATCGAGTGCTCCCTTCCGGGACACTGTCGTGCCGGTGCATGTCGACGGTAGGCGACGCTGGTGGTCTCTTTCCGGCAATCCACGGGTCCTCGAATCCGGCGTGATTCTGGGTTGGCGCGGTGTCGGTTCCGACATCACGGAGAGGTATGTCCACGAGCAGGAGATCCTTCGCCTTGCGGCCACCGACTCGTTGACCGGGTTACCGAACCGTCGTGCGTTCGGAGTGGCGCTCGAGGAAGCGATCGATTCCCGCGCGCCGGAGAAGCAGGTTCTCGTCGGGATTCTCGACCTCGACAACTTCAAATCGGTGAACGACACCCTTGGCCATCCGATCGGGGACCAATTACTTCTCGAAGTCACGAAACGCCTTCGCGACGTGATCGGTTCGGACATGTGCTCGCGGATGGGCGGTGACGAATTCGGGCTGATCGTCTGCACCTCTTCGCGCGACGATCCCGGTGTGATCTTCGATCGGTACCTGGAAGTGCTGCACGAACCATTCTTTGTCGAAGGCAATCGGATCGAAGTGCGGGCCACGATCGGTTACTCGAGCGCGCCCGAGGATTCGACGGACGCCGACGGATTGGTGATGCTGGCGGATCTCGCTCTGTACGAGGCGAAGTCGACGGGACGCAATCGAGTGGGTAAGTTCTCACCGCTGCTGCGGGCGAGGGCATCGGCGCGGGCGACGGCGTTGCACGAGCTGGACAGAGGGATCGAGGAAGGGCAGTTCGATCTCCATTACCAGCCTCAGGTCGACACTCAGACCGGTGAAGTGGTGGCCTTCGAGGCTCTTCTTCGGTGGAACCATCCCAGCCGCGGCCTCATCGGGCCCAGCCAGTTCATCTCGGTGGCGGAGGAAACCGGAATGATCATTCCCCTCGGCGCGCAGGCAATGGCGATGGCGACCGCCGCTGCTGCGGGGTGGCCGACCGGAATTGGCGTCTCGGTCAACGTTTCACCAGTGCAGTTGGTGTCGCGAGAGTTCGGTGCGATGGTGAAGAAAGCGCTGACGGATTCGGGCTTGCCTCCGCAACTGCTGCAGCTCGAAATCACCGAGACAGGTGTTGTGGACGATCGCGCGATCCGGGATCTCTACAAGCTGCGTGAGCTCGGGGTCACCGTCGCACTCGACGATTTCGGCACCGGCTATTCGTCCTTCGCCACGCTCCAGAGACTTCCAATCGACGTTCTCAAGATCGATCGCATGCTGGTCACCGACTCGGACGATCCGAAGATGTCCGTGGTGAAGTCCATTGTCGAATTGGCCGCGGCCCTCGGTATGAAATCGTTGGCCGAGGGCGTGGAGACCATCGAGCAGTTCCGCCGCGTCCAGTGGGTCGGGTGTGACCTGGTCCAGGGTTACCACATCAGCAAGGCTCTGACCGCTGAGCGCGTCGATGTGTATCTTGCCGCGACGGACACGGAAACTGGGCGCAGCGTCCACCCACTTACGTGGCTGTGAATCAGATCTGAGCCGAGCGGATCGTATTACCGCCCGCCGCCTTCGCTTGATACATCATCGAATCCGCGACATTTGTCGCCGCCAGGATTGCGGAAGCACCGCCGCTCCACGCCTTCGATTCGGCGGTCATCATCACCGCTCCGACGCTCACCGTTGTGGGGATCGCGTCGGAACAATCCGACAGCGCCGCGTTTATCCCTTCGATCAACAGGGTTGTCGATTCGGGATCGCCGGCGATGACGGCCAGGTATTCTTCCCCGCCGGTTCGAGCGATGACTCCGCGTTCGCCGAGATGTGTGCTCAATCGGTTCGCGGTTCTCCTGATGACATGATCGCCTTCGGCATGACCGTGAAGATCATTCACCGTTTTGAATTTGTCGATATCGACGACGATGAAGGCGAGAGATGAAGAATCGTCTCGGGCGCTCTCGAAGAGATCGCCGACTGCCCCTTCCAGCCCCCGACGGTTGAACAGTCCGGTGAGGGGATCCCGGTCCGAATACTGGGCATCGCGGTAGAGAGTGCGCCAAGTCAGGTGCGCAAAAATGGGAACGAGTGTGACAGCTCCGAAAAGAACGGTGCCGCGGGCCAGAAGCGTCGTGATATCGACGTCGCCTTCCATATATGCAAGAACGAAAACGGTAGTCGTGACGGTCGTCGACCAAACGACATGAGCGACAAGCCACTTTGCGCTGACAAAAAGCGTCGCAAAGGTTCCGGTGACCGCGAAGACGATGCAACCGAACGTCCCGGACGAGCGATCCGGCACCAGGAGGACGGCAGCCGCGATCCCGAGATCTGCGAATATTCCGAATGCAAGCAACCCCCGGCGTCCGGGAAACGGTTGTGTGAACCAGCATGCGGCGATTCCCACACACGTACAGATCATGAAAATCGAAAGAGCTTTGCCGGGGGTGGTCGGCGGCGTATCCGGACCGATCAATTTGTAGAAAGCGGACAGTCCGAAGATGATCGTCATCATTCCGAGCAAGGTTCGGAAGATCGGAATGATTGCCCGGCCGGACCTCTGGTGCTTTATCCACTCGTAGTCGTGTGGTTCGTTGAACCATTCGTGAAGTGTTCGCCAAGAACTGTGCCCCTCGGAGGCGATGACAGGGCTCGGCATGCTGTCCATTTTGCCTTGAATTTAGGTAAAGAGAAAATCTATGTTCGACCGCTTCCATCGGATCGGCTCTTTTCGGGGAAGAGGTTCAATTATCGAGTCGAGTGCTTACTCGATGCTTGTTTCAAGCCTTCTTCGAACTGCTGTGTGCGTTGTTCGAGCCGGTCGCGAACGATACGACTTTTCGCGTACGAGACTTTCTCACGCCGTAAGCGGCGAGGATGACCCCCAGCGCGACCAGGCTTTGGACGAATTCCGCGCGCGTGGGTTCGTTGAGCCCCATTCCCACCAGGATCACGAGAATCAGACCAGTGACCACTATCGGCAGGCCGGGATACAACCAGACACGGAATTTCAGAATCTCGGGGCTTTCGCGTTCCCATCGGCGTCGGAGGCGTAGTTCGGATACACAGATCAGGATGTAAACGAACAAGCAGATCGCGCCCGACGAATTCACGAGGAACAAGAAAATCGTATCCGGCCAGATGTAGCCGGCCGCGATACAGAAGTACCCGGCCACGGTGCAGGCGAGTACGCCCTTCACCGGCACGCCGCGGCTGTTGGTCCGTGTCATCCAGGCCGGCGCGTCGTTGTAGACGGAGAGTGCGAAGAGCATCCGCGACGCCGTGTACAGGCCGGAATTGAGGCAGGACAGCACCGCGACCAGAACCACGAGATTGAGAATGTCGGCGGCGCCGGGAATTCCGAGCAGGTCGAGTGCGGAGATGAACGGAGAATCGCCGACGACGAACGAATCCCACGGCAGCATCGTCACGAGGAGGAAGGTGGCGACAACGAAGAAGGCGAGAATGCGGAAGACGACCGTGTTCGTGGCCCGCCTGATCGCTCCGGCAGGTTCGGCGGATTCCGCTGCGGCGATCGTGACAAGCTCGGCTCCGGTCATGGAGAAGATCACGGCGACAACGCCCACCAGTACGGGGGTGAAGCCGTTCGGCAGAAATCCTCCGTGGCCGGTCAGATTGCTGAAATCGACTTCACTGCCGGGCCAGATGCCGAAGACGAACAGACTGCCGAGCACGATGAAGCCGATGATGACGGCGACCTTGATACCCGCAAACCAGTATTCAGCCTCGCCGAAGTTGCTGACGGAGAGAAGATTGACCCCGGTCATCACCAACAGGAGTACCGCTGACATGAGCCAGAGCGGGACACCATGGATCCACCGGGAGAGCAAGGTTGCTCCGACGACGGATTCGATGCCGACGACGATCACCCAGAAATACCAGTAGAGCCAGCCAGTGGTGAAACCCGCCCAGTCGCCCAACGCCATGCGGGCGTATTCGGTGAACGATCCCGTACACGGCTTGGCCACGGCCATTTCGCCGAGCATGCGCATCACCAGGAACACGATGATGCCGCAGATCGCGCACGTGATGACTGCGCCGGGGCCCGCCTGGTTGATGATTCCGCTCAGCCCGACGAAGAAACCGGCGCCGATGACGCCGCCCATGGAAAGCATGGTCAGGTGACGCTTCTTCAAGCCTGTTTTGAGTGTCGAATGAACGCTGGCGGCTTCGGCTGTTTCGGTGCTGCTGTCGGGCATCTGGGCTCAGCTCCTATTGCATGACGCGATCAGTTCTTTCGGAGAGACGCTAAGCTCATCGTGTGATCCAGAACATGGACTTGATGTACAAATCTGAACTGGAAACTGTCAGTTCTGTCCACTGCCCATTTATCCACTGCCTTTCCATTCACTGCCTTCGGAGGTTCCGGTAATGCCGATGACTGTCCGGCGCCTGGCGGCCACCACTTCGCTCGGCCTCGCGATCGTTGCCGGTCACGACGACGTGGATCTGTCGATCAGCTGGGCGCACGCAATCGAATTGCAGGATCCGACTCGTTGGCTCGCCGGTGGAGAGCTTGTCATGACGACGGGGCTGCACCTACCACGTTCGGCGACAAAGCAATACGAGTACGTCGAGCGCATCGCGCAGACCGGTGCGGTGGCACTGGCGTTCGACACCGGCACCGTGCACGAAAGGGTGCCGGACGCGATCATCAGGGCCGGCGACGAACTGGGTTTTGCCGTGCTTTCCGTCGCCAAGGAGACGCCGTTCATCGCCATTTCGCGGGCCGTGATCGACGAACTGACCGCCGACCAGATACGAACGGTGCAGGCGGTGGTCGACGCGCAGGAGAAGTTGGCGCGTGCTCTGCTCGACGGGGTGCCGGCTCTGATCACTGCCCTGGGTCGAGCCGTTCACGCAGCAGTCTGTGTTCTCGATCGGGACGGCGCGGTGCTGGCTCTGACGGAAGGTGCGAGTTCGTCTCTGCCCGAACGTATCAGGGAGCGATCAGGTAAGGAGCGCAGCCGGATCGTGGTGGACGACGACGGTCACCTGGCCATTCACCGCCTTGCTGTGAGCGGCACGCTGGCCGTGGCGTCCGACGCCGCCTTGGATCAGTCCGAGCGATTGTTGGTGGGCCACACGGTGTCGCTGTTGACCATCGAGCTTGCCAAGCCGTTGCGGGTTGTCGATGCCGAACAGCGGCTGAGGTTGGCCGTTACGACGATGGTGCGCCAGGCCGGCGGTGACGTCGACGAAAGTCTGTTGCGGTACTTCGGATTCGAATCCGAAACCACGGTGGTGGCAACTGCCTTGACCGATGTCGGACCTTTGCTTGCGGCCACCGACATCACTTCAGCGGCCCTGGAAGAAGAGTCGGTGCCGTACCTGTTGGCCCCGCTGAATGACGGAACCGGTGTGTGGTTCGTCGTGAAAAGTGAAGTTGCGGAGAAGGTCACGCGCAGTGTGTATGCGAGAGTGCGGGAGAATTCACGCCGGAGTATCAACGGTGGAATCGGTGGCGTCCGGCCGATGAGCGGTGTAGCAGCCAGTCTGCGCGAGGCCGTCTCTGCTGCCAAAGTGGGGCAGGTCGAAGGGCACACGCTCGTTCCGTTCTCGGAACTCGGGACTTTCAGTCTCTTGTTGAGTGTGCAGTCGAGCGATGTTCTGCAGTCGATCGCGGCCGGCGGTCTCGGTGTGCTGGAAGGCTACGACGCCGAGAACGGTTCCCGTCTGGTGGACTCGATCGAAGCGTTCCTGCACCACAATGGTCAATGGGAATCCGCTGCAGCGCAATTGGGTGTTCACCGGCACACGCTGCGTAATCGCATGGACAAGGCTGCCGAGTTGATCGGGAGAGATCTCGATTCCGCCCACACCCGGTCCGAGTTGTGGATCGCACTCAAAGCTCGTGAACTGCTGCAGGCGGAATCGAATTCAGATCACGCTCGGCCGCCCCTGAGATAGACGGTGGTGGTGTGAGTGAAGAACTCTCGCGCCGCGTCGCCTTGTTCCTTGGGGCCGTATCCACTCCTCTTCGCGCCGCCGAAAGGTACGTGGGGATCAGCGCCCGCCGATTCCGAATTCACGTGCAGGATCCCCACGTCCAGATCGTCGATACCGGCCAGTGCACTGGTCAGGTCTTGCGTGAACAATGCTGCGGACAAACCGAATTCGCCCTCGTTCGCCAAGCGGAATGCGTCTGCGGTTGTTGCTACCCGCTGCACCGCCAGTACCGGGCCGAAGAGTTCCTCGAACCACAGTTCGGTGCTCGACGGTAGTTCCAGCACTGTCGGTTGGACGTAGTAGCCCGACTGCGGCGCTTCGGCGGTGGCCACAACCCTGGCGCCGCCGCCGACGGCTCGATTGATCCCCCCGATGATCGACTGCTGCGCGTATGCGCTGACCACGGGACCTGTCGTGACGTCGGGATCGAGTGGATCTCCGACTCTCAGTTGCTTGACTTCAACGGTCAGCCTGGCCAGGAATTCCTCGGCGATGGATTCATGGAGTACCAGACGTGAAGTGGCCGTGCATTTCTGGCCGGTTGACCGGAATGCACCCAGCATGACCTGCTCGACCGCAAGCTTGAGATCTGCGTCGGCAAGTACGACGGCTGCGTTCTTTCCACCCATTTCCGCCTGTACCGGAACTCCGCGCGCCGCAGCAGATCCCGCGATCTTTCGGCCGACGCCGGTGGAACCGGTGAAGGTGACGGCGTCGAGGTCCGGGTGATCGACCAGCGCTTCACCGGCCGCGCTGTCGGCGAGGATCATGTTCAGGACTCCGTCGGGTAGGCCCGCTTCGGTCAGTGCCTGCGCGAGACGGAAGGCCAGAAGGGGCACCGCGGCAGCCGGTTTCCAGACGACGGTGTTTCCGTACACCAAGGCAGGCGCAATCTTCCATGCCGGGATCGCGATCGGGAAGTTGAACGGCGTGACGACGCCTACCACTCCGAGAGGTTTGCGAGTGACGAGAATCTGCTCGCTGCTACGTGGGGAGGAATACATCGTTCCGGTCTCGCGGTCGGCGGCGTTGCCGTAGTAACGCAGAATCTGCGCTGCGCGGCGCACCTCTCCGATACCCTCGGCCAGCGTTTTCCCTTCTTCGCGGGTGAGTTCTTCGCCCCAGGCCTCAGCGTTGGATTCGATGATTTCCGCTGCGCGAGTGAGGTATGCGCCGCGTGCGGACATCGGCAGGCGGGCCCAGTCGTTCGCGGCGATGCGGGCGACGCGAACACCGGTCGCCATTTCGGAGGCACCGGCGCGGCCTCCGGTGGCGACAACCTCGTCGGGACGGGCCGGGTTGGTGTCCGTCAGTGTGCCGTCGCTGCCCGTGACCCAAGCTCCGCCGATCAAGCTGCGCACTGCGACGCTCATCGGACTGCGGCCACAGCGTCGCGAAGAATACCGAGTCCTTCGGTCAGCAACTCGTCGGAGATGCTCAGCGGCGGGAGGAAACGGACGACGTTTCCATAGGCGCCGGCGGTGAGCAGAAGGAGACCGTGTGTGTGGGCGTAGCTGACGATCTGGGCGACGGCCTCGCGATTCGGAGCCTTGTCCTCGTCGTGGACGAGTTCGATTGCAATCATGGCGCCGCGTCCGCGAATGTCGCCGATTATGTCTGTGTCCGAAGCGATTTCGGACAAACCTGTGGTCAGGATGTCGCCGATGTCCTTGGCGCGGTCGAGGAGCCCTTCCATCTCGATCGTCTCGAAAACTGCCAGGGCGGCCTCGCAGGCAACGGGATTGCCGCTGTACGTACCGCCGATACCACCGGGATGCGCGGCGTCCATGACGTCGGCACGGCCGGTCACGGCGGCGAGTGGCATTCCGCCGGCGAGACCTTTTGCGGTTGTGATGATGTCGGGGACGAAGTCCTCACTCTCGCTGGCGAACCAGGATCCGGTTCGTGCGATACCGGTCTGGACCTCGTCCGCGACGACGAGAATGCCGCGCTCACAGCAGAATTCCGAGATTCGCTTCAGGAATCCCGGAGCGGGAACGATGAAACCGCCCTCACCCTGAATCGGTTCCACGACCACAGCGGCTACCGATTCGGCGCCGATCTGAGTGTCGATCGCAAGACGGAACTGGGCGAATGCTTCGTCGGCCGCGTTTTCGGGGCCGCTCGGCCAACGGTAGGGGTATGCCATCGGAACCCGGTAGACCTCTGGTGCGAACGGGCCGAATGTGGCCTTGTACGGCTGGTTCTTGGCTGTCATCGTCATGGTCATCAACGTGCGACCGTGGAATGCGTGGTCGAAGACGACAACTGCCGGGCGACCGGTGGCGGCACGTGCGTATTTCACGGCGTTCTCGAGCGCTTCGCTGCCGGTGTTGAACAGCGCTGTTCGCTTCTCGTGATCTCCCGGGGTCAGGCGGTTGAGCGCTTCGCAGACCTCGAGGTACCCCTCGTAGGGGTTTGCGAGGAAACACGTATGGGTGAACTGACCGAGCTGGCGCGTGGTGCGTTCGACCACGCGCGGCGCACTGTTTCCGACGGTGGTCACGGCGATGCCGCTGCCGAAGTCGATGAACGAGTTGTCGTCGACGTCGACGACAACTCCTCCGCCCGCTGCGGCAACGTAAATGCTGGATCCGCTGGTCAGCCCGGCCGGCAGTGCGGCGCTCCGGCGCTTTGCCAAAGCGCGCGAGTTGGGGCCGGGCACTTCGGTGACGAGGCGTCGTATCTGGGGAAGGGTCGGTCCACCGATGCACGTTTCCGTGCCGTGCTCGAGAATGGTCATCGCAGTGCCTCCAGTCGTTTTCCGAACTGTAGGACGGCGATGAATGATCCGGACATGGCCGGATTGTCGAGTGGCTTCTATCTCATAGGACGCCGCGTCCAGCAGGTTGTCCAGCAGGTTACTGTGCGAAACTGCCGAGGAATCGTTGCAACAGTCGGTTGTACACCTCAGGGGCTTCCCAGAACGCTGCATGCCCCACACCGGGAATCACGTGATACGTGCCCTCCCAGAGATTCGCGAAGGTCAACGACGCGACATACGACGTGTTCACGAACGGGTCCTCGGCGCCGTCGATCACCGCGAGAGGCACAGACGCCGTTGCAACCAGAGCCTTCTGATCCGATTCGCGGCCGGCGCCGAATGCGTCGAACATGATCTTGCGAGCGCGTCCGTCCGTGCGTATCGCGGCGTCGAGGGCAGCCTGCTCGAAGGGAACGGCGGTCATTCGTGCGTAGAGTTCGGCTTCTTGCGCGGTGATGACCTCGGTGCCGCCGATGGACAATCCGTCGCCGGCATTGAAGGCGTCGCCGAGCGTCTCGGGATTTGCCGGCGGCGTACCGGTGATGACGATTCCGGTGAGCCCGGGGAATTTCGCGATCAACTCGAGAGCGATGTGTCCGCCGAGCGACCAGCCGACGACAACGGCTCTTTCGACGCCGAGTTCGGTCAGAACATCGACGATGGCGTCGGCGTAACCGTTCTGCGTGTATGCGGCTTCGGGATCGCTCGCGTCCTCGGAGTCGCCGTGGCCGAGTAGGTCCAGAGTGATCATGCGGTAGTCGCCGGCCCAGTCGGCGTCGACCTGATGACGGAAGATGGAGCGGCTGGCCGAGTTCCCGTGGATGAAGACAACCGGAAAACCGTCGGTGGCACTGTCGTCGACTGCCATGACGCCATGCCGGGTTTCGATCTTGGTGGTTGTCATCGGAATCCTCATCGTTCGAAGTGCACGGTCAGCGGGTATCCACGCTACCGGGCATATGCGGCATAGAGTTCACCCGTGGACTTCGCATTGCGCTCGTGCAGTTGGCACGGTCACGAGACCTACGCTCCGGACGAACCGGAACTGCGGGATCGACTACATGTGGATACTGCGGTGGGTCAGGCATGGCGGTGCCTACGTTGCGGCAACTTCGTCCCGGGAGCGCCCCGAGCATCGGGACCGGCGGACGCCGCCCCCGAGGTTCCGCGGGGGAGGCTGCTTCGCGACCGGTTGATCATGCGACTTCTCGCCACCGAGAGAATGTTCCGCGCTCTGGGTTTGGTTCTTCTGGCGATCGGTGTGTTCGAACTGAGATCGTCGAAGGGTCGCGCTGAGGACGCCTTCGAGAACGAATTGCCGTTGATCAGGCCACTTGCCCGTCAATTGGGCTGGAACATCGACGATTCCAAACTGGTCCATCACATCGAGCAGGCGTTTTCGTTGTCCGCTACGACGCTCACCTGGATCGCAGTCGGGCTGTTGGTCTACGCCGGCCTTCAAGTGATCGAGGCAGTCGGCCTGTGGATGGTCGAACGCTGGGGCGAGTACTTCGCGGTGGTGGCGACCAGCTTGTTCCTGCCCCTCGAAATCTACGAATTGACCGAGAAGATCACGTGGTTGAGGGCCGGGTTGCTGCTGGTGAACATCGCTGCCGTCGTGTGGCTGATCTGGAGCAAGCGACTCTTCGGTGTCCGCGGCGGCGGCGCGGCGTATCACGCCGAACATTCGGAGGAGAGCTTGCTGACGGTGGAGAGGGCCGCGGTCAAGCAGGCTTCGTGAGACCAGCTTTCGACGCGGCAGCACCCGCCAGCGTTGCTGCACCGATCGTGATCATGGCGGCGAGGAGGATGGCTGCGGGTTCACCGTCGCCCATCACCCCCAATTGAGTGCCCACCGTAACTGCGGCAACCGGTACTCCCAGTTGTGCGGCGGACAGCACGCCGAGAGGGAGCGGGAGACCGAGGGCGCGTATCGCGGCGTGAACCACGAGAGTTGCTCCGCCCAAGACCAATCCGAGCCAGATGGCGGACGGATGGGTGACGAGGTCGCGCAGATTGATCGCCGCTCCCAACCAGACGAAGAAGAGGGGAGCGAAGAAGCCGTCGGTGATGGCGAAGAGCTGTTTGGCGAGGCGGCGGGGTTCACCGATCGCGGCAAGAACGAGCCCGAAGGCGAAGCCCGCGAGCATGATCGACACGTGAGTGCTCGACGCCAGCGCTGCCAGAGAAAAGAGGATCACCAGATTGATCCGGAGTTCGAGTGCAAACTTTCGTTTCTCCGAGAATTTGTGGAGCCTTCGCCAATGGCCGGACCGGTGGAAGGCTCGCAGTACGAAGAACAAGGCAACCGCACACGCCGCCACAGCCAGTGCGCCGACACCGGCACGAGGGGCATTGTCCGGATCGATCACCAAAGGCAGCGCAACAATGCAGACGGTGTCCGCGATCGCGACCTGGGCAGTCATCTGCAGAACCGAGGTTCCACCGAGCCCCAGCGAATCGACGATGGGGAGAATCAACGCCGCGGACGACGACGCGATCAGGACCGCGTACAGCGCGGCGTGACCGGTGCCGAATGCCGTCGCCGCACCGTAGCCGGCAACAACCGACAGAAGTCCGACGACAACCGAGCGAACGGCACCCTTGCCGATTGCCGCACGGACTGCCGGATCGCGAACCGGGACGTGTGAGCCGGCCACCATCATCGTGAGCGCGAATCCGATATCGGCCAGGAACGTGAAAGTCTGGTCCGAAGAGTCGAGCAGCCCGAAACCGGTGACACCGAAGACGACGCCCGCGGCAAGTTCGCCGACCACCACGGGGACATGCCAGCTGACGCGAGCGCCGAGCAGCGGGCCGAGAATGCCGGCCAGCGCGACGAGGGCAAGGATGCCGAAGGTCATCGACGACCTACGACGTCACTGTCGAGGGAGCGATCTTTGCAGGGATGCCGGTGTTCTCGTCCACGTGGTAGCTCGCACACACACGGTGGTAGCCGTCGGCGATCTGCGCCGGTACTCCGGCGCGGAAGTCTCCCTGCACCAGCAGGATCGGCGACAGCGCGATCCCCTTGCGGATCTTCAACAGGTCGGCAGCCACGTGTGGGTTGTCGACCGGAAGCAGAGGGAGCCCAGCAGCCCGCAGGATGTCCTTGGCCTTCTTCGAGACCAGCGTCGCCGTCTTGAGGGCGTACACGAGAGCTTGGACCTGAACCGGCGTCGCGCCCAACTGGAGGTAATCGCGGGCTGCCGGGTAGTCGTGCTCGTCCGGCAGGTCCTTCCAGAGGACTGCGGGCGCCTTCGCCGCGGGTGCTTTTGACGCTACCGGCGCCTTCGTCTTGGCTGCCTTCGACGTTTTGCTCTTGGCCATCTGTGCTGTTTCCTTCAGTGTCGGTCCGCGAGTGGAGCTGGTGCAGAAATCGTGCACTATCAGCGCCGCAGGCACCACATCGGAGCTGTTTGGCCCCCTAGGCGGCGGGTAATCAGCAGACTGCGGGGGAACGAGCAGGAGGCGAAGCAATGAAGCGGATTCTCGCAGTGCTCGCAGCGCTGATCCTGGCGGTGTTCGCACTGACCGCGTGCAGTGACAACAACGATTCGTCGGACAACGATTCGGCCGATCACGACGGCATGGCGATGACCAGTATGCCGATGACCAGCATGCCGACCAGTATGTCGATGCCGAGCATGCCTCTGGGTATGTCGACGCCGGGAGCGTCGTCGATGGGAATCGTGATCAGCGGCTTCGAGTATTCGACACCGGAGTCGGTGATGCCTGGTCAGGTACTGACCATTCAGAACAACGACACCGTCGAACACTCGGTCACGTCCGATACGGCAGGACTGTTCAGTGAGGACATCGAGGCCGGCGAGACGGAAACCATCACGGTGCCGAACGAGCCGGGAACGTACACGTTCCACTGCACCTATCATCCGAGCATGCGCGGCACCTTGACGGTCAAGTAGAGGTCGGCTCGGTCTGGCGTGACTTTCGCGAGAAAACGTTGGCGGCACGCGCCGGATTGAGCTGGTGGAGAACAGATCCGGGTGTACGGTTTTCAGGTGCGCCGGAGAATTGCGATCAGTGTCGTCACGCTCGTGGTTTGCGCCCTCGGCTTTTCGCCGCCGGCGCTCGCGGATTCACCGAACGGCTCGTATTCGTCACAGCTGCTGTACTTCTCGGTCGATGTCGGGCCTGAACTCTCGACGCCGTGCACCGTCGTCGGTGAACTCTTTGTTCCCGATGGTGTCGACGCTGACAACCCAGCTCCCGCGATCCTGACCACCAACGGGTTCGGCGGTTCGTACAAGGACCAGATTCCTGCCCTGCAGAACTTCGCCGAGAACGGGTATGTCGGACTGACGTATTCGGGATTGGGTTTCGGCGGCACGAGTTGCAAGATCACCCTCGACTCTCCCGCATACGACGGTGTCGCCGCTTCCCAGTTGGTCAGCTTCCTCGGCGGCCAAGAAGGGATTGCCTTCACGGATCAGGCTCTGACGCAGCCCTATCCGGCGCTCACCGCGGTGGTTCAGGACTCCGTCGATCACACCGGTGCACCGTCGACGAACGACCCGCGGGTCGGAATGACGGGTGGCTCTTACGGCGGCGGGATTCAATTCGCCGCCGCGAGTGTCGATCCCCGTATCGACACGATCATCCCCATGATCACCTGGAACGATCTCTCGTATTCTCTGGCGCCCAACAGCACCGGGATCATCTCCGGAGTGTCGACTGCGGAGCCGGGAGCCGCGAAGGTGCTCTTTGCATCGCTGCTCTTCGGCGCGGGCATCGCGAATCCCGGTGTGGACGGTTACATCGCAGATCCCGCACGGCTACCCGGCTGCCCGAACTACGTCCCTTACATGTGCAACGCGATCGCCGAGGCGGTGGTGACCGGCGACATCGGACCGCAAGTAGTGAGTGAGCTCCGAGCGTCGTCGGTCTCGTCGTTCGTCGACCGGATCAACATTCCGGTACTGCTTGCTCAGGGGCAACAGGACACCCTGTTCGATCTGAACGAGGCAACCGCGACTTACGACGCGCTGAAGGATCGTGGCGTCGATGCCAAGATGATTTGGCATTCGTGGGGGCACAGCCACTTGGCCGCTGCGCCGGGCGAGTTCAGCTTCTCCGCACCCGACGAGGATACCCAGTACGAGACCGGTCGCTTCATGGACTGGTTCGATCACTACCTCAAGGACGAGAACACGGAGACCGGCCCGGAATTCGCGTATTTCCGCAACTGGATCGACTACGAGGGAAACGCGGCACCGGCCTACGCGACGTCCGACACCGTCGATGTCGGGACCGCTCGCGCCTTCCATCTGTCCGCCGACGGGGGACTGCTACCGGACGGCACGCCGGTGATACCGGGTTCGAAGACGATCGTCACCGCACCGGCTGGGCTGCCGACGGGCGTAGAGCCACTCAATATCAATCCGGCCGGAAACATTCCGAATGCACAGATTCCGGGAACCGAGGCGCTCTGGACCGCTGCGCCGATGACCGAGGCGATGGACGTGGTGGGAGCCCCCACTGTGACGCTGCGTGTTGCGGCGCCCGGACAGCCGGTGGTGTTCGCGAAACTCTACGACGTGGCTCCGGACGGAACTTCCTCGCTGATCAACGGACTCATCGCGCCCATACGCATCAGTGATCCGTCGCAGCCGGTGCCGGTGACGATGCCGGCGATAGTGCACCGATTCGAGCCAGGGCATTCCGTGCGTCTCGCGATCACCGGTGGCGACATCAGTTTCCGTGGGGGATTGCAGGGCATGCCGGTGACGATCTTCGCCGACGGGTCCGGCCCCCTCGAACTTCCCGTCGTGGGCTGATACACCGTGGGCTGATACACCGTGGGCTGAATTTCAGCGGGTGATGGTTCGACTGTCGCCGCGGAACTCGGCCACGACGGCGTCGCCATTGCGAACGGTCACGTCGTAGATCCCACTTCGGCCGCCTCGAGCCTTCTCGGTGGCGATCGCGGTCAAGGTGTCGCCCAGACGGGTCGGACGCAGAAATCTGATGTCCGCGCGCGCTGCAACGGCTGAATCCTCGTAGCCGTTGCAGGCGAGCGCAAACGCGGTGTCCGCGAGCAGGAAAACATAACCGCCGTGTGTGATTCCGTGACCGTTCACCATGGTTTCGCCCACGGTGACGGTCACGGTTGCGCTACCGGGCGCCAGCTCGGAAATCTCGATACCGAGTGCCTGCGATGCCTGGTCCGCGTCGAACATCTCTCTGGCGGTGATGCTTCCTGTACTCACGAGACAACTCCTGTGTGATCGGGAAATTGCAGGGGTCTAGAGGACCGAGACAACTTCCTGGACATACATGTCGACCGTGCCGGTGGCAAAGTTTGCGACATCTTTTCCAGCGGCGCCCATCTCCGGGGACTTCAGGCCGCTCTGCATAGTCTCGAGATCGGGAAACTCGAGGTTGGCGACGGCATAGAAGACTGGATCGGAGCCGTCCAGCGTCGAGCACTTGCTGAACGTGAAGTCCGAGAGCCCTGGCACTGCGCTGGCGAGCGGGACGTGGATCTCGTTGTAGTACTTGTCGAAAGCCTCCGGATCGGTGGGGCGTCCGTAACACACTGCTACTCGATAGGTCATGTGCTTTCAATTCCCTTCGGGGCGAGTCTTGGCTACCAGAGTCAGGACGTCGTATGTCGCGACCGGATCGTTGTCCTGGTTCGTCACCACGGCGTCCCAACGAACCTCACCGTAGTCGGCGCTGCTGCGAGGTGTGATGGTCTTGGCTGTGAGGGTGACCGTCAGGCTGTCTTCGGCTTTGACCGGAGTCAGGAACCTGAGGCTGTCCACGCCGAAGTTCGCGAGAACCGGGCCGGGAGCCGGGTCGACGAACAGGCCCGCAGCGAGTGAGACAACAAGATAGCCGTGCGCGACGATGCCGCCGAAGAGTGGATTCGCCGCAGCGGCCACCGGATCGGTGTGAGCGTAGAAGGTGTCACCGGTGAACTCTGCAAAATGATCGATGTCTGCGAGTGTGACCTGGCGCGGACCGCCGACAACAGTGTCACCGATCTTCAACTCGGCGAGACTCTTTCGGAATGGATGTTCGGATCCGGTCGTGCGCTGCGATCCGGTGAACCAGCGCTCGCCGACTGCGGTGAGGACGTCGGGTGTGCCCTGTACGGCGGTCCGCTGCATGTGGTGCAGAACTCCGCGGATGCCACCCAGCTCCTCACCGCCGCCGGCACGGCCGGGACCGCCGTGTACGAGGACTGGAAGGGGAGAGCCGTGGCCGGTGGATTCCTTGGCGTCGTCGCGGTTCAGCACGAGCACTCTGCCGTGAAAAGCTGCGAGACCCAGCACCAGTCGACGTGCGATGTCGCTGTCGGCAGTGACCACCGAGGCGACGAGGCTTCCCTCGCCACGGGCCGCGAGTTCGATCGCATGATCGATGCCGTCGTATCCGATGACGGTGCTGACGGGTCCGAAGGCCTCCAGTTCGTGTACCTCGTGCGCATTCTCTTCCGCCCGGAGAAGGACTGGGGAAAGGAAGGCTCCTGACTGGCCGTCGGCACCGACCACGTCGACGTTGTCCGGGTCTCCGAATACGATAGTTGCCGACTTCGTCAGACCGCGAATGGATTTCAAGACCTCGTCACGCTGTTCGATGCTGGCGAGAGCTCCCATAGTGACGCCATCAGCATCGGGGTGTCCCACGACCACTTTGTTCAGTCGCTCGGATGCGGCATCGACAACGGCGTCGACCAGCGAGAGCGGGACCAGGGCGCGCCGGATCGCCGTGCACTTCTGGCCCGCCTTGACCGTCATCTCGGTGACGAGTTGTTTGACGTACAAATCGAATTCGGGCGTTCCTGGTACGGCGTCCTCGCCGAGGATCGACGCGTTGAGTGAATCGGCTTCGGCATTGAAATGGACGCCCTTGCCGACGACGTTCGGGTGAGCACGCAGCGTTGCCGCGGTGTCGGCGGATCCGGTGAATGCCACTGAGTCCTGCCCGCCGAGGTGATCGAGGAGGCCGCGTGCACTACCGGAGAGCAGTTGGACGGAACCCTCTGGGAGCAAGCCTGACTCGATGATGCGCCGGAAGACGAGTTCGGTGAGATATGCCGTGGAACTGGCAGGTTTGACGATGGACGGCACCCCCGCGATGAATGCCGGTGCCAGCTTCTCCAGGAACCCCCACACCGGGAAATTGAAGGCGTTGATCTGCACGGCGACGCCGCGACGTGATGTATAGATGTGTTGCCCGAGGAAGGTTCCGCCCTTGCCGAGAGGCTCGACGTTTCCGTCCAGAAAGACTGTGCTGTCAGGCAATTCGCGCCGAGCCTTGCTCGCGTAGCTCAGCAGGGTCCCGAATCCGCCGTCGATGTCCACCCCGGAATCTCGCATCGTCGCACCGGTGGCAGTGGAGAGTGTGTAGAACTCGGCTTTTCCTGCCATCAACGTGAGGGCGAGAGCCTTGAGCGCGCCGGCACGTTCGTGGAAGGTCATCGCGGACAGTGCAGGCCCGCCGACCTCGCGGGCGTACGTAACCATCTCGGCGAGGTCGATGCCGGTTGCGGAGATCCGGGCCACCTCCGATCCGTCCACTGCGCTCGGCAACGGGGTACCTGCGTCCGGTGCGGCGTACCACTGACCGGCCACATAGCTTTCCAACAGTCTGCTCACGACAACTCCATCTCACCGTACGTTCGGTCGGTAATTACGATCGCCCGGTAACGCCGCGTTGTCAAGGATTCGGCAGAACTGCCTGGAGTCAGGCCTTGCGAAGTCCGTCGAAAGTGACGGCGACGACCGCGTCGGCGATGTCGGAGACGGACTCACCCGCTCGGGGTTTGTACCACTCGATCAGTGAGTTGACGGTGCCGAACATCAGCTTGCTGGCGAGGGCTGGTTCGATGTCCGGGCGCAAGTCTCCCTCCGCTGCGGCGGACGCGACGAGACCTCCGACGAAGTTGTCGAATTCGCGTCGACGAGCCAGCGCGGCGCGCTCGACCGTCGTGTTGCCGCGGACGCGCAGGAGCAGGGTGACGTATGGAAGCTCTGCGACCAGCACCTCTACGCTGCGCCGGACCAGGTATTCGAGCCGGTCGATGTACGGACCGGTGGTGGCGCCCTCTTCGGTCGTGACCGCAAACAGGGCGTTGAGTGCACGCGAAAGGGCGAGTTCGAGAAGTTCTGACTTTCCGGACACATGGTGGTAGATCGAGGACTTCGTGATGCCGAGTTTCTTGGCGAGCACCTCCATGCTGGCGCCGTCGTAGCCCTTGTCGTTGAACACCTTCACGGCCACGGCCAGGAGCGAATCGAGGTCGTAGCCGGGACGTCCGGGGAGGCCGGTGCGTCGAGTGGGGCGTGCCGTAGTCATGTCCCCATCTTCTCAGTTCGGGCAAAGCTGTGCACCATCCTCGTTCTCACCCTTGCCAAACGACCGAATGTTCGGTTACTAATGGAGAAGAGCGAGAAGGAGCGAATGTGAACACCCTGCACGTGGACGAGCGCGAGGATCGCGTCGTGGTCACCCTCGACAGGCCCGCGCAACGCAATGCGATCAACGCGGAAATGATCGACGAACTGCATCAGGTTTGTGGACGCCTCGAACGGGATCCGAAGCTGCTCCTGCTTGCGGGGCGCGGCGACCACTTCGCAGGCGGCGCTGACATCGCGGAGCTCCGAGAGCGCGGACGAGAGGAAGCGTTCGCGGGTATCAACCGCACGCTGTTCGACCGAATCGGAAAGCTCCCGCTTCCCACCGTGGCCGCCGTGAGCGGCTACGCGCTCGGCGGTGGGGCAGAGTTGACCTACGCCTGCGACATTCGCATCGCGACAACGACGGCGGTCTTCGGGAATCCGGAGCCCAATCTCGGCATAATGGCAGCCGCCGGCGCCAGCTATCGATTGCCGAAGCTCGTCGGCGTCTCGATCGCGAAGCAGGTGCTCCTCGGTGCCAGGAACCTCGACGCCGAGCAGGCGCTACGAGCGGGCCTGGTTGTCGAGGTAACCGAACCGAACTGCCACGTCGACGCAGCGCATCGGCTGCTCGACCGCATTTTCCGACTGTCCCCGCTGGCACTGCGATTGACCAAGATCATCGTCGATGCGCCGGGATCGCATCCGTTTGCCGACGACATCGCCCAGGCCGTCCTGTTCGAGAGTTCGGACAAGCGCGATCGCATGACGGCCTTCCTGGAGAAGAAATCATGACTGAAGCAGTTGCACCGAAGACCGTCGGAGTCATCGGCGGTGGACGCATGGGTGCGGGTATCGCCCAGGTGTTCGCCAGTCTCGGCGGGGCGGTCACCATCGCGGAGAGTGGCGACACCGCGGCCGCGTTGCAGCGTGTTTCCGCCGGCCTCGACAGAGCTCACGAGCGAGGGAAACTCGACGACCAGGACCCCGCGACGGTGCTGGCGCGCGTGAGCACCGTGGACGCAGTGACCTCGTTGCCACCGTCGCTCGACCTGATCGTCGAGGCGGTCCCGGAAATTGCGGCCCTCAAGGTCGAGGTGCTCGCCGCTGCGGAAACCGTTGCCGGAGAAAGCACCGTGATCGCCAGCAACACCAGTTCCATGTCGATCGCCGAACTCGGCGCAGCGCTGACGGATCCGGGCCGGTTCATCGGTATGCACTTCTTCAATCCAGTCCCGGCGTCGCTGTTGGTCGAGATCGTCCGGGCGCCTCAGACCCGCCCCGAGGTTGTCGACTCGGTACGAGCATGGGTGTCGATGCTCGGCAAAGCCGAGGTGCTCGTCAACGACTCACCTGGTTTTGCAACCAGCCGGCTTGGTGTCGGTCTCGGGCTCGAAGCCATCCGCATGCTCGAAGAGGGTGTGGCGGACGCGGAATCGATCGACCGAGCAATGGAATTGGGGTATCGGCATCCGATGGGCCCGCTGCGTTCGACAGATCTGGTCGGGTTGGATGTGCGCCTGGCGATCGCCGAACACCTCGCGAGCACGCTCGGTGATCGATTTGCACCTCCAGCACTGCTGCGAGAGAAGGTGGCTCGCGGCGAGTTGGGGCGCAAGACGGGACAGGGTTTTCACACATGGAGCTGAACCGAACTGCCTGCGAAAGGAACACCGATGACTGACGTGATTCGCTTGGAGATCGAGCGAGGTTTGGTGACAATCACTCTCGACCGACCTGAGGCCGCCAATGCCGTCAACGGCGAAATGAAGTCTCAGCTGCTCGAAGCGCTGCTGCAGGTCCACGCGGATGCAGAGGTTCGAGCGGTGTTGATTCTCGCCGAAGGCAAGAACTTCTGCGTCGGTCAGGATCTGGGCGAGCACGCCGCAGCGTTGGATGCTGATCCTGCGCACGCGATGGATACCGTCGAGGCGCACTACAACCCCATCGTCACGGCGCTGTCGACGCTCTCTGTCCCGGTGGTGGTGGGTATCGGCGGAGCCTGCGTCGGGGCCGGGTTGGGAATCGCGTTGGCCGGAGACATCCGTGTCGTGGGGGCTCGCGCGAGCTTTGCGACGGCATTCACCGGCATCGGTCTGGCCAGTGACTCCGGGCTCAGTCATGCGCTCGTGCACGCGCTCGGACCTAGCCGCGCCGGTGGCCTGATGTTGCTCGGCGACAAGTTCGACGCGCAGAGCGCGCTGGAGTGGGGCTTGGTTCATCGCGTGGTGGCCGACGAGGACGTCGCAGCTGAGGCTCGGGTACTCGCGCGTCGGCTTGCCGACGGACCCACCGCGGCCTTCGCCCACGTGAAATCGCTGATCCGTGCCGTTGCTCCTGGGCTTTCCCAGACGCTGGCGGCCGAGGCGAACGCACAGGTGGAGCTGGGTTCCACGGCAGATCATCGAGGCGCAGTCACGGCTTTCCTGTCGAAGCAGAAGCCGGTTTTCGAGGGCCGCTGATTTCTGGTGCGGCGAAAGATTCTCTTGTGTGCTGGGACACCTCGGTGCATACTAGTTACCAACCGATCATTCGGTAATAAAAGGTAGGTACGATGACCAACGTGGAAGCTCCACAAGACCTGCAGAACCTGTTCGACGAGACGATCGCGGCAGACCAGCGCATCGAGCCTCGCGACTGGATGCCGGACGGCTACCGCAAGACTCTGATCCGTCAGGTTGCCCAGCATGCGCACTCCGAAATCATCGGAATGCAGCCCGAGGGAAACTGGCTCACCCGTGCGCCTTCGTTGCGACGCAAGGCGATCTTGATGGCGAAGGTCCAGGACGAAGCCGGGCACGGTCTGTATCTCTACTCCGCGGCCGAGACGCTCGGTGCCGATCGTGGCGATCTGACCACCAAACTGATCGAGGGAAAGCAGAAGTACTCCTCGATCTTCAACTATCCGACGCTGACATACGCCGACGTGGGTGTGATCGGCTGGCTGGTCGACGGAGCTGCTATCTGCAATCAGGTTCCGCTGTGCCGCAGCTCCTTCGGGCCGTATGCGCGCGCGATGATCCGTGTGTGCAAAGAGGAATCGTTCCATCAGCGGCAAGGCTTCGAACTGTTGGCGACGATGATGTGCGGCACGGAAGCTCAACGGGCAATGGTGCAGGAAGCCGTCGACCGATGGTGGTGGCCCGCTCTGATGATGTTCGGACCGCCGGACGACGAATCGCCGAACACCGAGCAGTCGATGAAGTGGCGCATCAAGCGGCACACGAACGACGAACTGCGGCAACGATTCGTGGACATGTCGATACCGCAGGCCGAGATACTCGGTGTGACCTTCCCAGATCCCGACCTGCGCTGGAACCCCGAGCGTGGCGCACACGATTTCGGCGAGCCGGACTGGAGCGAATTCATGGACGTGGTCCGCGGCAACGGAGCGGCGAGCGTCGAGCGGATCACCAATCGGAAAGCCGCACACGACAACGGGGCCTGGGTTCGCGACGCCGCGTACGCCTTTGCACAGCGCGAGAGACTCGCGCACGATCGCACGACTGGGGAAACATCATGAGCGAGAACGATCAGGTACAGCGCGATCAGGTGCGGGGCGAATGGCCTTTGTACGAGGTGTTTCTGAGGGGAAAGCGCGGACTGAACCACGTGCACGTCGGATCCCTGCGCGCGGCAGACGATCAGATGGCCCTACGCCACGCGCGCGACGTCTACACCAGACGTAACGAAGGCGTGAGCATCTGGGTCGTGCCGTCAGCGAACATCGTGGCTTCGAGTCCGGCAGAAAAGGATCCGTTCTTCGCGCCGAGCGGCGACAAGGTCTACCGGCACCCGACTTTCTACGACATCCCGGACTCCGTTCCGCACATGTGAGAATCACTTCGACTTCGAGGACCAACAGATGAACGATCACGACAGTGCCTACGACGGCCTGGTCGACGGCGACGGCCACGGTCAGTGGGCGTTCGGAACCAGCTTCGACGACCCCCTCGCCGGAGTCGACACCACGGTGCCGGATGACGTCGATCTCGGTGCGCTGGCGCACTACTGCCTCATGCTCGGCGACGACGCGCTCGTCAGTTCGCAGCGCCTCGCCGAATGGTCTACGCGGGCACCGGAACTCGAAGAAGAGGTAGCTCTCGCGAATGTCGGTCTGGATCTGATCGGACAGGCCAGGCTGCTGCTGGCTCGCGCGGCAGCAGCCGATTCCACTGTCGTTCCGTTCATCTCGGACACGTCGCCGGTGCCGGCTGAAGATGCGCTTGCCTTCTTTCGTGATCAGTTCGGTTTCCGCAACGTGAGACTGGTGGAGCTCGCCAACGGCGACTTCGCGCACACGGTCGTTCGGCTACTCGTGTTCTCGACCTGGCGGCTGGCGCTGTTCGATCGGCTCCGCACATCGCGGGACCCGGTCCTCGCGGCCGTGGCGAACAAGGGCGTCAAAGAACTGACCTACCACCGCGACTACGCGGCAAGATGGGTCGTCACGTTGGGCGCCGGCACGGCAGAATCCAAGCGTCGGACTGCCGCGGCCCTGCTCGAGATCTTCCCGTTCGTGGACGAACTCTTTGTTCCCACCCAGGACGAACTCGTTTTGGCAGAAGTTGGCGTCGGAGTGGATCCGCGTACTGTTCGGCCGGAGTTCGACGCTGTTCTTGCCCAGGTCCTCCATGCAGCCGAAATGGAAGAGCCCCCTTCGCGTTTCTCCGGTTTCGTCGGCGGCCGCGGCGGGCGTGCCGGACTGCACACCGGGGCACTGGGGCTACTTCTCGCCGAAATGCAGAGCGTCGCTCGGGAGCATCCGGAAGGGGCGTGGTGACCGTGACTGCCGCTACCGTCTCTTCCGCTACTGTCTCTTCGGCGCAGGAGATCGTCGCCTCGGTGATGGATCCGGAGATGCCACTGTTGACCTTGGCCGATCTCGGCGTCATCCGATCGGTCGACGTCGAAGCGAACTTGGTCTGTGTGACAATCACTCCCACCTATTCCGGGTGTCCGGCGATGGCGACGATGCGAGACGACATCGAGCACAAGCTGACCGACGCGGGGTACGGCAGCGTCCAGATCAAGACTCAACTGTCGCCGCCTTGGAGTTCGGATTGGATCAGCGAAGAGGGGCTCGCGAAACTTCGGACGGCCGGGTACTCGGTGCCGGGGGCCGCGCCGCGTCGCACCTCCGGCCCGATCGCCTTGACCTTGACGGCCAAGCCGCGCGACATCCTGTGCCCCCAGTGCGGTTCGGCAAACACCAGACTGAGTTCGGAATTCGGTGCGACCCTGTGCAAAGCGCTCTATCGCTGCCTCGACTGCCTCGAGCCGTTCGATCACGTGAAGGAGATCTGAACAGATGAGTACCGCAACGACGAACCGGAACAAACCATTTCACCCGTTGACGGTCGCCGGTGTCGAATCACTGTGCGACGACGCAGTTGCCGTCACCTTCGACGTGCCTGCCGATATCGCCGATCAATTCGACTTCGGCGCCGGGCAGTCACTGACACTGCGGCGGATGATCGACGGCGTCGAACACCGTCGCTCCTACTCGATCTGTGCACCGGTAGGGGCGTCTCCACGGGTGGGGGTTCGCGAAGTGGCAGACGGACTCTTCTCCTCCTGGTTGGTGCGAGACGTCAAGGCCGGGGATCGAATCGACGTCCAGGGCCCATCTGGCAATTTTGTCGCCGATCCGGCATTGGGTGGACGGCACGTTCTGATCGCGGCGGGCTCCGGAATCACGCCCATGTTGTCCATCGCTGCAACACTGCTGGTGAACCCCGAGGCCGATGTCACCCTGCTGTACGGGAACAGGCGCGCCCGTTCGGTCATGTTCGCCGAAGAAATCGCCGACCTGAAGGACCGGTACGGTGCGCGCCTGGACGTTATTCATGTTCTCTCTCGCGAGCCGCGCGAGGTCGAGTTGTTCTCGGGCCGTCTCGACGCCGACCGGTTGCGCGAGATCTTCACCTCTCTCGTTCCGTGCGACCAGGTCGACGGCTTCTGGTTGTGTGGTCCGTTCGGGATGGTCAACGACGCCCAGGAAGTACTGGCCGGCTTGGGAATTGCCAAGGATCGCATCCATCACGAGCTGTTCTACGTCGACGACGTCGCGCCGCCGGTTGCAGTGCATCGTGAGCGCGGAATTGTCGGACCGAGCAGCGAGGTGACTATTACTCTCGACGGTCGATCGACCACCGCGACACTTCCGCGAGACCAGTCGATTCTCGATGCAGCGGAACAGTACCGATCGGATCTGCCCTTCGCGTGCAAGGGCGGGGTCTGTGGAACGTGTCGCGCCAAGGTCACCTGCGGTGACGTCGAGATGCGCAGGAACTACGCACTCGAAGACTACGAAGTCGACGCGGGTTTCGTACTGACCTGCCAGACCTTCCCTGTCGCTGAACAGATAACAGTCGATTTCGACGCCTGACCGCCCGCACAGCGCCCTCACTGAGCCCACCGGAGACAATCATGACCGAACTCGCCACTGCTACATCGCAAGACATCGAATTTGCCAGTCGGGAACGCATTTCGACGCTCCAACTCGAGCGGATGCAATGGTCCCTGATGCACGCGTACACCAATGTTCCGCACTACCGCAAAGCTTTCGACGACGCCGGCGTCCACCCGAGCGACTTGAAGGATCTGAGCGATCTCGCGAAGTTCCCCTTCACCACCAAAGCGGATCTACGTGAGAACTATCCGTTCAAGATGTTTGCAGTGCCCCAGGACCGGGTCTCGCGAATTCACGCGTCTTCGGGGACCACCGGTCGCCCGACGGTGGTGGGGTACACGAGCAACGACCTGAACAACTGGGCCGATCTCATCGCGCGCAGTCTCTCGGCCGGCGGCGTGCGGTCTTCGGACAAGGTTCACGTGGCTTACGGGTACGGTCTGTTCACCGGTGGATTGGGAGCACACTACGGTGCGGAGCGCTTGGGCTGCACGGTCATTCCCATGTCCGGTGGCATGACCGAGCGGCAGATTCAACTGATCGAGGACTTCGAGCCCGACGCCATCATGGTGACTCCGTCGTACATGTTGACCATCGTGGATGCGATGATCAAGAAAGGCATCGATCCCGCGAAGACCTCACTGAGGGTGGGAGTTTTCGGAGCGGAGCCGTGGACCGAACAGATGCGTACCGAGCTGGAACAGCAACTCGACATGCATGCGGTCGACATCTACGGACTCTCCGAGATCATGGGCCCGGGTGTGGCAATGGAATGTGTGGAAACCAAAGACGGGCTGCATATCTGGGAAGACCACTTCTACCCGGAGATCATCGATCCGGTCACGGGCGAAGTGCTGCCGGACGGTGAAGAAGGTGAGCTGGTTTTCACCTCTCTCACCAAGGAAGCGCTGCCCATCATTCGCTACCGAACCAGGGACCTGACCCGACTGTTGCCGGGTACGGCGCGCTCGATGCGTCGGATGCAGAAGGTCACCGGCCGGACCGACGACATGATCATCCTGCGTGGGGTCAATCTGTTCCCCACACAGATCGAAGAGCTGATCTTGACCGTCCCCGCCCTGGCACCCCAATTCCAGTGTGTGCTGGAGCGTCCGGACCGGATGGATACTCTGACAGTGCGCGTCGAGGCTCGCCCTGACGCGGCAATTTCCGATCATGCGGCAGCGTCTTCGGCGTTGCAGAAGCTGGTGAAGAACAAGATCGGTGTCACGGTCGAGGTGAGCGTTCTCGAACCCGGCGGACTCGAACGCTCGATCGGCAAAGCGCGTCGTCTGATCGACCAACGTCCGAAGGACTGAAACTACTCCAGGGCCATGCGGGTGGCGAAGATTCCGAGAATGCCACCAGCTAGCCATTTCTGAGCCCGCATCCACACCGGACGCGCCATGAGGAAGGTCGACACGGCTGCCGCACAGCACACGATCAACGCGTTGACGGTGACTGCGACCAGGATCTGCACGCCGCCGAGTACGAGTGCCTGTTGCCAGACCGGACCCGCAGTGGGATCGACGAACTGGGGGATCAGGGCCGCGTACATCAGCGCAATCTTGGGATTGAGCAGATTGGTGGTCAACCCCATCCCGAACAGACGGCCGCTACCGTGGCGGTCGACCTCGCCCACCTCGAAGGCGGACTTCCCACCTGGTCGGAGTGTCGACCAGGCGAGATAGGCCAGGTACAGGGCACCACCGATTTTCACCGCGGTGAACACCGTTGGTACGGCGAAGAGAACCGCTGTCAGCCCTGCACACGTGGCGGTGAGGTAGACCAGGAAACCGGTTGCGACTCCGCCGAGCGAGATCAAACCCGCCCGGCGGCCCTGGCTGATGCTGCGGGACACCAGATAGATCATGTTGGGGCCCGGTGTCAGAACCATCGCCAGGGCGATCAGCGCGACTCCCGTCATCGACGCTGACGTGATCATGTCGGTCTCCCACTACTCGATGCGTATGTTTCGTCGAGTACACAAGGGTTTGCAGTCGCGCGCCAAGGTCCAGTTCGCAGGCAGTGGTCCGCTCAGGTGTTGGCCCAGCTGTCGGGCCCGAAGACCTCGTAGTGGATATTCTGTGCCGGGACGTCCCTTTCGAGCAACGATGCGCGCATCGCCAACATGAACGGCATCGGCCCGCAAAGGAAGGCTTGGGTATCGGGCTCCACTGCAATACCTTGCAAATCCGCCCGTCCTTCGTGAACCGATCCGAACGCAACGTGCGTGCCGAGATCCTCGTACCAACGGTGCAGGGTTGCGGCGGGAATCTGGTCGACGAGTGTGCTGAGTTCTGCGCGGTGCGCGTGATCCGCAATGGATCGATCCGCATGGATGACAGATACCGAACGGTCAGCGCCGGTGTCCACGAGATGATTGAGCATCCCGATCATCGGTGTGCAACCGATTCCGGCCGACGCGAGCAGGAGCGGTGAGTTGTCGTCCGGCATGGTGAGATCGCCGAAAGGTGTGGTGACGGAGAGTTCTTGACCTTCGAATACGTTGTTGTAGAGGAAGTTCGACACTTCGCCATCGGGAGTTCCGGAGATTCGCTTGACGCTGATCCGCCAGTCTGCGCTGCTCGGTATCGAACACAGGCTGTATTGGCGGATCTGGCGGGCGCCGTCGGGCAGTGTAACCCCGACCGAAAGGTACTGTCCGGGAGCGAAGGTGGGGAGTGCGCTACCGTCGAGCGACGTGAGTGTCAGTGAGACGGTGTCGGCGGACTGAAGAACTCGTTCACTGATCCTGACTGTGCGCCAGACGTCACCGGCGTCGACGCCGGCGAGTTGGTAGAGGCCACGCTCCATCGTGATGAGGGTTTCCGCCATCAGCCAGTAGACCTCGTCCCAGGCTGCCGCGACGTCGGGAGTGACTGCATCGCCGAGTATTTCGACGATCGCGGCAAAGAGGTATTCGTGCACGATTGCGTACTGGTCGGGAGTGATTCCCAGCGACGCATGCTTGTGGGCGATACGTGAAAGTATGAGATCGACCTTGGCGCTGTCCGGCTCGAGCTGAAGCGTCGCGAATGCCGCGATGGCGCCGGCGAGAGCTTTCTGCTGTTCGCCCTGCTTCTGATTGCCGCGATTGAACAAATCGCGTTCGAGTTCAGGATGCGCGTCGAACATCCTGCGGTAGAACAGGGTTGTGATATCGCCGATGGCAGCGCCGACCACGGGAAGGGTGGCGCGAATGACCTCGGTTGACTGTGGGGAAAGCATGAGCTGCTCCGTTCGGTCGAAATTCGATTGATCAGCCTGCTTCGTCGCTCCGAGTGGTGAGGCGAAGCAGAACAGTTTTGGACGGCTGACGGATGACGTCTTCGATCGTGACCGCGTCGAGTGAAACGAAGAACGCTTCCTGTGCTTCGCGCAAAGCGCTCCGAAGGAGGCAACCTCCGCGCAGTGGGCACGGTTTGTCGCCTTCGCAGTCGACGACTTCACCCGGGCCTTCGAGGCGTCTGGCCAGCCAGCCGATGGTGGCGGTGCGGCCGAGTTCGGTGATGGAAAGCCCACCGCCGCGGCCGCGCCTGGTTGTCACGATGCCGAGCTCACCGAGCCGTGTAACCACCTTGGTGGCATGGGAATACGACACGTTGAGCTGCTGCGCAACATCCCGAGTGCTGGGGGAGGCATCCGCGTCGAGTACGGCCAACCGCATGACGACGCGCAATCCCAGATCGGTGAACTGCGTCAGTTGCATGATCTGAACCTACATAATTCGCATATGAGATGACTATTTATGTGAGGGGGATCTCGAGGTACCCCAACCAGGGCGAACGGTACGTTCGGCGCCTCCAGTGCGCTGAACGTGCCGTTCGCTCAGAGACGGGCGGCCGAACCCCCGGCAACGACGCCGAGAAAGTGTGGTGCTCGCCAACCTCGCGCCGCAAAGTCGCGGCTCACCGATGCGATGACCTCCGCTCCGCTTCCTTCCGGAACCAGCGCGATGGCCGAGCCTCCGAATCCGCCGCCGGTCATCCGCGCACCGATCGCGCCGCCGCGTCGTGCTGCGGCAACGGCGACGTCGAGTTCTTCACACGAGACCTCGAAGTCGTCGCGCAACGAGGCGTGCGAGTTGTCGAACAGCTCGCCGACGTCACTGAATCTGTTGCTGCGCAGAAGTTCTGCGGTCTTCCGCGTCCTCTCGATCTCGGTCACGACGTGCCGTACCCGCGCCCGGAGGATCGGGTCTCGCACTGTCTCGGCCTGGGCTGCTGTAGCCTCTCGCAAGCTGCCGACGCCGAGAGCTGCTGCTGCAGCGACGCATTGAGAGCGCCGCATTCCGTACTGTCCGTCTGCGAGTGAGTGTTTGACCCGGGTGTCGATGACGATCAGTTCGTAACCTGCACCGTGGAGTTCGAAAGGTATGGGTTCGGTGGATCCGTCCTGGCAGTCCAGCAGGAGCGCGGTCGAGGGCTGAGCAAAGAGGGCAATGGTTTGATCCATCCCTCCGGTCGGTGCGCCGACGCCGTCGTTCTCGGCCTGGATGCACACCTGTACCAGCTCATCGCGGGCGAAAGGTGAATCATGAAGTTCGTTGACGGCCAACGCAACCGAACAGGTGAGGGCAGCGGAACTCGACAGTCCGGCCCCGACCGGTACCGACGAGTCGACGGCAAGATCGATTCCTTCGATCGGGAGGCCTCTGCGCGCAAGAGACCACAGAACGGCTGTGGGGTAGGCGGCCCACCCTGTGGCGATGTCGCCGACGGGCCCGGTGTACGTCTCGGCGGATTGCCGACTGTGCACGCGGACGACCCCGTCGCTGCGCAGTGCGACGGCAACCAGTGTTCGCTGCTCGAGAGCGACCGGTAGGCACAATCCACCGTTGTAGTCCGTGTGTTCACCGATCAGGTTGACTCGACCGGGTGCCGCCCACACTCCGGTTGCCGGATAGCCGTAGGTGGCGTGAAACTGTTGGAGCACAGAATTGTTCGAGACCGTATCCACTATTTCAACTCCCGTAGACGGGCCGCGACTGCCTCGGGAACGGTGTCGTTCACCCAGGCGCCCATGGCGGACTCGGACCCGGCGAGGTATTTGAGTTTGCCCGGTGCGCGCAAGATCGAGAACAGCTGAAGATGCAGTCGGCCCAGAGGTCGGTTGATGCGGACGGGAGCTTGGTGCCAAGCCGCGATGTACGGTGCCCGGTCGACGCCCGTATAGAAGCGATCGATACGGCGTAGGAGATCTTGGTAGACGACCGCAAGCTCGTCGCGCTCTTGGTCGTTCAGCGAGGGAAGGTCCGGGACGTCTCGGTGCGGTGCCAGGTGAATCTCGATGGGCCATCGTGCGGCGGTCGGGACGTAGGCGCTCCAGTGATCGCCGTCGTAGATCAACCGGGCCTTGTCCTCGCGCTCGAACGCCAGAACATCGGCGAGTAGTGAGCGACCGGTGCGCTCGAAGTGTTTGTGCGCCTGCGTCAGCATCGATCGGGTGCGTGGCGTGACATACGGGTATGCGTAGATCTGTCCGTGTGGATGGGTGAGTGTCACCCCGATTTCTTCGCCGCGGTTCTCGAAGCAGAACACTTGTTCCACAAGCGGATCCGCCGACAACTCTTCGGTCCGAGAAATCCAGGCGCCCACAATCGTGCGCATGCGTTCGAGTGGAAGCTCGGCGACGGACGCCGTGTGATCGCTCGAGAAGCACATCACTTCGCAGTGACCGGCCGCTGGGCGATCGCCCGCACCGTCTCCGGGACTGTCAATGGCTTCCTCAGGCGCCGCGGCAAAGCTCGGAAACCGATTCTCGAACACCGCGACGTCGTAGTCTCCGTCGGGTATCTCTGTGGGCGTGCGTGTTTCGTCGGTCGGGCACAATGGACATTCGGCGGCGGAGGGGAGATGTGTCCGTGTCATGCGATGCGAAGCCATGGTGATCCACTCCCCGGTGAGAACGTCGAATCTCATCCGAGACGAGTGGTCGAGAGCCGGCAATTCGCGGGAATCTCGCGCAGAGTGGGCGCGGGCACTGCCGGCATCGTCGAAGTAGAAGATCTGACGCCCGTCGGCGAGGGTGCGACGGGTCGGATCCTGCTTGGGTGTCATGCGTCGACTTCCCATTCCAGAACACCCTTGCTGACAACGGGTTTCCACACTCCGATCGTTGATCCTGTTTCCAGCGTTACGGCATGGGCGGCCAGCATTACCGAGATGGACGCCCAGATCGGACCGCCGTTGTCAGTGGCGTCCGAGGCATACTCGGTCACACAATGGTGGAGTGCGCCGCTGCGGGTGTCCACGAAGTAGTGGTACTCGTCCAGTCCGGCGAAGGGAACGAACGAGGGGATGAACATGGTTGCGGCAGTGCCTGCGTCGCGTTGATCGTGTCGATCCATCTCGTCCTCGGCGTAGAGGTCTGGATTCTCGTAGATCGTCTCGTCCCACGTTTCGAGCAGCGTGAGACGAACTTCTGTTGCGACGTCGATGGGGTAGAAGAATTTGTCCGGGAGCACGCTGCCGAGAAAGAGGCCGGTCCGGTCGTCGTGGGTCAGGCTGCCGTTGTGGACCCGATACAGGTCGCGAAGTTCCTGTGGCCACGTGACGCCGGTCGAGGCTTCGAATTCCTCGATAACGGCGTCACCGAGTCCTGGTTGAAACGCTGCAGCCGTCACCGGTGCGTTTGTACGGCACCACGCTTCGATTCGGCTCCATTCGTTTGCAACGCTCATGGGCTTTACGATACGTCCGAGTCAGGACCCGTGAATCATGTACTGCAGTGTGTCCACGAGCTTTCGGTCCGAAGCCTCGGACTTTCGGCCGGTGATTCCCGATCGGAGAATTGCGGAACCCTCGAGCAGGCTCACGATGGTCTGCGCTGTCGCGCCAAGTTCCGCCGCATCCAGCTCCGGTTGTGCACACGCGACTGCGCGCTCTACGTGTGCGATGTACTGGGCGTAGAAGTCTCGAAGCACGACCGCGACTTCTTGGTCCGCCGCTGCAATGGCCCATACTTCGACGTACAGACGCACCGTGGCCTGGTCGTCCTGTTCTCCGAGCAGGACTCCGATGAAGTGTTCGGATTCCTCGCGGGAGAGGCTCTGATCCGTATCGGGGACGACGGCAAGGCGATCCAGTGAGCGGGTCAATGCACGTGACATCACTGCGCGTATCAGATCTGCACGGGTGGGGTAGTAGTGCTGCAGATGTCCTACCCGCACTCCGGCCGCGGCTGCGAAATCGCGCATTGCCGAGTTGGCATTGCCCTGAGTAGTGAGGACCTGTTCTGCTGCGTCGAGAAGTGCTGCCGCACGGGCGGCGCCCTTGGAGAGGGTCATGGTCGCAATACTGCCACCCCGAAGCTCTCCAACTCGGAGACGGTGCGGCGAGGGTTCGGAAGCGATTCGGGGAAAGTGACTCCAGGCCGGGCATCGTCGGCCAAGGCTCGTCTGACGGCCAGCGCGCCGCCCACCGCGGTGAGGTGAGCCTGGCCCTGCCGGTCGACGATTGTCGCGCTTGTCGTGCCGCTCGGGCCGGTGACATCGATGCGTACTTGCGCGCTCCCGCCCTTGCCCGGCGAGTACAGGAGTCCGCGTCGTAGCGGTGTGAAGCGGTCGCCGCGACCCCAACGGAACAGACCCACCTTCTTGGCGGCGAGCAGCGCAGTTGTGGATGCATTCGAACTGAAACCTATTCGAGTGCTGGCAGTTTCGGCGCCCAAGGTCATGGGGAACGTGAATTGTTCCGGAGTGTCGATTCTTCCGACCTTGGTGCGCGATCCGGGGAAGTCGACCCAGCGTGTATCCGTCAACGGGCTGACGGTGATCGGGTTTCCTTGCTGCATCACCTCGAAATCCTGCCCGAGCCGATCGATGAAGTCGACGGAGTCCAGCCCGGCAATGTCGTTGACGTCGTAGCGAATCGAGACGTCGATCGTGCTCGCGCCACCCAGTTCCTCGGCCAGCGCTGCGGCGACGATATTGGTGACTCCGCCCATCCATCCGGACGACAGGTACACCGGTGCGCTCGGCGACTTCTGACCCGCCAGAGTGGCGGCGCGAGCGACGCGGGTTGTCCAGCGGGTGATGTCCACGTACGGAATGCCGGCCTCGACGGCGGCGGACAGGACACGATCGTGGGGATCGTTGACCGTCGACACGACCGCGCGTACGGACGCGTCGAAGGGTGTCGGGTCGAGGAGGTCCCAGCGGCGGACGGAAGCGCCGTGACGGCCGGCCAGTTCGTTGCCTCGCTCGGGGGTGCGTCCGGTGAGGAGTAGTGGGAAGTCGGGGGCGAGCAACGCTGTCAGGGCGCTGCCCACGGTTCCGTATCCGCCGGCCACGAGGATCGGGCCGTCGGCTGAATACTGCAATGAATCGGTCATGCACGTAACTCTAGGTCAAATGACCTAAAACGTCGAATGGGGTTCTTTCCGCTGCTCAGTCCCGGTGTCGCACGATGTTGACGACGTTGCCATCGGGTGCCCGGACGAGGAATCGGCGAACACCCCACTCTTCGGTCGTTATGGGGTGCACGATTTCGTAGCCGAGCCTGCGGGCCTCTTCGTAGGCGCCGTCGATGTCGTCCGTGTGGACTGAGATGACGGAGTCCTCGGCCGCAGTGGCGTCGTGCGTGACGAGCTGTACGTTCGCGCCGGTGTCGGGAGAGGTGTAGCGAGCGACCCACCCCATGTTGAACTCTTCGGTGCTCAGGCCGAGAAAGTCGGAGTAGAAGCTCTTGGCGGTTCCGATATCGGCGACTTTGAGATTGGCGGTGATGCGTCGAGCGCGCATGTGGTTCTCCTACCTTCGGCAACAGATGCGCTCGATGATCGTCCGAAAGCGGATCCATGTCGACTGTGCCGTCCGAAGATGCAGGCCGCCTGGTTGATTCGATCTGTCACTGCGGATCGAACGAGCTCACAGTTCCCCACCGTGAGAAGGGAAGGACGATCAATTGAACCTTGCCGATGACATTGTCGATCGGCACCGTTCCACTGTGTTCGTCATCGAGATGGAAACGTGAATCCTTCGAATGGGCGCGGTTGTCGCCCATCACCCACAGGTTCCCGTCGGGAACCGTGACCGGCCCGAAATACCTTCCTTGGCAAGAGGTACCGTTGCCCGGAATGCGCTTGTCGATGTACGGCTCGGTCAGCGGCTTGCCGTTCACTCGAAGCCCCTCTTCCTCGGACAGGCACTGTACGGTTTGGCCACCGACCGCGACTACCCGCTTCACGAGGTCGTTTTCGTCCGGCGGGACCAAGCCGACGATGGACCCGAGTCCCTGAAATGCGCGAACAATCGAATTGTCGGATCGAATGGATTTGTACTCGTCGTTCCAGGACTCGGGTCCCTTGAACACGACCACATCCCCAGGTTGCGGATCCCCGAATCGATAGCTGATTCTGTCGACGAGGATCTTGTCTCCCGTGCAGCCGGTGCATCCGTGAAGTGTCGGTTCCATGGACTCCGACGGGATCAGAAAGATGCGTCCGACGAAGTTCTGAATGACAACACTCAGGACAAGTGCGACGACAACGAGGATCAGAATCTCACGCCACAGTGGACGTTTTCTCGGGTGATCGGCCACTGCCGATTCAGTGGAGGCGGTCGAGTCCTCGTGGGCGTCGGATTCCGTCACACTCCCGACAATAGATGGCGCAACCAGTCGTCGGCCCGATACGAATCTTCTCGGTTCGTGGGTCTGTCTGTCGGCTGACATGCTTCGGAATTGGATCACATCACGCGCGAAGATCCGGTCGAGGTCGGCAATCCGCGCAGTCCTGACCCAAACATCGTGCCGACGAATACCTTTCGCAGAAGCAGGTTGAACAACTCTCCGAGATTCAAGCGTGCAGCACGCCGGAGCCTTGTTGATCGATTGGCACAATCTTTTGCGAGAGATGGGCATCCTCCCACTGAAGCGTCGGTGCGAGACAGCGCCTCGTAAGGACGACTGTACTTCCGGGCATTTTCTCTCGAACTTGGATTGACCGCACGAAAACCTGATGTTTGGGGGACAATCATCTGGGGCGATCACCTGGGGCGACAAGTCGAGGAGATGCAAATGTCCGAGGCCAAATCCGAAAGCACTGAGTCTTTTTCTGAGACGACACCGCCGGCGGAGCCGTCGAAACAATCGGTGCTCAGGCGGTACTACCCGGCTGCGGTGCCCGTCATCCTCGGCCTGATCATCTATTTCATGCCTGTTCCGGACGGTGTGGATCCCAAGGGCATGCACATGCTCGGAATCTTCGTCGGCACCATCGTGGCGTTGATCTTGCAGCCTCTGCCGACGGGTTCTGTGGCGCTGGTAGGCCTGTCGATCGCCATGATCACCCAGACCGAGACGCCGACGGAAGCGTTGTCCGGCTTCAGTAACACCACGATCTGGCTGATCGTCGCATCGTTCTTCATTGCCGAGGGCTTCCTGGTCACCGGACTCGGCAAACGGGTTGCACTCATGTTCGTGACCAAGCTCGGCAAGTCGAGCCTCGGTTTGTCCTACGGAATGGCGTTGACGGACTTGATACTTGCTCCGGCGACGCCGTCGAACACCGCCCGCGCTGGTGGCGTCGTCTATCCGATCATCGTCTCGCTGAGCAAGTTGGAGGACTCCAATCCCGAGCCCGAGGACTCTCGCAAGAAGCTCGGAGCATATCTGCTGCTCACGTCGCTGCAAGTCAACGTCGTGACCTCCGCGATGTTCATCACCGCCATGGCGGGTAACCCTGTGGCCGTCGATGCGGCTGCCAAGATCGGCATCGACATCTCGTGGGGCAAATGGGCGCTGGCAGCATCGGTTCCGGGAATTGCGAGTCTCATCGCGATCCCGTGGGTGATGTCGAAGATCTTCCCGCCCACGATGTTGAAGACTCCGAAAGCACCCGAGCAAGCCAGGGAGGAACTGCGCAAGGCAGGTCCGATCAGCCGCAACGAGAAGATCATGGCCGCCACCTTCGTTCTGCTGCTGGTGCTCTGGTGCCTGGGCTCGCAGCTCAACGTCAATGCCACTACAACAGCATTCGTCGGAATCGGCATCCTGTTGGTGACCAAGGTGCTGACGTGGAACAACCTGGTCCACGACACCGGGGCGTGGCAGACGCTCGTGTTCTTTGCCGTTCTGGTCGGTATGGCAAGCCATCTCGAAGAACTCGGCGTGATCTCGTGGATCGGAACCCAGGTCTCCTCGAGCGTCGACGGTTTGCCGTGGATCTGGGCTTTTGCGATCCTGACCTTGGTGTACTTCTACGCGCACTATCTGTTTGCGTCGAACACCGCGCAGATCGTCGCGATGTACGCGGTGTTTCTCGGCGCGGCGGTGGCAACCGGTGCACCGTCGCTGTTCTCGGCCCTGGTGTTCGGCTTCATCGGCAGCCTGTTCGGCGGTATCTCGCACTACGCGTCCGGTCCGGCCGGAGTGATCTACGGTTCCGGATACATCAAGACCTCGGAATGGTTCCGAATCGGTTTCGTGATGAGCGTCGTGATCATCCTGATCTGGACGATCATCGGCGGCGCGTGGATGAAGCTGATCGGCGCCTGGTGACGATCAGTTGTCCTTGCGCCGCAATCCGAATCGCATCGATTCCTTGTTGACAGCGGCAATCGCGGTCAGCGGTATCTCCGCGGGACACACCTGCGCACATTCACCGTAGGTCGAGCACGGCCCGAAATCGGCCTCCATCTGGTGCGACATCGCTCGGGCCCGCTTGCCACGTTCGTTGCGGCCCTGCGTGACGAGAGACAGGTGGGTCAGTTTGGACCCGGTGAAGAGGTGCGCGGCACCGTTCGGGCAGGCTGCCACGCAAGCGCCGCAGCCGATGCACGCGGCGAAGTCCAGTGCAGCTTCGGCACTTTGATGCGAGAGCGGCTGACTGTCTGCGTCCGGCGCGGTTCCTGCATTGACCGAAACGTATCCACCGGCTTCGAGCACCCGGTCGAGCGCAGAGCGATCGACGACGAGGTCTCGGACCACGGGAAAGGCTGCGGAGCGGAACGGCTCCAGTTTGATTCGGTCCCCGTCGGAGAAGCTGCGCAGGTGCTGACGGCACGTGGGAGTGTTCGCAACCGGTCCATGGGGAACATTGTCGACCGTGATGCCGCAGGACCCGCAGATCCCTTCTCGGCAGTCGGAATCGAAGGCGATGGGTTCGTTGCCGCTCTCCACGAGTTGGTCGTTGAGTCGGTCGAGGAGCTCCAGCAGCGACATCTCCACCGTCGCGTCGTCTATTTGGTAGGTGTCGAATGCGCCGGACGACTCAGGTCCGGATTGGCGCCACACGTCCACGGTGATTTTCATACGTAGTTCCTCGTCTGCAGTGGAACAGCGGTGAAGGACAACGGCTCGTCGTGTCGAACGTGTCTGCCGTCCTGGGCGGTTTCCCACGCGGAGACGAAGCACCAGTCCTGATCGTTTCGCTGCGCTTCGCCTTCGGGAGTCTGATGTTCGGCACGAAAGTGCGCTCCACAGGACTCGTCACGATCGAGAGCATCGACGCACATCAGTTCGGCGAGCTCGAGGAAATCGGCTACCCTGCCGGCCCTTTCCAACTCCTGGTTGAACTGGTTTCCGCTGCCGGCAACTCGCAGGTTCGACCAGAAATCGGTTCGCAGTGCGCGGATTTCGGCGATCGCCTTGGTCAAGCCCTCGGCCGTTCGGGTGACACCGCAACCCGCATAGAGGATCTCGCCCAGTTGTCGATGGAACCTGTCGGGGCCGTGTGTTCCGCCGACCGAGAGCAGCAGGTCCACCCGACCCCTCACGTCAGTGAGCGTCGACGTCACAGCGGGATCGGACAGTTCGAGTGGAGTGGATCCGAGTAGCGGCGCAAGATAATTCGGAATCGCGTACGGGAGGGTGAACCAGCCGTCGACGCATGCCGAGAGCAACGAATTGGCGCCGAGGCGGTTGGCTCCGTGGTATCCCCAGCCTGCCTCACCACCGACGAACAAGCCGGGGATGGAGGTCATCTGGTCGTAGTCGTTCCACAGTCCTCCCATGGTGAAGTGGGCTCCGGGGGCGATGCGCATCGGCACCGTATAGGGGTCTTCGCTGGTGGCGTCGCGATACATCGAGAACAGATTTCCGTATCGCTCCTCGATGGTCTTGCGGCCGAGCCGTGCCAACGCATCGCGGAAATCCAGGTACACACTGTTTTTCAGAGGACCGACGCCGTGACCGGAGTCGATTTGCTCGCGGGCGGCCCGTGAAGAGACGTCGCGGGGAGAGAGGTTCCCGAACGCCGGATATTTGCGCTCGAGGTAGTAGTCGCGTTCGTTTTCGGGAATGTCGCCGGGCTCACGATCGTCTCCGGGCTTGGCCGGTACCCAGATCCGGCCGTCGTTGCGCAGGGATTCGCTCATCAGAATGGTTTTCGACTGCCACTCGGAGTTGACGGGAAGTGCCGTCGGATGGAATTGGATGAACGAGGGTGAAGCCATCAACGCACCGCGTCGGTGCGCTCGCCACGCGGCCGTGGCGTTGGAATTCTTCGCAAGTGTGGACTTGTGGAATACGGTTCCGTAGCCGCCGGATGCCAGTACGACGGCATGGCCTGTGGTGGCGCCGATCTCACCGGTCACGAGATCGCGTGTGACTATCCCTTGTGCTCGCCCGTCCGAAACGATGAGATCGAGCATCTCGGTTCGGGTGTGTAGGTTGACCGTTCCGGCTGCGATCTGACGTTGCAGTGCCTGCGACGACGCTATCTGCAACTGCTGGCCTGTCTGCCCGCGCGTATAGTACGTGCGCGACACCTGAACGCCGCCGAAGGATCGGGTGGCCAGAGTGCCGCCGTACTCGCGAGCAAACGGTGCCCCGATGGCATTCATGTGATCGATGACGCGTACGGATTCTTCGGCGAGACGGAAACAGTCGGCCTCACGGCCCCGGAAATCACCGCCCTTGACGGTGTCCTTCACGAAGCGGGCGAGACTGTCGTTGTCCACTTTTCGAGCGCGAGCAGCGTTGATGCCTCCTTGCGCGGCGACACTGTGTGCACGGCGGGGTGCATCGTGGAAGGTGAAGGACTCGACGTGGTAGCCCAGTTCACCGAGGGAGGCGGCGCAGGCCGCGCCGGCGAGGCCGGTACCGACGACGATGACCGTGAACTTGCGCCGGTTGAGTGGGCTGACGAGCTTGTAGTCGAGTTTGCGAGTGGGCCAGGCCGTCGCCGGATCGCCGGCCGGGACCTTACCGTCCACCGGTGTCCCGATGCTGCGCAGATCGTCGAGTTCGAAGCTGTTCACTTATGACGCTCCTGTCTTCGAGATGGCGCCGGTCATGACCGCGATGGGGATCGACATGTTTCCGACCATCACGACGAGCGCAAAGATTCCGGAGAGTGCAACGCCAATCTGGCGCAGTCGTTGGCCGGTCACGCCGAGATCGTTGACCGCGCTCCAGAGTCCGTGCGCGAGGTGCATTGCCAGCAGAGCCATCGCGACGATGTAGAACGCTGCCACCAGCGGACGCTCGAAGCTGGCAATCAGATTGTCGTATGCGTAACTCTGTGTGCGCGTGGCCGCTTCGTACTCGCTGCTGCCGATGGGTCGGGTTCCGGTCGTGAGGTCGAGTATGTGGAAAATGACGAACAGCAGCAGCACAGCTCCGGTGACGGGCATCGTGCGCGCTGTAAAGGACTTGATTCCCAGACCTTTACGTCGAAATTTTCCTCGAGCTCGGCGTCCGCGGACGGTGAGCAGCCAGGCACACCAGACGTGTGCGACCAATGACGCGAGCAAGACGATGCGAAGAATCCACAGAAGTCCCTCGTAGGGCAGGAAGGGTTCGAACACCGTTCGTAGCCAGTGTGCGTAGTCGTCGAAGTGATCGGCACCGGTGTAGACCTTCAGGTTTCCGATCATGTGGACGAGAACGAAAGCGGCGAAGATCAGTCCTGTCACGGCCATCAGAATCTTGCACGTGATGTTGGACGGCCGCGGTCGAGCTTGGAGTGAATCGCCGGTAGCTCGCGATACACGGGTCGGAGCACTCACAGACAAACCTCCCACGCCAGACTTGCCGGACAGGTGCCGTCAGCCTAAGCCCGATCGAGGTTTTCGGCCAACGGATGGGTGCCCGACTTGTCTGTTAATGCAGGTGAATGGGAGTGTAGGGGTGCTCATTACCCGAAAGTAAGGAACTCGTGAACGATGTTTGACTCGACGTGGCGACGGTGGTCATGGCGCGCCGGAACGGCATCGGCCCTGGCAGTGGCCTTGTTTGCGGTGGGGTCGCCGGCTGGTGCGCAGGAGACCGTCGACCTGGCCGACGTGTTCAACCCGTTGGTCGTGAAGGCACTCCAAGGCGCTGACATTTCCACCGAATTGACTCCACTCGGGCTCTCGTCCGATGATCCGTGGTTCGACGAACCTGAAATCGAGCCGGGTACCGCCCCCGGCACACTTCTCAAAGCGCGTCCGGTCAGCGTGCAGGTCTACCAGGTCCGTCCCGACGTGGTCTCGGCTCACCAACTCATGTACACCACCACTGATCACTTCGGTCGGCAGGTGATCAGCACCGGAATTCTGATGATTCCCGAGGACGGAACTGCGCCAGGTGATCGCAAGATCATCGGATACGCCGAGGCGAACGACAGCCTCGGCGCGAACTGCGCACCAAGTCACCAGTGGACCGGCGGCAATCAGAGCGACCCGGCGATGTTCTCGGCGCTCGGCCCGGTGGCTCAGATGTTCGGCCACGGCTGGGCAGTGATGATGAGCGACGTCGGCAACGACGGCGACACTGCTCCCCATCCGTTCTCGATCGGACAGTTCTCAGGGAAGGCAACGCTCGACGGCGTTCGGGCAGCACTCGCGCTTCCGGAAGGCGGCCTCGAATCAGACACCCCTGTCGGCATCTACGGTGTCGCCGGAGGCGGTGTCGCAGCGGGCTTTGCCGCGGAACAAGCCCATGATTATGCGCCGGAACTGAACGTCCAGGCCAGTGCCATTCAGGCGATGATGATCGACCCCGCAACGTTCGAGGAAACAGCGGCCGGTGGGATCGGTTCCGGATTCGTCTTCTCGAGCATTCTCGGATTCGACGCGGGCTACCCCGACGTTCGGCTCGACGACCATCTGACTCCGATCGGTCACAACGTCGCCGCAGCCTTCCGCGCGTCCTGCCAGGCGCTCTACCTCGGACTCCCATTCGTTCCGTTCGACGTCCTACTCGCCAACCCTTCGCCCCGAACGATCCCTGCGCTGGCCGCGGCGTATGCGGACAACACGTTGGGAAAGCAGGCGCCGGCTTCCAAGCTTCTGATTTCTTCCTGTGAGGACGACTTTCTCGTTCCCTTCAGTGAGGCAGAGCAATTGGCGCAGACATATCGAGCAGACGGCGGCAACGTGGACCTGCTCCCGTCGCAGTGCGGGCCGCTCGATTACGTGACCAACCTGTACAAGACGGTGACCGATCAGCTGGGTATGCAGGACATCGCCTGGCTGGCAAAGACGTTCGACGAAGCCGAGGGACGATGAGCTTGCGGAAGTCTCTGACGCGCAGGGATTTTGCGCGCACGGTTCTCGTTGCTTCGGCAGGTATCGGCGGTGCCGTCGTACTGGGAGGCAGGGCGTCCGCGGGTACTGGTGAGCTCGACAGGTACCTCGACCTGGAAGCAGTGAACGCAAACGCCGAAGCCACGGGCGGCCTGCATCCTTCTCTGCCATCGGATTCCGCGACGCTGCGGTCTTTGGTGGATACCGCCCGAGCCTCGGGAGTGGATCCGCATCGCTATCAGACACTGCTCAAGCAGTACTGGCTCGCGGTCGGGACGGAGTCGGCAGGTATCGATCTCGCTTCGTGGACTCCGTTCGACGGTGTGCACGCGAATCTCGGAAACCTCACCAACACTTTCCAGTTCTACGAGCGACTCCAGCTCGAGCATCGAGAGCTGCAGTGGGCAGGTATGGGAGGAATGGTCGGGCCCGCTTTCGCCGGTGGACTCCTCGACTTGGACTACGGGCGGGTTGTGCTGGAAGTCCAAGCGATCAGCGAGGCGATGGCACTGGTCTGGCGAGAGATCGACCGCATCGGGTCGCCGGTTGCATCGTCGATGGGAGCACCCGAGGACATTGCGGCACTTCTCGAGGTCGGCCACGAGATTCGCCCCGAGGACGTGATGTGGTTCCAGGGGAAAGTGATTGCGATGAGCAAACACATCTTCTCGGACCTGATTCCCATGCACATGGCGTGGGTTCACGACGGTGTCGACGGCATCGCCGAACTCGATCGCGCAGGGCTGCTCGACGAGAACGCCCGTATCGCGTGGAACAACATTGCTTCGGGGACACCGGAATCGGTCTTCGACGGCAATGTGCGTCTGCTGCGAAGGGAGCAGTACCAGTCGGTGGGTGATCAGTGGGACGAGGCGAAGGCCTACCGCGGCAGCGTTGGTCGCTCGTTGACCTACCTGACCACCTTCGCCGCATCACCGTCGATGCCTGGCGTCGTGCCGCCACGCGAGTCGAACCCGCTCGCGTTCGCGGTGGGCAATGCTGTTGTGCAAACGCCGCTTCCGGACTTCAACTGGGCGGACCGGGATGGTCGTTGGACCTACATCAACGATCAGTTGCTCCCGGTCTACAACAACCTGATGAAGAATCAACCGGAACTGTGGCGAGCGACGCTGGCCGCGCCCGTCTCCGTTCGGATAACCGAGCAGCGAATGATCGCTCGCTTGCCGGACATGTTGCGGTCCATGTTGTCGACTCTGGCGATTACGGTCAACTGAACTCGGCGGTGGCGGGGCCTCAGGGTCCCGCCACCGCCCGTGAACTTGTCGGTCAGGCCTGGCTCAGCTCCGCTTGCATGCGCGCGGAGTCCTTGCCTACAGTGCGGGTAGCCAGGTAGATGAATACCGCGGTGAGTGCCAACATGATCGGCACGAGATACATGGCCGAGTTCAACCCGTCGCCGGCGTACTGAGCCAACTTCCCGGTACCGGCATCTGCAAGCGCACGCTTGGCGAACCAGTCCGAGATCGCTCCAACGGCAACCGGTCCGGAGAATCCGCCGAGAAGGTACATGGCAGCGAAGAACAGCGCCGTCGCAGTGCCGCGGAGCCTGGGAACCACGACGTCGTGAATGGCAGGGTAGACGCTGATGTAGAAGCCGTAGGCCAGAAGCCACCCGGCCGAGAACAAGAGCGTGAACATCACGACGTTTCCGCCGTGTTGCAACAGTGCCAGCGCCGTCAAAGGTGCCGCCAATGCCGAGGTTCCGACACCGATCATCAACCGTGCGCGCGGTGAGCGTGCGCTGGCCTTGTCCGCGTAGCGAGCGCCGAGAAGCAATCCGATCAGGCCCGTGATTCCGACGATGATGCCCGTGACCGATGCCGCCGCAGTCAGCTTCAGGTGGTACTGGCGCATGAGCAGTGGGACGACAAACGAATTCACTGCGTAGGCGGCGAAGTTGAACGTCAGCCCGGCAAGGATGAGCCAACGAAGCGTGGGAATTGCGAGCAGGCGACGGATCGGGCGGGTGATCGGTGCCTGTGAAACAGCGGCTGCGCGGGCCTCCGGACTTTCGGAACCACCACGAACCGGATCTGCCATGCGGTAGAGCACGACTGCAAGCAGGACACCGGGAATCGCCGCGAGGAAGAACGGTGCACGCCAGCTGTCGAATGCCTCGGCGATCTTGCCGACGGTGAAGTAGGCGAGCATGAGGCCAATCGGCAAACCGAGCATGAAGACACCAAGTGCGCGTGAGCGTCGTTCCGCCGGGTAGATATCGCCGATCATCGAGTTTGCTGCGGGTGTGAAGGTCGCTTCGCCCACACCGACGCCGAGACGCGCGAGAATGAACAGCACGTAGCTGCCGGCGGCACCGGTTGCTGCCGTCAGTCCGCTCCACACCAGGAGTCCGATCCCGATGATCTTGGGACGGTTCTTCGTGTCGGCCAACCGGCCCAGAGGCAGTCCTGCGACTGCGTAGACGAGGGTGAATGCAGAGGTGATCAATCCCAATTGCAAGTCACTGAGCGAAAACTCGTTCTTGATCGGCTCGGCAACGACCGAGGGGATCGCCCGGTCGAAGAAGTTGAGCATGTTTGCGAGAAACAGTGCGACGAGTGTGCCGCCGAGAAGTTTGTCGCGTGTTCCGACAGGGGCGCCGTCGACGGACGGCAGCGGCGGAGCGTCTCGTTGAATTGACATGATTGTTCCACCCTTTTCGCGAGTGCTGAATGAATTGTGCTGGGGGAGAAGCTCAGGACAGAGCGTCGGCGACCGTTTTCCCGATCGCCTGCATCCCGGCCGCAGTGGGATGCAGTGGAACCGCCGGCTGGGTAGGGACGATTCCCGTGTAGTAAGCAGTGGCAGGGTCCGTGCAGATGTCATGCCCGGCAGTGGTTTCGGTGATGTCGATGTACTCGACGCCGTGACGGGCCGCAGTTGCTGCCATGACCGTGTTGCCGTAGTCGATCACACTCTGGAGATAGTCGGCGTCGCGCGGCCAGAACGGCTGAGTGTCGGGGCAGCCGCCACCACGGATGTATGTGCCGTATCCGACCACGACGATGCGCGCCGACCGTGCTCGATCCTGCGCGACTTCGATCATGGAACTCCAACCTGTGGACGCATTTTCGATCATCTGTCGCTGTTGATCGACGCCACCGGAGGTGAACTTGTCACGGCAGGACGTTCCGGCGGGTTCGGGGAGTGGATTGACGCAGCTCAGAACTGTCGGGAACAACGAGATGTCGTTGGCACCGATGGTGATGGTGACGAGGTCGGTATCAGGCCCCAATGCTGTTGCCTGCGGTGATACTTGACCGGAGAACGTCGATTGTGCGGTGTCCGTGACGTTGGCGGATCGCGCCGACGAGCAGGTCATATCCGTGAGTTCAGCGCCGAGTTCTCGCGCCACCACGGACGGGTAGTTGTCGAGTGATCGTAGACAGCCCGGTGACGACGAGTCCTGCGCGGTGACCAGTGGGCCGGCCGCCGCGGAATCGCCGAGTGCGACGTACTGGATAGTGCTGACCGGTGTCTCGGCACTCGACACACCGGTCCCGAGAGCCGCGATCGAACCGGCAGCCACGACGCCTGCCAGAATGGCTGCGCTGCGCGTTTTCCACGTCACTCGAGGCTCCTCTTGGTCGAAGGTGGGACTTCCAGTTACGCCGCTGATTGTGAATTCGTGAGTGGCGTGGGTTACATAGTGATAGGAAAAAGGCAGGTCGGCCTTGTGGTGGCAATTCAATTCTGTGGAGGGTTTTGTGTCAGGAAACAAAGATCTGCCGTTCGAGCCGATCCTGGTTGGTGGCAGATCTCTGGCCGACCGACTGGCGCAACGCACCCATCCACTGGTCATTGAGACAGTCGATCTGGTCCACCGCGACGTCACCTTCTACCGGTTGCTCCCTGACGAGGCATTACGTAACGACGTCACCACCATCGTGAGGCGCAATCTGGAACTGTTCATTTCGATGCTGCGGACCGGCGCCGATCTGGCGCCCGAGTTGCTCGCCGACATCAGCGAATCGGCTCGCCAACGGGCTCAGGAATTGGTTCCGCTCGGTGAGGTGCTGCGGGCATATCACCTGGCTGCCGGGCTGTGGTGGGAGACCATCAGCGAATGGGCGGTCCCGGAAGACGGTGTCGCACTTGCCCGCACCGGACGACTCTTGAATGCATACACCGCGGCCTCCGCGTCGGCGGTTCTTGCCGGCTACGGTTCCGACCACGCCACCCAGACGGACGAGGATTCTGCGCGAAGGTCATTGTTCGTAGCACTTTCGACGGGTGTCGATGTTGATCGGGTCTCCGACGATGTGGGCATCAGGTTGGCGCGCCTGTACTGGGTGGTGGCGCTGCACGTCGAACGGAATGACGACGAGTCCTCGACCGAGGTGGACACTGCCGTCGCCGAGCGGAGAAAGGTGCGCCACCTGCAACGAGAGCTTGATCAGGTGGGGCGTGACAAAGCGCTCGGGGTGCTCGGGAGCAGTGGCGGAGCCGTACTGATTCCTATTGTGGAATCGGAACCCGCTGAGGGGAACTGGGCGTCGAGTCCGCAGTATCTTTCATTGTGTCGACGATTGGGTGATCTCGAGAAGGTCATCGGTGCATCGACGGTTGCCGCCGTACATGTCGCGGCACCGCCGGCAATTCCCGCAGCGGTGTCGCAGGCGCGCGAGGTGCTGAACGTTGCCCGAAAGTACGGCCGTACAAGTGGGGTCGTGCGTCTCGAGGATCTTGCAGTCGAGTATCAACTGACCCGCCCGAGCGCTGCGCTGCCGATCCTCGCAGATGTGTTGTCGCCGTTGGAGTCCGATCCTGCCGTGCTCGAGACGCTCGAATCTTTCATCGACTCCGGATTCGATCGAGCTACCACCGCTCGGCAGTTGCACGTACACCCGAACACGGTCGTGTACCGCCTGCGTAAAGCGAGTTCCCTGACGGGACTTGACCTGTCGTCACCGAAAGATCTTGTACAGGTCACCATGGCGCTGGGAGCGCGTCGCGCGCTCGGCATGGAGGCGGACTCTTCCCAAACGTGATGCGTCTGTGGTTCTCTGTGAACGTGTCTGATTCTCGGATTGGCAATCCGGCCGGGAGACATGGCCAGACTGGGTCAGCTGATGGTGCAACGAGGCGCGTGGCGTGATCAGACGTTGATCGACTCCGCCTACCTCGACGAGTTGTCCGCGCCCTCTCCGTCCAATGGGGGTACGGCTTCTTGACCTGGGTGAACGCGGGCGAGGACTTCTACTCCGTGAATGCGCCGGTGAGCAAGTATGTTTCGCATCCGGTGTGGCAGAACGCGCCTCGGGATCTCTATCTCCAGGAGTTCTTGCGGCTTGTCGTCGCTTCGATCGTGGACGTTCCACCGCCGCCGTACGTCGGGCCTCCCGTGCATGGGTCGGGTGGTCCGCTCATCGACGATCCGTCACAGCTCGTCGGCTTCGCGAACCCCGAATTGATCTTCGACACGATGGTCGGGACGGGGCGAGCAGGAACACCCGGATGCAACATCGTGATCTGCAACAACGAATTGTTGCCGTTCAGTGTCGCCGACCTGCTCGGGGATGCTGCAGCTCAGATCGGTAACGCGGCAGGCGCGTCGATTCGAGATGCTGGTAGATGACGGTTTCGAACCCGAATTGTTGCCCAATATTTATGTTTAATCTGTGTGACGGTCAGTGAACAGTAAATTTGAGTCAAATGATGCAATCGCGACGAAATGTTCGTTACCGTGGGCTGGACAATCGACAATCTGGGGGTTCGGCTACATGGCAAATGTTCGTAGGTCTCTGACGAAGGGATTGATTGCTGCTTCGGTAATCGCTGCAGCCGGAGTGGGATTGTCGCCGGCGACAGCGAGTGCCGACATCACTCCGACGACGGTCGTCAACGGCATCCTGTCGACGGTGGGCGGCTGCCAAACACCGGTGCGGTCTCTCATTCTCGCGTGCACGAGTGCTGAGACGCTGACACGCCAGTCGCCCGTGCTGCTCGACCTCAACCCCGTGGGCACGAACATCGTCGTCTTGGGTGCCGGCCTCTTCGACGACGGCACGATGCGTCCGATGTTGGTCGACCGGCTTCAGGCGGCGCTCCAGCTGGCCCGTCAGTACCCGCAGTCTCCGATCATCACAAGCGGTGGGGCTCCGAAGGCCGGAGTAACGGAAGCCAGGGCGATGCGCGAATGGCTCGTTGCCAACGGCGTCAACCCGGGCCGGATCACCGAAGAGGGAACTTCGTGGTCGACAGTCGAGAATGCGATCAACTCTGCGCGGATTCTCGCCGATCGAGGCGCGACCGGCGTGGTTGTGGTCTCGAGCGCCAATCACGTGGAGCGCGCGATGGTGGACTTCCGCGTTGCAGTTCTCGGCCGGATCCCGGTCGCAGGCGTAATCGCTGCAACCTGACGTCAGTGATTGTGGGAGTTGGACTTTCGCCAGTTCAACGGCGAGGCGTCGAATCGTCGACGGAAGGCGCGGCTGAACGCGGCATCGGATTCGTAGCCGACAGTTATCGCAATGGTTCCGACCGGCTCGGTGGTTTGCACGAGTAGTTCGGCGGCACGGTCGAGTCGGCGCTCGGTGATGTAAGCGCCGGGCGTCTGGCCGACCAGTCGCGAGAAGCGCTCCGCAAAAGACGATCTCGACAGGGTGGACAGCGTCGCCAGTTCGTCGATGGTCCAGTTGCGTGACGGGTCGTTGTGGACGGCCTCGAGGGCCTGCCCGATTCGTGGATCCATTGCTGCGGTCAACCATCCGCCGTTCGATCCGTCCGCTCGAGCCCACGCTCTGAGGATCTGGACGAAGAGAAGGTCGAGAATCCGGGAAACCATCACGGAGGAACCAGGTTTCGGATCGTCCACCTCGGCGCCCAACAGTCGGCTGCTCACCTCGAGCCACTCGACCGGGGTTCCTTGTGTCGCGCGCAGTTCGACGAAGTCCGGCAGAACGGACAGCAGTCGCTGCGCTGCGACGTCGTCGAGTGTGAAAGTGCCGAAAAGCCAACATGTTTCGTTTTTCGGGTGCATCGGCATCGCATTCTCGATCGTATGAGCATGCCCATGGGGTAACAGTACGAGTTCCCCGGGGCCGAGTTCGATCGGGGCTTTGCCCTGCGTTCTGATCACGATGTCACCGTGCTCGGCAATGTGAAGTGCTCGCACCCCAGTGGGTACCTCCACGGTGAAGTTCTCGCCGTGGACGCAGCGATGAATCTGATCACCGCGAAGGTGGACGACTTCGAGAACGTGCGAGAGGGTGTCCCGGGTTCGAGTCTCGTCGGTGGTGGGTACGTACCGCTGTGATGATGTTGTCCTCATGGATCGATCACTCCGATGGTCTCGAGCATTCGGCGTTTCTGCACAAAAACTTGGCAATCTGGTCATGGTTATTGATCCAGGATCCCCTTAACGTGGGTAACAGGCAAGGTCTGGGTTTCGAAGGCTTGCCGATCGTCGGATTATTCGTCGCACTGCGTATCTGGAGGAGTTGGTCATGGCAGAGAAGGTAAACATCGTTCTGGTGCATGGAGCCTGGGGAGACGGTTCTCATTGGCGTCACGTCATACCCACCCTGCACAACGCCGGGCATCGAGTGGTTGCGGTCCAGAATCCACTTACTTCGCTCGCCGACGACGTGGACCGGACCAGGAAGTTGGCCGAATCGATGGACGGCCCGACCTTGCTGGTCGGACACTCGTACGGCGGCGCGGTGATCACAGGCGCGGGTCATGCGGAAAACGTTGTGGGACTGGTATATATCGCTGCCTTTGCGCCGGACGAGGGTGACAGCCTGGGAAGTATCTTCGCCCGCACGGATCAGCCGGCGGGCGCGGCGAACATCGCGCCGGACGCCGAGGGCTTCTTGTGGATCGCCCCGGACAAGTTTCAGGAGAGTTTCAGTCAGGATCTCGACGACACCGAAGCATTGGTCATGGCGCTGACGCAGAAACCCATTGCGGGTCAGTGCTTCTCGGACCCGTCAGGGCCGCCGGCATGGCGTGGGAAGCCCAGTTGGTATCAGGTTTCAGGGCAGGACCGAATGATTCCGCCGGAAACCGAGCGATGGATGGCAGAGCGTATCGGTGCCCGCGAGATCGAGGAACTCGACGCAGGCCATGCATCCTTGGCGTCCCACCCGCACGAGGTCACCCAGTTGATTCTGCGTGCTGCTGCAGAATTGTCGTGACGGCGTAAATCGTCCGGCTGTTCGAGTGGGCTGCCCATCACGATTACTTTGTCGTCAGTCCTCGGAACTGCCCAGTCGGTGAAGCAGCGCTGTCAGCGTGGTGATGTCGTCCGTATCCCATTTCGCGAGTCGGGCGCGCCAGCGATCTATCTGGTGATTGCGGATGGTCGTGAGCTTCGTTCGCGCCTCAGGGGTCAGAGCTACCAACTTGGCGCGAGCGTCGTCGGGATCGGGGATTCGTTCCACCAGGCCGAGTCGAGCTGCGGCGTCGATTTGCCTGGTCAAGGTGGACTTCTCGATATCGAGGGTGCAGATCAGGTCGGACATCCGCACCGCATCCGAACGGTTCAGGATGACCAGAACCGGGTAGAGCGCCGGATCGAGTTTGGGATGAATTGCGCGCGCATAGGTGCGCGCCTGGGCGCGTCCTCGTTGCCACATGTCGGCAAGTTCCATCTCCAGGCCCGTGATCGGATCTGAAACCACTGTCGTTTCCCCTTTGGTGCGATTCGTTCGGTGTTCATCAAACCAGAAGGGGGGCCGAAGTGATTTGGGTCAAGTCACGCTGAGCGAAAGGTTACGTTCGGCGTACTGAAGGCGCCGGGCGTACCTTTCGCTCGCAAGGTGGGTGGGTCAAGCCACCGCATACGCCCGCACACACGTGTTCAGGTCGCGGGTGAGATCGGCCGCGGTACTGGTCGGAGAACCGAATTTCACGACGGACCCGTCGCTCCCGTGGAACAACAGCGTCGGAAACGAAGTGGCGCCGAGCCTGCGTGCTCGGACGAAATCAGCGCGGGCGGCATCCTTCGAGGCGGCGGTGAACAGGGAAGACACCGCGGCAGATGGGTCGAGTTGGAGGGATTCCGCGATGGATCGGTACGTCTCGGGATCGGAAAGGCTGCGACCGTCTCGGTAGAACGCGATCTGCATGGCCTCCGCGATGTCGAGGGCGCGTGTCGGATCTTGCGCGCGCAGTGCGGCGAGTCCGATCGCTGCATCCGTCGAATCCATGACGAACCGCCCATCAGTCACCAGTTGTGAATATCCGTCACCGAAGACAGCGCCGGTCTGGGCGGCGATGGTGGCGTTGGCTGATTTCAGGTACGGAGCCGAAGACATGGGCGCGACGCGCTCACCGGTGAACAGTCCGCCGCTGACCACGGACAAGTCGACGGAATCGGCATTTTGACGGACGAACTCCGTCAACGCAGGGCCGAAGCCGAAACACCACCCGCAATAGGCGTCGAAGACGTAGGTGAGTTGCGTCTTGCCTGCTGTTTCCGAGCGTGATGTCTGCACTGGAAGATTCCTATCCGAGCGTGAACTGATTGATACCCTGACGGTATGTCGCATTCGGGTATTCGGTCACGGTGAAGATGAGTCCCGAACTAGTGAAAAACAGACAAGTACCCGTCCGGGACGTCGGGTACGCATCGTCGGTGGCAGATGCGACCGAGATCGAAGTACTCAGCCTGGACACCATTCGCATCAACGGGGGAAGCGCAGAGTTCGTCGGCCCCCAACGTCCGCAATTTCACTTGCTCGCTCTGGTGACCGAGGGCTCGGCGCTACACACCATCGACTTCGTGAACTACGCGGTGAGCCCGGGGACCGTGTTCTGGGTCAGACCGGGGCAGGTGCAACAGTGGGGGCGAATCCAGGATTTCGAGGCGACGGTTGTTCTGTTCACGCCCTCGTCGCTCGATGCCGTCAGTCAGCAGTTGTTGGACGGGAACGCTCGCAGTCGGCAGGCAGCGTGGCAGTTGTCCGGCGAGAACCTCGAGACCATCAGCACGGGTATGAAACACCTGAACCTGAACTACGGCTGCCCGGATACTTCCGCGCCGGTCGTTCGCGCGGCCATTCTGCGGCACACGCTGACAGCAATTCTGTTGAAACTGACCCATCTCGGTGGACAGGAACAGAGTTCCGTGCTGGCGCACAATGACGTGTTCGAAAGGTTTCATGCCGTTGTCGAACGTGACTTCGCCACGGTCCGTTCGGTTTCGGAGTACGCCAACAAGATCGGGTACTCCGAGAAGACTGTGCTGCGGGCCACCCGAGCCGCTGCCGGGATGACGGCAAAGCAGTACATCGATCAGCGTGTGGTTCTCGAAGCGAAACGTCTGCTGTCTTTCGGCACGGACACGGTCACCCAGGTGGCGTCGAAGTTGGGGTTCGACGATTCTGCGAACTTCACGAAGTTCTTCGCCACCCGGGTGGGTGTTTCTCCGCTGACCTTCCGTCAGGACGTCAGAGCGCGCTGAATGCCGCCCATCGCGCGTCGGCGCTGTCGAGGGTTCCGATACTGTTCTGCCCCTTGCCATGTGCGATGCCGTCCAGATCCTGGATGATCCAGTAGATGGCAAAAGGATGGCTGCCGAACCAGAGATCACCGCTGACGTCCAGAGCGTGCGCCGGATCGGGTGTCAGGTTGTCGAACAGTGGAGTGTTTCGCACGATGGATGCGTCGTACTGCTGCCCGGAAAGTACGGCGACGGTCTGCGCCGCATGCTCGGGTAGGAGTTCCGGCGAGACGGGGGAAATCGTGCCGGTGTCTTGATTGTTGGTCGCGTTGACTTCCGATGCCGGCCTGGTGAATCCGGCCTCGGTGACCAGTGTGGAGATGGGAGTGGTCGGTGGCACGGTGAACAGGTTTCCGCTGTAGCCGAGAAGGATCGCAAGGCTCTGGCCGGCAGCCGCGGACTTGACGCCTTCGAGGCCGGATTCCAGCTTTCCGATCATGGCGATAGCTTCGCTGCCTCGATCGAGCTGTGCCCCAGCTTGTTCGAGCACATCACGCCACGGCGCCGAGTACGGGAGGACCAAGGTTGGCGCCACGGAATTGATCTGCGCGAACAGGCTCGGTAGTGGACCGGCATTGCTCATCAAGATCTCGTCGGGTTCGACGGACGCGATCTCCTCGACGGCGGGGTTGGCGAAGAAAGTCGGCTTGTCGAGAACTTCGACGCCCTGCTCGCGCAGAATCGACTTGGCGACGTCCGATCGCAGGGTGCTGTAGACGACGGTGGGCTTCACGCCGAGTGCGAGTGCACTCAACCCCGCGTACTCGTCGAGCGCGAGAATGCGCTGCGGTGAGGCCGGAACTTCGACGGTGCCGAGTTCGTGGGTGACGGAGCGAGTTGCAGAGGCGGTGTCGGACTCGGCGGAGCTGCTTCACGCGCTTGCGCCGGCGACGGTCAGGAGAAGCGCCGAGACGATGCCGAATGCGGTTCGGGTGGTGAACATCTGAGGTCAACGATCCATTCGTGGGAAGAAGAAGGACAGGAGGGTACCGGCCAGCAGTAGGCCGGAGCAGACGAAGAGGGCTTGGGAGTATCCGGAAACCAGTGCTTCGGTCGGCGCGCTGTCCGAACGTGCCGTCGAGGAAGCGGCGACGCTCACGAGAACGGCTAGTCCGAGTGAACCGCCGATCTGACGCGATGTACTCAGTAGCCCGGATGCCATGCCGACTTCTTCGGGGGGAGCGTCGGCGGTGGCGACGTTACTGAGCGGCATGAACGACAGACCGATGCCGATGCTCGCCAGAAGCGAAGGCACCAGGATGACGGCCCAGAAGGGACTGTCGAGGTTCATGGTCGAAAACATGAAAGTTCCGATTGCGGCGACTGCTGTTCCGACTACGAGCAGCGGTCGAACTCCGTAGCGCGGAAGGAGTTTGGTGGACGCGAGGATGCCGACCACCAGGCCGAAGCAGAAGGGCAGGAAAGCCAGACCGGTGGTGGTCGGTGAATAGCCCAGCCCGCGTTGCAGGAAGAGTGAGACGAAGAAGAACGCGCTGAACTGTGCCGCGCACACCAGGCACATGATGGCGTTGGCCAGTCCGATTCGGGGTCGAAGCAGGGTGGACAGTCGTACCAGTGGTGTGGCGCAGCGGCTTTCGGCCACAACGAAAGCAGTGAGCAGCGCGATCGTGAGCGCGAATCCACCCAGCACGTAACCCGAAGTCCAGGAATGTGATTCCGTGGCGATCACTGTGCCGACAAGGGCGGTGATTCCGGCCGTCGCCAAGATGGCTCCGGGGAGATCGAGGGAGCCGCCTCTGGCGGCTTGGCCGGCCGGCAGGCCACGGGCACCGGCAACTGCGGCGATCAGGGCCACTGGTGCGCCGGCGAACATCACCCATCGCCAACTGAGCCCTTCGGTCAAAATGCCGCTCAGGACGACACCGAGTGCGCCGCCGAGTGCTGACGACATTGCGCCGATGCCGAATGCCTTTGCCCTGGCGCGTCCGGTGGGAAAGGCCTGACTGAGTGCGGCGAGCCCGGCCGGCGCGATCAGTGCAGCGCCGACGCCTTGAAGCGCCCGAGCTCCGACAAGCATTTCGGCGGACACGGAGAAGGTGCCGACGATGCTGACGAGGGCGAACAGCAGAAGCCCGGAAACCAGAACTCGACGAGTGCCCATCACGTCGCACAGACGACCGCCGAGAAGCAGCAGTCCGCCGAAGGCGAGGGCGTACGCGTTGACGACCCAGGACAACCCGGCGTCGGAAAAGTTCAGCGATTCCTGGATGTCTGGCAGCGCGACGTTGATGACCGACATGTCGAAGGCCACCAGGAACTGCGCTGCCGCGGCGGCTGTGAGGACCAGAGCCGGTGCGGCTACCGCTCGAGTTGTTGTTGTCATTGCAGGTACCTAATTTGTATACGCGTTCTCATAAGTAGTTAGGTTTACCTTGCTGGCGACTGAGATGCAAGGGGTTCCCCGGGCGAGAGCGTCGTAGCAGGGGCGCGCACAATCGACGGATGGCCGAAAAGATGGAACCGAGATCACCGCGGCTCGGACGTCCCCCGACGATCACGTCGGAGCAGATAGTCGACGAGGCGAAACGGCAGCTTCAGACCGGCGGCGCCGACGCGTTGAGCATGCGCGCGTTGGCGAAGTCGCTCGGCACCACGCCGATGGCGCTGTACCGGCACGTGGGCGACAAGGAACAGCTGATCAGCGCGGTGCTCGATGTGTACTCACAAGATCTCGGCGCGCTGGTCCTGCCGCAGGATCAGGTCGAACGGCTTCGCACGATCTTCACCGCGATCTTCGAAAAGCTGGCGTCGGAGCGCTGGATCATCGAGTTGCTTCAGCGCGGTGGCCGTGGTGGGAGCGGCGCTGTGGTCTTGGTCGATCGGGCGATGGCCGCGTGTGTCGAACTCGGTATGTCACCTCGTCGCGCACTGTTGATCTATCGAGCGCTGTGGAACTACACACTCGGCGCATTGCTCAACATCTACGACACCACTACGCGACCGGAAGGCAGCGTGTCACCTCTCGCGGTCAAGATCCGAGAAATCGGGCCCGAGAAACTGCCGGTGCTCAGTGAGGTGCTCGAGGACTGGCCGGGAGGGACGACGACTGAGAGCTACTTGGAAGGACTGGAAGTCTTGATCAGCGGATATATGAACTCCGACTGAGTGTGTTCACAGCAGTCCGTGCCGCGGTGGGATTGTCCCGGACAGTGTCCACCGGCCGATGTGCTGGACCTTCCACCTCGTCGGATCGTGCAGGGTGTGCGTGCGCGCGTCACGCCAGAATCGGGAGAGGTTCGCCGATTCGCCCGCGCTTCTGGTGCCACCGATCTCGAACAAAGTGCTCGTGGCCGCCAATGACGCCCTGGCGCCGACCACTTTGGCGGTTGCAGCGTCGATGGATGCTCGGGCCGTGGAGTCCTCGGTGGGATCACGACGCGCCACGTCGATCGATCGCGCTGCTTCCGCCAAGAGGGATCTGGCAGCGCGAACCTCGATTGCCGCTTCGCCGGCGAGTTGAACGAGCAGTGGATCCTCCACCGCTGTATCGACTTTCGCCTCGAAGAAGGGACGCGCCTTTGCCGCGAGTTTCACGGATTCACGCAGTGCAGCCGACGCGATGCCGGTGTCGATCGCGGCGTGCAGGATCTGGGCCTGTGCTCCGTAGGTGGTCGGGTGAGTGAAGAGCGACGTGAATGGTACGACATTGAACCGCGGCACCGAAACGGATTCCAGGGTCACAGTTCCGCTTGCAGTTGTCTTCTGTCCCATGCCGTCCCAGTCGTCGACGATCGACAGTCCGGGGGTATTCCGGGGTAGGTAGACCGCGGATTTCACCTGTGCGCCGGTCTCGGTGAATTGATCCGCATTGGCGGCACGCACCACGATCCAATCTGCGAAAAGCGCTCCGGTGCAATAGAATTTTCGACCTTCGAGCACAAAGTCTTTCCCGTCGGGGGTGAGAGTGGTGCCGTCGATGTCGATGGTCTTGTTGCCGCGCTCGCTCTGGGCGTTGGCGAACTGCTTACCCGACAATGCTTCGGCGTAGAAGAACTGCTTCTGCTCGTTAGACCCCTGGTACCGGAGCGCTTCCAGGAAAGTGAAGTGGCTGTGCGGAATCTGCGCGATGCTGGGATCGCCCTCGGCGAGTAGGCGGAAGACCTCGGCCAACGTCTCGGTGCTTGCGTCGATGCCACCGAACTCCTTCGGCACCGAGAGTCCGAGCAAGCCGGACCGCGCCAGGGTGCGAACCTCGTCGTGGGGAAGGAGGCGCTGCGCATCGCGGACTCCGGCACCTGCCGCGAACTCGTCGGACAGCTGTGACGCCACCGAGAGCGCCTCGTCCTCGCTGGTGATGCGGTGCGCGATCTCCTGAATGTCCACAGCAGTCATGCTGCCACCGTTTCACAGTCGCAGCACCCACCCAACACTTACAACCTGTGTGATCGCTACCCTGGAAACCACTGGGAACTGCATGTTTGCTGGGTTTCATGTCTACTGAACGTATCGCCGACGAGATCAAGTTCGCCTACTGGGTGCCCAATGTCAGTGGTGGTCTGGTCACCTCCGACATCGAGCAGCGGACCAGCTGGGACTACGAGTACAACAAGAAGCTGGCACAGACCGCCGAGAACAACGGCTTCGAGTACGCCCTGAGCCAGGTACGTTACGAGGCGAGCTACGGGGCCGAATTCCAGCACGAATCCACGAGCTTCAGCCTTGCGCTTCTCCTGGCCACCGAGAAGCTCAAGGTGATCGCCGCGGTGCATCCGGGACTCTGGCAGCCGGCCGTGTTGGCGAAACTGGGCGCTACCGCCGATCACTTGTCGAACGGTCGTTTTGCCGTCAACGTCGTCAGTGGTTGGTTCAAGGACGAGTTCACACATCTAGGCGAGCCGTGGCTCGAGCACGACGAGCGTTATCGGCGTAGCGCCGAGTTCCTTCAGGTTCTTCGGAAGATCTGGACGGAGGACGACGTCGATTTCCGCGGCGACTTCTACCGCATCCACGACTTCACGTTGAAGCCGAAGCCTCTCAACACTCCGGAGCGCCCCAATCCCGAACTGTTCCAAGGTGGTAACTCGGCGGCAGCCCGTGAGAACGCAGGCCGGTATTCGGATTGGTACTTCAGTAACGGCAAGGACTACGACGGCGTCACCGAACAGTTGGTCGACGTTCGCCGTGTTGCTCGTGAGAACGATCGGGAGGTCAAGTTCGGGCTCAACGGATTCATCATCGCCCGCGACACCGAGGCGGAAGCAAAGGACACACTGCGCGAGATCATCGCCAAGGCCAACCGCCCTGCGGTCGAGGGATTCAAGAATGCAGTCCAACAGGCCGGCGCATCGACCGCGTCCAAGGACGGGATGTGGGCGGATTCGACGTTCGAGGACTTGGTTCAGTACAACGACGGTTTCCGCTCACAACTGATCGGCACGCCGGAACAAATCGCGCATCGGATCGTCGAATATCGCCGTCGCGGTGTCGATCTGATTCTCGGCGGATTCCTGCATTTCCAGGAGGAGATCGAATACTTCGGGGCCAAGGTGCTTCCGCTGGTTCGTGAACTCGAAGCAGCCGACAGCGACGAGCAGGTGCTCGTCACCGCCGGCTGATCGCCTGATCTCTCAGGACTTCGCGTGGCGTTTTGCCAGCATCCAACGTGAGATCTTCATGTCCCTGGCTTTTCGCTCGATGGTCAGCAGGTCCAGTGGAGCGCTGAACTTCTGAACGGCCAGTGATTTCACACTGCTGAACTCACGCAGCCCATCGGCTCCGTGGATACGGCCGAATCCGGAATCGCCGACCCCGCCGAACGGCAGGGCGGCGATTCCGGCGAAACCGAGAACCGAATTGACCGTGACGACACCGCAGTCGAGCTTCTCGGCAATTGCTCGGCCCTTCGACGAACTCTTGGTGAACACCGAGGCGCCCAAGCCGTACTTCGACGCATTGGCGCGTTCGATCCCCTCGTTCATGTCGGCGACCTTGTTCACCACGACGCTCGGGCCGAACGTCTCCTCGGTGATCGCCGTGGAATCCTCCGGAACATCCGTCAGGATGATCGGATCGATGAACGGACCGTTGAACGAATCAAGTCCGCCGAGTACAGCTTTCGCGCCGCGACTGAGAGCGTCTTCGATCTGGCCCCGGACTATCGCAGTCTGCTTTCCCAGCGTCATCGGCCCGTAGGTCGAGCTGTCGGTGGCGCCGGCGTGGGCGTCCCGAAGCGCGGCGGTGAGCTTGGACAAGAAGGCGTCGTACACGGGCGCTGCGACGTAGATTCGTTCGACGCCGGCACAGGTTTGTCCGCCGTTGCCCACTGCCCCGAATGCCGCGAAGCTCACGGCCGCATCGAGGTTGGCATCGGAGTCCACCAGCATGGCGTCCTTGCCACCGCATTCGGCGACCAGGGGAGTGAGGGTGTCCGCGCAGGCGGCCATTACGCGCTTTGCGGTAGCGGTCGAACCGGTGAATGCGATCTTGTCGACGCCGGACGAACACAGAAGTGCTCCGGTTTTGCCGTCGCCGGTAATGGTCTGCAGGACAGGGTGTCCGGGTGCCGCGATGTCCCACAGCCGGGCCAATTCGACGCCGACGCCTGGTGAGAGTTCGCTCGGTTTGAACACGACGGCGTTACCGGCGGCCAGTGCGTAGCCGATCGACCCCATCGGTGTGTACAGCGGATAGTTCCAGGGGCCGATCACGCCGACGACGCCCATCGGCCGGTAGCCGACGGATGCAGACTGGTTGGCGCTGATCAGTCCTGCACCGACGCGTCTGCGGCGCAACACTTTCTGTGCGTTGCGTGCCGCCCAGTCGAGATGTTCGACGGCCAGCATGACTTCGAGTAGTGCGTCGTCGCTGGGTTTTCCGGTCTCGGCGGAAATGATCGCCGCCATCGATTCGGCGTGAGTGGCGATCGCGGCGCGGAAATTGCCGAGCACCTTCCGGCGGCCTTGGAATCCGAGTTGATCCCACCACTTCGACGCCGTGCGTGCTGCGGCGACCGCTTTCTCGATCTCTCGCTGGTCAGCAATGGGGTGCTGCGCGACCACGGAATCGTTGCGAGGGTCGAGGCTCGCGAAAGTGTGATCGTCCGATCTCGGATCTGTCGACGTGGACGTGCTCTGGCGGCCGAGCTGTTCTGTCATGTTCTTCAGATCCTCCACATGTCGGTGCATCACATATATGTGATGTGATTTACTGTGCTGGTAGTCACAGTATGCGTCGGACCGAGCTCCGACAAGCCTCCAGCCTCATCTCACTCGGGAGTTTTCGATGTACATGGATTTCACGCAGGAGCAGTCTGATTTCGCCAAGTCGGTAGCGTCGTTCTGCAAGAAGGAAAGTGGTACCCGTGAGCAGCGAGACCTGCTGACCGATCATGGCGCCCATAACCACAACCAGGCGTTCTACGAGAAGATGGCGGAATTGGGATGGCTCGGGCTGACTGTCCCGGAGGAATACGGCGGATCCGCCGGAAGCACGGTCGACCTGTGCATCTTTCTGGAGGAAGCCGCCAAGGGCATGGCGCCGATCGGTGGACTCGGCCCGACCGTCATCACCGGGGCTGCATACGAGAAGTTCGGCAGTCCGGCCCAGAAGGAGGCAGTGCTCGGCGGGATCGTCCGTGGCGCGTCTCAGTCGATCTCGATGTCCGAACCCGAAGCGGGCTCCGACGTGGGAAATCTGAGTTGCCGCGCCGAGAAGGTCGACGGTGGGTGGCTGATCAACGGCCAGAAGACGTGGTGTTCCAACGCGCACTTCGCCGAGAACATCCTTCTGGTGGCTCGCACATCCCGAGGTGAAGGCAAGCATGAGGGCCTGACGATGTTCCATGTCCCGGCCGACATCTCCGGATTGAAGATCAGTGGAATCGACACCATGGGCGGCAAGGAGGTCAACGATCTCTACTTCACCGACACATTCCTGCCCGAGGACGCGGTGGTTGGGGAAGTCGGCAACGGCTGGCGTCAACTCATGGCCGGACTCAACATCGAACGCCTCATCCTCGCGGCGATGATGCTCGGGACCGCGCAGCGCGCTTTCGACGACACCCTCGAATTCGTCACCACGCGTAAGCAGTTCGGCCGTCCGGTCGGATCGTTTCAGGCGCTTCGCCACCGGATCGCGGATCTCGCCACGGAGATCGAATGCGGCCGTCTGCTGGTCTACAGCGTGGCCCGAATGGTCGACGCCAACCCGACCAAGATGTTCCCGCGGGAAGCGTCGATGGCCAAGCTCAAGCTGACCGAGACCGCCAAGAAGGTCGCGCTCGAGGGGATGCAGATGATGGGTGGGTACGGTTACGCGACTGAGTTCGACATGGAGCACCATGTGCGAAAGACTCTTGTGTCCTCCATTTATGGTGGTACCAACGAGATTCAGCGAGACATCATCGGCAAAACGTACGGACTGTGAGGATCGGTTGTGGCAACGTCTGCACGCACTCGGAGAGCGACATCTGAGCTGAGGAGACGGCCACAGTTGTCGGAGGACGTGGCCAACCACGTTCGCAACCTGATCATGTCCGGCTCGGTCCGTCCGGGCGAGTTCGTCAGGCTGGACGAAACCGCGGCCGACCTCGGGGTCAGCGTCACGCCGGTGCGAGAAGCCCTCGTCGCATTACGCGGCGAGGGGATGGTCGAGTTGGTTCCGCATCGCGGCTATCTCGTCTCGCCCCTCAGTCGCCAGGACATCGAAGACATCTTCTGGTTGCAGGGGCAGATCGCGGTCAAGCTGGCGTTGCGGGCGATGGACAGCATCACCGCTGATCAACTCGCGGAACTCACGGAACTCAATGCCGATTTGCGAGCGGCGGTCGGCGCTTCGGATGCAGCTGCGATCGAGCAGTGCGAATTCGAGTTCCATCGCCTGATCAATCGCGCTGCGGGTGGTGCGAAGTTGGCATGGTTCCTGTTCGGCGCGATTCGGTACACCCCTGCTCGTCTCTACGCGACGGATCCAGGCTGGGGTGAGCTTGCGGTATCGAGCCACGATGCTTTGATCGCGGCGTTCGAGAAGCACGATCGAGAACAGGTGGACGCGCAGATGAGTCTGCAGTTCTCCGACGGCGCTGCTCGACTTCTCGCTCACCTCGACAACATCGGGATCTGGGACTGAATGCAGGAGCTCAAGACGGCGGCAGGGCGGGTGCGAGCAGGATCGCCGCACATTCGGCGACCAGTTCTTCTTCCGTCACGTCGATGTACCCGTCGAGCCATGCACTGAGGGTCTGCGCCAGGCCGCCGACCAGGAACGTGGCCGTCAGGGTCAGATGACCGCTGTCGTTCAATCGGTAGAAGGTCTTCGCGTTGGCGGCCAGGAGACCGATGAATATCGTCGTCGACGCTTGGCGTTTCTCGGCCAGGACAGGGCTCGTCAGGGCGCTGGAGAACAGTAGACGTCCGCGACGGGGATCGTTCGCGATAGTGCGGACGATGTTCGCGATTCCAGCGAGCGCCTTGCCGCGTTCGGTCTCGGCGGCGTCCACTGCAGCCTGGGTTGAAACGGCGATGTCCGTGATGACGGTGTCGTAGACGGCCGACATCAGAGCATCACGATCGGTGAAGCTCTCGTAGAAGTACCGCGCCGCGACACCGGCCTTCTTGCACACTCCGCGGACCGTCAGTTCGGGCTCGGCGGAGCCCATGAGTTCCAGACCGGCCTCGATCAGTGCCTCCCGTCGTTGGGCTACGCGGAGCGCGCCGTCGACGCCACCGTACGAACGCGGTTGGTCATTCATGAAGACCATCTTTGCATCCCGAGATTGCTTGACATCTCGGCATTTCAGCGTTTCACTCATCTGAGAACATGCGTTCGCAGATATGACTTCGAAGGGGTTCTGCCATGACGGTGAGTAGGGATTCGACGGGCGGGCGCGAGGAAGCGGTGGCAGGCGGCATCGGAGCGGTCGGCGTCCAGGCGGTCGACATCGACGCCGAGGTTGAAAAGGCGATGTCCGGGCTCGGACTGTTGGCCGCAGGCGCCAACGTCATCATGCAGTTGGCGCGCCCGGCGGTGGGGTACGGCGTGTATGAGAGCAAGGTCGAGACGGGTCGGTTGGATCGGCATCCGGTGAAGCGAACCCGGACGACGCTGACGTATCTCGCCGTCGCAAGCCTGGCGACGGACGAAGAAAAGAAGCTGTACCGACGCGCAGTCAACGGCTCGCACAAGCATGTTCGTTCCGATGAGAACAGTGCAGTCGAGTACAACGCGTTCGATCCGGAACTGCAGTTGTGGGTGGCCGCCTGTCTGTACCGAGGCTTCGAGGACGTCTACAAAATCTTGTACGGGGATCTCGATCCGGTAACCCGGGATGCGTTTTATCAGCGCAGCGCCACGTTCGGTACAACCCTTCAGATGCGACGCGACATGTGGCCGGCGGACCGGGATGCGTTCGAGGTCTACTGGAACGAGAACCTCGACAAGGTGGCGATCGACGAGACGATTCGTGAGCATCTCTACGGGATCGCGTCGGCGACCTTCACGCCGAAGTTGTTGCATCCCGTGGTCGGTCCGCTCAATCGATTTGTCACCACCGGGTTCCTGCCCCAAGCCTTTCGTGACGAAATGCGGCTCCCGTGGTCAGTGCGTCAGCAGCGTAACTTCGATCGATCCATGCGCGTCGCCGCGCTGGTCAATCGGTTCAGTCCGAAGATTCTGCGGATGTTTCCCTACAACTTCTATCTCTGGGATCTGCGTCGGCGCATCGCCAAGGGAATCCCGTTGGTCTGAGCCGACTCTGGCACTTGAAGTGATTGACACCACAGGTGAATCGGACACATACTCAACGTAGTTGAAGTTGACGTCAAGTTTCATCATTCCTGTGGAGGCTGTCAGTGGCGAACATCGAAGGCGTATGTGACCAGCGATTCTCTGGCTTGAAGGAGGCGCTGGCACGCAATCTCGATTGTGGCGAGGACGTCGGGGCAGCGATCGCACTGACGATCGACGGCGAATCCGTCGTCGACATGTGGGGCGGTTGGGTCGACGTCGAGCACACTGCTCCTTGGTCTCGCGACACCGTTACCAATGTCTGGTCCTGCAGCAAGACTGTGACCGCACTGGCCGCGCTCATGCTCGTCGACCGCGGGTTGCTTGATCTCGACGCCCCGGTCGCGCAGTACTGGCCGGAATTCGCAGCAGCGGGCAAGGACCGAATTCAGGTCCGGCAACTGTTGTCGCACACCTCGGGTGTGTCGGGGTGGGATCAACCGTTCACCCTCGAGAACATTTGCGACGACGAATATGCCACCGCCCGGTTGGCGACGCAGGCTCCGTGGTGGGAACCGGGTACGGCATCCGGATACCACGCCCTCAACTACGGCCACCTGATCGGCGAGGTCGTCAGGCGCATCGACGGACGAACCCTCGGTAGCTTCATCGACGAGGAAATCGCCGGCCCGCTCGATGCTGATTTCCGCCTGGGCTTGCCGAAGTCGGAATACGGGCGAGTCTCGAATGTGATTGCGCCACCGCCTTTGCCGATCGACATCGCGGCACTCGGGATGGACAACATCATGGTGAAGACATTCACCGCGCCGCCGGCTGACGCTACAGGTTCGTGGACCGACGGGTGGCGCGCCGCCGAGATCGGTGCGGCCAACGGTCATTCGAATGCGAGGGCACTCGCAAGGATCCAATCGGTGATCGCGTGCGGTGGCAAGGTCGGTGACGTTCGCTTGCTGTCGGAGGAAACGATCGACAAGATCTTCGAGGAGCAGTCGTACGGGGTCGACCTCGTCCTCGGCGTGCCGGTCCGCTTCGGCGTCGGATTCGGATTGCCGACGCCCGAGTCCGTCCCGTTCATTCCGGAGGGGCGAATCTGCTTCTGGGGAGGTTGGGGTGGCTCGCAGATCATCATCGACACCGAGAAGCGCATGACGTTCTCGTACGTGATGAACAAGATGGGGCCGGGTCTGCTCGGTTCCGAGAGATCGGCGCAGTACGTATCGGCGGCCTACGACGCTTTGAGTTGATCGACCGATTCAAATCCGGCAGAACGGTTTTGTCTGTCGCCGCTGACTATGCTGCCGGATATGCCAGTGTGTTCCGGGGGGAAATCAGCGAGTCCGTTTCGTCGAAGTACGCCCAAAAGTTGCGGAGCTGCATCGGCTGATCGGCGATGAACGGTTTGGTCGACGTCGTCATGCGCTGGTGGCAGTTGCCGGACCAGTTCCACAGTTTCAGCAGGTACCTCGAGGACCGCGGGTTCTTGACTTCCTGCCGGGCGCTGGTCGGCGGAACAGCATTCTGGATGGGGCTGGTGTTGCTGTCGGCGCGATTCAGTGACGTCGGTCCGCAAGGTACGTTCTGGCGAGCGGTCAATCTGGCGGTCATCGCGCTGTGCCTCGGCGCGGCCCTGATCTGGTGGCTGTTTCCGCCTACGCCGCTGTGGTCGTACACCTTTGTCGTGGGTTCCGACGTCGCGATTGCGGCGGCAGCCGCAACCGACTCGGAACCGCTGGGACGACTCATCGCGTGCGTCGTTTTCGCGTCGATCGGCGGCTACATCGCGTTCTTCCACAATCCGAAACTCCAAGTCGGTCACTTGGTCTTCGCCTCGACCGTCACGGTGCTTTCGGGGTGGACTTTGTTGTTCGGGCCAGCAGCGGACGTCGGCTTGGGACTGGCGAAGATCTCGGTTGTGCTGGCTACGATCATCGTGATTCCTGTTGTGTCACAGATTGTTCTGGCGGTCCTGGGTTCGGATGCCACTACCTCCGACATCGACCCGTTGACCGGACTGCTCAACCGTCGCGGATTGGCGCGTCGGGTGAATGACTTGATGGGCGCTCCGGTCACCGAAGCGGATGCACTGCTCGTAGTGGTGATCGACCTCGATCGCTTCAAGACGATCAACGACGTTCACGGCCATGACGTAGGAGACAGCACGATCATGCGAACTGCACTGCGCATCCGTTTGTGGACAACCCAGTCCGCCTTGACTGCTCGTATGGGCGGTGACGAGTTCGTCGTGGTCGAACGGGTACCGGTCAGCGTGATCTCCAGGCTGGAAGGACAGATCCGCTCCGCGATGGACGGAGCGAACGATGACCCTCCGACGAGCGCGAGCATCGGAATGGCGGTCCGCACCGCGCCCCGGAATCCGGGTGAGTCCGTCGACGCTGCTTTTGCCGAACTCTTCCGCGTCGCGGACTCGGTGATGTACGAAGCGAAGCGCGAAGGTGGCAACCAGGTGCGGGCGAGCTTGGTCTGATGTGAGAGCTCAGTCGGCGAAGCTCAGACCACGTTCGGCGAGTGCTTCGCGCAGAATCCTCAAGGCCTTCGGTCCCATCCCGTGCAAAGCGCCGAGTTCCTTCTCGGACACGGACGTCAGCTGCGCGAGATGGGTGTAACCCGCTGCGATCAGCGCGCGCTGTGCGGGAGCTCCCGTCTTCGGGAAGTCGGTTTCCACTGTGCCCGGATCCGGTTCTGTCACTGGCCAACTCCTCCGTGTGGGTTTCTCACAGTTTAGCGAGCGTCGTGAACGATTTCGGGGCTGCCGATTTTGTCGGGCGTTCGCGGAAGTGCGCGAGCTGCCACGGCAATGCCGATGATCGAGACAGCGGCGAAGGTGAAGAGAAGCAATTGCGCAGAACGAAGCGTCGACGGTTCGCCGATGTTGACCAGCACTCCGGCCAGGGCTGCACCGAAGGCATTGGCGATCAGCTGAACGGTGTTGATGGCAGCCGAGGCACGCGCACCTTCTCCGGGATCGGTGACCGAGGTCATCGCCCCGACTGCAAGATGAGGCCAGGCGATGCCGATTCCGACGCCGGCGAACAGCAGTCCGATCACCCACGCGACCATCGCACCGGCGCCGGCGTGTTCGGTGAGAAATGCTGCCATGATGCCCAACCCGATCGCGACGAGGATCGGACCGCTGACAACGATTCGTCGCACGATACGAGGGGTCGTGGCCGAGGCGCTCGGGATTTCGCCGAGAGTCCAGCCGAGAGCGAGTGCGGCCCCGAGGAATCCGGCCGCGAGAGGCGCCAGGCCGGCAAGTCGTTGCCCGAAGAGTGGAATGAACGTCTCGACGGTCGACGCGACAGCGAGGACGACGATGGTCAGGTACACCCATTTGAGGGACGACGCGTTGAACGTCGACGGCGGTAGTACGCCGTGGCGCGAGCGACGGTCAGCGGCGACAAAGGCGATCAGTAGCAGCACAGCGGCGAGAACCATTGCGGCGGTCACGGCGAGGTTGGACAGAATTCCGGCAACGCTGACCAGCAAAGCTGCCGCAGTCAGCAATGCCAGCGAGAGGACCGGCACCGGGCTACTGGTGGTGCTGCCCGGTTCATGTGCCGGTAGCGCGCTGGGGACGAGAGCGGCGACTGCGATCGTCGCGATGACCAGGACGCCGAAAGCCCATCGCCAGGCTCCGAACTGAGCAAAGACACCGCCGATTGCAGGGCCGGCGAAGGTGCCGACTCCCCACATCGCCGAAACCAGCGCGGCCCCGCGAGTCCACAGATGTCTGGGGAGCGCGGCATTGATGACGGCGTAACCGAGACCGGCCAGCAGGCCACCGCCCGAACCCTGGATCGTGCGGCCGACCAACAGCAATTCCATCGTCGGGCTGACCGCACAGACAACGGTGCCGAGCGCGAAGATCGCGAGGCCGATCAGGTAGGCCCCGCGCGGTCCCCTGGCAGCGAGGACGTTGGTGACCAACATCGAAGAGATGACGGAAGCAATGAGGAAGACCGTCGCGGTCCAGGCGTAGTACTGCTGACCGCCGATGTCGTCGATGGCAGTCGGAAGCAGGCTGGTCGTCAGGTAGACGTTGGTCGCGTACAGCGCAACGCCGCCTGCGAGGACGGTAGCGGTGCCGAGGTATCGACCGCTCAGGAGCTGCCGCCAGGTTCCGGTGGGAGCATCGGTGGGGGAGTGCATGTTGTCGAAGGTAGAATCTCGAGTGCGCTTCAGGTCAATGTCGCGCAGCCATTGGGAGGCAGAATGATCCGTAAGAGTGACGAACTTCTCTCGATCGGCGAGGTATCGGAGCGCACTGGCGTCGCCGTGTCGGCTGTGCGCTACTACGAAACACTCGGTCTGGTTCCTGCGGAGCGGACGGCAGGAAATATGAGGAAGTTCCCGCGGCATTCGATCCGGCGGGTGTCGCTGATCCAGTTGGCAGTCAGATTCGGGATACCCCTGGCCGAAGTTGCCGAAGTATTCGGATCGTTGCCGCAGGGGCGAACTCCGACGAAGAAGGACTGGCGCAAGATTTCCACGGAGTGGAATCAACGCCTCGAGGATCGCAAGCAGGCCATCAACCGGATGCAGGACGAACTGACGGGCTGTATCGGCTGCGGGTGTCTGTCACTGAAAACATGCAACCTGCTCAACCCTGGAGACGAACTGGGCCGGGAGGGACCCGGCGCCAGACGTCTCTGAAACTACTGTCGGTCACACTCTTTCGCGTGGCCGCGACTGAGCATTCCACCGACCACCACGACGCTCGATCTCGATGGGATGCGAGAAGCACTCGCTGATGTTCTGGGTGGTGATCACATCCTCGGCGAGGCCGCTGGCGGTCACGACGCCGTCCTTGATCAGAAGAGCATGTGTGGTGGTGCTGGGGATCTCCTCGATGTGGTGCGTCACGAGGATGCTGGCAAGTGACGGGTTCTGATTGCGGAGGTCGTCCAGTGCCGTCAAGAGTTGTTCGCGTGCAGCAAGATCGAGCCCGGTCGCCGGTTCGTCGAGCAGAAGCAGGCGCGGTTCGACCATGAGTGCGCGGGCGATCAGGGCTCGTCCCCGTTCGCCTTGGGACAAGTTGGGCCACAGCGCGTCTGAACGCGGACTCATTCCGAGTAGATCGATCAGTGCGTCGGCGTGAGCCTCTTGCTCCGGCGTCGGTGACCAGCGCGGCATCACCTCGGTGGTGTTGGTGAGGCCGGTGATCACGACGTTGCGGACGGTGATCGGAATTCCGATCGTGTGACGAGGGTTCACGTGCCCGATGTCCATCCGCAGTTCCCTCATGTCGACGCGGCCCAACTTGTGGCCGAGGACGTAAACGGAACCGCGAGTCGGGTGGGCGGTTGCTCCGAGCAGGCTCAGAAGCGTGCTCTTGCCCGCGCCGTTCGCGCCGAGGAGGACCCAGTGTTGTCCGGGTTCGATCGAAATGTTGATGTCTTTCAACAAGTATCGGCCGTCGCGGACGAGATCCACGTGTTCGGTCGACAGAACTGTGCCGGTGGGGTGTTGCACGAGAACTAACCTCTCTTAGGCGTCGAGCACACGCAGTCGTCGTAGGACGGTGTCGATGTTTGCTCGAGTTGCCGCTACCGCGGCTTCTGGGTCGGCGTCTTGAAGGGCCTCGACCAACTGATCATGGGCATGTGAGGTGTCGGGGACGCCGGCCTCGTGGGCCATCATCTCGACGAGGGATTCACGAAGGAGTGGACGCACCGACGTGAAAAGCGAGAGCAGAACTGCGTTTCCTGACAGTCGAACGACTTCGGTGTGGAAGTCGAGGTCGACGTCGACGAACTTCTCGACATCACCCTCGAAATGACTGTGTCGCATGGTCAGTCGACGCAGCAGGCCGTCGAGGTCCTCGGGTTGTACCCGCTCCGCGGCCAGTCTGGCGGCCTCGATCTCGAGTGCGCGACGGACTTCGAAGACCTCGAGGATCCTCGAGCGTCGAAGAAGTTTGGTGAATTCGTCGACGTGTTCGAGTTCGGACGCGGCAGCCACGAAGGTTCCGACGCCGTGTCGGACTTCGAGTAGTCCGTCGCGAGCGAGGAGGCGGATTGCCTCGCGAATCGAGGAACGCCCGACGCCGAGTTCGACGGCGAGGGCCGCCTCGCTCGGTATGCGCTCGGACGGCGCCCACGTTCCATGCATGATTCGCCCGCGCAGCAACTGTTCGAGTTGCGGTACCAGCGGACCACTGCGAAGTGTGAATCCTGTGTGGTCGTCGGACACGGCTCGCCTCTCGGGTGGGTACCGAAAGAGTAACAACTCATCAGACGTCTGAGGACTCGGGTGGCCGGTGTGTCGCCGTAGTGTTCACGCGGTCGAAGCGTGTCAGTTGCGGGTGACGCCGAGGAGCAGTGCGATCAGGTCGAGGGCCGTCTCGATCTCGGCCTTTTCTCGGCCGAGCAGGGGGGCGTAGAGGTGTACGTCGCAGATGCGAACGAGGGCTTCGCCCAGCACTTGCGGCGAGAGCGTGATCGTCAGTTGGCCGGCGTCGACCTGGGACTGCAAGATTTCGGCGGTGATGGAGGCGGAGATCGATTCGATGGAGCCGGGCATCATCGCGAGTTTGATGAACACCATCGGTTCGCGTTTGGTCAGCGCGCGCAGTTCTGTCGACGATTCCACCGATCGCATAACGCGGCCGAAGACGTCGAGAATGTACTCCGGACCTTGCCCCGACGCCTGTGACATCGCCTTTCGGTATGTCCGTTCGGTGGCCTCGGCCAGCACTGTTCCGAGCAGTTCGTCGCGGTTGCCGACCCAGCGGTACAGCGTCGCGCGGCCTACGCCGAGACGTTCGGCGAGCAGTGACATGTCGAGTGGTTCCTCCGCGAGGTACATGCTCGCGGCGGTGTCGATCGCGCGTCGGCGTTCGAGGTCGGTAGGCATCGGGACATTCTCTCCGGTTGTCCGGTACTGCACAATTTCGGCCGTTGAAAAATGGTGAGCCTCGGGGGATCGAGCCTATTGACGAACCTGGCCACGTGAGACACACTAGCTCATTGTCTCATGTTAGTGATGGCGATCACAGTCAGGGGTTCGATCGATGAGTTCAGTACAAACCGTTCGTGGGCCGGTGGATACAGCCGATCTGGGAAAGGTGTTGATGCACGAGCATGTCTTCGTTCTGGGTGAGGAGTTGCGCCAGAACTACCCCGACTACCCCGAACCCTGGGACGAGGAAGTACGGGTAGCGGACGCGGTGGCAAAGCTGACCGAGGTGAAGTCCCGCGGAATCAGCACGATCGTCGATCCCACGGTGATCGGCCTCGGCCGGTACATTCCGCGCATCGTCCGGATCAACGAGCAGGTCGATCTCAACATCATCGTTGCTACCGGCATTTACACCTACAACGACATTCCCTTCCAATTCCATTACACCGGACCGGGATTGCTGTTCGACGGCCCCGAGCCGATGGTCGAACTGTTCGTCAAGGACATCAGGGAAGGAATCGCCGGAACCGGTGTCCGAGCCTCCTTCCTGAAGTGCGCCATCGAGGAGCCGGGCCTTACCCCCGGCGTCGAGCGGGTCATGCGCGCGGTCGGACAGTCGCAGGTGGAAACGGGAGTGCCGATCACCGTGCACACCAATCCGCACACTGAATCCGGGCTGGTCGCGCAGAAGGTTCTGGCCGAAGAGGGTGCGGATCTGACCAAGGTGGTCATCGGTCACTCCGGCGACACCACCGATCTCGACTACTTGTGTGCGCTGGCCGATGCCGGTTCGCTACTGGGGATGGACCGTTTCGGTCTCGAACCGTTCCTGTCGTTCGAGGATCGTGTCAACACCGTGGTGGAGATGGCCCGTCGCGGTTACGCGGAGAAGATGGTTCTGGCGCATGACGCGTCGTGTTTCATCGACTACTTCCCCAGTGCTGCAAGAGAAGCGGCACTTCCGAACTGGAACTACACCCACATCAGCGATGATGTCATTCCGGCGCTGCTCGAACGTGGTGTCACCGAAGACCAGGTCAAGGCGATGCTGGTGGACAACCCACGTCGGTACTTCGAGAGCTGAGATATGACCAACGTGTACGAGAGCAAGCCCTGGCTCGCCAATTACGACGCCGACACTCCGCCGAACGTAGACATCGAGCACGTCGACGCCCTCGCGATGTTCCGTGCTTCGCTGGAGCGCGATCGCACTGCCCCGATCATCAGGTACTTCGACAGGACCGTCAGCTTTGCCGAGCTCGACGAGATGTCGGATGCGCTTGCCGTAGCCCTCGCCAAGGATGGAATCGGGTTCGCAGACAGAGTTTCCTTTGTCCTGCAGAATGTTCCGCAGTTCGTGATCGCGACAGTCGCGGTCTGGAAGCTCGGTGCCGTCGTCGTTCCGGTCAATCCGATGTACCGCGACCGTGAGCTGTCCACCGTACTGGCCGACAGCGGAGCGGCGGCAGTCATCTGTCTCGAGTCCTCGGCCGAGACCGTGGCGACTGCGTCCGAGGGCACCGCAGTGCGACGGGTGATAACCACGTCGGAACTGGATTTTCAGTCGCGCGACGATGAACGGATCTTCGGTTCGGCGTCCAGGATTCGGCACGATGGATTTCCGGATCTACTGGAATTGATCGAGGCTCATCGAGGGCAGAAGCCCGAGAAGGTCGATCTGTCCCCGGAAGACCTTGCCTACCTTCCCTATACGTCAGGGACAACCGGCCCGCCGAAGGGGTCGATGAACACGCACTCAAATGTCGTGTTCGCAGCGCAGATCTATCGGGACTGGCTGGGGTTGCGAACCGGCGGCGCGATGTTCGCGGTGGCGCCACTGTTCCATATCACCGGGTTGATCGGGCACGTCGCGGCTCCACTCCTAGCCGGCGCGCCCACGATTCTGACCTGCCGATTCCATCCCATCGTTGCAGCGGAGTCAATTTCGGAGCATCGGGCTACCGCGATCATCGGAGCGATCACGGTATTCATCGCGTGGACGGACAGCGCCGCAGTCTCGAAGGAATCTTTGAGCTCTCTCGAGTCGGTGTATTCAGGTGGCGCGCCGATCCCGCACGCGGCGTTGGAAGCGTTCCGGGCGAAGTTCGGTCACTACATTCACAACGGCTACGGGCTGACCGAGACGAACAGCCCGGCAATCGTGGTGCCGAATTCGCGTGAAGCGCCGGTAGATCCGGCGTCGGGGGCCGTTGCTGTCGGCGTACCGGTATCGAATACGTACGCCGAGGTGGTGGACGAGAACGACAAGCCGGTACAGGTCGGGGAGTACGGCGAGATCGTGGTCTCCGGTCCCCAGGTTGCACTCGGATACTGGAACAAGCCGGACGAGACCGCACATGCCATGCCGGACGGGCGTTTTCACACCGGCGACATCGGATTCATGGACGGCGACGGTTGGTTTTACATCGTCGACCGGATGAAGGATCAGATAAATGCGTCGGGCTTCAAAGTGTGGCCACGCGAAGTGGAAGATGTTCTCTACGAACACCCCGCCGTACGAGAGGCTGCTGTCGTCGGTGTCATGGATCCGTATCGCGGCGAAACCGTGAAGGCCTTCGTGTCCTTCAAGGACGGTGCCGAGGCGACCACCGAGGATCTGGTCGAGTTCTGCAAGGAAAGGCTTGCAGCATACAAGTATCCACGCATCGTCGAGGTCATGAATGACCTCCCGAAAACAGTGAGCGGCAAGATTCTTCGTCGTGAACTGCGGGTACCGAACTAGATCTGCCTGACAAACGAATTGCCGGCCGCCGACAAGGTGAGCCGGCCATTCGTCGTGGTGGCTGACGAGCATCGGTAGGGGATTTAGTCCCCTATGCGGCAATGCATTTCAGTGATTGACATCACTCTTTTTGTATCGCAGACTGATCGCAACGCCACAGAGTTGAAGTTGGTGTCAGTTTCTACTTCTGGCCCGGTTCCGCTTCTCAACTCCCGGCGCGACGAGCGTCCGACCCATCGAGGAGTAACCCATGACGAGATCGGCAGTGGATTCGAGCACGCAGGCAGGGGGCCTGTCCGATCAGGAACGGAAGAAGAAGAAGGCGCACCGCAAACTTCTAGGCGCGGGACTGCTCGGCAGTTCCATCGAGTGGTACGACTTCTTCTTGTACGGAACGGCTGCGGCACTGGTCTTTCCGCATGTGTTCTTCCCCGATTCATCCGCACTGATGGGCACATTGCTCTCGTTCAGTACGTTCTGGGCCGGCTTCGTTGCCCGCCCCATCGGCGGTTTGGTCGCCGGACACTTCGGCGACAAGTATGGGCGTAAGCCCGCCGTCGTCACCTGCCTGTTGCTGATGGCTGTCGCGACGTTCCTGATCGGCGCGATCCCGAGTGCTTCGGCAATCGGCGTCGTCGCTCCGATTCTTCTGGTGACACTGCGATTCATCCAAGGTCTCGCCTGCGGTGGCCAGTGGGGCGGAATCGTCCTTCTCCTCACCGAATCCGCGAGTCCCAAGAAGCGCGGATTCTCAGGCACTTTCGGTCAGATGGGTGTCTCGTTCGGTGTAGTGCTGGGCAACCTGGTCTTCCTCGTCGCGACCGCGACCATTTCCAATGATGCATTCCTGAGCTGGGGTTGGCGAGTTCCGTTCTTCGCCAGCGCGCTGCTCTTCCCTGTGGTTCTGTACATCCAGACGAAGGTCGAGGACACACCGGAATTCCTCGAGTTGCAGGAAGACGCCAAGAAGAACCAAAAGGACGTCGTCGTTCAGGCTCCACTGGCGCAGGCGCTCAAGGATCACTGGCGCAAGATTCTGCTCGGTTGCGGACTTCTGGCCGCCACCAATGCACTGTTCTACATCAGCATCGCCGGCGTGCTCAGCTACGGCACAACCGAACTGGGGTTGAAGCGGAACTCACTGCTCATCATCTCGCTCCTGAGCGCGTTGCTGACAGTCGGCGTGGTGCTGTGGTCCGGGAAGATGTCCGACAAGATCGGTCGTCGTCCGATGATCCTGATCGGCGCCGCGGCGATCGTGGTCTGGGCATTCCCGTACTTCTGGTTGATCAACACCAAGTCCCTGCCGCTGTTCTTCATCGCGGTGACGGTTGGCAGCGTGTTCCAGTCGATGACCTACGGGCCGATCGCGGCATACATGGGTGAGCTGTTCGCACCCAACGTGCGCTACTCGGCAGCATCGTTGGCCTACCAGTTGGCTGCGATCACGGTCAGCGGTGGCACTCCGTTCATCATGACAGCACTTATCGCGAAGACCGGAACCACGACATGGGTTGCCGTGTTCGTGGCACTCATGGGCTTGGTGACCTTCTTCAGTGCCTGGGTGCTGAAAGAGACCAACCCGAAGGAAGTTCGGGACGATCCGAACGCAATTCCGGGCGCGCACCTGTACGCCAAGTAACTCTTTCGGTTTCGAGCAGACGCCCGCTATCGGTCACCGGTAGCGGGCGTCTGACGTATAACTGGAGCATGGCTGCAGCACGCACAGGCTCCGAAGATGCTTCGTCGACAGTGTCACGGGAACTCCCCTCCACTCAGCGTGGTTTGCGTACGCGGCGAGCGTTGATCGATGCGGCCCGCACCGTTTTCGAACGGTCCGGCTATCTGGACTCGCGGCTGATCGACATCACTGTGGAGGCGCAGTGCTCGGCCGGTACCTTCTACACCTACTTCGCGAGCAAAGAAGAGATCTTCGCGGCAGTGATGGAGTTGGCACGCGAAGACATGATGCATCCGGGTATGCCGCACACTCCGAAAGGCGCGGATCCTGCTGAGGTCATCGCGGCGAGTAACCGCGCGTACCTCGAGGCGTACCGACGGAACGCGAAGCTGATGGGACTGCTCGAGCAGGTAGCAAGCATCGATCCGGAGTTCCGGGTTCTCCGCCTCGAGCGTGCTGACGCGTTTGTTCGACGCAACGCGCGCAGTATCGAGAAGCTGCAGAAGGCCGGACTGGCGGACGCGAATCTGGATCCGCTACTGACGTCTCGGGCACTCTCCGGGATGATCAGTCGACTTGCGTTCGGGTACTTCGTATCCCGCGGCGGCGAGGACGGCGCCGCCGGAGTGACCTTCGACGGTCTGCTCGATACCGTCAACCGGTTGTGGATCAACACTTTGCAATTCTCGCTACGCCGAAATTGATGTTGACGCCGGGTTCATGTTTGGTGTCTGATGGAGCAATGACACCCACGCGTACGGCAGTGCTCGTCGATTTCGGTGGAGTTCTCACCTCCAGTGTGCTGCGAGCCTTCGAAGATTTCGGAGCCTCGCTTGGGGGCGACCCACGACTTCCGTTGACCCTGCTCTCCCGCGACGACGTCTCGAAGCGACTGCTCTCCGATCACGAATCCGGAAAGATCGACCAGGAGGCCTTCGAAGCAGGATTCGGGGAACGGCTACGAGCGCACGGCGCCGTCGTGGACAGCGAAGGATTGGTCGACCGTATGCAGGCCGGGCTTGTCCGAGACGAAGAGATGGTGCGACTGATTGCGGACGTCCGAGCGGCGGGTCACCCTGTTGCGCTCGTGTCCAATGCTTTCGGGCGTGATTGCTACGCGGGTTTTGTGCTCGAGGACCTCGCCGACGAAGTGGTGATCTCCTCGGAAGTCGGGATTCGTAAGCCCTCTCGTCAGATCTACACCATCGCGTGCGAGCGGCTGGGTGTTGCGCCCGAAGGCGCCGTGATGATCGACGACCTGCAACAGAACCTCGACGGCGCGGCACGATTGGGGATCGCCGGCATTCTCCACACCGATGCGGAAAGCACTCGCAGTCAGTTGGAATCGACGTTCGGACTACTGCCCATGCAGTGAAACTGTAGGTTCTCGGTAACACTCGAATACTGCTGGAACACTTTTGGAGGAATGAATGATTGCTGTCATCGCGGATATCACCGTCAAAGACGGAAGCGGCGAACAGTTCGAAGCCGTAGTCGCCGAACTTGCCGAGAAGGTGCGCACGGAAGAGCCCGGAACGGTTCTGTATCAACTGATCCGCTCGAAGACGGATACGAATTCGTACAAGTTCATGGAGCTGTATCAAGACAGTGCTGCGATCAAGGCCCATGGATCGTCCGAGCATTTCCAGGCCGCGGGAAAGGCGATGGCGCCCTTCCTCGCAGGCGCCCCGCAGATCGAGTACTTCGACGCACTCTGAGCGCATGGACAGGGCACTCTGAGCGCATGGACAGGTGAACCCCGGCGAAATCTCGCCGGGGTTCACCTGTGTTTTCAGTTCTGCTTCTGGGCGAGGAGTTCGGTGCGGTCGATCGATCGCTTGAGGATCTTTCCCGTCGAACCCTTCGGGAGCGCGTCGATGAACTGGACGACCCGCGGAATCTTGTAGGCGGACAGACGTTCCCGAGCCCACGAGGTGACGTCATCTGCTTCGAGGTCGGAGCCTGGGCGCACGGCCACCACCGCCGCAACCTCCTCGCCGTAGTAGTCGTCGGGTATACCGATCACCGCGGCCTCGATGATGTCGGGGTGCTGGTAGAGCACCTCTTCGACCTCGCCTGGATAGACGTTGTATCCACCGCGGATGATGAGGTCCTTGACGCGGTCGACGATGCGAAGGTCACCGTCGGCGTCGGTCTCGCCGAGGTCTCCGGTGCGGAACCATCCGTCGTCGGACAGGACGGCGGCCGTGTCGGCCGGGCGCTTCCAGTAGCCCTTCATGACCGTCGGTCCTTTGATGAATACCTCGCCCACTGTGCCTGCCTGGCAGACATTTCCGTCGTGATCACGGACCTCGACCTCGGTGCGCGGTACGGCGCGGCCGGTGTATCCGATCTTTGCGACGCGGTCGATGCTGTTGAAAGTTCCGAATGCGCTCGTCTCGGTCAGGCCGTAGCCCTCGAGGATTGTGCAGTTGAACCGTGCTTCGAAGGCGCGAGCGACTTCACCGGGAAGTGATGCGCCACCGGAGATTGCGATCCGCAGTTGTTCGAAGTCGGAGCTGTCCACGTCGGCTGCGGCGTGCAGCATGGCATTCCACATGGTGGGGACGCCCGCCATGATGGTGAGCTTGTCCCGACGCACCAGGTCGAGCATGGCGGCCGGGTCGAACCGGGCGAGCAGGGACAGTGATCCGCCGCCGGTGAAGGTTGCCATCATGACCGAACCCTGGCCGAAGATGTGAAAGAGCGGCAGTCCGGTACCGGTGCGGTCCGAGGGATTTCCGCGGCTGCTCTCGGCGCCGATCTCACCGGCAGACAACAGATTCCCGACTGTCAGCTGAGCTCCCTTCGGACGTCCGGTGGTACCGGAGGTGTAGAGAATCGCCGTGGTGTCCGCTGTGTCGCGGTCGACCACCGTTGCCGGTGGATGGTCGGCCTTCGCCGATTCTTCGGTGAGCGTCCACACCGGGACGCCGCGCGCACTCCCTGCATCCTGAACTGCGGGACCGAGCTGGTGCCAGGCGATCGCCAGCGAAATCTCGGCGTCGTCCAGTACGTACTCGACTTCGGGTTGCGCCGACATCGTGTTGATGGGCACCACGACACAACCTGCAGCCTGAATCCCCATGTATGCCACGATGAATTCAGGCACCGACGGCGCCGCGAGCAGAACCCGGTCGCCGATGCTCAACCCTTCGTCGCGAATGCGGCCGGCGAACGCCAGAGACGCGTCGTGAAGCTGTCGGTATGTCCAATGACTATCCGTGCCGCGAATTGCAATATTTTCCGGAGTGGCTTCCGCGTGACGGGTCACCGGGTCGAGAACGCTAACCATGGTTCTGCCTTTCGGGAGGAATCGACCGATTGTGTGTCCTGGGTCTCACCAGAGCGTACACTTGAATCCGGCGTCAACATCGAGTCTGCTGGGATTGTCCCGAAAATGATGTTGATCGGAAGGATGAGGAGCGCACCGTGCTCGACGACGAATCGCGAATTGCCGCCTTACCGGTGGCTCCGCCCGCGCTGCTCCGGGATCGACCGACCACCGAGCGGGGGACACGCACGCGTGCGGCATTGGTTGCTGCTGCCCGTAAGGTTTTCGAGCGCAGTGGCTATCTCGATGCACGTTTGATCGACATCGCAAAAGAAGCCGGTTGCGCGACGGGATCGTTCTACACGTACTTCGCGAACAAGGAAGAGGTGTTCGCCGCCGTCCTCGAGGTCGCGCGAGACGACATGATGCACCCGGGCATGGGACGCGTTGCGAGCGCGGACGATCCGTACGCCGTGCTCGAGGCAAGTAATCGAGCGTATCTGGCCGCGTATCAACGCAATGCGAAGTTGATGGGGCTCATGGAGCAGGTTGCTCACATCGACCCGGAGTTCCGGAAGTTCCGCAGCGAGCGTGCCAATGCGTTCATACGCCGTAATGCCCGCGGGATCGCAGATCTGCAGTCCCGCGGCATCGCGGACACGGCGCTGGATCCGATGACGGCGTCGATTGCTCTGTCCGGCATGGTGAGTCGACTCGCCTACAGTCTGTTCACCCTTCGTGAGGGTGAGGTGGACGGGCGTTCACCGGAGTTCGATCAGATTGTCGCCACTGTGACCGATCTGTGGGCGAACGCTCTGAAGTTCCCCGACCGTCTCTGACGAGGTGGGCCGCCCCGGCTGCATCGATGTTCGAGCGGCCGGGCGTCCCAGTCTCGGTTCAGCTCTTTTCGGTTCAGCTCTTTTCGACGACGCGAGCGACGGATTCGGCGACCACGACGGGCTTGTCGGAACCCTCGCGCTCGACCACCTGGCTCATCTTCACTTGGATTCCGCCGGGCAACTGCTCCGCGGACACGACGGTTGCGCGCATCCGGACCCGGGATCCCACGGGAACGGGAGCGGGGAAGCGAACCTTGTCGTAGCCGTAATTGAGGCTGTGGGCGAAGCCGTCGAAGTGGATGAGTTGGTAGGAGAACTGGGGTCCCAGCGAGAGGCTGAAGAGTCCGTGCGCGATCGTGCTGCCGAGCGGGCTCGATGCGGCTCGTTCCGGGTCGACATGAATCCACTGATGATCGTTTGTGGCTTCGGCGAACGCGTTGATGCGCTCCTGGGTGATGTCGTACCACTCCGTCGGGCCAAGTTCCTGGCCGATGAGCTTCTCGAGCTCGGCGAAGGTGGACGGGCGGACGGGCAATTGGTTTTCAGTCATCGTTATCCCTTTACTCGCAGTTCAGGAGGACGGAACGGGCCGTTCGGGTGACCGTCGCGATTCGACGGTTGAAACTGACGCCGGATTCAACTATACATGAGGGGAGACGTGGATCACTGTCAGCGCGTAGGTATGACGCAAGCGAGAGGAATCGCTCATGAAGGTTGCCCAGAAGGTAGCAATTGTCACCGGTGGCGGCGGGGGAATCGGCGGTGCACTGGCCGAGCGACTGGCTGCCGAGGGTGCTCGCGTCGTAGTGGCTGACCTGGACGGGGCAGCAGCTTCGGCAGTAGCAGAGGCGATCAACGCGGAGCGTCCCGGAGCGGCCGTGTCTGCCGGTGGCGACGTCTCCGACGAGACGGTCATTGCGGGCCTGATCGCGCAGGCGGAAAAGGAATTCGGCCCGGTCGACCTCTACTTCGCCAATGCCGGCGTCACCGGTGGCATGGGCCTCGACATCAGTGAAGACGTCTGGGACACGACGATCGACGTCAACGTTCGCGCCCACATTCGCGCTGCCAGGCTCCTCGTCCCCGGCTGGACGGAGCGCGGGGAGGGCTACTTCATCAGCACGGCCTCTGCGGCCGGCTTGCTCAGTCAGGTCGGGTCCGCCGCGTACTCGGTGACCAAACATGCCGCGGTCGCGTTTGCCGAGTGGCTCTCGATCACCTACGGAGATCAGGGTGTTCGCGTCAGTTGCCTGTGCCCGATGGGCGTCAACACCAAGCTTCTCTACGAAGGTGAGAACTCCGGCGATCCGGTCGGCAAGGCCGCAACCGGAGCCGTGCTTGCGGCAGGCAATGTTCTCGAGCCTGCCGAATGCGCCGAAATCGTTCTTGCGGCAGTGGATGCCGAAGAATTTCTCATCCTTCCGCACAAGAACGTGCTGGACATGTACCGGCAGAAGGGCGCCGACTACGACCGTTGGCTGCGCGGGATGCGCCGGTACCAGGCGTCGCTCCTCGCGGGAACACGATGACCGAGGAACTCGTCCTCTCCGAGCAGAGAGGAGCGGTGCTGGTTCTGACATTCAATCGGCCCCGCGTTCTCAACGCGTGGACCAACGAGCTCGAAGATCAGTACTACGACTTTCTGGCCATGGCAGACGAAGATCCCAGTGTCCGAGCAATTGTTGTCACCGGCTCCGGCCGAGGATTCTGCTCGGGGGCTGACCTCGGCAATTTGAAGAACGTCGGCGAAGTCTCCGAAAGTGATCTTGTCCGGCCGCGAGACCGTCATTTCCCGACCACCATCCGCAAGCCGCTGATCGCCGCCGTCAACGGCGTCGCTGCCGGGCTCGGAATGGTCGAGGCTCTGTACTGCGACGTTCGTTTCGGTTCGAGCGCAACACGATTCACTACCGCGTTCGCGCGTCGCGGCCTGATTGCGGAGTACGGCATCTCCTGGATGTTGCCCCGCTTGGTCGGGCACAGTCGAGCAGTCGATCTTCTGCTTTCCAGCCGGATGGTGGATGCCGACGAGGCGTACCGTATCGGTTTGATCGACCACCTGGTCAGCGGCGGTGACGTTCTGGATGCGGCGATTGCTTACGCCGAGGACATCGCGGCGAACTGCTCGCCGACGTCCCTCTCCGTCATCAAATCTCAGATGAGTGCCGACGCGCACTCGACCTTCACCGATTCCGCCAGGCGTGCGGAATCGCTGATGCTGAACGCATTTCACGGCCCGGATGTCGTCGAGGGTGTCAACAGCCATCTCGAACATCGAGCCCCCAATTTTCCTTCCCTCTCTGTCAGGAGTTCACATGTCAGTGTTTGAGTTCTCGGATCGCACCAAGAAGTACCAGGCCGAACTGCTCGATTTCATGGACAAGCACGTTTACCCGGCCGAAGCGGTCTACGAAGAGCAGATGCGTGAGTCCGGTAACCCGCACTTTCAGCCGCCGATCATCGACGACTTGAAGAAGGAAGCCAAGGCCCGCGGGCTGTGGAACCTCTTCCATCCCCATCCCGAATGGGGCCCCGGCCTGACCAACCTGGAATACGCACCGCTCGCGGAGATCATGGGCCGCAGCCACCTGGCCTCCGAGGCCACCAACTGCGCCGCTCCGGACACGGGAAACATGGAGGTGCTCACGCTCTTCGGCACCGACGAGCACAAGGAGAAGTACCTCAAGCCGCTTCTCGAAGGCGAAATTCGTTCCGCTTTCGCGATGACCGAGCCCGAGGTTGCCAGCTCCGACGCCACCAACATCCAGCTCCGTATGGACCGTGACGGCGACGAGTACGTGCTGAACGGCCGTAAGTGGTTCGCTTCCAACGCCTTGCACCAGAACTGCAAGGTTCTGATCGTCATGGGTAAGACCGACTTCAATGCCGCCACCCACCGTCAGCAGTCGATGATGGTCGTGCCGATCGATGCTCCCGGCGTCACGATCCTGCGCAACCTGCCGGTTTTCGGCTACCAGGACCGCGAAGGACACGGCGAGATCACTTTCGAGGACGTGCGCGTCCCGGCCAAGGACATTCTCGCCGGTGAGGGTGAAGGATTCGCGATCAGCCAGGCCCGCCTCGGCCCCGGCCGCATCCACCACTGCATGCGTGCAATCGGAATGGCCGAGCGCGCACTGGAACTGATGTGCAAGCGCGCATCCACCCGCATCACCTTCGGAAAGCCCGTCAGTGACAACGCGAATATCCAGGACTGGATCGCCGAGGCTCGTATCGACATCGAGATGGTTCGACTCCTCACACTCAAGGCCGCACACATGATGGACACGGTGGGCAACAAGGAAGCGCGCACCGAGATCGCAGCCATCAAGGTTGCGGCACCGAACATCGCGCTCAAGATCATCGACCGCGCCATCCAGGTTCACGGCGGTGGCGGCGTCACCGACGACTTCCCGCTCGCGATGGCTTACGCCCACATGCGCACCCTTCGCCTGGCCGACGGCCCGGACGAGGTGCACAAGCGCGCCATCGCCAAGCAGGAACTGCGCAAGTACCGCGAAGTCAAGGCGAACTGACATGGCAGGACTGGATCTCACTGGTAAGACGGCAATCGTCACAGGCGCATCGCGGGGCATCGGCCTCGCGACCGCGCAGGCGATTGCGGCGGCGGGCGGAAACGTCGTACTGACTTCGCGCTCACAGGAATCCGCAGATGCGGCTGCCGCGCAGGTGAACGGCAACGCGATCGGCGTCGGCGCTCACGCGACGGACGAGGATGCTGCACGCAAGTGCGTCGAGCAGACGATCGAGCGTTTCGGCAGTCTCGACATCTTGGTGAACAACGCGGGCACCAACCCGTCGTTCGGGCCGATCATCAACCAGGATCACTCGCGCTTCGCCAAGACTTTCGACGTCAACGTGTGGGCTCCAGTCCTGTGGACCGGCCTCGCAGCGCGGGCCTGGATGGGCGAGCACGGTGGTTCCGTGGTCAACACCGCTTCGATCGGCGGCATGGCGTTCGAGGCGGGAATCGGTACGTACAACGCGTCGAAGGCTGCTCTGATCCACATCACCAAGCAGTTGGCGCTCGAGTTGTCACCGAAGATTCGTGTCAACGCCGTTGCGCCGGGAGTGGTGAGAACCAAACTCGCCGAAGCTCTGTGGAAAGAACACGAAGAAGCGGTGTCCGCGTCGACTGCTCTCGGACGCATCGGTGAACCCGAGGACGTGGCCGCTGCCATTGCCTTCCTGGTTTCGGATGCAGCCCAGTGGATCACCGGCGAGATCATGACCATCGACGGTGGCCAGTTGTTGGGTGACGCACTCCCGTTCCGGCAGGGAGCGTCCGTCGGTGGCTAGCGTCGGAGTAGTGGGACTCGATACCGAAGCGGTCACCGGGTGGATCGCAGGCCTGGGGATCGACTTTTCCGGGCCGTTGTCCTTCGATCGAATCGGCTTGGGGCAGTCGAATCTCACGTACCTGGTTCGCGATCAGGACGGCAATCGCTGGGTGCTACGACGCCCACCGCTGGGGCATCTGCTGGCCTCGGCTCACGACGTGGCGCGTGAGGCTCGAATCCTGAGCGCTCTCGAATCCACCGACGTGCCTTCGCCGCGAGTATTCGGGTTGACCGAGGATCCTGCCGTCACCGAAGTTCCGCTGCTCCTCATGGAATTCGTGGACGGCGAAGTGGTGGACCGAATGCCTCTTGCGGAGGCGTTGTCGGAAGATCGTCGCCGGGCAATCGGAATCTCGCTCGCTCAGACGCTGGCGAAGATACACGCCGTCGACCTCGAGCAGGCCGGCCTCGACGACCTGGCAAGCCACAAGCCCTACGCTGCACGGCAGCTGAAGCGTTGGGGTGGGCAGTGGGAACAGTCGAAGACGCGGGAATGCCCCGATCTCGACGATCTCACGCGACGCTTGATTGCAGCTCAGCCGGCTCATACCGAAACCACGTTGGTGCACGGCGACTTTCACTTGCGCAATGTGATCACCTCCGCTCAGAACGGCGAAGTTGTCGCGGCCCTCGACTGGGAACTCTGCACTCTCGGTGATCCGTTGGCGGACGTCGGAAGCTTGTTGGCGTACTGGCCGGCGGCTGGTGAGAATACCGGCGGCGATTTCCCGGCGTCGGCACTCCCGGGATTCCCCTCGCGAGAGGAGATCTCCCGGATCTATCTCGAGGCCACCGGACGGGACCCTGCTGCGCTGAAGTTCTGGCACACGTTGGGACTGTGGAAGATTGCCGTGATCGCCGAGGGCGTGATGCGTCGCGCCCGCGACGAACCGCAGAATGCCGCCGAGAGCGGAACTCCCACCGTGGAACGTATTGACGCCTTGGTCGCCAAAGCCAGGGAAATTGCAGATCAGGCCGGGATCTGACGAGATCGTCCGGTGTCCGTCGAATCACGAAAGTATGGAGGGCCAGTGAGCCAGGAACGTAGAACCGCAATTGTCACGGGTGCAGCACGCGGAATCGGTGCGGCAGTAGCGAAGCGACTGTCGGAAGACGGTTTTGCCGTCGCCGTGCTCGACCTCGACGAAGCGGCGTGTGCCGGAACCGTCGACGCGATCAAGGCCGCAGGCGGACAGGCACTGGCCGTCGGCGCTGACGTCTCCGACGAGGCTTCGGTCGCTGCAGCAGTTGATCGTGTGGCCGCAGAACTGGGTGCACCTACCGTGCTGATCAACAATGCCGGCATCACTCGCGACAACCTTCTGTTCAAGATGAGCGTTGCCGAGTGGGATTCGGTGATGAACGTCCACCTGCGCGGAGCGTTCCTCATGTCGCGTGCGGTGCAGAAGTACATGGTGGAAGCGAAGTTCGGCCGCATCGTGAACCTCTCGAGCACGTCGGCTCTCGGCAACCGCGGACAGGTCAACTACTCCGCGGCGAAGGCCGGAATGCAGGGCTTCACCAAGACATTGGCCTTCGAGCTGGGCAAGTTCGGCGTGACCGCGAACGCTATTGCCCCCGGATTCATCGAAACCGAGATGACCGCCGCAACGGCCGAGCGCATGGGCGTCGGCTTCGAGGACTTCAAGACCGCTGCCGCTTCGCAGATTCCGGTCAATCGCGTCGGACAGCCCGAGGACATCGCGCACACCGCGTCGTTCTTCGTCAGCGAAGGCGCAGGCTTCGTTTCCGGTCAGGTCGTCTACGTCGCCGGTGGACCGAAGGACTGACCGTCCGCTCACCGCTCGAACCGAAGGAATGGGCATGGCTTTCGACGAAGAGGCAGTATCGCGTGATCTCACCGAGAAGGTGAACACGCTTCTCGCGGAGAACGATCCGAACAGCGTGTCGGTATCGGACTTCCTCGGCGCACGATTCGACGCCGGACTGGCGTGGGTTCATTTCCCCGAAGGTCATGGGGGGCTCGGTGTACCGCAGAGCTTTCAGCGTCAGGTGAACGCTCAGCTGGAGGCCGCCGGTGCACCGGGCCCGGCCACCGGCAAGAACGGGATCGGACTGGGCATGGCGGCACCGACCATCGCTGCCTTCGGCACCGAGGAGCAGAAGCAGAAGTTCCTGCGCCCGTTGTGGACTGCGGAGACGGTCTACTGCCAGCTGTTCAGTGAACCGGGCGCAGGTTCGGACCTCGCGGCCGTCGCTACCCGCGCCGTCCGCGACGGCGACGACTGGATAGTCAACGGGCAGAAGGTATGGACGTCGGGCGCGCAGAATGCGCAGCTGGCGATTCTCGTGGCCAGGACCGATCCGTCACGTTCCAAGCATGCGGGTCTGAGCTACTTCATCTGCGACATGACCGATCCGGGCGTCGATGTCCGGCCGCTGCGTCAGATCACCGGCGAGGCCGAATTCAACGAGGTATTCCTCACGGACGTCAGGATTCCGGACGCCAATCGCCTCGGAGCCGAAGGCCAGGGGTGGAAGGTTGCGACCACCACCCTGAACAACGAGCGTGTTGCCATCGGTTCGGGCGCACCGCGTGAGGGAGGCATGATCGGAAAGGTCGCTCAGGCCTGGCGTGAGGAGCCCGAGCTGCGTAATCCGGCGATGCACGACGAGTTGATGCGGCTCTGGACCGAATCCGAAGTTGCGCGTCTGACCGGTGAGCGACTGCGCCAGCAGCTCGCCGCCGGCCAGCCCGGCCCCGAAGGCTCGGGAATGAAGCTCGCGTTTGCCGGTTTGGCTCAGCAGATTTCGGGTTTCGACCTCGAGCTGCACGGCGAAGCCGGTCTGCGCTACGACGACTGGACGCTGCGTCGACCGGATTCCGTCGACTTCACCGGGCGTGAACCCGGATACCGGTACCTGCGAGCCAAGGGCAATTCGATCGAGGGTGGAACGTCGGAGATCCTGCGCAACGTCATCGCAGAACGTGTACTCGGGTTGCCGCCCGAGCATCGCGTCGACAAGGACATCGCCTGGAAGGACTTACCCCGATGAGCGCCGATCTGTTGTACTCCGAGACCGAACAAGATCTGCGAGCCAGCGTCAGACGACTGCTGAGCGAGCGCGCCGGCGCCGACACCGTGGTCACGGCGTACGACGACGTGTCCGCCGACTTCACCGGGCTGTGGAAGTCGCTGGCGTCGGAACTCGGTTTGGCGGGACTGCTGGTACCCGAGGAACTGGGCGGGGCAGGTGCGTCGACGCGTGAGGCGGCGGTCGTGATGGAGGAGATCGGACGTGCGGTCGCTCCCGTTCCGTTCTTCACCAGCGCGGTGCTGGCGACGACGGCGTTGCTGAAGGCCGGCGAGACCGAGGTGCTCGGTCAATTGGCAGCGGGGGATTCGACGGCTGCTCTGGTCGTCCCGTTGTCCACTGCACCAGGAACTTTCACACCTACTGTCAAGGCAACGGCGAGTGGACTCGTCGGCAGCGTCACGACGGTTGCCGGCGTCGCCGAGTCCGATGTTCTTGTTGTTCCGGTTGCGGGTGAAAGCGGTCTGGAGCTGCATACCGTTCGGATCGCCGACGCTACCGTCACGCCGGTTCTGTCCCTGGACATGACGCGCCGATTGGCGGACGTCGAGTTCTCGGGGTCGTCGTCGGTCCGTGTCGACAGCGGCAATGCGGCGCAAGCGGTTGAGGAAGCGTTGCTCTGTGGAAGCGCACTTCTGGCGTCCGAACAGTTCGCTGTAGCTCAGTGGTGCCTCGAAACGACTCTCGCGTATGTGAAGGAGCGCAAGCAGTTCGGCCGGGCGATCGGTTCGTACCAGGCGATCAAGCACCGCCTCGCCGATCTCTGGCTCGAAGTCAGCTCTTCGGGAGCGGCAGCACGATATGCGGCGGACACCTATGCACGCGGCGACGCCGATGCGGCGATCGCAGCGACGGTGGCCCAGGCATTCTGCAGCGGCGTCGCGGTTCATGCTGCCGAGGAGTGCGTCCAACTTCATGGTGGTATCGGAATGACGTGGGAGTATCCGGCGCACTTGTACCTCAAACGGGCGAAGAGCGATCAGCTGTCGCTGGGAACCGCGTATCAGCATCGGGCACGCCTCGCCGAGTTGGTCGACCTCCCGATCTCGTCCTGAAACTCACCCACTATCTGTCTGGAGAATTGCTGTGAAGGCTTGGCGCGTCAACGAACTCGGTCAACCCCGCGATGTGCTCGCGTTGGAGGAGACCGCGGATCCCACCCCGAATGCGACGGAGATGTTGGTCAAGGTGCTGGCGGCTCCGGCCAACTTCCCCGACGTCCTCATGTGCCGGGGTGAGTACCAGATCAAGCCGCCGCTGCCCTTCACACCCGGTGTCGAACTGTGTGGTGAAGTGGTCTCGGTCGGTGAATCGGTGACCAAATTCGCAGTGGGGGACCGGGTGATCGGTAATCCGAGTCTGCCGTCCGGCGGATTCGCCGAGTACTCGGTACTGGATCAGAACAACACGTTCCCGGCGCCGTCGGCTCTCGACGACGCGGAAGCATCCGCTCTGAGCATCGGCTATCAGACAGCGTGGTTCGCTCTGCATCGCCGCACCCAACTGCTTGAGGGTGAGACGTTGTTGGTCCACGCTGCTGCGGGTGGTGTCGGTAGTGCGGCAGTGCAACTCGGCAAGGCGGCAGGCGCCAAGGTGATCGGTGTCGTCGGCGGCCCGGACAAGGCCGAGTACGCGCGCAAGCTCGGCGCAGACCTCGTCGTAGACCGTCACAGTGAGGACTTCGTGGCAGCGGTCAAGGAGTTCACCGGCGGCAAGGGCGCCGACGTGGTCTTCGATCCGGTCGGCGGCGACGCATACGCGAAGTCCACCAAGTGCATCGCCTTCGAGGGACGGATCGTCATCATCGGCTTCGCCGGTGGCACGATCCCGCAGCCGGCACTCAATCACGCTCTCATCAAGAACTATTCGATCATCGGACTGCACTGGGGGCTGTACAAGGCCTACAACCAGCAGGCCATCGACGACTGCCACGTCGAGCTCACCAGGCTCGCCGATGCCGGCTTGGTCAAACCACTGATCAGTGAGCGGTTGTCGTTGACGGACGTTGCCGACGGTATCGGTCGCCTCGGCGACGGCACCACGGTCGGTCGCGTCGTGTTCCAGCCCTGATTCTTGCTGTGCGCCTTTATTAACCCCCGGCGGTTAATAAAGGCGCACAGCACTTCGTGTTCGACGAAAGGATTCCCCGATGAGGCAAGCTGTCATCGTTTCCACCGCCCGTACCCCGATCGGTAAGGCGTACCGCGGCGCGTTCAACAACACTCAGGCTCAAGAGCTTGCTGCACATGCCATTTGGAATGCAGTTCAGCGCGCGGGCCTCGAGGGCGGCGAGGTCGAGGACGTCATCCTCGGCGCCGCGCTGCAGCAGGGCTCTTCCGGCGGCAACGTCGCACGGCAAGCGGTGCTGCGGGCCGGGCTTCCGGATTCGGTTTCCGGAATGACGATCGACCGTCAGTGCTCGTCCGGTCTCATGGCCATCGCAACCGCAGCCAAGCAGATCGTGGACGACGGAATGCAGATCGCGGTCGGCGGCGGAGTCGAATCGATCTCGTTGGTCCAGAACGATCACATGAACAACTTCCGCGCGGCTGATCCGTGGCTGAAGGAAAACAAGCCGTCGATCTACATGCCGATGCTGCATACGGCCGAGATCGTCGCCGAGCGCTACGGAGTCACCCGCGAGCAGCAGGACGAGTTCGCGCTCGTTTCCCAGCAGCGGACCGCAACGGCCCAGGACGCAGGTCGGTTCGATCTCGAGATCGTCCCGCTGCCCTCGATCAAGCAGGTGCAGGACAAGGAGACGGGTGAGATCCGCAGCGAGTCCGTGACGCTGACCCGCGACGAAGGCAACCGCGCTTCCACCACGTTGGAAGGGCTGTCGAGTCTGCGACCGGTTCTGGCCGACGGGACTGTCAGTGCTCATTCGTCCATCACTGCGGGCAACTCGTCTCAGCTCTCCGACGGCGCTTCGGCGTCGGTGCTGATGGAGGCAGGCGAGGCGCAACGCCGCGGGTTGGCTCCTCTCGGTATCTACCGTGGCATGGCTGTCGCGGGTTGCGCTCCCGACGAGATGGGCATCGGACCGGTGTTCGCGATTCCGCGTCTGCTGGATCTTCACGGCCTGAAGGTCGACGACATCGATCTCTGGGAACTCAACGAGGCCTTCGCCTCTCAGGCCCTGTACTGCCGCGACAAGCTCGGGATCGATCCCGAGAAGTACAACGTCGACGGCGGCGGTATCTCCGTCGGCCATCCGTACGGAATGACGGGCGCTCGTCTGGTCGGCCATGCTCTTCTTGAAGGAAAACGGCGCGGAGCCAAGCTCGTGGTGGTGACCATGTGCATCGGCGGCGGTATGGGCGCTGCCGGGCTTTTCGAGGTCGCATGAGCTTGATCGAGGGACTGTTCGACGTCAGTGGCAAGACCGTTGTGGTCACCGGTGGATCACGCGGCATCGGATACATGATCGCTCGCGGGTTTGTCGAAGGCGGAGCGACGGTCGTCATTTCGGCCCGAAAAGCCGAAGCCTGTGACGAAGCCGCGCGAGAGCTTTCGGAGTTCGGCACCTGCATCTCGCATCCGGCCGATCTGTCCACGGACGAGGGGATCGAGAGCCTCGCTGCGAAGGTCGCCGAGATTTCGCCGACGCTCGACGTACTGGTCAACAACGCCGGTGCCACGTGGGGAGCTCCCGTCGACGATTTTCCGGCCGCAGGCTTCGACAAGATTTTCGACATCAATGTCAAGGCAATCTTCCTCCTGACGCAGAAGCTGTTGCCGCAGTTGCGGTCTGCAGCCACGGCGGAAGATCCCGCGCGCGTGATCAATATCGGATCGATCGACGGACTCGTGGTGTCGGGTTCGGAGAACTTCTCGTACGGAGCCAGTAAGGCTGCGGTACACATGTTGACGCGCAAGCTCGCGGCAACGCTTGCGGGGGAACAGATCACGGTCAATGCCATTGCGCCGGGCCCGTTCCCGTCGAAGATGATGGCATTCCTCCTCGCGGACGAGCAGAGTGCAAAGGCTGTGGCGGACTCGGTCCCGTTGGGCAGGGTCGGAACTCCCCAGGATGCTGCAGGTCTTGCCATCTTCCTGGCTTCACGTGCCGGGGCTTATCTGACCGGCGCGGTGATTCCACTCGACGGCGGTGCGAGCGGAGCGCGCTGACCTACTGACTGATCTTCTCTGTCCGAAAAGGCCTGAAAGTCTGAACTACTATGACTTTCAGGCCTTTTCGCGTCTTTGTCGGATTGGGTTATCTGTGACTGCAGTTGCTAGATTGTCCGAGGTTCGGGGGGAACGACGACGACAACACCAACAATCCCGGCCATGGGGGAGTCATGTTTCGCGCGGGGAGATCGTTGGGGGTGTTCGGGGTAGTTGCTGCTCTGGCAGCTGCTGCCGTCACGGCGGTGGCTTCGCCGGCGATGGCTGCGCCGGGCTGCGTCGGAGTCAGTGGCGTCGGTAGTAGCGGTGGTCCGGCCAATGCGGCGCCGTGGCTCAACGGCAACACCGGAGGGTTGCCAGGTCTGTCCGGTCGTACTGCCGCGATCGAAAAGGTCACCGGGACATACAGTCCAAACAAGACCGTTGATCGCTTCAATGTCCTGGGTACCGACCTGGGCATCATGTGGGACAACGGTGCGGGGCAGATTCTGACCGCTTTCGGCGATACCACCGGGCTCAGTCGTAACCCCGGCTGCGACGGTTTGGTGGGCGAGTGGCGAAGCAATGTACTCTTCCGCAGCTCGGATCGGGTACTGGCCGACGGTATGCGCATCGACAGTGCGCCGATGGACGGCACAGCTCAGGCGCGTGAGATCATTTCCGGTCTGAAGATTCCGGGTGTCGAGGCCTCCAGCATCCCCACGAGCGGCATCGCAGTGAACGGTGTGCAGTATCTGAGCTACATGTCGGTGCGTAACTGGGGCGAGGCCGGGCAGTGGAGCACGAACTACTCGCAGATTGCCACCTCCTCGGACAACGGCGAAACGTGGACCACTCGTCCGGAAACTCTGCGCCCCAACATCGGTGGGGTTCTTCCCGCGGGTGTCGCCCCCGTCGCCGGTAGCGAGAACTTCCAGATGAGCTCGATGGTGAAGGACGGCGGGTTCGTCTACAACTACGGAACCCCCGCGGGACGATCCGGCGAGGTTCGACTTTCTCGCGTGCCCGAGGGGGCGATCCTCGATCTTTCCGCCTACGAGTACTGGAACGGAAACGGCTGGATCCTTGCCGATCCCGCTGCGGCCGTACCCGTCATGGACGGCCGCATCGGTGAGGTCTCCGTTCAATACAACGAGTTCCTCGGCAAGTTCGTGGCGATGTACGCCGACGCGTTCAGTTCGATCGTGATGCGAACCGCTCCCAGTCCGGTCGGTCCGTGGACGGCACCGGAGACACTGGTCAATCTGGTCGAGGTTCCCGGTATCTACGCCGCATACATCCACCCGTGGTCCAGTGGTTCGGATATGTACTTCCTTGCCACCACGTGGGCCGACTACAACGTCATGTTGATGCGTACGACGCTCGTTCGCTGATCCGGCTCACGCTTGCGTTTGCTGGAGGTACACGATCTCCTCGGTGATCGGCGCGTCGTCATCGGCGTCGGTCGGCGGTTCTTGTCGGCGGCGCCACCAGATGGTGAACAGGACGGCTCCGATCACCAAGGCAGCCAGAGCGATTACCGCCACCCAGAATTTCGGGCCGTAGTATCCGACAAGGACCATGCGCATGGCGTTGCGCGCCCACGTGAGTGGCATCAGAGCGTGCAGCCACTGCAGAACCGTCGGCATCTGTTCGATGGGGTATACCGCGCCGAAGGCGAAGATCTGAATCATCAAGGCGCCCAAAGCGATGAAGGTTCCGTTGACGGCACCGAACACAACGGTGAAGAGCCTGCCCGAGCTGACCGCGGCGGCACCCACCAGGATCATCACTGCGATCATCGCCAGAACACTAGGTGGTTCGACGTTTGCCACGGTCAGTGACACCACCGACAACACGAGCGCCGCGACCAAGGTGACCAGGGCGGGAATGCGGTAGCGGCGCAGCCCCTCACGTACCACGCTGGTGTGCGAGTTCAGTGAACGTCCGCGTCGTGGGCGGACGACGAACCACGTGAGAATTCCGCACAGGAACAGTGCCACCGAGATCACGGCAGGTACGGCTCCCGGCCCGAAACCGGCTGCGGGATAGTTGTTCCGCGCGTCGACGGCAACCGGGGAAGAGAGGAGATTGGCCGTGGTGGCGCGCTCGTCGTCCGTGAACTGCGGTACCTGGGCGGCACCGTCGGACAAACCGGTGGCGAGTTCCGCGCTACCCGCGTCGAGCTCGCCGACGCCGGCCGATAGCTGCCCGAGACCGTCACGGAGCGCAATACTTCCAGTGTCCAACTGCCCCAGCCCGGTGGAGAGTTCCTGTGCACCGGTAGCGAGTTGGCCTGCACCGTCGGACAGTTGGCCCAGGCCGGTGTTGAGTTCACCTGCACCGACCGCGGCGGCAAGGAGCCCACCACGGTAGTCGCTGCTCGGATCGGTGAGTTGGCGCGAGATCTCCCGCGCGCCGTCGCGAAGCTGGCCGAGCTGACCGATCACGTCGTCGTCCGACGGTTGTGCAGTCAGGGAAGCCCGCAGTCCAGCCAGGGCTTCGACGAGTCCGGCGGAGACCGGATCGGCCGAGTTTCGAAGCATCGACGTGAGGGCGTCGATCTGACCGACGACGGCGTCCGAGGACCCCGCGAGGTCGAGTACCGGGGTGGTGACCATGTCGACCACTTCGCTGATCTGTCGGGCGCCTGCGCCGAGTTCGTCGGTGCCCCCGACCAACTGGTTGAGTCCGCTGCTCAGCTCGCCCGAGCCTGCAGCAGCTTCGCCAGCTCCGGCAGCCAGCTCGCCGGCTCCGGCGGCCAGCTCCTTGCCGCCCTGATTTGCTTCGCCCATGCCGGTGGCGAGTTCCTTGCTTCCAGCGTAGAGCTCGTTGGTTCCGGCAAGCGCTTCGGAGGATCCGTCGGACAGCTGTTGCGCTCCTGCTGCTGCTTCACCGAATCCTGTTCCGAGTTCACCCAACCCGACCAGCACCTGGTCGATGGACTGCTCGCCGATCGACTCGGAGACCGCCGAGCGCACCTGAGCGATGATGCTTTCACCGACCGGGCCGGCGACCAGACTGTTGTAATCGTTGTACAAGACGTCGAGTTCGGCCTTGCGGCCCGAACCCGATGCGGCACTGGCCACATCCGCGCTGAAAGTCTTCGGAATGACGACAGAGAAGTAATAGGTGCCGTCGTTGACGCCGTCGGCGGCTTCCTGTTCCGAGACGACCTTCCATGCAACGTCTCCGCTCTCGACGAGTGCGGCAACAACTTCATCGCCGGCTTGCAGACGTGTTCCGTCGAGTTCTGTGCCCGCATCGGCGTTGACGATGGCGACGGGCAAGCGGTTGACCGTGTCGCCCGGATCCCACAGTGCCCACATGTAGAACGCCGCAATCGACAGCGGTGCGATGACGAGGACAGCGAGAACTGTCCGGATGATGTGCGTGCGTCGCGTCGTGGCCGCGTTGTCGACTACGGGTTGTGGCGCCATGTGGAGCTCTCTTCTCGTGGACCGAAGCAGGTGTGGCACGAAAGGAAGCCACCAAAACTGCTGGACATACGTCCAGCTCGGTCACGATACAAAGCAAACGGCCATCCTGTGACCGTTTTCGAAGAATTGGGCGTTATCGGTCGCCGTGCTCTGCCTCGATCTTTGCCCACTCCCACCCTCGGAAGTTGGCCAGACGAAGCTCCTCTGCTTCGTCGAAGGTGTACCACTCGGTGCTCGGCGCATCAGGGAGAGTGCCGCGCAAGTATTCGCCCAGGTAGTGAAGTGGGCCTTCCCAGCCGGTTCCGACGCCGTAGCAGCCGGTGTCAGGGTCGTTGCGGAAGACATCGGCGACGGAGGCGTGCTCCAACTCGAGCCAGGTGGCGTCGGGACCGTCTGCAGTCAGCCGGATCTCGACCTGATCGCTGTATCCGCGATCGCCGGGCGGTGTCCACTGCAGTCGCAGCAGGTGTGGGGCGTCGCAGGCCAGGATCTCGCCACTTGCCTGGCCTTCGAAGGCGTACGAGCCGCCCACCTGGAAGTCTCCGCTCACCGGAAGGAAGAAACGGTTGATGCGGTCAGGGGTCGTGATGGCGTCCCAGACGTCGTCGACCGACGCGTTGTAGCGGCGCTTGAGTACGGCTGTTCGAGCCGAACCTTCGGCGATCTCGCGGTTGCCCATGCTCCGCTCTACCGCGGTGAGGCTGGTGTCCTGGTTCGCGATCTCGGTCATTGTGAGTCTCCTTCGTCGGAAGAATTCGGTTGTGAAGATCTGCTCCGCTTCGAGCCGCGTCGTTTCCCGCGTGCGAGTTCTGTGGCCAATGCGTCGAGAGGACCGCTCCAGAACTGCCGGAATCCGTCGAGCCATTGGTCCACTTCTTGCAATGGCGCGGGCTCGACGGCATAGAGACGCCTGGTGCCTTCGCTGCGGACGGTGGCGAATCCGTTTTCTCGGAGCACTCGCAGGTGCCCGGACGCGGTCGGTTGCGAGATTCCGAACTCCGCTGCCACGACTTCGGCGATCTGACCCGCCGAGCGCTCGCCGCTGGACAGGAGTTCCATGATTCTTCGCCGAACTGGGTCTCCGAGAACGTCGAACGCATGCACCAGTCATTTATATCGGCAATGGCCAATATAGGCAAGCGCCGAAACTTGTATTCGGGCGTCGGTCAGTCCGAGAGCGCGAACTCGTCGGCGTCGAAGAGTTCACCGATCAGCCCGCCGAGATGGCGTCGATGTTCGGCCGACAGTGTCGCTGCCGCCTCGGCATCGTGGTCTGCGCACAGCTCGATCAGCTTGTTGTGATGGTCGACGGAGTCCTGGCTGCCGAGAAGGCTCGAGAACTTGCGGTAGTAGATGCGGTGAATTTGTGGGTGAACCTGGTGAATCAGCTTCTTCAACAGCGGATTTGCCGCAGCGTCGATGATGACGCTGTGTAGGCGATCGTCTGCGGTCAGGGCTCGGCCTATGTCGTTTCGTTTGACGGCGGCAGCGAAGTCCTTGTTGGCCGAACGCATCGCCCCGATCATCTCGTCGGTGAGATTCGGTACAGCGGTGACGACGGCCAGTTGGTCGAGAGCTTCGATGACTGCGAGTGTTGCCTCGACGTCGCCGCGGTCGAGGGTGGTGATGCGCGTGTACGCACCAGGTTTCGCTTCCACGAGTCCGGTGTCGACCAGCCTTGCGAGCGCTTCGCGGACTGGAGTTCTGCTCAGTCCCAGATACTCGGCGAGTTCGCTGTCCTTGATCTTCGAGCCCGGCGCCAGTTCACCGGTGACGATCGCTTCGCGAATGCGTTCGAGAGCGATGTCGCTCATTCGTGCTCGCTCAACCGGTTTACCGCCACGCAACATACTGGATATCGTACTCTGCAGCCTCCCTGCTGCAGGTCAGCCCGAAACGACCATCGAAGGGTGTCTCCGGGCATCCGCAACCCGCCGGAGCAGAGCGCGGGCGAGAATTGTTGCCGGATCGATGATCTGACAGGTTGTGGCGTCGGCGGGCAGTCCGAGCGGAATCTCGGTGCACCCGGCCACGACGACCTGCGCGCCCGATTCGACGAGAAGATCAGCGGCCCTGACGAGCTTGTCGGTGGTCTCGTCTCCGACGTTGCCGCTCTTGATTGCTCGGATCGCCGGCATCACCAGTTCGTCCTGGATCGCAGGTCCGGGCACCAGGACGTCGATCGAGTATTCCGACAGCCATTGTTGATACAACCCGGTGCGGACCGTCCCCGTGGTGGCCAATAGTCCGACGGATGTGACGGCGGGTGAGAGCGTCCGGATGTGCCGAGCGACTTCGTCGATCATGTGGACGACGGGAAGTCCCAGTTGGGACGAGATTGCGGGCAGGAAGGCGTGGGCGGTATTGCATGGGATGGCGAGCGTCGTCGCGCCCGACTCTCGGAGAACGCGCGCACCGCGGATCAGCCACGGAGTGGGGTCAGGGCCGTTCTCGGTGAGTGCCAATGTCCGGTCGGGAACGGTGGGATCGGCCCAGATGACAACTTTGGGGTGCTCCTGATCCGTCGAACCTGGTGTCAGCGCAACGAGTTTGGAGTAAAAGTCGGCAGTAGCGGCGGGCCCCATGCCTCCGAGTATTCCGATGACGGGGTCGCTCATGGACGCCGGAGAGCTGGCGCTCTGCCGTATTCGTTGCACCTTCATGTTGCAATCCAACCTTTCGCATCCAATATATTGGATACTCGTAATGTTGACTACAGTGAAGGAGGTCGGAGGTAGTTGTCAAGTAAGGCGCAGTGTTCCCGGAATTGCGAAGTTCGAGAACTCAGCCGATCAGCAGGGGTTCGGTTCGCCGATTTTCACGGCCGAGAGCACGGCTTCGATTTCCCCGAAAGGACTTCCGGCAGAGGGTGTCTGATCGACGACAATCCAGTTGGAATCGACCAGTTGGCGTCGACCCGCGCCAGTTGCGTCAGCACTTCTGGAGAAGAACACTCCGGACGACTGAATGGTGTCCTGCGCGTCTTGAAGATTCATGCACACGACGTTGGGCATGATCGCGGGAGCTGCAGCGGGCGTCACTTCCGCGGCGACTGGGGTCGTGGCCAGTGGAGAATTCGTCGTACCGATCACCGAGGTGGTCAATGGAGCCCGAGTCGTCGTGGGTTGAGTTGTCGAGGTTGCAGTGGTGGTCGCGGTGGATGTTGATTCGGCCTCGCTGTCGGTGCTTGTTCCTGAGCACGCGGCAAGTGACGCCAAGGCGAATGCGCTGAGTCCGATGCGAACGGCAGTTGAGGGCGGGCGAATCGATGTCGAAAAGAGGTGTGGTGCGCGCACAGACGTTCCTTGTCGGTAAAGGGGCGATGAAAGCGGAGATTCGAGCGCAGAGCACATCCGACGCCGTCGATGTGCCTTATGTCGAATAGAACCATAGGCTTTCGGCACCGGATTCGAGAGGAATTGCCTACATGCATTTTCTGGAACTACGACACGCGCAGTGTGAACCCCCAGCGGCGTATTCGCCTGTCCTGGAGAGCTACGGAGACGTGCAGACTGTTCTTCTGGGCACCGACCCGCTTCCTGCCGATCGACGGTTCGACGCCGTGATCGTGATGGGCGGGCCGATGGGCGTCGGCGATCAGGGCGAGGTCGAGTGGTTGGCATCCGAGATCGAATACATTCGCGATCTGGTCGAGAGCGACGTCCCGGTGTGGGGAGTGTGTCTGGGTTCGCAGTTGCTCGCCGCGGCGCTGGGTGCTCGCGTCTACACGGGCGCTGTGCCTGAAGTCGGAGTTGAGGAGATCACCTTGACTGTCGAGGGCCGGCAAGATCCCGTGTGGGGAGATCTGCCCTCCACATTTCCTGCAATGCAATGGCATTCGGATACCTTCGACATTCCGAACGGCGCGGTGCGGCTCGCTGGTTCAGCCAAGTATCCGAATCAACTCTTCCGATACAAGCAGAGTTACGCCGTCCAGTTTCACCTCGAAGCGTCCTCCGCGGTAGCGCGCGAGTGGATGGAACTGGCCGAGTACCGCGATTCGCTGCATGCTTCGCTGGGAGCGGACGGTCCGCGCATCTTCATGCAGCAGTTGAGTGCAGCCGAGTCGCAGGGGCTCGAGATTGCCGCAGCCGTGATGGAGAAATGGTTGAAATCCATCTCCACCGAATAAGCCCGTTTTGTCCTGATTGACCGATTTACCTGCTACCTTGTGTTCTCGTGGGTGGATGAACCGATCCGGTCGAGCAACACACCTCGTAGAGTCCGGATCTCCCCCCGCGAAAGGGGAGCGATGCGCCGGATGCGGAAGATATCGACAGCAGCAGTGACGTGTGTACTCGCGTCGACCGCGGTCTTGGGGGCGACCCAGGCCAATGCATCCCCGTGGGATTGCAATGTCACCGGGAGCTTGGATCAATCAGGTGGGCCGACCAATCCGATTCCCTGGCTCAACGGCACGGATGGCAAACTGCCGGAATTGCAAGGCCGCACCTCGGCGGTCGAGTACATCACGGGCGCGCTGAGCCCCAACCAAACCGTCGAGCGGTTCAACGTTCTCGGCACGGATCTGGGCATCATGTGGGACAACGGCGCAGGTCAGGTCCTGACAGCTTTCGGTGACACCGTCGGTATCGGATCTGACCCTCTGTGCTCCGGGGTGGTCGGCGACTGGCGCAGCAACGTCCTGTTCCGTAGCTCGGACGGAAATCTGTCCGACGGCATGAACATCGACTCCTCACCGACCGACCGACCGAATCACTCGCGCGAGATCATCGGAAGTCTGAAAGTCACCGGCGTCGAAACCAGCAGTATTCCGACGACGGGTATCTCCGTGGGCGGCGTTCAGTACGTCAACTACATGTCGATACGTTCGTGGGGAGGGTCGGGCGAGTGGGTCACCAACTTCTCGCAGATCGCGTCCTCGCACGACAACGGTGAGACCTGGCAGATCGAACCGGCCTCGTCCCGGCCCAATCTGCCGTTGACAGGTAACGACAACTTCCAGATGGGGTCCTTCGTCAAAGACGGTGGTTACGTCTACAACTTCGGCACCCCCGCCGGACGCTTTGGCGAGGGGCGTCTCTCGCGAGTCAAGGAAGCCTCCATCGCGGACGTCGCGGCGTACGAATACTGGGACGGAAAGGCATGGGTCCCCAACAATCCTGCTGCCGCTGCAGTAGTTCTCGACGGGGATGTCAGCGAACTGTCGGTGCAGTACAACAACTATCTCGGAAAGTTCGTCGCGATGTACTCCAACGAGTGGGGAGCGCTGGTGCTGCGGACGGCCTCGGACCTGACCGGCCCGTGGAGCGCACCGGACGTCGTGATCGGCACCGACGCGGTTCCGGGACTCTACGGCGCGTACATGCACCCCTGGTCGCAGGGGCAGGACCTCTACTTTCTCGCCACCACGTGGTCCGACTACAACGTGATGCTCATGAAGACCACGCTGCACCAGTGAACCGGATGGTTATCGTTGAACGGTGAGCACCACCGACAATGCGCTACTGATCACCGCCCTTCGAGACGTGTTGGTGGGACCACTTCCCGAAATCGGCCGACGATTTTCGACGTTGATCGCGGACATGGCGCCGCACACTTCCCTGGTGATCTTCACCCGTGAATGCACCGGTAGGCCGCGCAAGGTCGCTGGGGATCCAGCCGTCGTCGATCGTGTGACCATCGCCGAACTCGACCGTATCCGTACGGATCTCACTGTCGGACAGATATTTCGGGGAAAATGCGCTATCGCCGGCCGGGATCGTGAAGTGCTCGCGATGCTCGATCGAACAGACACCCTCCTCGTGCTGACGCCACACCCCGGACCGGTGAAGGCGGCATCCCTCGAATTGATCCAGGCACTGTTCGCGGTGACTGCAACCGGAATTCAGCTCCAGGTGCGGAACGCGAGTCCGGCATATCTCGCCGAGTCGCGGGCAGCGTCGTCCGAGCGTGCACGCACCGTGGCAGAGATGACGGAGGTGCATGCGGCCACCCTCGAGACGATGCTGGCGACGCTGCGCTCGGCGGATCTCGACGACACGCGTGCTCGAACCTCGGCCAGGGAGACTGCGGCTTCGGCCCTGATCGGCCTGCGTTCGGCCGTCGACGTGCACCGCGAGTTGGCCGAAGAGTCGACCACCACCGCTTTTGCGCGGATGCGTGGGGAATTGCGTTCGCTGCTCAAGCATCGGGAAATCGCGTTGGAGTTGGTGGAGCCACCCGTCGACGGGCGTGGGTTACCCGGTGAAGTGGCGCACGGCGCCCGCGCGGTCGTCCGCGGCGCGGTCTTGGCCTTGTCGGATCAGCAGACGCTCTCGCGAATCCGGGTGGCCTGGACCCTCGACGCGGCTTCGCTCTCGATCGACATCCGCGACGACGGTGGTGGTGAAGCCGACGTGATCGACGTGGAACGCCAATTACGTTCGAGGGTAGAGACTTTGGGTGGAACCGTCGAATCCGAGTCGACGCCCGGGTGGGGGAACCGGATCAGCGCAACCATCCCGCTCGACGCGCCCGTCGCCCTACCGAACCGCGACGTCCTGACGGAACTGGCTCCGCGGGAGTTCGAGGTACTCGAGCATCTGGTGGCCGGACGGCGCAACAAGGCAATCTCGGAGCGACTCGGCGTCAGTGAGAGCACAGTCAAGTTTCATGTTGCCGGGGTCCTGCGGAAATTGGGCGTCGAGAGTCGGGGTGCGGCGGCCGCCGCGGGCGCCGAGGCCGGCGTGAAGCCTGCACCCTAGTCCATTCGGCCAGGTCGGTCAGTCAGTTCGACCAGGGTTGCGGGCACCTACTTCGGGCTAACCTTTCAACGAGTGCACATATCGCAATGTGAAAACACGGCGCCATGTGACGACACGTCCTCAATCGCACGAAGCCAGGAGCAAAGCCATGCCACAGCAGGTACGCGGCGTCATCGCCCGATCCAAGGGTGCCCCCGTCGAAATCGTCCCCATCACGATTCCCGATCCCGGCGCCAACGAGGTAGTGGTCGCCATTGCAGCGTGCGGTGTGTGCCACACCGACCTGACCTACCGCGACGGCGGAATCAACGACGAGTACCCGTTCCTGCTCGGGCACGAGGCGTCGGGCATCGTCGAGAGCGTCGGCCCCGGTGTCACTCACGTCGAGGTGGGCGACTTCGTCGTCCTCAACTGGCGTGCAGTATGCGGGCAGTGTCGTGCGTGTAAGCGTGGCCGCCCGCAGTACTGCTTCGACACGTTCAACGCCGAGCAGAAGATGACGCTCGAAGACGGCACCGAACTGACGCCGGCACTCGGCATCGGCGCATTCGCAGACAAGACGCTGGTTCACGAAGGCCAGTGCACCAAGGTCGACGCCTCGGCCGATCCGGCTGTCGTCGGACTGCTCGGTTGCGGCGTCATGGCCGGCATGGGTGCCGCGATGAACACCGGCAACGTCGGACGCGGTGATTCAGTGGCCGTGATCGGGTGTGGCGGCGTCGGCGACGCAGCGATCATGGGTTCACGCCTGGCCGGTGCCAATACCATCATCGCCATCGACCGGGATCCTCGAAAGCTGGAGTGGGCCACGGAACTTGGTGCCACGCACACGATCAATGCCACCGAGGTCGACGACGTCGTCGAAGCGGTCCAGGAGCTGACCGGAGGTTTCGGCGCCGACGTGGTTGTCGACGCAGTCGGCCGTCCCGAGACCTGGAAGCAGGCGTTCTACGCCCGCGACCTCGCGGGAACCGTAGTGCTGGTGGGAGTTCCGACGCCGGACATGAAGCTGGAAATGCCGCTGGTGGACTTCTTCTCGCGCGGCGGAGCCCTCAAGTCGTCGTGGTACGGCGACTGCCTGCCCGAGCGTGACTTCCCCGTTCTGGTCGACCTGTACCAGCAGGGGCGTCTGCCGCTCGAGAAGTTCGTCAGCGAGCGCATCAAGCTCGACGAGGTGGAGAAGGCATTCGAGACGATGCACCGCGGCGAGGTTCTCCGTTCGGTGGTGGTCCTGTGACATTGCGAGTCGATCGCGTCGTCACCTCGGGCACGTTCAGCCTCGACGGCGGAACATGGGACGTCGACAACAACATCTGGCTGATCGGTGACGACAACGAAGTGGTGATCGTCGACGCAGCTCACACCGCGCAGCCGATCATCGACGCTGTCGGTGGACGCAAGGTGATCGGAATCGTCTGCACCCACGGCCACAACGACCACGTCACCGTTGCACCGGAGCTGGCCGAGAAACTCGACGCTCCGATCTACCTGAACCCGGCCGACGATGTCCTCTGGGAGATGACTCACCCCGGGGTGAAGCATCTGAGCTTGGAAGATGATCAGCGTATTGCTGTGGCGGGTACGGACATTCTGGCCATCCACACACCGGGCCATTCCCCGGGGTCGACCTGCCTCTACCTGCCCGAGGCGGGGGAACTGTTCAGCGGCGACACCTTGTTCTCCGGTGGACCCGGCGCAACGGGGCGGTCGTACTCAGACTTCCCGACCATCATCGGGTCCATTCGCGACAAGCTGTTCGCGCTCCCCGCCGAGACCAAGGTTCACACCGGTCACGGCGACGGCACGACGATCGGTACCGAGGCGCCGCATCTCGAAGAATGGATCCGCGCCGGATCCTGATGTGGTCAGAAGCGAAGTGGGGACGCCGGTACCGGCGTCCCCACTTTTGTCACAACGCTGATGCCCAACCGGCGGTGTCGTTCTCACCCGGGATCGACATCAGGCCGTGCCACAGTTCGAGGATCTCGAACCATTCTGTCTCGGATCGGCTGAGGGGACGGACGGATTCGTAGCCGGCGCGCAGGCTCTGCCGTACCGCGATCGGTGTCGGTCGCCAATCGGTGAACAGGGTGCCCAGATAGACGCTTGCCTTGGCCAGGTCGCTCACCCGGTGGTCGATCACCACGTCGTCGAAGTCGAGTACTCCGGTGGTCCGAGAGTTTCGAGTCAAGATGTTGGCTGCACGGAAGTCGTTGTGTACCAGTTGAGTTCGGTCATCGAGCTCGGACGCCCGCGCCAAGAGATTCGTGAGCCTACGCGTTGCCTCAGGCGCGAACCCGCGGTCGAAATTCTCCAGCCAACCACCGATGCGCTCCTTCAACCCGGTGCTGCGCGACGAGAACACCGATCCGTCGACATGGGTGGCGCCGAGCGTTCGGTGTATTTCTGCCAGACATGCTCCTGCCGAACGGACCGCCGCGCGGTCCTGCACGTCCAACCAATCTCCCGCCAACTCCGGCAGTACGGTGAACGACACTGCGCACGAAGGCCCTTCCAGTGTTTCCCGGTCCAACAGTGTTTCCCGGTCCAATCCGTTCAGGGACGTGATTGGTGACGGAACGGGCACGCCCTGCGCGGCGAGTGCGCTCAGCAGGCGCGTCGACGCCTCCAGGTTCGCGAAGCGCTCTGTGGCGCGCGACCACTTCACCACCAGCCCACCGCGGTCGCTCGCAACCCACACGATCGCGTTCTGGTCACTGATCGCCATTCGCGAGCATTCGAGGGCCGTCAATCCCCAAGTCTGCTCGAGTACCGCCGAGACCCAATGGGTGGCTGCGCGGAAGCTGTTGAATCCGAATCGCTGCTTCAATGCGGCTTCCGGCTCCACCGATTCCCAGAGCATGGACAACCCGAGTGGCAACATGCCGTTCGACTCTAGTGGGGAGAAGTTCGAATCGAGGTGCCGATCTCGGAAGCACTCGAAGACGCCTTGGCGACAGCTGCAGTTCAGCCGCCTTGACTCAGTTCGCTGAAGATCAGGTTGGTCTGGGTATTGGCGATGGCCGGATCGTTGAGGTGCGCGCTGACGAAATCGCGAAGCCGAGTGGGGGATTCACACGACACGTGTACCAGGAGATCACGGTCCCCACTCATCAGGAACACTCGCTGAACGGAATCCAATCCGCTCAGGTGCTCGGCAATTTCCGTCATTCGACTTCTGGCGTGGGAGTGAATCAGAATCGACACCATCGCCGAGATCTCGAGGCCGAGTAGCTCGAGGTCTATGTCTGCGTGAAACCCCTTGATGACGCCCGATTCGCGTAGAGCGCGCATCCGCGCCAGAGCGGTCGACGGCGCTATCCCGACCTTCTCGGCGAGTGCGTTGTTGGGGATGCGTGCATCCCGGACGAGTTCGCGGAGAATCGCTGTATCGACGTCGTCGAGCCGAACATGATTCGGCCGAGCCGCGGCTGCCGCCCGTTCGATCGCATTAATCATCCGATTTCTCCCTGCCGTCGCGAAAATATTCAGCAACTATTGACCGCGCCCGTCGATGATTCTAGCTTTTGCCAAACACATCGAATTATCAAACGGTCGAGATCTACACAGTCGACTGTTGCGACGAAGGGGTCTGGATGCTTCCGAGGATCGGCCGACACGCGGGCGACGGACACACGGGCGACTGGAGGGCGCGGTTGATCGACATCAGCCCGCCGATCTCCGAATCGACGCCCGTGTGGCCAGGTGATACCGCCTTCAACCGGGCTGTCACGTCCGACCTCGGCGGCAGTGACGCCGTCACCATCAACCGAATCACCACCACTCCTCATATCGGTGCTCATGCCGATGCGCCGGCGCACACTCGCATCGACGGCGCGACCATTGGTTCCGTTCCCCTCGAGCCCTATCTCGGCGAAGCACTGGTGGTCGACATGACGGGGGTCGACGGTGCCGCCTGCATCAGGCCCGTCGAAGAGACGGTGGAGCGACTCGGCGGCCATCTGCCGCAACGGCTGATTCTGAGGACGTACCCGAAGTACCCACGCGAGTGGGACAACGACTTCGCCGGTGTATCTCCGGAGCTGACCCACTGGTTCGCCGACCGCGGTGGAGTTCTGATCGGAATCGACGGCGCCTCGTTCGATCCGATGGACAGCAAGACCATGGACGGGCACCACGCGGCAAGCGATCGTAGCGTCGCGATCCTCGAAGGACTTTGCCTCGACGACGTCGACGAAGGCTACTACGAGTTGATCGCACTGCCGCTGAAGTTCCTCGACCTCGATGCCAGCCCGGTACGGGCCGTGCTCCGGACTCTGCCTTCATCACCCTCAACGCCGACACATGCAGGAGAAGAATCGTCATGACATCGACAACCACACTTTCGTTGGAAGACTGCGTCAAGGCCGACGCAGTGGATCCCCTGAGGGAGTTCCGCCGCGAGTTCGCGATTCCGGAGGGCGTTCTCTACTTCGACGGAAACTCGCTCGGCGCGCGTCCCATTGCCGCGCAGGAATGCGCCGCGAGAGTGATCGGCGACGAGTGGGGCAACGGCTTGGTTCGCAGTTGGAACGAGGCTGGATGGTTCGACCTCCCGGTCCGCCTCGGTGACAAACTTGCCCCGTTGCTGGGAGCAGGTGAAGGCGAAGTGGTAGTAACGGATTCGACGTCGATCAACCTGTTCAAGGCATTGGCCTCCGCGCTGTCCATCGCGGCTGCACAGGATCCCAGCCGGAAGGTGATCGTCTCCGAGCGCGACAATTTCCCCACTGACCTCTACATTGCGGAGGGCATCATCTCGCTGCTCGATCAGGGATACGAACTACGCCTGATCGACCAACCGGGCGACCTCACCGAAGCAGTAGGACCGGACACCGCCGTAGTGATGTTGTCGCACGTCAACTACCGCACCGGAAACCTGTATGCGATGACGGAAGTCACTGCAGCAGTGCAGGAACGTGGCGCCCTCATGATCTGGGATCTCGCACACTCGGCCGGCGCCGTCACTGTCGATCTGAGCGGTGCCGACGCCGACTTCGCGGTCGGGTGTACGTACAAGTACCTCAATGGCGGTCCGGGTTCACCTGCATTCATCTGGGTCAACCGTCGCCATCAGAACACCGGAATCCAGCCGCTGTCCGGGTGGTGGGGGCACGCGCGACCGTTCGCGATGGAGTCGGCCTACGAACCGGGCGCAGGAATACGACGGTTTCTGAGTGGTACTCAACCCATCACGTCGTTGTCTCTCGTCGAATGTGGTCTCGACATCATGCTCAAAGCTGACATGGCCGACATCCGCAGCAAGTCGCTCGCGCTGGCCGATCTCTTCATCAGCCTCGTCGAGGAGCGTTGCGCTGCCTACGGTTTGGAGTTGATCACGCCGCGCGAGCACGAGCGTCGTGGCTCGCACGTGAGTTTTGTTCATCCCGAGGGCTATTCCATCATGAAGGCTCTCATCGCGCGGGGCGTCATCGGCGACTACCGCGAACCAGGAGTGCTGAGGTTCGGTATCACTCCGCTCTATCTCGGATACGCCGACGTGTGGAACGCCGTCGACGTGTTGCGAGGCATCCTCGAGAACAAGTCCTGGGATCGCCCCGAATTCCGCGAGCGCGACGCAGTCACCTGATTCTTCCAAGTTTCCGCGGACCGGGAGGTACCGCCTTTCGCAAGGAGCTTTCATGAGTGATTTCAAAAACATTCAGCAGCGAGAATCAGGTCTCAAACGCGAACTCGGCCCCAAGCAGATGAGCATGATCGCGCTCGGCGGTGCAATCGGCACCGGACTCTTCCTCGGCAGTAAGTTCGCCATCGGATTTGCCGGCCCGAGCGTCATCATCAGTTACGCGATCGGCGGGTTGATCGCCCTCCTGCTGATGGGTGCCCTCGCCGAAATGACTGTTGCACATGCGACATCAGGTTCGTTCGGTGCGTACGCAGAGTTCTACGTCGGACCGTTGATCGGCTTCCTCGTTCGCTATCTCTACTGGTCGTGCATCGTCCTCGCGGTCGGTACCGAGGTCACCGCAATCGGTGAATATATGCAGTTCTGGTTCGCCGACGTACCGTCATGGCTGTGGATCGTGTTGTTCTCCGGAGTGCTGATCGGCGTGAACATGTTCAACGTCAAGGCCTTCGGAACGATGGAGTACTGGTTCTCGACGATCAAGGTCTTCGCGATCGTGGCGTTCATCGTGATGGCAGCGTACGTAGTGTTCGGTAGCGGGAACCCGGACTACGGATTTCACAACTACACGGCCGGTGGCGGATTCTTCCCGAATGGTTTGTCCGGCATGTGGTTTGCCGTGATCGTATCGATCTTCAGCTACTTGAGCATCGAGATGATCGCCATTGCAGCCGGTGAGGCGGAAAACCCCGCGGTGGCGGTGAAGAAGGCGTTCCGTGTGACGATCGTCCGACTGTTCGTCTTCTACATCGCAACGCTTGCCCTGATTCTGGCAATCGCTCCGATGGACAAGATCTTGAGCGGCGGAAGTCCCTTCGTCACGGTGATGCAGGTTGTGAAGATTCCGGGCGCAGACAGTGTGCTGAACTTCGTGGTGATCATCGCCGCGCTGTCCGCGATGAACAGTCAGCTGTACGTGTCTTCGCGAATGATGTTCTCGCTCTCCCGTGCTGGTGACGCGCCGGCCATTCTCGGCAAGGTCAGGGCCAACGGCTCACCGGTCAATGCCTTGCTGCTGTCGACGTCGGGTATCGCCGTCGCAACCATCGTCTACGTGCTCTTTCCCGAGCAGGCATTCACCTTGATGATCTCGCTGTCGATGTTCGGGGCGATGGCGACGTGGCTGCTGATCTTCGTGACGCACTGGTTCTTTCGCAAGCGGATGGCAAGCGAAGGACGAACCCTCTCGTTCACGATTCCGTTCTTCCCGGTGGGGACGATACTGGGTGGTGTCCTCATGGTCGCGATCCTCGTCACGACATTGTGGGTCGAGGATTTCAAGATGACCTTGGTGTTCGGGGTGCCGTTTGTTCTTGCCGTGATCGGCATCTACTACTTCACCCGATCACGTCGGGCGCAGAGTCGAGCGGTAACGGCTGAACAGGTTCAGGACGAGATCACCGGCACGGTGGTCAAGCGGGTTCCCTGACTTACATTGGCAATCACAGGGTTTCGGCGAAAAACTCCATAGTGCGGGTCCAGGCGAGGGCAGCAGAATCCGGGGCGTAGTGGCTGGTCGAAGTGTCGTTGTTGAACGCGTGGCCGGCGTCGGCATAGCGGTACACCCGGGCGAGATCGGACGCGGTTGCGCGCAATTGCTCGACGCTCTCCGGCGGGATACTCGGATCGAGGTCGCCGTAGTGACCGAGCCACGGGACCTGCAGTTGCGCTGCAAGTTCGGTGCCTGCGGCAATCCCATCCCATCGGGCTTCTGCAACGCCGCCACCGTAGTACGTGACAGCGGAATCGACGAGGGGTACGGCGGCACACCACAGGGATGCGGTGCCGCCCATGCAGAATCCGAGGGAGCCGACTTTGTCTGCTCCCTCGGATCGGCTGTAGTCGACGGCGGCACGTACGTCGTGGCCGATGCTTGTGCTGTCGAGTGCCATGAGCGCATCCTTCGCGGACGGGAAGTCGGTGAAGGAGGTCTGTGCGCCGCGGTGGTAGAGATGCGGGGCGACGGCAAGGTAGCCGGCATCGGCGAGGCGTTCGAGGATGCTCTCGATGTGTTGGTTCACGCCCCACGCTTCTTGGAGAACTACTACCGCATGTCTCGGTTCACTCGGCGAATCCGGTCGGCTGACGGTCAGCGGTACATCACGTGTGGTCGTCGTGAAAGTTCCCATGTCCCGACTGTATGCGAGCCCAGCCTGTAGGTGCACGGTCGAACTAGACTCGTCAAATGTTGAGTTCCGCCGTTCCGCCGATCAGCTTGGGCAGTTGGCCGACGCCCGTCGAACCTCTGGCGCGTTGCGCGCAGGCACTCGGATTGGGGCCGGAAGATCTGTGGATCAAACGTGACGACGTCACTGGCCTGGGCGGCGGCGGCAACAAGATCCGAAAGCTGCAGTACACCTGCGCTCAGGCTTTGGCCGTCGGCGCGACGACTCTGATCACTACCGGTGCACCGCAAAGCAATCACGCTCGCTTGACTGCGTCGGCAGCAGCCCGTTTGGGATTGCGTTGTGTGCTGGTGCTCGGTGGTGCCGAGCCGGAATCCGCGCAGGGAAATCTCGTTCTGGATGCACTCGCGGGCGCTGAGATCGTCTGGGCCGGTGCGGACACGGCATCCGCGCTCGACGCCGCGGTGCAGGCCGTCGCGGACTCGGGCGGTGTACCTTTTGTCATTCCCTTCGGTGGTACCAGCGCGGTGGCTGCGCAGGGATACGTGGACTGCGCACGCGAGATCGAACAGCAACTCGCCGGCGTCGATCGCGTCGTGGTTGCACTCGGATCGGGTGGAACGATGGCAGGCCTTGTCGCGCATCTGGGCGTCGACAGAGTTGTGGGCGTCGACGTCGGGGCTGTTGCCGACCCGGTGTCGACTGTCGCTGGGTTGTTGGACGATATGCCTGGTCCGACCGCGCGAGCCGCAGATCTTCAGATCCTGCGAAACCAAGTTGGACAAGGATATTCGACGCTCACGGAAGCATCAGCCGGCGCGATCCGATGTTTGGCTCGTACTGAGGGCATCTTCCTCGACCCGACGTACACCGGCCGAGCCTTTGCGGGATTGATCCAACTCATGAAGGACGAAGCCATCACGGCGGGATCAAAAACGGTCTTCCTGCACACCGGTGGGTTGCCTGGCCTGTTCGGACATCCCGAACTGTCGACGCTGCGGTGAGCGAGCAGATCGACTACCCGATCAGCAGTCCGCTCGACGAACTGTCCGAGTGGCAACGCGTCGTTCGACCGCTGCGCGTCAGTGCCGACGGGTACTTGCGGTTGGCGACCAATCGGCTGGCCGTCGATTCCGACTTCACGTGGGAGATGCACCGCCACAGCGATCACGAATTGCTGTGGGCGATCGACGGTGTTCTCGAGGTCCGTACTCCGGAGACTGTGTACACGGTGCCGAGCGGAGTCAGTCTGTGGATCCCGTCCTTTGTTCCCCACGAGGTGACGGCGCGCAGCGGCACAGAATTGTCGTGCACGTGGTTGGTGGCATCCGATGTGACCGGGTTGGATCGTGTGGTGGCCTTGTCCACTCCTCCGCTGCTCGAACAAGTACTCGATCACCTCACCCGAGACGACCTGACCGACGCGGCTCGTCGACGAGCCGAGGCGTTTGCCATCGACCTCGTCGAACCCGTTCCGCGACTGATTTTCGATGTACCGCTGCCGACGACGCCGTGGCTTCGGCAGATCGCAGATCAGTTGGTCGCCAGCCCGGCCGACACCCGATCGGTCGAGGAGTGGGCCACCGACGCGAAGGTCAGTACGAGGACTCTCACACGAAGGTTTCCGGCCGAGACCGGATTGACCTTCTCGGAATGGCGTATGCGATTGCGGGCTCATCACGCGATGCAACTTCTGGCACTCGGTCGAAGCATCTCGTTTGTGGCGCGGAAGACGGGTTTTCGTTCCGAAAGCGCGTTCGGTGCGGCTTTTCGTCGAACGATGGGCGTGACACCGGGGGAGTTTGCAAGCCTGATCGATCATCCGCGCGCGCCAATGACCGATTGGCTACAGGACTAGTCCGAACAGCGACTCTAAGCGCCTCGATCGGACTTGTGCCGTGCCGCAGAATGAAATTAGGGTTGGCTAAACAATCACCCTGTAGGAGTTCTGCGTGCGCGCAATTCGATCATTTTCTTTCGGTTCCAGAGTCATCGCAGCGGCGGCGGTTGCCGTCGTAGGTGCGATGGTGGTGACCGGCTGTTCCTCGTCGTCGGCCGACTCCGAGCAGACGGACGTCCGGACCGTCGCGTCGGCGTACGGGGACATTGAGGTGCCGGTTTCACCTGAGCGCGTCGTCGCCGCGTCGTACGACACTCCTTGGCAGCTCATGTCCCTCGGAGTGAAACCGGCTGCTGTGCAGGACTACGGCAAGTGGATCAGTGAATTCACGCCGGAGCAGCAGGCCTTCGTCGACGGGCTCCCGACCATCGGGCCTTTCGGGGAAATGAACTTCGAAGCGATCGCTGCGGCGGATCCCGACATCATTGTCGGCGACGCCGACGAGGTGGACCAAGCGGCGTTCGACCGTCTGTCCGGCATTGCACCCACCGTCATCGTCAAGGGAGAGAGCCGAGGCGACTGGAAGAAGATCACCACCGAGCTTGCTGAGGCAATTGGCAAGACCGACGTGCTCGAGTCGACGCGGACTGCTTACGAAGAGAATCTCGAACGTGTCCGTGGCGAGTACGCCGACGTGATCGCGACCAACAAGTGGATTCACATTTCACTCGGAGACGCGCCCGGCGCTTTCTCGGTTCAGCAGCCCACCGGTGCGATCGGCAATTTGGTGGTCAACGAACTCGGATTGGCGTACGGGCCCGGTGTTCCGACCAATTACACCGATGCCGGATACGCGTCCTATCCGATGGAGCAGTTGGCCGACATCCTGAACGGCGTAACGGTCGTGCTGTATCCGCTGAACGCGGACGGGTCGACCAGTGCGGCGGTTCAGGCGGTCCTCGACGACAACCTCTTCACGAGGCTGCCGGCGGCGCAGGCCGGGCACGTCTTCGGATTGCAGTCGAGCGTCACAGACTTCGTGACCGCGAACGGTTGGCTGAACGAAGTGAAAACGAAGGTGTTTGCAACGCTCTGACGCTTGCTCACCTTTTCACTGCGTGCCCGCAACTGACCAGTTGAGGGCGCGCAGTCTTTTTGGTCGCCACTACGAGCGGAAATCCTGTCCTCTGCTTATGATTTCTGTCACTGCCGGTTACCGTTACTTCGACGAGGGCGACGCGGTTCAACCTTGCCTTGGCAGGGATCATCGATCCTCGGCGACGTGCGGAGGTGGTCGCCATCCCCGCAGATCCGTGGGGTATTTTGTCCGTATCTACTGTCGGGGTGAGCAGTGATGTGCGGGGGAGTTTTTTGGTGAGTACAAGCGCTCGTGCCGTCTTTCGAGCAGGGCGCTCTGGATTTCGGGACCATACCCGTCCGGACATTAGTTCTGGTTTGCTGAGCGTGAACGGTGCGTGGGGCGAATCGTTCGAGGGGACGAAAGGCGAGATCGGCGAATGACAGCGACTTCCGACGCACGGCGTACCGAATCGAACGCTGTCCAGAACACCGACTCGCCGTCCGGCGAAAATCCGCGCTGGCGCGACCGCAAGAGGTACCTGTGGCCGCTCGGATTGCTGATTCCACTCAGCCCGTTCCTCTCCTGGATTCTCGTCGACAACCTTCGTCTCGGATTGTTCTGGGCGACCGGCGCGTGGCTACTGGTCATCGTCATCCCGATCATCGACATGCTGGCCGGTGAAGACGGCGAAAGTCCGCCGGACGATGCGATCCCACGACTGCAGAAGGACCGCTACTACCGCTGGTGCACTTACGCGTTCCTCCCCTTGCAATACGCCGGTCTGGTCTTCGCCTGCTGGTGCTGGATCAACGCTCCGATGGGAATCGCGGAGAAGATCGCGATGTCGTTCACGGTGGGCGTCGTCGCCGGCGTCGGTATCAACGCGGCCCACGAGCTCGGCCACAAGAGCGAGAAGATCGAACAGTGGCTCGCGAAAGTGGCGCTTGCGCAATCTCTCTACGGGCACTTCTACGTGGAACACAATTTCGGCCACCATGTGCGTGTAGCTACTCCGCAGGACCCGGCCAGCTCACGGTTCGGTGAGAGCTTCTGGAGGTTCTTGCCGCGAAGTGTGTTCGGCGGGCTGCGTTCGGCATTGCGCATCGAGAGCGCTCGACTCCAGAGGAAAGGCAAACGAACCTGGAGCTTCGAGAACAATATTCTCAACGCTTGGGCGATGAGTGTTGTCCTCTTCGCGACGCTGATCGGTATCTTCGGTTGGGAGGTCGCGCCCTGGCTCCTGCTGCAGGCAGTTGCCGGATTCACCTTCCTCGAAGCCGCGAACTACCTCGAGCATTACGGCCTGCTGCGTGGCAAGCGTGCCGACGGCTCGTACGTTCGCTGCAGCCCCGCTGACAGTTGGAACAGCGATCACGTCGTGAGCAATCTGTTTCTCTACCAACTGCAGCGGCACAGCGATCACCACGCCAACCCGAAGCTGCGGTACCAAAGTCTGCGTAGCGCGGCCGAAGCGCCGCAACTTCCGGCCGGCTACGCAGTGATGATCGTGATCGCGTGGATTCCACCGCTGTGGCGCCGGGTGATGGATCAGAGATTGTTGGACTACTACGACGGCGACACAGAACGAATCAACGTCGGCTGATTCGCAATTGCAGTCGGCTAGGCCACGCGCGCAATGATCTCGGGTGACGCCTGCAATGGCACGTGTCCCTCGATCAAGATTCGTTGGCAACCGTCTAATTCGATGAGTACCGGAATCGGTTCGGTATAGCCCGGCGCTGCACGCGTCAGGGTGGTACCGACAGTGGTTCGAGCGACTTCCGAGCATGCGTCCGCCCGGCGTAGGTGCTCGAACGATTCGCCGAAGCTCTCACTCAGTTGTGTCGCGCCCGCGAAGATGACTTCGCCGCCTGCGGCCGCGGTGTACCGACAGATGCCGTCGCTCACCCAGTAGGGCTCGGCGACCAGATGTTCTTCACCGATCGTGGGCGTCAACCGAACCGTGCCGCACCCGATCCGTTGGAGGACTGCATCTGAGGTAAGCGAAACGATGTGCTCGGTCCGCCTGACTTCGTCGAGCTTCTCGATCTCGACCAGTCCTCCCAGCTGTTGGAAGCCACATTCGTCGACCGGATACGACGGGCGGACGATACGTCCCCGTGCGTCGATCAACCACAAATCCTCGAGCGGTACCGTGCTCGCAACTGGGCAGCTGCCCTGGTCCCGACGTCGACCCTCTGACGGTGCATTGAGCTTTGCGACGGCAGCGGTGAAATCTCCCTCCCACCGGTGCTCGTAGAAGTTGGTCGTGAGATTCGCGGTGATCGAGGGGCCGAACGATTCGTCGCAGGTGACTGCCGCCGCGGGCTCGAAATCCGGTGGCACCGTTCCGCTGCGCAACCAATGCGCTTGTGCGATCTCAGGCGGCGGTTCGATACCCAGAAACCGACCTTCGTCAGGGAGATTGCAGACTGCGGATTCGCCTATTTCGGCATGGGGTCGTGCGATCGCAGGCTCGAGGGCATGTGCGCATCCGCTGGAAACGCACAGCAGGAGTGCGATTGCGATCGAACGTCGCAGGGGCATGGGTGAACGGTACCGTCGAATGTGGCTGCGCAGACGGCACGATGGCGGGAATCAGCTCCCGCCATCGTGCCTATGCTCCATTGACTTGTGTTGCGAGGTCTCAGCGACCGTCGTCCCACACGGTGTTGCCGCTTGCAGTCGTCGACGGGTAGTCCTGGACGGCGTCCCAATGCTCGACGATTTTGCCGTTCTCGTCGAATCGGAAGATGTCCATCGAGCCGCTGCCGGCCGTTCCCTCACCGGACGAAGCGAAGGTCTGAACAAAGACGAAGTCGCCCTCGGCTACCGTCCGTGGAAACTTGGTGGCCTTGTCTTCGGTAACGGGTTCGATCCCGGCCAGTGCGGTGACAAATGCGTCCTTGCCGTCAGCGAACGAGGGGTTGTGCTGCGTGTAGGTCGGACCGACTAGCTGGTCGGCAGCCTCGGCGGCTTTGCCTTCGTTGAAGGCGAGCTGCAGGAACGTCAACGCGTTGGCCGTGTTGCGCTCCAAGACTTCTGACGACTTGGACGGCGACGAGGTGGGTCCGTCGAACATCGTGTTCGGATTCGCGGACGTTTCCGGCACGTCTTGAATGGCATCCCAGTGTTCGACGATCTTGCCGTTGTCGACGCGGAAGATGTCGAATACCGCCTGGCCGCGGTCGCCGGGTGCAGACGTGGTGTGGGACTGGAGGGCAACCAGATCGCCCTCGGCGAAAACGCGAGTGATCTCGGCATGCAATCCGGGTGTGGCCTCGACGTAACCGCCTATGCCGCTGACAAATCCGGCTGCCCCATCGGCGGCGGTGGGGTTGTGCTGGATGTAGACGTCGCCAAGGTACCGGTCGGCGGCTTGCTGTACCTGACGGCCGTTGAACGCCAGTTCGTAGAAGTCCGTGACGACGGTCCTGTTGGATTCGAGTTGATCGCCCTGTTCGGCAACAACGCTCGTGGACGTCGTAGAACTGCTGGGCGTTGCGGATTCCGCGTCGTTGGAGCACGCAGTGAGCAGGAGTGCGGCGGCAGCGGGAACAGTCATCCAGGCTGCGCGCCTACGAAGGTTGCTCATATTCAGTGTGCGACGGTGAAACGCTGGCGACGGTGTGCCGGAGTCTCGATCTCGTCGACAAAAGCGTGTGCGTAGTCTTCGCCCGCGATGGCGGAGTTGCCCTCGGTGTCCGTCAGAAGGATGTCGCCACCCACCTGGAAGGATCCCTTCGGAGCGACGCCGGCATGGGCGCCGAATGCTGCGGCTGGGCTCACGTAGAACCAGTCGACATTGCTGTCGGTCGCGCGGAGCGCATCGGGGACGTCGGCGTGAGCGAGTGCCTCACCCTTGTATGCGTCCGGGAAGTCGGGGGTGTCGACGACGCGCGGCCCACCCTCGGAGACCAACAGGCTGCCGGCGCCACCGACTACGGCAATGCGAGCACCGTTGCGTGTGGCGGCATCTGCGAGGGGAGTGACGGCGTCGAGCAGGCGCTTGCCGTCGATCTCGCGAGCGGGGATGGCAACGACAACGACGTCGTTGTCTGCCGTGATCTGCTCCACGATCGTGTTGTCGTGAACAGAACCCTGCACGACATTCGTGTCGGTTCCGGACTGCGCGCTGCGAGCGACGACGGTTACCTCGTGGCCGCGTGAAGCGGCTTCTTTCGCGATTGCGCTTCCTGCAAAACCGTTTCCACCGAATACTGCGATCTTCGACATGGGGTGTGCCTTTCCTTGATGTCGTCGTTGTGCTTGTAGTAGTAAATTTATTCACCCCGAGGTGCATTGTCTCGGTCAGATGCGGGCATTCCTTGGTGAAAAACAGACATCATGATGACGATGGGCCGACTGCTTCGGGTCGAAGTTGCGAACCGTAGGGTTGGTACATGACTCTCACCGCCGACAACAATGCAGGTCCAGTGGCAATCGAGCGCTCGGACGTCGAAGCTGCGCGGACTCGTATCGCAGGACTGGCGCGGCGTACTCCGATCTTTCGCACTGCGCTACCGACGCCACAGGGTGAGGTACCGGTTCTGTTCAAGCTCGAGTACCTCCAGCACGGCGGTTCCTTCAAAGTGCGCGGCAGTCTCAATGCAGTGGAACGAGCGGTCGCCGACGGCACCATGCCCGATGCCGGCGTGGTGATCGCGTCTGGCGGCAACGCTGCAATCGGGGCCGCGTGGGCAGCGCGGCGACGAGGACTCACCTGCACAGTGGTGGTGCCGGAGACAGCGCCTGATGCCAAGGTGAAGGCTCTCGGAGAGTTGGGTGCAACCGTTCACAAGGTAGGCGACCGGTATGCACTCGCTGCTGCCGCTGCGGCGGACATCGCACGCACCAGCGGTGCGCTCGAACTGCACGCCTACGACCTGCCCGACATCGTCAGTGGGGCCGGCACCATCGCTCTCGAGATCGAAGACGACGCATCCGGACCGATCACGTATTGCGTTGCAGTCGGCGGCGGCGGATTGGTCTCTGGAATCGTCGCGGCGGCTCGTCCCGAAGATCACGTGGTAGCCGTCGAGCCGACCGGGGCTGCCACCTTGCGCACCTCGCTCGATGCGGGGCGTCCGGTGGATATCGAAGTAAACAGTATCGCCGGAGACTCGTTGGGGGCTACACGAATTGGTGCCATCGCCTGGGAGACACTGCATGAGAGTTCGGTAGACAGTGTTGTGGTCGAAGATGATTCGATCCGACAGGCGCGGGCATTCATGTGGCGGGAGTTCCGGATTCTGGTGGAGTTGGGAACCGCAGCAGCATTGGCTCCGGTTCTGAACGGAACGGTGTCGCCGCCGTCCGACGGTGAACTGTGCGTGGTTTTATGCGGAGCCAACACACATCCGACCGACCTGTAATTTCAGCGTATTTGTTTGCCTGCGTGTGAGAAAGTCGCAGGTGGGTACCTCTCGCAGTATGAGTACCAGCAGCATTATCTGGATAATTGTTGCCGTGGTCGTGGTGATAGCGATCGTGGCCGCACTCCTGTGGGTGGCGCGAAACAGGCGTGACGAGCGTCGTCACATCGAGGCAGAACAGATCCGCGAAGACGTCGCAGACAAGTCACTGCAAGTAGGCGAGCGCGAGGCGCGGGCAGAAGAGACAGCAGCCAAAGCGCGCATGGTGCAGGCAGAGGCCGACGCCAAAGCGGCGGAAGCGTCTGCGCTGCAACATCATGCAGCGCAGCATCGGAAAGAGGCGACGAGTTCTCGCGAGGAACTGAACCAGCAACGAGATCATGCAGACACGATCGACCCCAAGGTTCCCAACCCCGAAGAACCGCGGTCGACGCCGGATCAGAACCCTCGAAACCCTTGATCTCGAAACACTTGATGCAGGCGTTCGAGGGAAGCGTCTGCCCGTATATGGTTCGACGATCATGATGAATAAAGAATCGTCACCGCACGACCAGAAGAGCGTCGCGTCCACGGCGGCTGACGTCGCACAGAACAATGTCTTCGAGCGCTTTGCCCGTGCCGGATTCGTCGTCAGCGGTGTGGTTCATCTGCTGATCGGATATATCGCGATCCGCCTTGCTCTCGGTGGATCCGGGTCTGCGGACCAATCGGGTGCGATGGCCGAGTTGGCAGGAAAGCCAGGGGGTGTCTTCGCTCTGTGGGTCGGCGTCGTGGCCTTCCTTGCCATGGCGTTGTGGAGATTGGCCGAAGCTGCGTTGGGAAGCTCGTCGTCGCCGTCCTCTGACGACAAGAAGAAAGAGTTCTTCAACCGCGCAAAGGCTCTGGGCATTTCGCTCGTCTATTTCGGTTTTGCTTTCACTGCATTCGGATTCGCCCGCGGTAGCGGGAAGTCCAGCAGCGGTCAGAGTGCGGGGATCACGGCGCGTTTGATGGAGAACGCGCTTGGAACTATCGCATTGGTGATCGGCGGGATCGCGATCATCGCCGTTGGTGTGTACCACGTGTACAAGGGCGCGAGCCAGAACTTCCTCGATGATCTGAAAGGCACACCCAGCAACTTCGTGCGCCGACTCGGAACCGTCGGGTACGTCGCCAAGGGCTTGGCCATCGCTGCAGTCGGCATTCTGGTTCTTCTTGCGGTCAACAGTTCCGAACCCGGCAAGTCCTCCGGACTCGACGGAGCGTTCAAGACGCTGGGCGCGCAGCCGTACGGAGTGGCGCTGCTGATCCTTGCCGGATTGGGCATCATCACCTACGGGCTCTACTGCTTCGTGATGGCGCGCTCGACGAAGATGTAGCGCCTGTAGGCAAGTGGGCCTATCCGAATGACCCGGTCTGGAAGCCGACGTCGCTGCCCGACGAACTTCCCGTCGAGCTACCGAATATGGGTCGTCTCGGAACCAGATCATGCATCAGGTTCACGGCTGCAGGGTCGATCATCGCCGCATTTCCACCGTTCGCCAGAATCGTGATCGACCAGCCGCTGTCGGGAACCAGCAGGGTGATGCAGTTGGATCCCGAGCTGTCTCCGTTTTTCTTGGCGAACCGTTGTGGGAAGTTCGGCGTCGGGGGTTGGAGCTGCCACGCCATTCCCATTCCGAATGCAGGATTCTCCGGAGCTTGCGTGTCGATCTGCTCGAGCATCGAGGTCAGGACTGGTTTGAGCGGGTTGTTTCCGTAGCCGAGAGTTGTTGCAGCCCAGATCGACATGTCCTCGGCGGTGCTGACCAGCCCACCCCCGCCTGCGATCGCACCCGTGTTGTTCCACAGAGGCGCTCGTGTGCCGTCGAGGTGGTACGGAACGGCAAGGTCGGTTGCTTTGGTCTCGATCACGGTACCCATCATCCCGAGCGGGTCGGTGATTTCGCGGGCGACTGCCGCCGCGAATGGTGGCTTCTCTTGTCCCGGAATGATTTTGTCGGCCATGAGTGTGCCGAGCAGTCCGAACCCGAAGTCCGAGTACAGTCAGTGGCTACCGGGGGCGAACTCCAAGGCGCCGGCGTCTTGGAGTCCTTTCCAGAGCATATTTCTGGTGTACTTCGCCTTCTCGTCCGTGCACGATCGTGTGGGATCGGCACACCCCGCCGAAAGATTGGGCGGGTCGTCGCTCAGGCCGGAACGGTGGGTGACCAGTTGGCGAAGCGTGATCTCCTCGCCGCCGATGCCTTTCGGCAGCGGGTTGCCATCCGAATACTTGCTCGCCAGGTCGTCCAATCCGACTTCTCCCCGAGAGATCAGTTTCGCCAGTAGTGCAGCGGTGAAGGTCTTGGTCTCCGAGGCGATCTCGAATTGCGTTCGTGGAGTGACTCTCACGCCGTTTTCGACGTCGGCCTGGCCGTAGTGGTACGTAGTGGTGACACTCGCCTTGCGGTTCTTCTCATCCGGTTTGACGATGGCGAAGGCAAGGCCGGGGACTCCGCTGTTCAGCAGTGTCTCTGCGACGCGCTGTACCGCTTGGGCTTCAGCAGGATCGCCGACCCGCGAACCTGGATTGGGTGCCGTGGGGCCGGCGGCGCCGGCGGTCGAGGAGGTCGCGAGGGTTATGACCGCGGTTGCCGCCAGCCCTGCAACGCTGATGAACTGTCGTCGTGACGTCCGGGCGGACCCTCGATCCTGGTTATCCATTGTTTGCACATTACAACCAAAGTCGACTGGTTTGACTGTTTTGTCGGAATTGCCAAGGTGTGGTCCTTAGGCGATGGTTTCGCTAGATCACGCCGCCGTTGACGTAGATGACCTGGCCATTGACCCAACGAGCTGGGCCGGCGAGAAATGCGACAGCCTCCGCGATGTCCATCGGTGTGCCGAGGCGTTCCAGGGGAGCCAGCTTGGACAGGTTCTCCACTGTAGCTTCGTCTTTCCCGTCAAGGAACAGATCGGTGGCCGTGGGGCCTGGGGCTACGGCGTTGACCGTGATATCGCGTCCCCGTAGCTCTTTCGCGAGAACCAGAGTGATCGCGTCGACAGCACCTTTGGTGGCGGCGTACGCGGCATAAGTCGGAAAAGCCAGCTTCTTCACGGAGGTGGAGAAATTGATGATCGCACCACCGCGCCGGACACGTCTGGCTGCCTGCTGGTCGACCACGAAGGTCCCTCGGACGTTGGTCCGATGCATCCGATCGAAATCGTCGAAGTTCAGTTCTGCGACGGTGGAGAGAATCATGATTCCGGCTGCATGGACGACGACGTCGATGCCCCCGAACTCCTCCTCGACCGTATCGAACAGTGTGGCGACTTCACCTTCGTCGGCGACGTCCGCATGCACCGCTATGGCGCGACCGCCCGCAGCGACGATGGCGTCAGCTGTTTCCTGGGCGCGTTGAATGTTTCCTGAATAGTGCACGGCGACAGCCATTCCGTCGGCGGCGAGCTTCTCTGCAGTCGCTCGCCCGATGCCGCCGGAAGCTCCGGTGACGATGGCGACGCGGGTGGTGGTGTCAGTCATGATGTAACTCCTGAACTGGTTTCAGTTGCATCGGACAGCTTGCGAAGCCACTCTCGTAGTAGGCCGACTTCGTTGGCGGAGAGAGAAGTTGAATCTGCGGCGGCCAGTTGGGCGTCGAGAGTAGATGCAACTCTGTTGAGTGAGGTTTCCGGGTGGGCGTCGGATTCGTCGATGATGGACGCGAAGATTCCGTCGCGAACTCGCTGTGACAGCGTCGGATCGGGGTACTGTTCCGGCCTGACGACGAGCATCAGAGCGACGCCCGCATTGGCGGACATCACCATCTGCGTAGCCACGTCGACCGATACGGTCAGAACACCTGCCGCAGCGCATCGTTCGAGAACGGATCGAAGTAGCGCCTGGGCCTGCAGAGCGGTGTCGGCGCTCTGGGCGGAAGGTGAGTGCATCAAGCGGTAGTGAGCGGGATGCGCGAGCGCGAAGGCGGTGTGCGCATCCCAGCCGGCCCGTAGATCGGCAACGGGGTCATCGGAAGGTGTCGCAGCCCGTTTGCCTTCGAGGTATTCGAAGAAGCCCGCCTCGACGACGGCTGCGAGCAGTCCGTCCTTGTCGCCGAACTGACGGTAGAGCGCGGGGGCGCCGACGCCGGCCATCTCGCACACGGCGCGGGTGGATATGTCGCCGTTGGGGGAGGTGTTGAGCAGCTCGGTTGCCGCGGCCAGAATCTTTGCTCTCGAACCCATGGAAACAACGCTAACACAAATATGTAATCGTTGCTATCGCCGGTTTGGTCGTGCGAACGAACTACAGACACAGGCGCCAGAACTTGATCAGATGAGTGAGCCGGTCCGGCCACGGTTCTGTGTGGAGTGACAGCTAGAGCCAACCTGTTCTCACACTCTGAACGAAGGAATCCTGGTGATCGACTCGGAAACTACTGTTGCGCAAAATAATTCGCATTCCGGTTATCTGGGGTGGATTCTGCGGGTCATCAGTGTCGTGGCGTGCGCTGCGGTTGCAACGGTCGTTGTCTCGCTGACGCTCGGGCCGCCATTCGCGCGGGCCTGGGCACAGTGGGTTGCTCGTCATCTAGGTGGGGACTTCGAGACGGGAGTCGTTGTCGGATTTGTGACTGGGCTTCTGGGCACCGCTGTGACTTTGTTTGCAGCGCTGATGAGTTCGTTGGCGTGGCGGCGCCGAGGTGGCCCGGCATTGTCGCTTGGTGTCGGTGCCATTGCCATGCTTGCCGTTATTCCTGGCGCAGTGAATTTGAGTATCGCGGTCGGTGCAGCAGGATCCGGTGTGAGGGCGGCGGGGAGGATCCTCGACGTCGACGGGCCGGCGTTTCGTGGAGCCTGGATAGCCGGATCTGTGGCGGGGCTGTTGCTGTATATGGCCGCGGCGCTGCTGTTAGGGAGGAGCCTTCGTTCGACGTTCGGGCCTGTCAGGCAGGTGGCGGCGCCGCTCCCTGGGGTGGTCGGCGGCACGAATGCCTTGGCCATCGTCGCACTTGTACTTGGAATCTTCGGTGGAGTTCTTGCTATTCCAGTGGGGCATGTGTCGTTGAACCAGATTCGCCGTTCCGGCGAAAGTGGGCGCGGATTGGCAGTGGCCGGACTCGTTCTCGGCTATCTGTCCCTGGTCGTCGTCGTAGGTGTCGTATTCGTGGCTGTGTCCGCGGCCTATCGATAATTTGGGTCGCGCGTCAGAGTTGGGTGGGCTGGAGTGGCTCGATGTCGGAGGTGCGAGGTCCGAACAGGCCCATAGCCCGGGTGCGAATGGACGGTAGTGCTTCGTGGATGCTCCCGCCGAGGCGGTGGAGAGAGTTGAACGAGCGTGATTCCCAAACCGGAAACTCTCCGTCGGTGTCGCGTGATGCTGTGTCCCACAGGAGGGCGTCACCGTTTTCGCTCCATCCGAAAACCTGCAGCGAGTCGGGGAGTGACCAATCGCCGTCGGGTTCGATCATCCAATCGAACTCGTCATCCTGTCCTTCTCTGTAGACCGAATGAAGATGGGCGGTGAGGTTGCGGGCGCGCCCTTGCCAGCCGTCCGCAAATCCGGGAAGGACGGGCGGATAGATGAGCCAGAGTCCGAAGGTCCGCGCCCAACCTGCGTGCCTGATGAATGCGCGATATGAATCGGGGAAGCCCTGCCGGTCGGGAAATCGAAAAGAATCCAAAACAGTGAAATCTATGTGTTGAAGCGTCGACTGGCCTTCTACCGTCAGCGCGTTGGGTCCCTGTGCAAACACGTCCTCAACACTAGCAATGCGAGTTCGTGAAGGATCTCGGGCGGGAGGTCTTGGCTGGTTGTTCCCCGAGTTCGTCGGATCAAATACCTTCAATGGCCCGCAAGATTCACCACCAATCGAATCACCAACTCGCCGTCCACCTCTCGGGTCCGTTTCTCGCAGATCACGTTCATCAATGCGGTGCCCTCATCGATGCCGAGTTGGTGTGTGAGTAGCGTGTCGATCGTGTCGTCGACGCTCGTCAATGCAGCTGCAGCGGAGGCGAGTTGGTCGTTCGTGACTCCTCTGTTGCCAGTCAAGGCAACGCGCAGAGCGCCCCTGGTGAACGTGGTGATCGCGGGTGGTGTCGGTCCGCCCGTGTTGGCTTGTCGCACCCCGGCGATGTCCACCCCGGGTAACAAATCGGACGTGGCCTTGGCCGGCACTCCACCAATCGGATGCATGGCGACAACTCGATCGCCGAGGCGTTCCAGAGCGGTGTCGATCGACGTTACTGTGCCGGCGCGGTGAGTCGCGACCAGCACAGCGACCGAGCCTGTGGTTTTGCGTACCCAGTTCTCGGTAGCGAGCGAGTTGACCACGGATGGAAAGTGATTCGTCGTCCACTCCATGCCGAGTTCGGTGCGGTGGACCATTACTACTCGGACGGTTGGGAAGAGAACGGAGGGTGCGAGGGCCGCAGCCAGATTTCCGATGAGACCGTCGCCGAAAATGAGCAGCGTCTCCGGTGACTCGCGTGAGAGGCAGGAGAGCGCATACCTGACGACGGCGTACGGTTCGACGAGAGTAGCGCGTGCGCTGGAAAGTTTCAGTGGCAACGGCGTGACCAACCCTCCACTGACCGCGGGCACGCCGATGATGACGCGTTGTTGAAACAACCCCTCGACGTTGTGGCCGAGAAGAAACGATGAATCATGCGGATGCGTCGGGTTGACCACGACTCGATCACCTACCTCGAAGTCGGTGACGCCGTCGCCCACTTCGACGACGCGGGTAGCGCCTTCGTGGCCGACAATGGGCGAGGGGTCGTCCCTGTCTCCGCGCACAATCTGAATGTCAGTCCCGCACAGGCTGACTTTCTCGGGGGCGACGAGAAGTTCGCCGGGCCCGGGAGTTGGAGTCGGCCGCTTTTCGACGCTCGACCGACTGCCCCTTCTCACGATTGCGCGATGGGTGAGTTGCGTTGTCATGAATCCTCTTTCACAGCTTGCTTACGCGGAGGCGACCGGCGGCAATATCGTCGGCACCGGACAGGGTGTCGATATCGTGAGGACGGCACAGGTATATCGTCTTACGGATTCTCTCGGGAGTCAGTGACGTGTCCGCGTACGATCGCACCGAGGCGAGTTGGGAACACAGTTCCCTCTCGTACATCTCGGACAGACCTTCGGCGAGCCCGCCACCGATCCCGATGCGATCCAGTCGTGGATCGAGGGCGATCATCGTTCTGACCAGCTCGGCGATCGGCTCGACGACCACGCGCAACAGAAGTGATGCACCAGGGGCGCCTGACTCGAGTGCTGGACCGAACGAATCTCTGTCATAGGGCAATTCGAGAGCCGAGGCGACAGCAGTCAACGCCGAGCCGGACGAGATCGCCGCGACATGTCCGACGCCTCCACATGCGCAGGGTAACTGTCGCACCGTATCCGGCCCCGACGTCACTGCACGAAGGTGGCCGACCTCCCCTTGCAACCCCAATGCGTCCACGGGAATCACTCCCTCTTTTGCATCAGCTATCCGCAGTGCGATCCCGCTGCTGATGGTGAGGTAGGCGATGCGCCTATCGGTGGGACGTGTAAATCCACGAGCGAACGACGCCAACCCTGCCGTCACGTCGTTCACGAGTGTCCATCGAACGTCCGGGCGGTGGGATTCGAGGAGACGCAGCAACGGAATCTCACCGGCAGGAGCGCCGCCCCACAATGGGCCGGATCCATAGGCGACGCCCTTCTGTTCGTCGAGCGCGGCCCCGCACGCCATGTTCACTGCGGCACCCGGCGGTAGATATCGATCCAGTGTCTCGATCAGCTCGCGCAGGAGTTGATCGGGAGTGGCAGACGGTTGTCGGAGCACGCTGGGCGATGGCAGCCGTTCGGTTCGCTCACCGCTGCGGATGCGTAGCCACGTACCTCCCAGATCGACCGATACGGTATCCGTCATATTTCCGGTACCACGTCGATTACGAGCTCCGATCTCTCTCGGGAGAGTCGTAGTGAAGTAAAGTTATTCACTCTCAAAAGGTTTCGTCCGGGCTCGGCTCCGATTGCAACGCATGATGCGCCGGAATCGGCCGCAGCAGCCATGCCGGCCGAGGAGTCTTCGAATACGGTGGAGGAGGCGGCGGGAACCTTCAAGCGCGCCGCCGCTGCAAGAAAGCCCTCGGGATCTGGCTTGCCGACGCGCACGTCCTCAGCGCATACCGACGCGTGTGGAAGCGGGAGGCCGGCTTCAGTGAGCCTTCGCACCATCATCGATCGAGGGGCCGACGTGACAATCGCCCACCGCTCCGGGGGCACAGACGCCAGAAAGTCCTTGGCGCCGGCGATGGCGCGAACTGGATGCGAGTTCTGCTCTTCGCTTTGCCTGATCCAGTTCAGTTCGGATTCGACGTTTGCTCGATTACCGAGAACCCGAACGATGATGTCGGAAGCGATGCGGCCTGGAAGTGCCTGCGCTACCACCGCCCGATCAACGCCGTGCCGGTCCGCGAATTCGAACCAGACGGCCTCGATCGACGCCTGCGAATCGACGAGGGTTCCGTCCATGTCGAACAGCAGCGCCGAGGTCGAAATGGATTGTCGAATCGAGCTGGGCCGCAGAGTCATAAGACGGCCACCCGACTCATTCCCAAACTTTCGCCGGCAATGCGAATCAGATCGAGATCGTGGTCGGTTGAGCGGCGCAGTCGCTGGTCGCCAGGATCGGTATCGAGCACAATCGTCTGTGCACCGATCTCAGACAGAAAATCGATGTCGGCACGTATCTGGTTGATGGTTCCGTACCCGAGTGGACGGTCTGGTGATTCGACAGATTTTTCGGTGGGGAGAAAGTAGATGCGGGGGACGAACTCACGCCCGGGGGCGAGTGAAGCGACTCCAGCGATGCATAGGCCCCGGGTAGGGTGCAATGGGTGCCATGCAGTGCCTAATCTGTTGGTTCGGTCGATCGCAGCGGGTCCGTTGCCGCCGATCCACAACGGAGGGTGTGGTTGCTGCAGCGGTAGAGGTCCGTTGTGCACGCGATGTGTTCCGGCCGAGCCCGGTGCGTCGTATGTCTCCGACGTCCACGCTGCGATCAGGGTTTCGAGAGTGGTATCCGTCAGTCGGCCTCGACGTGTGAACGGAACGCCGAGGACGTCGAAAGCCTGTGCAGTCCAGCCGACCCCGATGCCCACGATCAACCGTCCGCCGCTGAGTCGATCAATCGTCGCGGTCGCGTGGGCGAGGTGGGCCGGGTGTCGGTGACTGCCGATCAGCACGCCGCTGCCCAGGCGAATCGACTCGGTACTCGCTGCGAGCCAGGACAGCGTGGCCAGGCACTCGTAAAACGGAGCGGGAGAGCGGCGATTCGCGTCGTCGGTCAACACCACGTGATCCGAGAGCAGGACATTGTCGAATCCGGCAGCTTCCGCTGTCCGGGCCCACGCGAGAATCCCCTCGGGGTCGATCTGCGGCCCGAAGTTGGGGAGATTGATTCCGTACTTCACAGCGAACTCGGAATCAGTCGTGCGGCGCCCCCGTAGCGGAACGTCAGGAAGTTTCCCCCGTTGGCGGTCAAAGGGCGAGGGGCCTCCTGCCGGCCGATGTGGTGCTCGAACAACTCGATGTTCAAGTCGCCGACGGATACCATCGCCATCCGGGACGTTCCTTCGACGTCGAGATCGAACTGTGCCGTCATGAACCCGCGATCCGCTGCGATGTCGGTGCGGAGCACCTCGGTTCCCGAATGGGCGGTCACCAGACGCGCTATCGCGGCGTCGAGGTCCGGGACGCTGTAGCCCGTGTGATCCAAACCGCGGCAGGTCGGGAGAAGGGCCGACGCGATGTCCTCTCGTCTGTGGTGGAGTCGGGCCTGGGTCTCGTGGAAGTATCCCGGCTCCTCGGGCCACTGCTGAAGTTCGAAGAGATCGCCCCACGGCGACCGGAAGTACACCCACTTGTTGCCCGCAATCGGACCCTCGGGTACCTCGATCACGTCGCCGAGGACTGTCACGTCGCTTCGCGAATCAAGGTAGCTCACAGCGAGTTCGATATCGCCGACAGTGAAGCACAGATGGTTGGTGCCGATGTCGACCAACCGCGGCGGGGGTTGATGGGGCCAATCCGCTGATACGAAATCCACGACCCCCGACAATCCGATCGGTACGGAGGCACGTCCGGGGGATCTTACGACGCGGTTCGCACCCAGGAGTGAAGCGAAGAAGTTGGCGGCGGCGTCCGCATCGGGAACGGTGACACCGACTGTGGACAAGGCATTTTCGACATTCGCGGTCACGGTCATGGGATCAGCAGTACCTTTCCTCGGGTTCCGCCCGCGGCCAGCAGAGCGTGGGCTCGGGGTGCTTCGTCGAACCGGAATGTTCGGGCGACAGGGACGGTGACCGAACCGGTCGATACCAGTTCGGCGAATGATTCGAGGCCCGAGCCGTCCTCGTCGACATAGCTTTTCGCCGGTGTGATTCCACGTTGCGGTGCGGGTTGCTCGTTGTCGTCGATGGAGATGAAGGCGCCGTCGTCTCGCACACTGTCGACGGATTCGGCAACACCCGCCGTGTCGACGATGGCGTCGTACTCCTTCTGCGGCAGGTCGACGGGACTCGCTATGACCCGGCTGAGGCTGAGGGCCAAGAGTTCGTCAGTGTCGCTCTCGCGAGCGAGGGCTTCGACGCGGTGTCCCCGCGAGATCAGCAGCGCCGACGCTATTCGGCCCACCGCGCCGGCAGCACCGGTCACCAACACCGTGGATTCTGATGCAAGGTCGAGTTTCTCGAGGCATTGCACAGCGGTGAGCGCCGCGAGTGGGATCGCAGCAGCGTGCTCGAGGGTGACGTTCGACGGAGCGGGTGCGAACAAGGACTGGTCGGCGGTGACGCGTTCGGCATAGGTTCCGTAGCGGTGTGCCGGTTGCGCGATCATTCCGATGACGCGGTCTCCTGGCGTGAAGCGTGTTACCGCGGATCCGACTGCGATAACAGTTCCGGAGACGTCCCATCCCAATACCGCTGGGAAGTGCAACTCGATGGGCAAGAACCCCGAACGGGTCTTCAGATCGACAGGGTTGACGGCAGCGGCTGCAACGGAAACAGTGACGTCTCCGGGGCCGGATGTCGGCTCGTCAACCTCGGTGAGAGTGAGAACGCTTGGGTCGCCGGTGGCTTCGATTGCGATGGCTTTCATGCGATTCCTTTCATGAGACCTTGCGTTGGAGAATGATCGACGGCGTAGCGGGCATTCGCTTCGGCTGCAGTCAGAACCAGTCCGCCGTCGACGGTAACGGTGGTCCCCGTGAGATAGCTCGAACCGGACCCGGCGAGGAACGCCGCGGCTGCTGCGACCTCGTGCACACCGGCCGGACGCCCCAACGGGATAGCGGGGCGATCGATGTCCGCATACGAGGATTCGTCATCGATGCCGTTCATCGCGGTGGCGGTTTCTCCCGGTGCGACGGAATTGACGCGCACTCCGTGGGGCGCGAATTCGAGGGCGAGGACACGACTCGACGCCGCCAATGCGGCCTTGCTGGCGCAGTAGATTGCACCGCCGGTGATGGGGACCGTGTCATGGATCGATGTGATGTTGACGATCGATCCTGCGATACCTCGCGCGATCATCCGGCGCCCCACCGACGAGGCCAACGCAAGTGGGGTGATCGAATTGACGGCCATGACCTCGCGCATTCGATCGATGGCGAGTGCATCTGCGGGTGATCGATCGTTGATCCCGGCATTGTTTACCAGGCAGTGGATCTCACCCAGTTCATCTGTGCATCGCAGAACGGCGTCGACTGTCGATTCGGCATTGCGCAGGTCCAGTTGCAGGGGAACGACGTCGATGCGGAACTGCGCATTTATTTCGCTCACCAACCGTGCGATGCGATCGAGACCATTGCCGTATCCGAGGACGAGGTTGTGACCCTCTTTCGCAAGCGCGAGCGCGATTGCCCGGCCGATACCACTACTCGCTCCGGTTATCACTGTGTATTCGAGCTCACTCAACAGAGATCACCACCTTCGGCCGTGTCCTGTGGCCTTCGAGGCGATCGAACGCGGACTGTGCTTCGGTCAGAGGAACCACACTGTCGATCAATGCGGTCAATGCCGGGCGAATCAGCGGGAACAGTTCCGCGGCTCGGCGGTAGTGATCTACCCCGTGACGTACTCCGATGATCGAAATGCCGGCCAGCGCAACCGCTCCGGGATCGATCGATTCCGTGTGCGCCGCGACGCCTACGAGGATGCACTTGCCTCCCGGACGGAGAACGCCTACGGCGGTACCCAGCGCACCGGCGCCGCCAGACGCCTCCACGACCACGTCGTACTGCCCGGTCAGGTGTGTGGCATCGGTGAAACTGTGTGTGACGGTGCCGGAGTCGAGGTGTTCGATCGACCGGGGTTCGAGAACGTCGACGGTGATCGGGTATCGACTCAGCATGGCGATGGACAAGCTGCCGATCGTGCCCGCGCCGACGACGAGAACCCGATCACCCGGCGACACCGAAGCAGCGTCGAGCGCCTCGAGCACCGTTACGAGCGGCTCGATGAGAACGTGCTCCGGTTCGACTGTGACGCGACCGAGTGAAACGACCGTGCGCCGCGGCATGCGGAGGAATTCGGCTGCGGCACCAGGATGTTCGTATAGCCCGACCTCACGCAGATCGGAGCATTGGTTGCGTCGTCCGGCCCCGCAGGCCGAACACGCCTGGCAGAAAATCATCGTGCTCCCGGTGACTACGTCACCCGCCGACAGATCGTGAATATTCGGGCCGGTCTGCTCTACGGTGCCCACCCATTCGTGCCCGAAGTGATGCGGAAACGACGTAAGGCCATCAGTGAGGTATGACGACGTGCCGTGCAACAACTCCAGATCCGTACCGCACAGACCGACATAGGCAACCTTGACGACGACATCGTCAGGCCCGCAGTTGGGACGGTCGATCGTCACGATCGACACGGAACGGGGAGCGTCGATCATCGCAGCTCTCATGGCTTTCACGTCACGCTCCGAGCAGTGCGCCGACTGACGAACAGCAGCAGTACTGCGCCCGCCGCGAGGACTGCCCCGATAGCAGGCAGGACTGCAACACTGTTGCCGCCGGACAGAGCGATCGAGCCGATCCACGCGCCGGCAGCATTCGCCAGTTGGAATCCTGCAATGTTGACCGTGGCAGCAAGGTGCGGGGCTTCGCTTGCGGCACCGATGAGTTTCGAGGCGAGCGGCGGAATAATGGAAAAACCGGTAGCACCGAGCACGAACATCCAGGCGAAGGCAAACCAAGACGTTCCGCCGAAGACGAAGAGAGCGAGAAGTGCCAACGCGAGCGCGGTCAACGCGATGTACAGCGTTTTGTCCAGGTCCTTGTCCGCGTAGTAACCACCGAGTTGATTGCCGACAACAGACCCGACGCCGAATACGAACAACACCACCGTCACCGTCGACACCGAGATGCCGGCATGCTCGGTGAGATACGGCGAGATGTAGGTGAACACCACGAAAAGCGCTGCCTGACTGAGAGCGGTCAGCCCGATCGCCCACAGAACTGGGCCACGGGTGAACACCCGTAGCTCTGAGCTGACGTTCCCGGTCTGGTGCGAGGGAGCGGCGTTGCGCGTCGAGGCGATCAGCGCAGCGGTGACCAGCAGTTGGAAAACGGCGATGATCGCAAAAGACCAGCGCCAACCCAGTTGTGTACCGATGAGAGTTCCCAAGGGGACGCCGAGGACCGTCGCCAGGTTCAGTCCGAGGGTGACGCGGGCGATCACACGCCCTTGGAATTCAGGCGCCACCAACGACGTCGCCAGCACCAGGCACAAAGCGAAGAACGTCGCGTGTGGCAGAGCAGTGATGATCCGAAATATCACCATGGTTGCGAAGTTCGGTGCCAGCGCAGTTCCAATGTTGCCGATGACGAAGAGAGCCATCAGAGCCGCGATGAGAGGTGTCCGCGGCACCCTGGTGGTAGCGATCGTCAGTAGAGGGCCACCGATGACCACTGTGACGGCATAGATGGTGACGAGCAGTCCTGCTGTGGAGGTGCTGACCCCGAGGTCGGTGGAGATGTCCGGAAGTACGCCGGCCACAAGGTATTCGACAGTGCCGACGCCGAACACTGCCAGGAGCATCCAGATTATTGCGGCATTCGCGTTGGTAGAGCGAGCCGTTGTCGTCAATTCGTGCGGAGTTTCGACCACCATGGCCTATCCCTTCTCGTATCCGGTGTATTCGACGACTGCGCATCCCCATGTGAACCCGACGCCGATGCCGGTGAGCATGATCCGGTCTCCGGGGTGCAGGGCCTTGCTGCGGCGGAGCAGGTCGAGGCCCAGTAGTGGGTCGGCAGCACCGGTGTGGCCGATGGTTCTGCCGAGTTCGACCAAGGTCTGCTCGGCGCGGATCTTCAGCGGTTCGAAACATTGTTTGCGAAGTAGGACGTTGCCGAAATTCGGTACGATCCAGGTGGCGATGTCACCGTGATGAGTGGCGGCATCACCCAAAGCTGTTTCAGCGCACCGAGACAGGGCGGCCGCGTTGCGTGACCAGAACTCGTCGATGGAGTGAGTCTCGGTGAAGCCCCCCACCCGTGCTCGGAGATCGATCGGGTCGGCGGTGCCGTAGACAGGCATGCTTGTGCGCTCGTGCCCGCGGTGCATCTGCTCGAGGTGTGCATCAGTGACTACGGAAGTCGAAAGAATACGAAAGGGACTCGGATCCGGGCCGATGACAGCAGCGGCCGCGCCGTCTCCGTAGGCGAGACCGCTGTCGGAATTCCACCGGTCGAACAAGGGGAGACGCCAAGCGTCGGATGCAGTTACCAGGCCTTTGCCGTGTCCGTCGAACCAGCGGCCGATCAGTTCGATTCCGACGATTGCTCCGGCGCAGGCTGTTCGGATCTCGATCGGCAGGCAGTCGTCGATGCCAAGTTCGTTCTGAATGTAGGCGCCGCAGTTCCACGCCTCCAGGCCGTTGTGCAGAACCACTGCATGCACGAGTAGGTCGATTTCGTTGCTGCTGATTCCGCTGTCGGTCAACGCAGCTCTGCCTGCGAAGACTGCCATCTCCGGCGCGGATTCGCCGATATCAGGGTCCGACACTGCAACCGAAGTCTGTCCGGTCTTCTGATGTTCGACGGGATCGAACCGTCCTTCGGTCACCATGTCGGAGGCTTGTTCCCGCCTGTCCGGTAGGTATGAGCCGAAGCCTTCGATGTAGAGGCCGCCCCACCTCATGACGCGACCTTCGTCACCGACGTCTCACGGACGCGTAGCTCGTCGCTCTTCCTGTTCAAAAGGGCGGAGGCAGAGTTGATTCCGTCGATCGTGACATCATTGACGAAGTGGTGCCCACCGATCCCGACCGGCAAAGGCAGCCGTTGCCGCCCGTCCCGATGACGCACTGTGTCGGCCAATGCGGCGCCGAGGACGCCCGGTGTGGACAAGACGTCGTTCCAGGTGGGAAGGCCGAGACGCCTCATTACAGTCAGGACGCGATCAAGTTCAGCTTCACTGACACTTCCCCGCAAATAACCCAGTGCAGACGTCAATGCCATGTCGACAGCTACGGCTTCACCGTGCAGAAGTTCCGGTAGTGCTTCCATCTCGAGCGTGGGCGAGAATGTGTGGCCGTAGTCGACGCAGCGTTCGAGGCAGGATTCCCACAGATTGGGCTGCAGTTCCTCGAGCATCAGGTGGATCGACTCGGCGATGACTTGTGTTGCTGCTGTGTCGAGTTCGTCGGAAGAGCCCTGAAACCTGTCATCGATCAATCGTTCCCCGAAGATTTCCAGCAGTTCGAAGAGGTCGAGGGATTTGATCAAGGCCATCTTGAGTATCTCGGCAAGGCCGTTGGACAAGTGTCGGTTGTCGAGGGTACGCAGGAATGCTCGGTCGACAAAAGTTGCCAGGGCCGGTGCATACGTCCCTAGTCGATTCTTGCCCATGCCGTAGTTGACTCCGGTCTTGACGCCGACCCCGGCGTCGACGAGGCCGATCAGTGTGGTGGGGACCCGGATGTACGGCGTTCCGCGGCGGTAGACGCTCGCGGCGAAACCGACGATGTCGAGTAGAACACCCCCGCCGATCGCGATTACCGGCTCCCTGCGTCGGTCGATGCCGAACCCGTTCATCGCGTCGACCACCCGCACCGCAGAACCCCACTCTTTGACCGTCTCGTCGGCTCGCATCGGTACGAAGGATGCTCGTATTCCGTGGTGTTCGAAGTAGCCTCGAATTCGATCCCCGTGAATTCGGTCGACGTTCGCGTCGATGATGATCAAGCGTCGGTCTCCGCGGTGTAGCGACGCTGCGCTGCACCCGTCGAGTAGTCGAGTGCTGTCCTTGGCGAACAGATTTCGTGCGGCGATCACGTGATACTCGACCTGTTTGACCGCTTCGACCTTCCATGTCGAATCGGTGGCCGCGCTGTGGCTGAGACCCAGTTTGAATGAAGCGGCACTACGCATGTCGATCCCCCTAGACGGTGTGAAAGAGCGTTCGCGAGCTGTGTCAGCAGTACGGCGGTACTTCAGTGAACGAAATGAACTTTCGAGGAGAACAGTAGGACATTCGCATAGTGATCGCTACAAGAGTAGAATAGATCACATTTGGATCGGTAGATGCTGCGGAATTGGGAGGTTGCATGGCCGGGGTGCCGGGACAAGGGCGGAAGTTCGACGTAGACGCGGCCTTGGACAAGGCGATGTATGCCTTCTGGGAGCACGGCTACGAGGGGACATCCGTTGCCATGTTGACTGCTGCGATGCAGATCAATCCACCGAGTCTCTACAGCGCTTTCGGCGGCAAGGAAGGAGTGTTCTTTGCCGCCGTCGATCACTACAACGCGACTCGCGGCGACTTCATGGACCGGGCGTTCGCCGAAGAGCGCGAGGCATCCGAATTGATTCGCCGCCTCTTGAACGACGCGGCGTCCCATTACACCGACGAGTCTTGTCCGGGTGGTTGTCTGATCATCAGCGCGGCGGTCAGCGTGACCGACGCCAACAGTCACATAGCAAACCGATTGCGCGACATGCGAAATGCCAACGTGGTATTGCTGTCGCAGAGGATCGCAGCCGATATCGCCAACGGACTCTTGCCCGCTGACTCCGATCCCGAGGACCTTGCCGAGTTCATCGGCGTAGTCATCCAAGGCATGTCTCAGCGCGCCCGAGACGGTGCAACACAGAGGCAATTGGAACTTGTAGCGAACAGGTCTTTCGACTCGCTGAACTTCTCGAAAGACCTCATCGGCTGAACAGATTTCAGTTGTTGGTCGTGGGTCGAGCTGGATTGGGTGATGGAGAGCATCGAGGTCGGTCCTAGTGACCTTCTATCCCAATATAATTCGTCACTGACCGTGATGGCTGTCGGTTCGTTGAAGGAAGGGGCGGGGCCAGGCGCCGAGTGCAAGGACGGCGAGGGTTGTCTGGACGAGTCCGGTGGTGAAGAAGATGCCCTGCAGCGGCGACCAGGCCAGGATCATGGCTATCTCGACGAAGATCCAGGTCATCATCGTCAGGCCGGCGGCGGCGTGCAGGCCCCACGTCAGACGGAACCTGTTGTGCTGAGCGAAGAGCGCGGCGGCCTGGATGCCTCCGACGACAACGCCGAGGAGGATTCCGGGCCAGAAATATGAAGGGAAGACGGTTCCCTCGATCCACTCAGGAGGCAGGCCCATCCCGCCGCCGATCGTCAGGCCCGCCATTCCTACGAGCGCAGAGAGCAGGTTTAGCCACGCGATGGCGGACAGACCGATCCGGAGACCCCGTGGAGGGAGCGATGTGGACGTCATGCCTGACAACGATAGAGAGGGTCAGTCGAGCCCGTCCATGTTCCTGCGCGTTGCCGCGCTGGCAGCGTCGGCATCACCCGCGACGATGGCTTCCACTAGATCTCGGTGGGCAGCGGCTTCGTCGTCGATGGATTGGGGGTTTCGTGCCGTGACGTCGGTGATCACGTCCAGGGCCGAGTTGCGGAGCGTTTCGATGAATGAATCGAACACCATCGACAACACGCTGTTGTGCGCAGCATTCACCACGGCGCGATGTAGTTCCATGTCAGCGTCGACAAATTCTGTTGGTGTCGAAGCATTTTCACGGGCTGCGAGTGCTGCCCGTAACAGGTCGACGTCGGCAGAGGTCCGACGCATGGCAGCCAGGCGGCCCGCTTCCACTTCCAGAAGTCGGCGTACTTCGTAGACTTCGCGGCGGTCCGAGCGTTTGAGTTCTCGCTCGAGTTCTGTGACCGGAGTCGAGGACATGACGTAGGTGCCGGACCCTTGATGCGAGTAGAGCTGGCCCGACGCAATCAGTGCGCGAACTGCCTCTCTGCCGGTCGAACGCCCGACTCCGAGGAGTGTGCTCAGATCCTGCTCGTTCGGGATTTTGGTCCCGACCGGCCACTCGCCGTCGCCGATGAGGCGCGCAAGTTCGTCCGCGGCTTTCTGTACCAGCGACTGCTGCTTGATCTGGCGCACTGCCATGTGACTGCTCCTGACTGACTCGGTGAACCGCAATGGAGCGGCTCACCGAGTAATACTTCATGTCCTCCGATGAATCTTCAGACTACGGGGCCGTCTTTCGGTTTATCGAAGGGCGATGACGTCCAGTTCGCGCTCCGTCTCGTCTTCCGGGTCGAGTCGTCGATCGCGCAAGGTGAATGCGATGACGGCGCCGACGAACAGCACTGCAGTTGTCGCCCCGATCGCCATGCGCGGTCCGAAGTGATCTGCCAGGTAGCCGAACAGCGGAGATGCGATGCCCCCCACGGACATCGCGAGTCCGAGCGTCACCCCACTTGCTGTGCCGGGGCGATTCGGTAGGTAGTCCTGCGCCAATGTCACCTGTGGCGCGAAGGGCAGGAACATAGCAAATCCGAGACAGACGATTCCCAATTCGGCAACTGCGACGTGCGGGGCGGCAGCGAGCAGTGCCAGTGAAGGTACCGCAAGCAGGTAGCCGAGTCGGATGGATGCGCGTCGACCACGACGGTCCGCGAGGACTCCTCCCAGTAGCGTTCCGGCCGCTCCTGCCAATGTGAAGGAGGACAACACGATTGCAGCGCTCGAGGACGATCCGTTCAGTGCGTTGAGCACGAACGGTGAGACCAACGACAGTGTGGTCACGTACGGAATTGACCAACAGACCGTTACCAGCACGAGTCGTGTGAACGAGCGCCAATCGTCTGACACGGGACCGTTCGCTGCCAGTTGCGCACTCAACGACTGGGCTGATTCGGCCGCACCCGTGTTGGCCGATCGCGACTGGGCGACCATCCACCAAATAGCCGCCACCACTGCAGGAACTGCGAGCAGATAGCCGCCGGACAAACCGAGTGAGCCAACCACGAGCGTGACAAACGGTGGCGCCAGCGAGGCGCCCAACGTACCGCCCACGGAGAACACGCTCATGGCTTTCTGTGAATGACCTCCAGCCGCGCGTGCCAAATTTGTGGCGGGAGGATGGTATGCGGCGATGCCGATGCCGGCCACGGCAATTGCCAGCCAAGTGACGATGTAGGTGGTGCTCATCGCTGCCACGACAATGCCTGCTGCGGCCGTCACAAAACCTGTGGGTACCAGCCAGTTTCGGCTCTTTCGATCGACCAGCATGCCGAATGCAGGTTGCACGACACTGGATAGTCCGGTCGCGGCGAGCGTGATTCCGGCGACCGCGGAATAGGAATATCCGCGTTCGAGCATCATGAACGGCAACAGTGCAGGCACAGCCCCCTGGTACAGATCGTTCACGACGTGTGTGCCGGTGAGAAATGCAACTTGCCCCTTCTTCATCTCCTTGGGCATCCCTTCGTTCAGGTCTTCAAGTCCTCAGGTCCTCTGAGGACTTGAAAGCTATCACGAACCCGCGGGCGCACGGTTGTGTTGGAGACCTGGATCTCATTCGAGAAGACTGACTAACTCTCAGCAGTCGCGGCGTTGCGGGCGGCGAGTTGCGCGAAAGCGTGGGTAAGTTCTGGCGGGCCGACGACATCGATGTCGGTGTCGAATCGGTTGAAGGAGGCTGCCAGCGCCGTCCAAGACCATGATCCGGCTTCGAGACTGCACTGCTCGGGGCCAAGATCTTCGACGATGCCGTCCCCGACAAAGGGAAGAACATAACTGGCTGGTCGATGGAGAACGACCTTGCCGTGGCACGGCCAATTGTTGATATGTTCCGATCCTTTGAAGCGCGCGGACACGTATTCGCTGACGTCGCCGCCGGGGATTTCCTTCGGCGTGAACCGGGGACCGTTCGGGGTGCGTGGGGTGATGCGATCGGCGCGGAAGATTCGCCAGTCGTCTCGCGCGAGATCCCACGCGACGAGGTACCAGCGACGCTTGGAGGTCACCAGATGATGCGGCTCCACTCGGCGCGGGGGTGTTATTTCGCTGTTGTCGGTTGAGTGGTCGTTCGAGTAATCGAAGCGGAACACCTCGCGAGCGCGGACTGCAGCGGAAATCGCTACGAGCACCTCTGGGGACACGGAGTCTGCGTCGCCGGAACCGGCCGAAATCGTGGTGAACGTGAGCGCGTCGAGGCGATGGCGCAGACGCGACGGCATCACTTGCCGCACAGTGGTCAACGCTCGAACCGCATCCTCTTCGATACCGACGCCGGTCAGCGTCGCCGCCTGCAGCGCAACTGCCAGTGCGATGACCTGATCGTCGTCGAACAGCAGGGGTGGCAGCTCGCTGCCGGCGTCGAGTCGGTATCCGCCGTCCGGGCCCATGGTCGCCGCAATGCTGTACCCCATCTCCCGGAGCCGGTCGATGTCGCGGCGGACCGTGCGATGGCTGATGTCGAGCCGCTCGGCGAGTAGAGCGCCCGGCCAGTCGCGTCTCGTCTGCAAGAGGGACAGCAGATTCAAGAGTCGAGTGGTGGTCGCCATGCGGTGAGACTACGACGAGTCTAGGACGAAAACAGTCCTATACGGCTGTGAGAGTCGACGTTGTCAGGGAAAACCCGAGCGACGTTCGTACCAGGAGCAGACATGAGCATCAAGACAACGACCCACCTCAACTTCCGCGGAGACGCCCGCGCGGCTCTGGAGTTCTACCAGTCCGTCTTCGGTGGCCAGGTCACGATCGCAACCTACGGCGACTTCGGGATGCCCAAGGAGGTGCCCGGCGCTGAGAACGTCGTGTTCGGCCAGGTGGAGACAGAGGACGGCTTCTGTGTGATGGCATACGACATCCCTGGACAGTCGGGCGGCTCGGCCGGCAACGCAGGCTCGACACACCGCGAGAACGGCACCACGATCACCGACCAACCGTTCTTCGTCTCGGTTCGCGGTGAAACCCTCGAAGAGGTGCAGAACTACTGGGCCAAACTCTCTGCTGGTGCATCGATCATCGAGGGTCTTGCCGCCGCGGCGTGGAGCCACGGTTTCGGCATGCTCACCGATGCGTTCGGGGTGACGTGGATCCTCGACGTCGCTGCCGGCGAAAACCCGGCCTGATCATTCAGACGACAAAGCCGCTGGCACCAAAAGGTGTCCAGCGGCTCCAGCGCGTCGGTGCCCGTCTTGCGCCTCTCGGCAAGTGGCCACTCGAAGTGGCAATTCTGGGGTGGTACCCGGGGCAAAGAACCGAACACCGACACCATCTCCAACGAACCTCCACACGGAGTTATTCCATGCTGACTTGTGCCGCGGTCAATCGTGGTCCTGCTCATCGCTCAGCTCCAGCAGAGCTGGCGACAACGGCTTCGATTCTCTGAGGTGCGCGTCGTAGCACCTCGAGGATTGCCTGGGTATGAGATTCCCTGGTCAGTAGGCGAAGCACGAGAACGGCTCAGGCCCTCATCTCGGTGTGAGATGGGGGCCTGAGGTGAGGATCTGAATCAGCCGGTGACACCGGTCAATTCGTTGGGGGCGTGATCGAGAGTGGTCTCGGTCAGGATGCTGCCGTCCTCGAGGTCGACTGCGATCAGCTTCTTCGACGCTGGGTCGGTGACGTAAGCGGTGTGATCTTCTACGAAGAGCGCGGGCCTGGGCTCTTGCCATTTGGTGGGCTCGGTCCATGCGTCTATGACGGCGATCTTCTTGGTGACGACGCCGGTGTTCGGGTCGATGACGTGGATGGCGCCGTCGGTGCCGAGCACCAGTGCCTCTCCGTGTGGTCCGCGGCCGAGTGAGCGGAAGGTGTAGCTGGTGCCGAGGTCGACGAGCTTGAGTTCGGACGTCGTCGTGTTGGTCAGCGAGACCCGTTGCGGACGTTCGAGTTCGGCGTCCTTGTCGGTCTTGTAATCACCCAGCACGATGTCCGACTCCTCCGAGCCTGCCTGATTTCCGATGCGGCCGTATGCATCCGGACTCTGGACCTTGGTGATCGCTCCGTTCTTGTACACGAGCAACCCGTCCTGGCAGCCCAGCACGATGGCTTCGCCGGCAGCGACTGCTTCGCCGTGGACACCGGGGCACTGTTCGTTGCGCAGGATTTCCTTGCGGTCGGCATCGAGGACAGCTATGCCGTTGCGGGACTCCGAATTTCCGATGGTCGTCAACAGGCTGCCATCGGCAAGTGCGACCGCAACGCCGTGATGGGGTTCTGGCGTGGTGTACGTCTCGACGCGGGGCTGACGTTTTGCCAACTGAACCGGGTCGAAGATCTCGACCAGTCCCGAGCCGTCGTTGAAGAGAACGGTTTTTCCGGCATGGCGTACAACGTGTCCGGGTTCGTTGGCTGCGAACTCGACCTCGGACATCGCGGGATCGGCTGTGTAGTAATGAGAATGATCACCGTGAGCCGAAGACCACGTGCCGGTGTCGAGCACCTTGAATGCTTCGCCGGCAGAGATCATGACGTGGCGACCGTCGCCGGCCGGGTTGAGTCGGGTGAAGCCAGCGATCTCGGTCTCGCCGACCACGTCGAGGGAAGTTGCATCCAGCACCAGGACGCCGCCGTCGTACGACACGGCGAGACGTGGTGTTGCCGAGGCCTGTTCGGTTGGTGCGGCCGACGTCGTGGTCGTGGTTTCGGACTGGGCGGAGTCCTTGTTGTCGGACGAGCAACCCGTAACGAGGGCGAGTGAGAGGCCTACTGATGTGGCAAGGGTGAGGCGCCGCGACATGCGGGTGTTGAGGTGCATGGGTATAGATCTACTGCTTAATGTAAATGATTGTCAAAGTCGAGTATGCGAATGTTCGCATGTCGGGCGTGGGCACCGCGCTCGAGCATTCGCGAGCCGATGACCCCGAACACGAGTTCCCAGAAAGGGCGTTCCGATATTGAGCGGTTGAGAACATGCCTGCGATTCTTTTGCCGCGTACGGAATCAGCCGCGTCGAACGCCTCGACATTGGATCATGGCCGTCGGCGTCAGTCATGACCCAGGATTCCAGGGCTGGCAGCAGGCCTGGGCATAGTGTGTATTTCCGCCCAGGTCGGCCGGTGTTCGAGTATGTGGGTCCTGATGTCGGACTGATACCGAGGACTCCGAATTCGGTGTTGATCAGGAATCCGGAACGCTCAGTATCAATCCGAAGGTCTCCGTCAGTGAGTGCATGGTCGAAGGGCATTCCATGCGCCACAGCGTTGTTGGCTGCCGCGCACGCGTTGTAGCCGAAGGGTTGTGCCCGAAGGATGACGCGTACGCGACGTAGCGACGGCTTCAAGGACCATGTCTTTGGCCCACTGATCCAACTCGAGCAAATTGGCGCCGACGGCGCTTCCGCTTTTAGTTCCAGTGCAGGTTAGGCGGCGTGGTCTTCATGCACCGGTGGGCCCGTGCCTCGCGACGGGGAAGCCGGTTTGGTGCTTGAATTTGAGGTTCGTCTACTGCTCTCGGGCCGTCGCTCGTTCCGAGTTCAGGTGAGGTGGCGGCTGGGAGGCGTCAGCGTGGCTTCGACGCCCCATCAGGTAAAAGGCGATAGTGGCCGGCGTGATGGTTGCGAGCGCAACGTAGGACATCGCACTGACTGGAGACGGTGCGGGGAAGAAGATTCCGTTGAGATAGATCCATGAGGTTGCGACGGCACCGGCGATCAGTGCTGCGATTGTCACGGCGGTGGCTGCGCGCTCGCGGAAGAGGAGCATCACGGCGCCGATGCTGATGACGACGTATGGGCTCACCCAGAAATAGACGACCAGAGTTGACACTGCGTTATAGATGGAAGGAAGTGGGCCCGTGGCGCCGATCACCAAAGTGCAAATGCCGAAGAGGCCACCGAGAATGATCAGCAGGATTGCGGAAACAGGGCTGTGAAATCGGGAGTGTATGCGTGTGAACCTTTGTGGTAGAAGCTTTTCGGCTGACAGAGTGGCGACGAAGCGGGATCCGTAGTTGACGAATCCGATCAGTGCGGCGAAGGTCGCTACGGCGACAACGAGGTCCGTCATTTGTCCCATTGCGGTCGGTAAGCCCGCATTCTCGGCCAGGGCGGCGGGGGATGATGTGCCGGAAAGGATTTGGTCGGACGTCTCCGTGATTCCTGGTGCCTGTAGGAAGGTTGCGATCACGTACAAGGTTCCAAGCACGATGGGAACACGCATCACGGCGGCCGGCACATTCTTCTTCGGGTCGCGGGTCTCCGCGGCCAGGGCCGCGCTCCCCTCGAAACCGACCAGGAACGCAGTTCCGGATGCGATGCCGGCCACGATCCCGCTGACGGACGCGCCCTGAAGAGTCAGTTGTTCCTGCAGATGTAGACCAGTGTGAATCGCACTCGCCCCGGTAATGGCCAGCAACATTGGAAGACAAATCGCGGTGAGTAGGACCGCGATTACGATCGAAACATCTAGGCCGCGACAGGTGATCGCCGCGACAATTGCTGCGGAGGCGAGGTAGATCGCGATTTGTGCAGGGCGATCGAGGCCGCCGTCGATGCCGATAGATTGCAGAAAGCTACCGCTGTACGCGCCGATGACCAGCAAAATGCTTGCGACCATCGCCAGATACCCGAGGAACAACGAGGCTGCGATCAGTGACTGTGCCCATCGCCCGAATACTTCGCCGGCGTAGGAGTAGAGCGATCCGGAGGCGACATACCGGCTAGCGAAGACGGTTACTGCTCTGCCGACGCAGATGACTGTCAGCGCTGCGAGCAGAGCAGCGACCCAACCACCGAGTCCTGCGTTGAGTACCAGCAGCATTGGAAACGACGCCATGCCGACGGCAGGGATCATTGACGAGATGGCCAGCGAGGTCAGTTGAAGGCGGCTGAGATGGCCGGATTCAAGGTTGATGGAATCCGTATCAGTCTGTGCTACAGCATTATTCGACGAGTGATTCATATGTGCGTCCTTGAATTTGTGCACTGTCGAGTGCGGGCAGGGGCTATATGCCGGGATCGGCCGCGATCGCGCGTGTGAGGATCGGGATAGCCCTCAGGAGATGGTGATGTCAGTCACATGACTGAGTCGATCGACTGAGATTAGCTTCGCCCTTGCTGTTCGTCAATGAGTTCCGGAAAATTCCTTGGATGCAGCTGCGGGATTCGGATGATTACGGGCACGACTGTGGCCCGGCGCTGTCGATTGCAACGCCGGGTGGGAAACGGGAAAACTCTAGCGGGGCGGGTGGATCGAATCGATGATGCCGACGATTGCGGACGAGATGGCGTCGAGTTCGGGTGCGCTCACTCCGGTCGCGCCAGTTGCGAGATTTTGCATGTAGATTCCGTCGATTGCGCCGATCGTGTAGCGGGCGAGCAGTGTGGCGTCGCTGCCGGCGATGTCGGTTGCGTGCCGAAGCTCATCGGCGAAGGCGGATATGTACGTCGTGTAGCTGGCTCTGGCGAGTTCGGCCTTGTCCGGATTGCGCAGCGCCCACAGCAGCAGCTCGTATTGGGCGATCGGGACGTCTCGATCGGTGTGGAGAAGATCTTGGAAGCGTTCGAGCAATGAACGGATGATCTCTTGACGTGTCCAGCCAGTTGTCGGTACCAGGCGTGATCCCACCGTGGTGGCACGAAACATGTCGTCCACGGCGGTATAGATCTCTCCTTTGCCGTCGAAACTGTAGTGCAACGCAGCGAGGTTGACTCCGGCTTCGTCGGCGATGCGGCGGGTGGTCGCCGCGGCCAGTCCGTCGCGAATGATGACTCGGGCGGCGGCCTTGACGATCGCAGTCCGCCGCTCGGATGCTGTCAGATACGCCATTCGCTTTACCGTTCACCTTCTCGTTGTCGTGGGCCTCCAGGGGTCGAGCGTATCGATGTCACTCAGCGTGCGTGACACCCTGGTCGTTCCTTATATCTGCCCGGTGCGTTCCGGGTGCGTCGTTGCCGCTCTTCGGGATCTCTTGCAGTTTGCCTATTGACGCTAGCTCCGATCCGCCATAATCTCAGTCACATGAGTTAGTCATGTGACTGACTTCATTGCTCGACTATAGCGCTTGGCAGATCACACCAGGGCGAGAGCTGCGACATCGCACAAAACCGCGCCTCTCTGACGCGCAACCAAATCGCTTGCCCCATGCCCCGAAACTGGAGGGACCACCCCATGACCGACATCCGAGAGCGGGTGGATACAGATCCACCGCGACCCGATGAATCCCATACCCGGTGTGCGCCCGACGTCGCCGTCACGATGGAGTTCGACCCACCCCCGTTGGTACGAGCTGTCGTGACCCGCCTGCGCGTTGCTCTCGATTCCGACTCAGGCAGGAAAGCTCTCGAGGCAATGCCCCCCGAGGTCGACCTGCAGTCGACCAGTGATCCGCAAAGCGCGCGATTGACTCGAACAGCAACCGGCGTGCACGTCAGTAGCCCCGAGGGGTCGACAGTTCCGGTTGTCGGAATCAGCGTCGACGAACTGGCGATATCCGAGGACCAGCCCCTGGCGGGCACTGCGAATGTTGCCCCGTTAACCCCTCTTATCGAACCAGAGCCACCGACGCTGGACATCGCAGCGTGTGAATTCTGGGAGAAAGCTTCGGGCCTGCCTGGAATGCCCGGATTGTCATTGGCTGCTCTCGACACGGGCGCAGCCGTGCACGTGGGGCCGACAACGGATGCGTATGAAATTCACGGCCTCGAGATGGATCTACGTCGACTGCTAGCGGGTTTCGAGTTGTTCGTCTATTCCCTGCGCGCAGGGAAGTTCTACATCAAAGGCACGAACCGACAATTGTCGGTCGTCGCGGGAGCATCAATGAAGGCGGTCCTCCATGTCTGACACGACGAACCTCGGTGAATGGATCGGCAACAATTCCGTTCGCACGATTCGCGCACAAACCGTGACGTTGGATGGTGCCTTGGTCGGAAAACATCTGTCACCCAAAAAGTTTGAGTCCGGAGCGCAATCGGGCTGGGGATTCGCTGATATCGCCCTCGCAGTCGATCTCGGGAACACCGCTCAGCTCGGATTCGATTTCGGTGATTGGCGCGGTGAGATGCACGACGTCTTCCTTCGTCCCGACCTTACGACTCTGTCAACCGACGCATCACTACCAGGTCTCGCCACGGTGATGTGTGATCTGGTCGATCAACACGGGGCACCGCTTCCGGTGTGTTCGCGATCCACGCTCGCACGTGTGGTCAAAGAGCTTGCCGAGCTTGGATTTACAGGTAAGGCGGCCGTGGAGATCGAGGCCACTGTGTTCGAAGAGTCGATCGAGCAGGCCCGCGAACAGCGTTTCACGAACCTGCATCCACTCGGCGGTACCCAGGGCGCGATCTACCTGTTGAGCAGATCACGGGACTACACGACGCTCATGGACGCAATAGCTGACCGCATCGAACGGGCCGGAATCCCTTGGGAAGGCTGGGCAGACGAGTCCGCGCATGGCCAAATCGAAGTAAATCTCCCACCGACCGACATTCTCACCGCAGCGGACTGGTACGTACGAACGAAGCAGATCATGCGGGAAGTCGCCTACGAGCACGGTCGCACCATCACCTTCATGGCTCGGTGGTCGCCGGACCAGTTCGGGCAGGGCGCTCACATCAACCTTTCGCTTCAACAGGACGGACGGAACGCCTTCTTCGATGAAGTTGAGCCCTCGCGCCCGTCGGAGACGATGCGGAACTTCATCGGTGGCGTCCTCGACACAATGGCGGCGGCCAGTTCTTTCCAGTATCCGACCGTGAACTCATACCGCAGAATCGCAGAATTCGACGGACCTCCCACCACCGTCACGTGGGGTGTTGACAACAAGAGTGCGGCCGTTCGAGCCGTCTGCACGACCGAGAAGCTCTCTCGTGTCGAGTATCGCGTCCCGTCGGCGGACGTGAACATCTATCTGTCGATGGCATCGTTCCTTGCCGGCGGTCTGATCGGTCTGCGCGATCACAGCGATCCTGGCCTCGAATGCACCGTCATGGCCTGGGGATTGCCGCCGGGAACCCCGAAGTTGCCAGCCAGCCTCTCTCGAGCGATCGCGGAATTGAGTGGCGATGTAAACCTGACGGAGGTTTTGGGGCGAGAGCTGGTGGAGTACTGGATCGGCACGCGCCGGTGGGAATGGTTGCAGTTCTTCACCACTGGGGGAGACCCGGCCGCAGGAGTCTCCGACTGGGAGCTCGAACGCTACTTCGAGCACGTCTGACAACGAGGACAGGTCTGAAGATGAAAGCAGCAATACTGAACGCTGCCCCTGGTCGGCTCGAGTTCGAAGAACTCGACATCGACGTGGCCGGACCTCGAGAAGTTCGCATACGTACAGCAGCCGTCGGGCTGTGTCATACCGATCTGCACTACGTGGACGCGCTCTGGCGAACAGAACTTCCGGAGGTGCTCGGTCACGAGGCATCGGGCATCGTCGAATCGGTTGGGTCAGACGTCACGGCTGTAGCGCCTGGCGACCACGTCGTGACGTGCATGACAGCTTTTTGTGGCCGATGCCGATACTGCATTGCAGGTCGACTCACCCTCTGCTCCAATCATTCCCGCCTCCGCTCGCGGCCCCAGCCGGCGTTGACGACCAAGGCCGGGCGCGCAGTGGGACGAATGGGTGGCATCGGTGGATTCGCCGAACAGATGCTCGTGCACGAGAACAGCGTCGTCCGCGTCGACGATTCGGTACCTCTCGATCGCGCGAGTTTGCTCGGGTGCGCCACCATCACTGGCGTCGGGGCGGTCTGGCACAGTGCTCGCATCGAACCAGGGTCGTCGGTTGCCGTCATCGGTTGTGGAGGCGTGGGGCTTTCGGTAATTCAGGGCGCCCGGCTAGCCGGCGCGGCCCGGATCATCGCGATCGATGTGGACCAGCGAAGTATCGATCAGGCTCTTCGAGTCGGGGCGACTGCGTCAGTGAACGCGGCTGAGATCGAACCAGTCGACGCCGTACGCGCGTTGTGTCCGGGTGGGGTGGACTACTCATTCGAGGCGATCGGCCGCAGAGTCACTGTCGAGCAGGCATTCTCGATGCTCGCTCCCGGCGGAGTGGCCACGGTCCTCGGCATGGTTCCTGATGACGAGCCGCTGCGGATCACAGCGTCGGAATTGTTTTTCCAGGAGAAGCGATTGCAAGGCTCCCTCCTCGGGTCGAACCAATTCCCGACCGATATTCCGCGATTGGCCGAGCTGTACGTCCAGGGCCGACTCGAACTCGACGAGATGATCTCGTTGCGAGTCCCCTTCGGCGAGATCAACACAGGAATCGCAGCGCTTCGTGAAGGAGGGGTGAATCGTGTCGTCGTCGAATTCGCCTGAGCGTGCGCGTCGCCCATTGATCGGAGTGACCGGTCGGCGCTCGAGCGCGGAACGCCTGGCCGTCGAACCTCGGTACCGCCCTCTCGAGTTCGACATGCACTACTCCGATTTTCCCACCCGGCTGTCGTCCGAAGGCGCCCTGGTCGTCCAAATTCCCTATGAGGCAAGCGGAATCGACCTGATTGAGCGGCTCGACGGAATAGTCATCTCTGGTGGGCAGGATGTTCACCCCGAAACACTGGGTATCGACGCCGCGCCCACCGACCCGGACAGTGACCCGCGTCGAGATGCGTATGAGATCGAATTAATATCGGGTGCAGTAGAACTCGGTACTCCACTGCTGGGTGTCTGTCGCGGGATGCAGATGCTGAATGTGGCATTGGGAGGCACGCTCGTGCCTGATCTTCCGACCATAGACATCAACCACAAGTCACCAGGACTGGGCATAGCCGAGGAGACCCACCCCGTACGGATCGCCACTGATTCGACGGTGTTCGAGATATACGGCGCACACGTAGAGGTCAACTCCTTGCACCACCAAGCAGTGGACCGGCTCGGCCCGGGCCTCACTCCCAGCGGGTGGGCTCCGGACGGTGTCGTCGAAGCGGTGGAGATGCGCGGGAGACCGATCGTCGGCGTCCAATGGCATCCGGAATGGCGCCGGAAGGACCCCGTCTTCGCATGGTTGGTCCAGGTCGCTCTCGCGCGAAAGGAAGTGCTCGATGGAGTTGCATGAATACTCGGACATGGACGCCACGGATCTGAAATGTCGACTCGACCGGAAAGAAGTAACCCCTGCTGAAGTGCGCGAAGCCGCACTAGCTGCAATCTCCCACGTCGACACGCACCTCGGTGCCACCGTCGGTCCTCCACTCGACCCACCACCGACGTATTCCACATCCGGTCCTTTCAGCGGAGTTCCGTTCGCGCTCAAAGATCTCCTGTGCACTGCGGCGGGGATAGCGAACGAGAACGGTAGCGCAGCAACCGCAGGCTATATCGCCACACGTGACTCCGATCTGATGGCTAGGTGGCGCGCTGCCGGACTGTCCGTGACCTGTCGCACTGCCACACCAGAATTCGGATTCAGCGCAACGACGGAATCGGCAGTGAACGGTCCTACCCGCAACCCCTGGAACCCACAGCGGGTCGCCGGTGGATCCAGCGGTGGCTCCGCGGCGCTCGTTGCCGCCGGGGCCTTGCCGTGGGCGCACGCCAACGACGCCGGCGGATCCATAAGAATCCCTGCCGCACTGTGCGGGGTGGTGGGACTCAAACCGACCCGCGGGCTCGTTCCACCCGGCCCGGATTCGGATGAACCGCTCTTCGGCCTCACGACTGAGTTCGCGGTCACCCGGACAGTTCGCGACGCCGCCGCGTTGATGGACGTAGTGCACGGCAGCGCACCGGGGGACCGGTACTTTCAGCCGCGTCGAAGCCCCGGCCACTACAGCCGAGCAGTCGGCCGGCGACCGAAAGGCCTCCGGATCGCTGTGTCGACCGAATCACCCGGCAGTCGTCACGCTGCGGACCCCGCCGTGACAGCCGAGGTGATGCGCATCGCGCGCTTGCTCGAACAGTTCGGCGGCCACGTCGAGAATGCGGCACCAGATGTTGACCCCGAACTGTTTCGGGATCTCAATCTCACTTTCTGGTCTGCGTCGATCGCAGAGTCCATGCGCGCACTGACCGGAGTACGCGCCATCGAGGACATGTACTCCTCGCTGGAGAGCTCGACTGCCGCCATGGTTCGTCACGGATTCACCGTGGAATGGGCGGACATCGCCCGCGCCCGCCGCTACCAGAATCACCTGACCCGTGGCACGGCGAGCTTCTTCGAATTCTTCGACCTCACTCTCACGCCCACCACACCGACGACCGCCTGGCACGTCGGCGAACTCGACTCCAACCGGCGGGGTATCACCGCCGGCGAGTGGGTGGACACCTTGGCGAAGTACTCGCCCTTTACTGCCATCTACAACGTCACGGGCCAACCGGCTATCTCCATCCCCACAGGAATGTGTGACGGACTGCCGATCGGAGTGCAGCTCGCCGCAGCTCCCGGCCGTGACGATCTGTTGCTTGCCGTGGCCGCGCAACTCGAGGAAGCCGTCCCATGGGCAGGCCGCGTCCCACCGATTCATGCCGGCAAGCCGCTCCTCCCAGAAACGGAAAAAATGCCGACCCTCTACTCGGAAACGGAACGCACATGAACACCCGCGAGGAATGGACACGATTCGCGACGTCAATCGAAGCACCATCGGCTATGTGGCTGAACGGTCAATGGTTCAACGGTGACGGGAGTGAGCGCCACTATGTCTTGTCCCCGCATAACGACACCGTCGTAACCAGCGTCCCGCTGGCCACTCACGCCGACGTCGACAGAGCCGTCGAAGGTGCTCGCGCGGCGTTTCTCGATGGCCGGTGGGCGAGGATCAGTGCGCACGAGCGTGGTGCGGTACTGCAGCGGTGGGCAGAGCTCGTCTACGAGCACCGCGACGAACTCGCTGCGCTCATCACACTCGAGATGGGTAAGCCGATCCAGGTGGCACGTGATATCGAGCTGCGCGCCGTCGAGAACACCTTCCGCTGGTATGGAGAACTGGCTGACAAACTCTACGACGAGTCGCCACGCGGCCTGATCGATGCGGTCGCGTTGGTGAGCCGTGAGCCGGTGGGGGTGGTCGCGGCGATCACCCCATGGAACTTCCCACTCACTCTCAGTAGTTGGAAGATCGCCCCTGCGTTGCTTGCAGGCAACAGCATGGTCATCAAGCCCGCTACACAGTCACCGTTGTCCTTGCTTCGCTTGGCTCAGCTGGGTTCGGCTGCAGGACTTCCCGACGGCGTGCTGCAAGTTGTCACAGGTAGCGGTGGACAGGCCGGAGCTGCCCTTGCTCGCCACAACGGCGTCGACTGTCTCACCTTCACCGGATCACCGGATGTCGGCAAACAGCTGCTGATCTACGCGGGTGAGTCGAATGCGAAACCCGTTCATCTCGAACTCGGCGGCAAGAGCCCACAGTTGGTATTCGCCGATGCTCCGGACCTCGCCGTTGCAGCGCGCACCGTGGCGTGGGCAATTACCTTCAACGCCGGACAGATGTGCACTGCAGGTGCTCGCTTGTTGGTCGAGGAAACGATCGCGGATCAATTCGTCGCCGAGGTGGTTTCGGAAATCAAGCGCTGCACTGTCGGTGACCCTTTCGATCCCGATACCCACATCGGGCCCGTCGCGAGTCGGGCGCATCGCGCGGACGTCCTCGAACACGCGAGAACTGCTCACACAGAAGGCGCAACGCTCGCCCACGGTTCGCTGCAGGAACGAGCAGGTTCGGGGGCGTACCTGGATCCGATCGTGTTCACCGATGTTCAGGCCGAGCACCGCCTGTTCATCGAAGAAGTTTTCGGACCGATCCTCGCAGTCACCCGTTTCACTGACGACGCTGACGCCGTCAGGTTGGCTAACGCCACACCGTTCGGTCTCGGAGCGGGGGTGTGGACGTCGAATCTCACACGAGCCCACCGGCTCACGCGCGAAATCGACGCAGGTCTTGTCTGGGTGAACTGCTACGAGGAAGGGGATCTCTCCGTCCCCTTCGGCGGTCGCAAACTCTCAGGCCACAGTGTGGACAAGAGCATCCATGCACTCGACAAATTCACGTCGACGAAGTCGACGTGGATCCATCTCTGAACAAAGGCACAGCACATGTCATCACGGGTCAACGACGGCCACATCGCGATCATCGGAACCGGGTTTTCCGGGCTGTGCATGGCGATCGAACTGAAGAAGAAGGGCATCGACGACTTCGTCCTGTACGAACGCGCCGACGATGTCGGCGGAACCTGGCGCGACAACACATACCCAGGGGCAGCCTGCGATGTGCCCAGCGTGTTGTATTCCTACTCCTTCGCTCAGAACCCGAACTGGACCCGTATCTTCCCGCCATGGTCGGAACTGCTCGACTATCTCAGATCTGTTGCTGCGCAGTATGATTTGCTGCCGCACATTCGCTTCGGTGTCGAGGTCTCCGAAATGCGGTTCGACGAGGACCGGCTCCGGTGGAACATCCAGTTCGCATCCGGCGAATCAGTGACGGCGGCCGTTGTCGTCAACGGCTCAGGGGGCTTGAGTAATCCGTACATCCCGCAGCTACCCGGACTGGAATCATTCGAGGGTGCCGCATTCCACTCCGCCAAGTGGCGACATGACCTCGACATGTCGGGAAGGCGTGTCGCGGTGATAGGTTCCGGCGCCAGTGCGATCCAGTTCGTCCCCGAAATCGCCCCGCACACCGAGACCCTGCATGTGTTTCAGCGATCACCCAACTGGGTCATGCCACGTGGTGATGCCGCGCTGTCGCCCGCCACCCGCGAAAGATTCTCACGGCGTCCTTATCGTCAACGGTGGCTGCGATGGCGGACCTACTGGGCATTCGAAAAGCTCGCCAGCGCCTTCCTCGGAAATCGCAAACTCGTCGAACAGTACCGATCCCAGGCGCTCGCCAATCTTCAACAGCAAGTGCCGGATTCGGACTTGAGGCAGAAGGTCACCCCAGATTACGATCCCGGCTGTAAACGTCGCTTGATATCCGACGACTGGTACCCCGCGCTGCAACGGGAAAATGTGCACTTGAACACCTCGGGGGTTTCCGAGATCCGCCCGCATTCGATCATTGACTCAGAGGGAGCGGAACACGAAGTCGACACCCTGATCTTCGCGACCGGATTCCAGGCAACCAGCTTCCTGGCACCGATGAAAGTATTCGGCCGCGAAGGAGTCGAACTCTCCGACAGTTGGCGCGAGGGCGCCGCAACAAAGCTCGGGCTTGCATCCGCCGCGTTCCCGAACCTGTGGTTCCTCAACGGCCCGAATACCGGTCTCGGTCACAACTCGATCATCTTCATGATCGAAGCACAAGCCAGATACATCGCTTCGGCAGTGCAGTACATGCGCCGAAAAAGTATCTCTGCCCTCGAACTCGATCGCACCGTCCAGACAGGCAGCTACGCCGCCACCCAAGAACGCATGCGCCGAACTGTATGGGCATCGGGTGGCTGCGACAGCTGGTATCAATCCGCTGACGGTCGAATCGACACCCTGTGGCCGGCCAGCACAATCGAATACTGGTTGCGCACCAGGCTATTCCGCAAGTCCGACTTCCGTGCACTGACGACAGGCAAAGGATGAACAACATGGACGTATCAATACTCGGCACCGGCTTGATGGGAACAGCTCTCGCTCAGGCGCTCATACGCAGCGGGACAAAGGTGACGGTGTGGAATCGAACCGCCGACAGAGCGTTACCCCTCGCTGCGGCTGGAGCCACAGTCGCCGAATCTCCACAATCTGCGATTGCGGCCAGCCCGCTAATCGTCATCAGTCTCCTGAACTACGAGATCGCCAAAGATGTCGTTACAGAAGCAGATTCGATTGCCGGAAAAATCATCGTCAACACCGCAACCGGTACGCCGGAGGAAGCGAACCAGTTCGCCGAGTGGATCGCAGGGCGAGGCGCTCGGTACCTCGACGGAGCCATAGCTGCATACCCGGAGGACATCGGAACCGAAAGTTCAGGGATCAACTATTCCGGAGACGAGGACGTGTGGGAGGACGTCCAGAGCCTTCTGACACCCATCGCCGCCCAATCACGATATGTCGGAGCCCGTCCCGGTGC
>NZ_JAANTF010000019.1:0-33028 GCF_011290655.1 Rhodococcus sp. D-46 | reverse complement strand
GCCCGCTGCTGCCGTTGGCTTCGATCGCGGGGGCGCCAGGTCTTTCCTTCGTGACTGCACTGATCGGAACACTCATCGCCTGGTCACTGGCTGGGCCCTTGAATGTTCGATGGCAAGCATTGGCGAAGGGTGGCGCTTGCATCGTCCTCATCTTTGTGAGTGCATTGGTGACCGGTTCTCCCGGTGCCGCCCCTGACGAGGTCGTCACTGCGACCGTCGTTCAGGGCAACGTGCCGCGACTCGGCCTCGATTTCAACGCCCAACGCCGAGCGGTGCTCGACAATCATGTTGCTCGCACCGAGCAGCTCGCTGCCGATGTCGCGGCGGGTCGCGTAGCCCGGCCACGGCTTGTTATCTGGCCCGAAAATGCTTCGGATATAGATCCTTTGGTGAATCGGGATGCGGCAGAGCGACTGGACCGAGCAGCCCGTTCGATCGGGGCACCGATCCTGGTCGGTACGGTTCTCGTAGGTGAGGCGGGCACCTCGATCAACAGTGTCATGGTGTGGGATCCCACGGATGGCCCTGGCCAGCAACACATCAAACGACAACTCGTGCCGTTCGGGGAGTATCTGCCGCTCCGATCGATCGTTCGTGCAGTGTCGTCGTACGCCGATTCTGCGGGCAATTTCGTTGCCGGGAACGGGAACGGTGTCGTCGACCTCAACGGAGTTCAGGTAGCTGTTGCCACGTGTTACGAGGTGGCCTTCGACGATCTGGTGACCGAGTCGGTCCAGGCGGGAGCCACCGTCATCGCGGTTCCCACCAACAATGCGACCTTCGGCCGGACGGAGATGACCTTTCAGCAGTTGGCCATGTCGCGGGTGCGGGCAGTCGAGCACGGTCGCACTGTGTTGATCGCCGCGACCAGCGGTGTCAGTGCGATCATCACGCCGACGGGAGAGGTACGCCAACAGAGTGAGATCTTCACAGCACAAGCATTGACCGACGAGATCGCCCTGCGTTCCGATCTCACACCGGCAACACGTCTGGGCGCGGTTCCCGAGATCGCCCTGGCGGTGATCGTCCTTTCTCTCGCTGCCGCATCTCTTCGGGGGCGCGTACCGCTTCTGTCTCGGCAGAAGAACGAAACCATGAATTACTATGATTGATAGTAATTCAGTGTCGGTGCCAGCGCGCAAGGGAACGAGTCCACCAATGTCGAAGAACCGCAAGAAGAACACACCCCGCCCCCGCGGCGGTGGGGTGCCCGGTGGCCGAAGTTTTCCGTGGTCGATATCGATCGCAGTCCTGATTATCGCCGGCCTGGTCTCGGTCATCGCCTACAACATGGTGCCCAAGGCCATCGAGAGAACCGAAGCGCAAAAATACGCTCCGAGCGCGGACAACCCGGACCCGTCGAAGTCGATCGAGGGGGTGACCGAAATCGAATATGCTGCCGCCAATCATATCCAAGCGCCTCAGCGTGTGGCATACGATCAAACTCCGCCTTTGGGCGGAGCGCATGATCAGTACTGGGCAACGTGCACAGGCATCGTCTACCCGGAGCCGATTCGCACAGAGAATGCGGTGCATTCACTCGAGCACGGCGCGGTTTGGGTGTCCTACGATCCTGACTCCTTGAACTCGTCCGACGTCGATGCCCTTGCCTCCCAAGTAGATGGTGAACCGTATTCTCTGATGTCACCGTTCCCCGGCATCGATTCACCTGTTTCGATTCAATCGTGGGGGCACCAACTCAAAGTCGACAGCGTCGACGACCCCCGTATCGCAAAGTTCGTCACCTCCCTCAAACAGAACCCGAACACCCATCCGGAGGTCGGGGCCAGCTGTGCAACCGTCCCCGGCGGATTCGACCCGAAGGCTCCTTCCCCCTTCGACGCATCTCCGCCAGGCCCTGATGCGATTCCCGCAGCATCGGAGCAGTCAGCAACTGGTCTCCCCGGGGCAACGGCCACACCGACGCCCGCGATCACGGGAGAACGCCGCAATGGTTGAACACGCTCCGGTACCCATTGAGACCGAGTCGATGTCCGATTCATCGGGCAATCGCCGTGACACGAGGCCCACAGCGTTGGTTCTCGGTGTTGTCATCGCCCTGTTGGTCGGAATCGTCATCGGACTGTGGGCAAAGGGACGAATCGAAAACACCTCGCAGAGCGCCCCAGCCGTCGGCGCAGTAGAGGTCGGCTTCGCGCAGGACATGTCCGTTCACCACGGGCAAGCGGTCGAGATGTCATCCCTCGCACTGATGAACACAGCCGACCCTGCCATCCGTACGCTCGCCTACGACGTCGTCACTACTCAGCAAAGTCAGATAGGAATGATGCAGGGGTGGTTGTCCCTCTGGGATCGACCAGCCCGGGGCACGGGCGAATACATGGAGTGGATGCCCTCGACTACCTCGGCGATGAATCACTCGATGCCCGGCATGAGCACCGGACAAAATGATTCCGGCACAAATTCGTCAGCTGTGATGCCCGGCATGGCTTCTCCTGCCGAACTCGCGGAACTACGCGCGCTGACAGGGCCGGCATTCGAAATTCGCTATCTGCAATTGCTGTTGCGCCACCATCAAGGGGGAATTCCGATGGCCCAATACGCCGCCGACAATGCCGATCTCCCCGTCGTGACAAATCTTGCGCGACAGATCGCCGCCACACAGCAAGCCGAATCGACCGCATTGCGAGAACTGCTCGCAATGCGAGGCGCCCAACCGATTCCGATGAACTGACACTCTTCTCACCCGCCGTCGCATCTGCTGAACCGGGGGTTACCGAATTCTGCGAAATTCATCGACGTGGGAGGGTTTTGAGGAACTCGTTGTATGCCTCGAGATCGACGTCACCGTCCCTGGCGGCCTTTTTGTCGACGGCGGCGTTGGTGTGGGTCTCGTCGCGATTCCACCTCATCGCGAAAACCACCATGATGATCAACGCGACCGGTTCTCCGTACGACCATGCCAAAGCCCCCGCCATTTGTTGATCGGCCATCAGATCGACGTTCCAGGACGCCGGCGGATTGGTGAAGGTACTCAGAAGCGGCGAGGTTGCCATCATCAGGATCACGCCGATGAAAACATGGAGAGGCATTTCGACGAACAGGTCGAAACATCGCCCCAGGTTGCTTTGCTTGACGGGCAACGGCCCCGATGAGAGCACCGGAACGATGAACAACACTCCAGTGGCCAGGAAGAAGACCTCCAGGCCCGTGTGACCGACCCAGGACGACGCCACCAGGTCGAACACCGGAGAGAGGTAAATGCCGTAGTAGCTGAACAGGAACAGCGGAATCGTGACGCCGGGGTGTAGCAGAATCTTCGCCGTCCGGCTTCTGAGTGCCGTCAATGCAAGCTTGAGGATCGGAATTCCCCAACCTGCATGAGGCGTGGAGCGCAGCAGAAGCAGACCTGGACTGCCGAGAACCAGCAGTGGTGGAATCGCCATCGACAAGGTCAAATGCTGGAACATCCAGATACTGAAGAGTTCGTACCCGTAGCCCTCGACGGCGAGCCCCGTGACCAGGATCAGCAATATACAGCCGAAGAGGAAGCTCGCCGTCCTCGTCCACGGCCACACCCGACCGGAAGCCGTCACCCGGTAGACACCCCAGCAGTACCACGCTGCCAGTAGGACTCCGATCAGTGGTAGGACCGGGAGCGGCTGCGGCGCCCACCCCACCATTGCTCCGAACGAAGGCACGGCCTCGGGTAAACGTATCCAGTCCATCACCTACGTTGTCCCTCCCCGCTCGTACTGTGTTGTAAAATCTCAGCGCTTCGAGCGCTTGTCTCCGCGGAGAACGATGACCATCCCGATCACGAACAGGATTGCCACTGCGCCACCGAGAATCGGCAACAACAGTGGGGATCCGTCGTCGGAGTCGGCATCGGCGGTCGCCGCCGACGGCGCAACAGTTGCCGGAGGTGTTGCACCTCCGGGAAGCGGCGCCGCATTGTTCGTCGCCGCGTTCAAGGTGAAGGAGTACGACCCCGTGATCGGGTGTCCGTCCTCAGAGATCACCCGGTAACCAACGGTGTAAGTGCCAGACGACATCTGACCGGTCGTCACGAGAGAAACGCGCTCTCCCTGCACCGACGGCTCCCCGGCTCCGACCTGCGTCCCGTCGGCCGCACTGACGGTCACGTTCGCGAAACTCGTCTGAATCTCCTGATTGAAAACCAATTCCACCGAACTCGGCGCAGTGTCGAGAACTGCGTCGGCGGATGGAGTCGATCCGACCAGTGCACTGTGTGCTTGCGCGGTGCCTGCGCTTATGAGCGCACACCCCGCAGCCACCAGCAGCACAACCATTGCACGCCTCAAAATCTGTTCCTCCTACTCGGCTCACACCATCGAGGTGCGGAGTCCGGCGATCGATGCACACCGCACTTCGCTGAGACAATACCTCCGACTACTATGTTGCATAGTATTCAGGGCTGTGTGGTGGCCGGGAGGTTGCACGCATCGACGAACTCCGATCAGGTAGGCGGATCCATGAAGTTGACCACCAACGCGAAATTCTCGATAGCCCTGGTAGCTGTCTTCGCTGTCGTCCTCGGCGCACTGTTGCTCGGCAACCGCAGCGCGACGGAGACCACCAACGCCGGGGCTTCGGGCGCGTCGGTTCTTCGCGACGACACACACCTGCTGTCCACTGCGCCGGACAACGACGTCGTTCTGGTCGAATTCCTCGACTTCGAGTGCGAGGCATGCCTGGCCATGTATCCGACGATGGAGCGGATACGTGCTGAGTACGCTGACCGCATCACGTTCGGTGTACGGTACTTTCCCATTCCCAGTCACACGAACAGTGGACTCGCGGCGCGAGTGGTCGAAGCGTCGTCCCGGCAAGGGAAGTTCGTCGAGATGTACCAGCGGATGTATGACACGCAGACCCAGTGGGGCGAGTCGTCCGAGTCCCAAGAAGCAGTATTTCGTTCATTCGCACAGGATCTGGGACTCGACATGGCAGCCTTCGACGCGGATGTGAACGACCCGGCGGTCGCCGAACGTGTCGAACAGGATTTCAACGAAGGAATCGACCTGGGAGTGCAGGGCACGCCCACACTGTTCCTCAACGGCGTCCAGTTGCCGTCGATGCCGACGTACGACGATCTCACCGCTCGCATCGACGCAGCACTGTCCCAATGACATCGACGGGTTCACACGGCACCCAGATTGATGCCGGAGCGTCTTCATCTGTCGGCGCGCATCCGAAAGTGTGCTCTGCCTCTGTGACCGGATGGATTCTCGTTACTACTGGCGCTCTCGGGTTGGCGGCGTCTCTGATTCTGACCATTGAGAAGATTCAGCTTCTCGTGGATCCCTCATACCGCCCGTCCTGCAGCATCAACCCCGTCCTCAGCTGTGGATCGGTGATGAGTTCTCCCCAGGCGTCGATCTTCGGTTTCCCGAACTCGATCCTCGGCATAGTCGGGTTCACCGTCTTGCTGACCACGGGAATCGTGACCCTCGTCGCAACAAACGCACTGCCTCAATGGTATTGGCGCTGTATCGTCATCGGATTGTTCGCCGGCGCGGTGCTGGTTCACTGGCTGATATTCCAAAGCCTGTACAGAATCCAGGCACTGTGTCCGTACTGCATGCTCGTGTGGGTGGTGACAATGACAGCCCTGTGGTACGCCACTTTGCACCTGTGCACCCGTAGCCGCTCAGCCTCCTCTCGAACCGTGACGAGAATCGTGACCGTCGGCACCAAGAATCACACGCTCGTGCCTACTATTTGGGTCTTGTCCGTCGCGAGCATGATTCTCAACGCATTCTGGACCTACTGGTCGACGCTGGTCTGAGAGTCTCACGAGAATCCGCCGACGCCGTCGACCTCGGTAGTTGCGCGAGCAGTCACCCCTTAACGCAACTACTATGGATCTTAGTTTTTAGATCCGCAATCTTCTCGACCATCGGCGATTGAGGCCAGACCAAGGAGACGACCATGAAACTCATGGGTGCAGCGAAAGCGTTAGTCGACAAAGGCAAGGAGGCTGCCTCGAAGAACGCAGACAAGATCGAAAATGCAATCGACAAAACTGCCGCTTCTGCCGAAGCCAGGACGGGCGGAAAACTGACCAGCCAGATTCAGAAGGCTGCGCTTGCAGCAAAGAGAGCAATTCCTCCGAAGAAGTAGCTGCTCTCTTTGCCGTGCCGCACTGATTGCTCGTTGGTCGCCGCGCCGTACGACTGAGAATCGGCGTCGAGATCGCGAACAATCTCACTTCGGTGTGCCCCCCTCGTGACAGCACACCGAAGCGAGGAGCGCTCAGGGTTCGATCTGCGGAGGAATGACGATACTCGCGTCAAAATCTTTGTGCCACAGCCGCGCAAGGAGAGCGTAATAGGATTCGGTCACCCTCGATCGGGTCGAGAGCGCCGCTTCCGACGACTCGATTGTCGCCGGAACGAGAAGGAGGGCACGATTCGCCAACGCCGCCGCGGAACTCCCGATATCCATCACCGCGCCACTGATACTGGCTGAGGCATTCAGCACGGGGTCTGGAAGGACAGTGGCGGAACGCGTGAAGATCCGCTCTGCGTCAACCGAACCCGCTACGGCCTGGAGATGATTCTCGATTGCCGCGATTGCTTCGCTGACTCGACGGGTGTGAACCCGAAGTTTGCGAGGGTGCCGGATGTGGCGACGAGATACCGGCGGCAACGCTCGCAACCGGGCACCAGCATGGTTCGCCACACCGCCGTCGAGAGCGGCCGGCAGTACGTCTCGAATCAACCAGTCCGCGAGTGCGGCAGCAGCAGCATCGGTTGCCGGGACGATGACCACCGGCATTGTTCGTGTTGACATTGACTTTCCCATCGGTCTTCGTCGCCGAACTACTTCTTCTCGTCACCATCGGACGTGGAAGCGGTAAGTACCTGCTCCGATTCCGATGAACTCGTCTCCGGCCGATGACCGGCCCCGACGTGCGCTTCTGCCCGCATCCGAGCAACCATGTGCGGGTAATGCAATTCGAAAGCAGGGCGTTCGCTGCGGATGCGCGGCAACTCGGTGAAGTTGTGGCGCGGCGGTGGGCAGGTCGTTGCCCATTCCAGCGAGTTTCCGTATCCCCACGGATCGTCGACAGTGACAACTTCGCCGAATCGGTAGCTTTTGAAGACGTTCCAGATGAACGGGAGGGTGGATGCTCCGAGAATGAAGGACCCGATGGTCGAGACTGTATTGAGTGTGGTGAACCCGTCCGCGGGCAGGTAATCGGCGTAACGACGCGGCATACCTTCGGCACCGAGCCAGTGCTGGACGAGGAACGTCATGTGAAAGCCGACGAACGTGGTCCAGAAGTGCCACTTGCCGAGGCGCTCGTCCATCATGCGACCGGTCATCTTCGGGAACCAGAAGTAGATACCGGCGTACGTGGCGAACACGACCGTACCGAAGACCACGTAGTGGAAGTGGGCGACCACGAAGTAAGTATCCGTGACCTGAAAATCCAACGGAGGGCTGGCCAAAAGTACACCGGACAGACCACCGAAGAGGAAGGTGATCAAGAATCCGAGAGAGAACAGCATCGGTGACTCGAACGTCAAGTGTCCCTTCCACATCGTGCCGATCCAGTTGAAGATCTTCACACCTGTCGGCACGGCGATCAGGAACGTCATGAACGAGAAGTACGGCAGGAGAACAGCGCCGGTTGCGTACATGTGGTGAGCCCACACTGCGATCGACAGCGCCGCGATACCCAGCGTTGCGTACACCAGGCCGCTGTAGCCGAAGATCGGTTTGCGGCTGAAGACCGGGAAGATTTCCGAGACGATGCCGAAGAACGGCAGCGCGATGATGTACACCTCGGGGTGGCCGAAGAACCAGAACAGGTGCTGCCACAGCAGGACTCCGCCATTCGCGGGGTCGAATATGTTGCCTCCGAGGCGACGGTCGTAAAGCAGTGCGAAGAGTGCGGCGGTCAACAGCGGGAAGGCCAACAGAATCAAGACGGAGGTGATGAAGATGTTCCACGTGAAGATCGGCATGCGGAACATCGTCATGCCGGGAGCGCGTAAGCAGACAATGGTGGTGATCATGTTGACCGCGCCGAGAATCGTGCCGAGACCGGAGACGAGAAGTCCTACAATCCAGAGATCCGCACCGACTCCGGGTGAGCTGACCGCCGAACTCAGAGGTGTGTAGGCCGTCCAGCCGAAATCTGCGGCACCGCCGGGGGTGACGAACCCGCCTGTAGCGATGAGGGCGCCGAAAAGGTAGAGCCAGTAGCTGAAAGCGTTCAGTCGCGGGAAGGCGACGTCCGGCGCACCGATCTGTAGGGGGAGAACGAAATTGGCGAATCCGAACACCACCGGCGTCGCGTACAGCAGGAGCATGATCGTGCCGTGCATGGTGAAGAGTTGGTTGTACTGCTCGTTCGACAGGAATTGCATGCCCGGAATCGCCAGTTCACTACGCATGATCAACGCCATGAGTCCGCCGATGAGGAAGAACGCGAACGAAGTCACCAAATACATCAGGCCGAGTGTCTTGTGATCGGTCGTCGTCACAAGGTTCCGCAGCACCGATCCCTTCGGCGCTCTACGCGCGGGGTACGGCCGGGCGGGGATAGGGGGTGATGCAATTGCGGTCATAGTCAGCCCGCTTCCTGTCGAGACGCAAATAGAGTGTGCGCCAGAAGCATAACCCAAATACTACGTTGCATAGTTTTTGGGTTGGGGTGGCGCCTCGGCCACCCTTTCCGACTGCCGTCAGGTCACGAGGGCATGAGCGGACGCCGAAAAAACGACCATGGTGGTCAACGCGGCGATGACGGGAACGATCATCGGGAGCACCGCTGCAGAGATACAGACCAGTTTGGTGCCGCGAATCCGGGAATCCGCTTGCAGCCTGACCAAGCGCACCGAGATCTCGTCGTCACCGAGTCCGAGGGTCCACACCGGCTGAGGTAGCGGCGACGTCGCCACCACGCGCAACGCCGACCTGACGGCATCGGGGCTGGTGGCCTGTGCGGCCCGATCGTCGGCAGCTAGCTCGACCAGCCGCCGCACCGCAACAGGAGCCGCTTTGAACAGCGGGATCAACGGCAGCGCCTTCGCGAAGACTTCGCACACACTGATGATTCGGTGATGGTGACCTCGCAAGTGTGCCCGCTCGTGTGCGATCACCGCTTCACGCTCGGATGCGGTCAAGCAATCGGAAAGACCTTTGGTCGCTACGACGAACCCTGGCCGTCCCGCGACACTGTAGGCCATCGGCATCGGATGATCAAGCCAGAGAACATCATCCGATGCCGGATCTGCGCGGGCGATGATCGATACGACATCACGGTGGTAGTCGCGGACCTTCGCTCGGCCCTTATGTTGCCGATGAGCCAAGAACAAGCTGCGAGCGGCGATGAGCGCGGTAACCGCAACTCCGCCGACAGCGAGCGCTTCCCCGATCCAGGGGGCCATCGCGTGTTGGAAGGCAGTGAAGCATCGCACAAGGGCCTCGGAGAGTCCTTCGGCCGGCGCATGGCTCGGCCACAGAAGGATCGCTACTGCCGATACGGCAAAGAACCCCAGACCTGCGATGCTGCCGATCCATGCCGCGAGAATCGCTGCAGGAGCCAGAGTGGTCGATTCGAAACGCCGCAAAACCTTGGGCATGAACGCTCCGATGAGCACCGCCCCGAGAAAGAGGACTGCAGCGAGAGTCATCTACCGAACCTTGCCGTGATCCAGTGCTCGCCGCAGTGCCTCGTATTCGTCATCGGAGACGTTTTGCGCGAAGTGCAGAAGCGCTGAAACAGAGTCATTGCTGTTGTCGAGTAATTCGCGCATGGCCAGCGAGGCAGCTTCATCGCGGCTACGCGATGGCGAATAGATGTACGCGCGGCTTCGTTTTTCCCTCTGCACCCAACCTTTTTCGTGAAGGTGCGTCACGACGGTCAAGATCGTGGTGTATGCCTTCGGGGCGCCGCCCTCGAAGCGGTCGACCAGATCCCGCACAGACTGCGGCTCGTCTGCATCCCACAGGAGATCCATCACTTCGGATTCGAGCCCGCCGAGCCTCTTCATCTTCCTTCCCCCTTCGAAAATCGTCGATTGCGTCAGTCACTGATGGCCGGAGGCTGGATCTGTACCCCGCGCGCGTCCAACCATGCCATGGGATCGACCTTCTGGCCGTCTGCCTGCCACACCTCGTAATGCAGATGTGGCCCTGTTGATTGTCCTCTGTTTCCTACCGTCGCAATCAATTCTCCGGCACGCACCTTTTGACCCGCGGTTACCAGAGTCTCGTTGATGTGTCCGAAGACCCCGATTGTCCCGTCATCCTGCAGGATACGGACCCACAGTCCGAAACCCGACGCAGGTCCGGACTCGAGTACCGTACCGTCGGTCACGGACACGATAGGCGTACCAATCTCATTGGCAATGTCCAACCCGTAGTGAGTCGACCCCCACCGCGGTCCGTAGTTCGAGGTCAATGTTCCGCTCACTGGAGCCATCGTCAGCGGCTGGCGCGCAGCCTCCTCTCTCGAAGCGCGCTCGGCGTCGCGTTCGGTGCCTCGAGCCAGCTGTTCGGCCAACTTCCCCAGGTCGGCCACTTTGGGGACCTGAAGAATTTCCGGAGCCGAAGCCAGTGCCTGCTCGACGAGAGGTGCCAGCGGTTGCTGGTCGAGCTCGACAGGAGCACTGACGCTCCCTGCCGAGGCATGTGAAGCGGATGTTCCGGCGGCGAGCAAAGCGCCGGTGGCAACAGAGAGAACCAAGGCCCGCCCACCAGGACGACTGCGGGACTGTCGGCGATGAGCGCCGCCTCGTCGCGAGTGAACGCTTCCAACGCCGGATTCAACGTCGACTGCTGACGTGGTGGAGATCCGGATCGAGTCGCCCTCCAGGTTGTGACCACTGTGGAGAGTGCCGAAAAGGTAACTTTCCCGAAGCGTGCAGTCGAGATCGTCGGTGTCGGGCTTGCGGTGTCGGGCCAAGATCGCATTCCTTGCGTCGCGGAAGGTCACAGAATGGTGACGGTCCCAGTCAGCGTACTACTATTTCGCATAGTTTTTCATCGGGCGTTGACAAGAGATCACACTCTCGATGAAAAGCCTCACTGCGAGTACTCACTTTTCCCTCCTGACTTGCTGAGAGTCGGTCTCTCGACCCGCACAGCGCCTGATGACAAGGATCCCTGTAGCAATTGCCAGGGGAATTACTCCGACAGCGAGTATCAGTCCGGCACCGAGGCGCTGATCTCGTGCGAGGTCCTCTAGCCAACCTCGCTGCAACGATGTGAAGTACCAATCGGCAATCACCGCGTCAGTGGCAATCAAGGCTGCTGCGAGGCACGCATAGGCGAAGAACGCCGCCAGAAGAAGGACCGTTCTGATTGCGGGGCTTGCTCGTCTCGGCAAGGGATCGACGCCGACCATGACCCAGAAGAACATGAAACCGCAGATCAGCAGGGTGCCATTGATCACCAGATGGGGGACGTGCGAGCCGGCGACAGCGCTGTACATCCCCCCCAGGTAAAGGAGAGGCAGGGCTCCGGCGAAAATCACAGCAATCACATAGGGCTGGGACACGAATCGGAACCAGGAGCCTCTGTACACGCTTTGCGCCCATTCCCTCAGCCCGGGCGCATCTCCGGACGATCGTCGAACGGAGAGCCTAAACAGCGTGAACGGGGCGCCCAGGACCAGACAGAGTGGAGCAAGGACCGCCACGGCGGACGTTGCGGCCATATGCACACTCATCACTGCGGGTGCATATCTACCCACTCCCGACGATGTTGCGACAAGCAACACGAGGCACCCCAGAGCCCAGCTGACCGATCGGCACGTCGACCACTGCACGCCCTGCTGCCGGAGGCGAAAAACGCCGACGAAGTAGCACGCAGCCAACACCACGGCGAGAGTTCCGAAAATGAGATCGAATCGCCAGTCGACGAGCAAGCGGCCCGCAGTCGGTACGCCATCGAGCGCATACCCGAGTACCTCCTCGACTCTGCTCGGATCCTGTCGTTCCATGGGCGCCGGGGGCGGCGTGCGGCCCAGCGCGACGGCGATACCGACGGTTACTGCGAGAACGACCGACTCCACCACTGCCAGACGAATGAAGGTGCGACCGTCGCCGGGGTCCTTCGTCAGTTCGGCGATCGCGACTTTCCGTTGGCGCCAACCCGCCAGTCCCGTGAGGACCAAGGCGGCGACTTTGGCAAGAATCAAGACACCGTAGGTGCTACTCCACACCTCGGTGAGCGGCACCCGCACGGCAGCGTTGACCACACCGCTGATCGCTATGACGACGAACGCCATGAGTGCCACGGCCGAGAAGCGGCGCGCGGCGAAGTCGAGATAGCTCCCCTTTCTGCGGGCATGCAGCACGAGAGCCGCTATTCCTCCCATCCAGATCGACGCCGCAAGGATATGCAGAACCAAACTGTTCGTGGCGATGTCGTGGGATCCTCCCGAGGAGGAGTGACCCGACAGTGCCCTGGGGAGCAGGCTGAACAAAGCGAATGCGAGGAGTAACGGTGTCCACGAATATCGCAGGGTCAGACGACACGCAATCGCGAGCACGAGTGCGAGTCCTGCGGTCCATGCCCATGCAGTGGTGACATCGATGTCCGCAATCGCGCGAGCGAACAGCCCTGGATCGGCGAACACGACGGAGAGAGGTTGGCCTGAACTGTCCGAGAGGGTGAGTGGAACGAGAAGCGCCGCGCATACCGCCCAGATAGCGGCGGCGACGCTTGCGGTTCGTAGCGCCAGATATCCGTCGACATCGAGTACACCTGAAGCTTGAGGCGGAACGAGAACGGCAGCCAAAAGCAGACTGCCTACGGTAATCACGGCGGCAACCTCGCCGAACGCCATCACTGCGGGGAGTCCGTAAGTGGTCAGGGGACCTGGATCAGGAAGTCCGAGCAATCGCAGCGCTTCGGATGTTGACGCCCTAGCCAACACCGCTGCAGTGATCGCGGCTACGACACCCCATCCCAACACTTTCCGCGTGGGTCGTCCGATGACAAGAATATCGGCGCGAGTGTCATCCGGTTCGGTTTCGATCATTGCGGGTGGGGCCTCTCGGGGTGTGGATCTCGCCCGCGCGATCGGCGCTCCGGACCAAAATACTATGACCGATAGTTGCAAGGGGGTTTCAGTCGGGGTTTACTGAAGCCCTCCAATCATCAGATATGCGCATATGACAATGCGACCATGTGGTCGACGACAGAGAAGGGCAAATCGAGATGGGTCACGGTCATGGGCACGGTGTTGCAGAACAGGCTGCGAGTGCATCCGGTAAACATGTCAGCAAACTGTGGATAGCCGTCGGACTCGGCCTGGTCACGTTCGTCACGCAAGTCATCGTGGGCTTGTCCACGTCATCGCTCGCCCTGCTCTCCGACTCCGCACACGTCTTCACCGATGTGTTCGGCATCCTCATGGCTTTGACAGCCATCTTGCTTGCTCAAAGGGCACGATCGCGCCCTGATCGCACGTTCGGTATGTATCGGGCAGAAGTGTTCGCAGCCTTGTTCAACGCTCTACTCCTGTTCGGTGTCGCCGGATGGGTTCTCTACGAAGCAGCCGGTCGACTTTCCGATCCACCTGAGGTTCCGGGGCTCCCTGTGAGCATTGTCGCTGTCGTCGGCCTCGTAATGAACATCGCGGCATTTTTGCTGCTTCGCAGCGGAGCAAAGGAAAGCATCAATGTTCGCGGCGCGTATCTCGAAGTCATGGCGGACATGCTCGGATCCGTCGGAGTCCTGATCAGCGGACTGGTCACACTGATCTTCGGCTGGCGATACGCAGACCCGGTAATCGGCGTTGCGATCGGCTTGTTCGTCCTACCGCGTGCATACAATCTCGGGCGCCATGCTCTGCGAATCCTGCTCCAGCATGCCCCCGCGGGCGTGAGCATCACCGAGGTGACGCAAGCCTTGCAGGGGATCGCCGGAGTCAAGGACGCCCACGACCTTCACATCTGGACGCTGACATCGGGCATGGAGGTTGCGTCGGCTCATCTGACGATCGATGACGAGTCCGATCCGACCAAGGTTCTTGCTGTGGCCCAGGATCTGTTGGCCAAGCAGTTCGATCTCGTGCACGCGACCCTGCAAGTGGAACCTGCTGCGGGCGACGGGCGTTGCCAGGAGCTTCCGTGGTGAGCGCCAGCGAGGCACTTGCCCCGGAACACGAACAACAAACCACATATCGCATGAGACGAGCACTCTTCGTAACAACAGCGCTTATTTCGGCAGGCATAGCTCTGGCGGTTGAACCCGTTGCACGGAAGCACCTTTCCGGGTCCAACGAGATAGATCTGGGCGTCGTCAGATTGAGACTGGCATACAACAGTGGTGTCGCCTTCAGCCTGGGTAATCAGCTGCCAAGTGCCGTCATCATCGCCTTTACCGCTCTCGCCACCATTGGAATCGCCGTATACGCCTGGCGGAGTGTCCCGCAAAGTCGTGGGGTGGCCGTGATCGGTTTCGCTCTGATTGTCGCCGGAGCTGCCTCCAATGTGGTCGACCGAGCCCTCGACGGGAAGGTCACCGACTACTTCCACACCGGCTGGTGGCCCACCTTCAATCTTGCCGATACCTACCTCACCTGTGGATTCATCCTGGTCGTCGTGTCGCTGCTGGTCGAATCCTCGTGCGGGTCCGAACCCGAGATTCAGCGCCCGCAATCCGTGTGACCTGACTCGCGCGAGGAGGGAGCCGGAGCGCTGTCGGCGGGGCAGCAGCCCATCTCTTCGAACTTCTGCGGTTCGAGGTGGCGAAACCACGACGCCCCCACTCGTCGAAAATTCGCGAGGTCCGCCTGGCTTCGGTCAAATCAGTTCGGATAGTTTGGGGACTATGAAAATAAAGTTTGGCATGACAAACTTTGAGGTGTGACTCTCTTGACTGTTAAGAATGTCGATGCTTCGGTCGGGTGGCCATGAGCGCACCCTCGCGGCGCCAATTGTTGATCGGCGGGGCGCTCGCCGGATCAGCCGGACTCATGATGAACGCAGGAAGAGTGGCGGGCGCATCGCCTACCGAGCATCCCGGAGACACCAACCCGGGTGCCGCCGCACCTGACGGAGACGGCGGAGTCCGTCACGGCGGCACGAGCGGTGCGACCTTTCGGGCCGGTCGGCAGGTGAACCACCTCGCCAACGGATTTCATCCCACCGCAATGCTGCGTGACTTCGACTACGGGACGACTTCCGTATCGTCTGACGGCCGAACGTTACGCGAGTGGGAGATCTTTGCAGCGGACGAGGAGATCGAGGTAGCACCGGGAGTCTATTATCCCGCGTGGACCTTCAACTCCCGCATTCCGGGTCCCGCATTGAGGTGCAGTGAGGGAGACCGGCTCCGAGTGAAGTTCGTCAACGGTTCCGCGCACCCCCACACGATGCACTTTCACGGAATCCATCCCGCTGAAATGGACGGAATTCCCGGGGTGGGCCGGGGCATCATCGAGCCAGGAGAGTCATTCACTTACGAATTCGATGCCACCCCTTTCGGATTGCATCTTTATCACTGCCACGTCAGTCCGCTCGCCGAGCACATTGCCCGCGGAATGTACGGCACATTCATCGTCGATCCCGCTCAGGGCCGTCCAGCGGCCGACGAAATGGTGATGGTGATGCACGGTTACAACACCACCTTCGACGGACAAGGAAATCAGCTCTACGCCGTCAACGGCATCCCTTTTCACTACATGCACGAACCTGTACAGGTGAAACGAGGCGAGTTGGTTCGCATCTATCTGGTCAACATCCTCGAATACGACCCGATCAACAGCTTCCACATCCACGGAAACTTCTTCGACTACTACCCGACCGGGACACGGCTCGAACCCAGCGAATTCACCGACACGATCGTCCAGGCCCAGGGCCAACGTGGAATATGCGAACTGCGCTTTCCCCACCCGGGCAAGTACATGTTCCACGCCCACAAGACTGAATTCGCCGATCTGGGCTGGATGGGGTTCTTCGAGGTGACCGAATGAGTGACGCCCCGAATTCAACCCCTCCGACGAGCACTCATGAGAATTCCCTTGGCGCTGCGGGTTCCGCGCAGACAGAGTCCGATCACGGCGACACATCTCGCGCTGGCCTTTGGTTCCGAGGCGCTGCAGTGCTCGCGATCATCGTCGTCGCCTTGACTGCGCTGGCAATGCTCGCCGGACAAAGCCTTCCCGAACGTACCGGCCCACCGATCGAGAACATCTCCGTCGAACGGACGGCCCTCGAACCAGGCCGAATCACGTTGACGCTACGCAACACCGGCCCCGACGCGGTGACCGTCGCGCAAGTTGCCGTGAACGACACATTCGTCGACTTGGTAGGAGCTGCAGATCCCATCGGCAGACTCGAGTCCCAGACGGTCACCCTCGACTACCCGTGGATCACCGGCCAGCCGTACCTCGTATCGATGCTCACCTCCACAGGATTGGTCATCGAACACGAAATTCCCGCTGCTGTAGCAACTCCCGCCCCCGGAGTGGCATTCTTCGGCCTGATGGCCCTCCTGGGCACATACGTCGGAATCATCCCGGTCCTGCTCGGGATGCTCTTGCTGCCGGTGATGCGGCGCGCCGGCACCAGGGCAGTCAGATTCGTACTGGCCGTCACGGTCGGCCTACTCGCCTTCTTGATCTTCGACGGCACGAGTGAAGGGTTCAAACTGGCAGCAGCCTCGAGCTTGCCGATCTGCTTTTCCAGCTCGGCGATACGCGCCTGCTCCGGGGACTGACCGGCTCGAGGCCTCTTCTTGGACACGGTGCCCAGTGTTCCGGCTTAAATCTGGGCCCGCCACTGCTTGACGCTGGACTCATAGAGGCCCTCCCGGCGCAGCACCCGGCCCTTCTGCCCGGCCGGGGCCCGGTCGTACTCGGCGGCGATGCGCCGCTTGTACTCGGCGGTGAACGTCCGCCTCGTCGGCCGCCCGGTTCGCGGGGACTCAACCGTCTCCTGCACCGAGGTCGTCGGCGTGGTCCGCGAGGCCTCCATGGCCGCGTCAGTGGTCGCAGTGATCGTCATGCGAGCGTCTCACCTCAGTCTGGCGGATAGGGAACAGCGGCACCAGGCTGCCCTCCACGATGATGCCCCGATCCTCGGCGTGGTTCCCGATGTAGGCGAGCTGCTCGGCGCTCAGACGAGGGTTCAGCGTGTGCAGCACCGCGCCCATCGACGCGACGGCACAGTAGGCCTCAACGTGCTCCTGGTTGTTGCACATGAGCGTGGCGACGCGCTCGTCGCCAGCGACCCCACAGGCACGCAGCGCATGCGCCCACTGGCAGATCGACGTCACACCTGCGCGAACGTACCGATCTTGACGCTCCCCTCCGGCTGCAAGGTCCGCACCCGCGCCGCGCCGTGAACGCTCGCACCGTGGCGCAGGATGGCTGCCGTCGTGAGCTGGACGTTCGTCATCGTGCTCTGCATGGTGTCCCGTCGGTGGTGGGTAGCGAGCCGGTGTCGACGGCTCGCCGATCGGGTCGGACGGCCCCGTGGTCCAGCTGACGCTCAGCTCGGTGCGATACCCAGTAACGCTTCTCTGCCGACGGGGAGTCCCGGAGAGAGCGTCCGCTTGCTGAAGGCGAAGTCGCGCGGCCGGTTGACGCAGTCAGCGGCAATGAGTTCCCCTGCGCGGAAGTAGAAGCAGGTGAAGTCGCGATCGCGATCACAGCTCGGGTCACCACTGAGCAAGACCTCGTCGTAGCCGGTGTTCAGTCCCGCGATCTGGAGCTTGAGATCGTACTGATCCGACCAGAACCACGGCAGCGCCGCGATGGTCTTGTCCTTGCCGCACATGGTCGCCGCGGCGACCTTCGCCTGCTCCACCGCGCTCGGCACGGACTCAAGTCGGACGCACCGCCCGTACCTCGCCATCACGTGGCTGGTGCAGTCGCCCGCGGCCACGATGTCGTGATCGCTGGTACGGGCCCGGTCGTCGATCACGACGCCGTCGTCGACGAGGAGACCCGCGGCGGCAGCGAGTTCGGTGTTGGGCTGGAGCCCGACACCGACGACGACGAGGTCCGCTGGGACTTTTTCACCACCGGCCAGCCGGACCTCTCGGACCCGGTCGTCGCCACCCAAAGCCTCGACGAGCGCCCGGGTGCGGACGGTCACTCCCGCGTCGCGGTGGACGCGCTCGTAGAACGCCGATACCTCCGGGGCGGTGACCCGCTCGAGCACACGGTCGGCGGCCTCAAGAACGGTGACGTCCAGTCCAAGCGCACGCAGGGAGGCGGCTGTCTCCAGTCCGATGTAGCCGCCGCCGACGATGACCGCTCGCCGACCCGGTTGCGCCGACTCTCGGATCTGCTCCACGTCGGAGAACGTGCGCAAGTAGTGGACGCCCGGGAGGTCGGCTCCCGGCACGGGGAGTCGCCGTGCCCGGCCACCGGTGCACAGCGCCAGCTTGTCGTAGGACATGCTCTTGCCGCCGGCCAGCATCACCCGCCGCTCTGTGCGATCGATCGACTCCACTCGCGCATTGACCAGCTGGATCTGCTGCTTGGCGTAGAAGTCCGCCTTCCGGATCGCCAACTCCTCCAGCGTGCTCTTGCCGGCGAGGTAGGCCTTGGACAGCGGCGGTCGCTGGTAGGGCAGTGCGCCCTCGTCACCGATGAGGACGATCTCGCCGGCCCAGCCTTCCTGCCGGAGGCTGGCCGCCAGTTGAGCCCCCGAGTGACTGGCTCCGACCACGAGCGCGGTCCCCTGCGTCATGCGTCCTGCTTCGGGGTCAGGCGCACCATGAGCTTGCTAATGCCCCTGACGAAGTTAGACTGCACGTACTCCGGCTCACCGACGACCTCGATGTCCTCGAACCGAGGAAGCAACTCCTCCCACAGGATCCTCAGCTGGAGCTCAGCCAGCCGGTTGCCCATGCACCGGTGCACCCCGAACCCGAAGGAAATGTGGTTGCGCGCGTTCTTGCGGTCGATGATCAGCTCGTCAGGTCGTTCGAAGACACGCTCGTCCCGGTTCCCCGAGGCATACCACATGACCACCTTGTCGCCCTTGCGAATGAACTGCCCATTCAGCACGGTATCCTTCTTCGCGACCCGGCGCATGTACGCCAGCGGTGTCTGCCAACGAATGACTTCCGAGACCATGTTCGGGATCAGGTCCGGATTCGCCTTGAGCTTCTCGAACTGCTCAGGGAACTGGTTGAGCGCCAGCACACCGCCGCTCATCGAGTTGCGCGTGGTGTCGTTACCGCCGACGATCAGCAGGATCAAGTTGCCCAGGAACTCCATGGGGCGGTCGATTAAGTCCTTGGTGTCTTCATTGCTCTGCAACATCGTGATCAGGTCGAATCCGGGCTCCTCGCCGGCCGCGAGCCGAGCCGCCTTGTCGTGCCAGTGCGCACTGAGCCCTCGCGCCGCGTCGACGAAGCCGCGGAAGATCTCGTCGTTGTCGGAGGGTCCGCCGTTGGCCTGCTCCATCGCGGTGGCGAGGTCGGACCACTCGACGAGCTTGCGTCGTTGGTCGTAGGGGAAGTCCAGCAGCGTCGCGAGCATTCGAGCGGTCAACTCGATGGACACCAGGTCGACCCAGTTGAACGGCTCACCGATCGGGAGTTCGTCCAGCACCTCCTGGACGCGCGAGCGGATCAGGGCCTCCATCTCGCGAAGGTTCTTCGGGGCGACGACCCCTTGAACGGCGGCCCGTTGCGCGTCGTGCTTGGGCGGGTCCATGGCGATGAACATCGCGACATCCATGAACCGGGGTGGTTGGCCGATGATGATGAAGGGCTCGGCGGAGAAGACCTCGTGGTTCTTGTCGACGGCGATGATGTCGGCGTGCCGTGTGACCGACCAGAAGGGACCGAAGGGACTGTTGGGCTGGTAGTGCACGGGCGCTTCGTTGCGCACACGCTCGTAGTACGACTTCCACCTGCCCTGGCGGTACAGGAAGGGGTTGCTCAGGTCGATGTCAGCGAGCTCGACCTCGTCCACCGGCGGGATCGGGGTCTCGACGAAGATCTTCTGCCCGTTCGTTCCGGTCACCCAACGACGGGTCTTGTCGTAGAGATGGGCGCCCCGGATCTGCAGCCCCATCGGGAGGGTCGACTGGACCTTCTCGCTCAGCGTGTCTGCAATGCTCGCAATCATCGATCCACTTTCCTTTCGATCAAATCTGGAACTCGGGCAGCTGAACGACCAGGCCGTCCCACTCCTGCGACACCGCCATCTGGCAAGACAGCCGGGAGGTCGGCTGCCGCTCAGGATTCATCGACAGCATCTCCTCCTCGACAGGTCCGGATAGACCCACCTTCTCAGACCACTGCGGGTCGACGATCACGTGACAGGTGCCGCACGCGGCCTCTCCCCCACAATCGCCGTCGATGCCCGGCACCATGTTGTCGACCGCGACCTGCATGAGCGACCGTCCCTCGTCCAGGGGCGCCTCATACTTCTCGCCGTCGTAGGAAACAAAGGTGACTACACCCATTGGCTTGACTCCTCACGATCGAAAACGTGATGAAAGCGTAGCGACTACGCAGGGGGTATGGCTATGATCACATCAGTCAGAATGTTGTGATTTCGGCTCAAGGGGTGCGTGCAATGCGTGTGTACGAACCCGGCGTCCCGCCTCTCGCGTTCGCGCAGATGCTCAACAGCTCCGTGATCGACAGTGAAGCTGCCGCCCGGTTCCGCACGGTGATGGCGCGGGAAGGGACCGACGAGACCGCACTTCTCGCCCGGGACCAGCAGGCGCCGGTGCGCTGGTTCCGAGAGGTGTACCCGGACCTCGACAGCGCCCAGGCGACCCAGTTGGGTTTCGCCTTTGCCGAACACTCCCAGCTGACCTCCTTCGGGCCGCTGAGCGTACCGCTGGTGAGCGCGGGCTCGGTCGCAGAAGTCGTGGAACTGCTCGCCTTTCTGCCCTTGATCTCCACCGCCCTGCACCCCCACGTCCACCCGAACGGAAGTGGCCTCACCATCGGGCTCACTGCACACACCCGCGACCCGGACTTGGACCGCCTCGTCATCGCCTACGGCGGGTCCACGGTGCTGCGACTATTGGACCTGCTCGCAGGGACCCTGCCCTCGGTCACGCTGTACCTGGAGTGGCCAGCGCCGGCGTCTGCCGCGGGGTGGGCGCAGTCCCGAGGTGGGCGCGTCGTCTTCGACGCGCCCACCTCGTACGTGCAGGCCCCCCAGGACGCGCTCGAGGAGGTGTGCCGCTTCGCAGACCCCGTTGCTTACCGCGTCGCGATCGCGGACCTACGCACAGCACTCGAGCGACACCACGGCACGATCTCCTTCGCAGAGCGAGTGCGGGTCCTGCTCGAGGAGGACCCCGGAGAGGCTCACAGCGCCCGTGTTGCTGACAAGCTCTCGGTCTCGACCAGCACCCTGAAGAGAAGACTCGCCGAGGAGGGCACGACCTTCCGTGACGTCCGCGAGTCCTGGCTGCGCGAACAGGCGATCGCACGCCTGCTCGACCCGACCGCAACGATCAGCCAAGTGGCCGCGGATCTCGCGTACAGCGATCTCAGCAACTTCTCACATGCCTTCAAGCGATGGATAGGGCAGTCCCCGAGCCAATTCCGGCACACGAAAGGCCGGGTGCGCAGGCGAGGCATGCCCAACGTGTAGCAGGCCCGACTTCCGACGAAGCCTGTGTCAAGCCCCGGGTTTTGTAGAGGGTGGTTATCTGGCGTCGACGAGGTCGTCGACGGGCTCTGCTTGGGGTTCGGCCGCCGCGTGCTGAGCTTCGTATTCGGCCGGCGGGACGTAGCCGATCTCGCCGTGAATCCGTCGATGGTTGAACCAGTCGATGTACTCGGCGACAGCGATCTCGAGGTCGTCGATAGCTCGCCAGGGCCCCTTGTGACGGTTGCGGACCAACTCGGCCTTGGACAGCGAGTTGAACGCCTCGGCCATCGCGTTGTCGTAGGAGTCGCCTCGTGAGCCCACCGAGGCGACCAGGTCCTGTTGGGGCTGGTGCACGAGTAGGTGACGTTGATGATGGAAGGGCCTCGTTGCCGACGCGTGTGACTCTGTAGGTGACTGACGGCCGCAGGGCTTGTCTTGCAATTGATCCGTCCGCGCGCTGGTGGCGGTGGCGCTGTCCGATGCATGTCGGCCAGAGGCGAGCATGACTTCATACGAGCCTGGTCAGCCCCGTCAACGTCTTGTCTGCCCGACCTCTGGCCGATGTGCCCTCTGGAGGAAGGCACGGCTTCATCATGACAACATTTCTCAACGAGTCCACAGCTGCTGTCCACATCGTTGCTGGAGTCGACACGCACGCCGATAACCACCACGTCGCGGTCCTCGACTTGAGCGGCAGGCGGCTCGGCGATCGACAAATTCCAGCGACCGCTGCCGGCTACGACAGGCTCCTGACCTATCTCGGGTCGCTAGGAAACATCCAACTCGTTGGGATCGAGGGCACGAGTTCCTATGGCGCCGGACTCGCCCGACACCTCAGGGAGCGGCGGGTCGATATCCGCGAGATCATCCGTCCCCGACGCTCGCAACGACGACGTGGGAAGTCCGACCCGATCGATGCCTATGCTGCTGCGCAACAGGTACTGGCCGACCCGGAGTCGTTACCCGCGGCTAAATCTGGCGACGGTCTCGTCGAACAGGTCCGTGTGTTGCTAACCGTTCGCCGCAGCGCCGTCAAAGCCCGCGTGGCCGTGATCCGCCAGATCAAGTCATTGCTGGTCACCGCCCCGGAGGAGATCCGAACGCGGTGGTCGAGAGTCAGCGAGCACGATGTGATCGCGGACCTCGCCGCTACCAGGCCCTGTGCCCCCACCGCGTCGGTAGATGCCGCAACTGGCCACGCTCTTCGGCGTCTGGCGCGTCGCCACCGATACTTGACGAGCGAGATCGAGGAGCTCGAGGAAGACTTGCGGGAGCTTGTCTCGACTGTGGCTCCCGCAATGATCGCCACCAAAGGGTTTGCCGTGATCACCACGGCTACGCTCCTGGTGACCGCAGGCTCGAATCCTGAACGGCTTCGATCGGAATCCTCGTTCGCCGCGTTGTGCGGAGCCTCACCGATTCCCGCATCCTCGGGAAAAACCAATCGGTTCCGACTTAACCTCGTTCCAGCGACGTTGAGGTCGGCGCGGCCTGATCTTCGGTGAGTTGCCGTGGCCGGATTGGTGGCGCAGAACGCGGATATCGGCGATGGTCTCGCCACCACCGGCGAGCATGACCGCGACATCGGTCAGCACGCGACCACGGTCGTGGATCGGGACGGACCGGCGGCGTGCCATCGCCTTGGACAGTTCGGCGGTCAGGCCGACCCGATCAGCCAAAAGGCGGGGAGCGATCGTCCCGGCGTGAGAAATCACCCCGACATCACAGGCGGAGAACGACAGACCGGCCGACCACGAAGTACGCTTCACCTACCGAGTGCTTTCTGCTTGAGAACCTGGAGCTTTAGACAACTCCCAGTTTCCCCTGCTCAGGAAGCACTTCGGTCTATTTCGGCCCAGAAAACCGAAGATCCCCATGAAACACCGAGGCTAGGATGAAGTACATGGCTAGCTCTCAGCAACGCGTCGTCAGTCCCTACCCCCACCGCCTGGGCGGTCACTGCGGCTCCGGCGCAATGCGGGACCTGCTGGAATGGGCCGGACTTGGGTGGAACGGCCCTCCTGACGAAGGACTCGTCTTCGCACTGAGCGGCTCCCTGGACCTCGCTTACGTCCGGGACACCGAGCTCATGCCCCCGATCTACCTCGTAGGCCGCGGAGGCGACCTGGAGACAGACCTGCCGATGCGCCTGGGGGCAGCGGTCTCGGTGCACGCCACCGACGACCCGAGCGAGGGATGGGCTTGGGTGCGTGACTCCATCCAGCGTGGCCGCCCAGCCCTCGTGTGGGCGGACATTGCAGAGCTGCCATACCTGCGGGTCCAGCTCCAGATGAGCAGGCACGACATCGTGGTCATCGGGTACGACGACGAGCATCAGATCGCGCACGTCGTCGACAACGACCGCGAGGACGTGCAGATGGTGCCCTACGACGCGCTGGCCAAGGCGCGGTCCTCGCAGGGCTTCCCGGTCCCGACGCGTCACACCTTCTTCGACATCGAGTGGCCCCAGAAGCTCCCTGACCTGACGGTCGCCAGTCGTGCCGCGTTCGCCCAGGCGGCCGCTGCCATGACCGCCTCGGACGGACCGTCGATCGTCTCTGGCAGCGACACGGCGGTCGGAGCCACCGGACTCGCCGCCGTCGACCTGTTCGCCGACGACCTCCCGCGATGGCCCGAAGTATTCCCCGACGACGTGCTGCACCTGCTCCTCCTCGGCCTGCGCGCGTTCGTCGAGAAGGCAGGTACCGGCGGCGGACTCTTCCGCAAGCTGCTGGCCAGCGGCGCGCACGACATTGCCCGGTTGACCGACGACTCTGCGGCCGCCGCAGTGTCCGACAGTGCCCGTCGCTGCGCCGCGACCTGGTCGCAGGTCGCCTCCCTGGCGCGCAGCAACGGGGCCCCGGCCCGCGAGCGTGCCCGGGAAGCAGCCCGGGTCGCCGCCACACTCCCAAAGTTGGAGCGGGAGCTCGTGCGCGCGCTCGAGGCCGCCGGGGCTGCCACGAACACTCGGGCGGTCGTCTGGTGAGCGGCCAGCACGAGCCGAGCGATGCGGTGGCGTCCGGCTACTTCGTCGATAGCGACCACCCGGCAATCCGTCGGTTCGCCTCATCGGTGGTGGAGGGAGCGGACGACCCACACGAGCGTGTCCGGCGGATCTTCGCGGAGGTCCGCGACCGCCTTCGCTACAACCCGTACGGTGTCACGCCCGATCGCGACCACTACAAGGCCAGCTCTATCTTGAACGGCGGCCCCACTTGGTGCGTGCCGAAGGCGGTGCTGCTCACCGCCAGTTTGCGCGCGGTCGGGATTCCGGCCGTGCTGGGTTTCTCCGACGTGCGCAACCATCTGAATAGCGAACAACTGCTGTCGGTGATGGGCACCGATCTCTTCGTCTATCACGGGTGGACCGCCGTCCACGTCAACGGTCACTGGCACAAGGGCTCGCCGGCCTTCAACACCGAGCTGTGTGAGCGGTTCGGCGTTCCCCCGCTGGACTTCGACGGGACCCAAGACGCGCTGCTCCACGCCGCAGACGGCGCCGGTCGTCGACACATGGAATACGTACGAGAGAGAGGGACCTACCTCGACCTCCCGTACGACGACATCATGCGGACCCTGCACGAGACCTACGGGCCCGGCCTGACGCAGAGCGGCACCTCAGGACCGGTCCGCCAGGATCCCGCCTTCGAACCGTGAGAGTCGGCATCGGCGACCACGCCGTTCGATCGATGCCGCCACGGGCACGGTTCACCGATCCGCCGGGACCCCTGCCAGCTGATCGACCATCGCGGTGATGGCGGCCTCCAACCGCCGACACCCTTCCTTCACAGCCCAGGTCTCCCCCAGGTCGTGGAGGTCTTCGAAGGGGACCGGGGGCCCGACGACGAGACTCACCGGTCGACGCCAGCCCAGGCGAAGACGCCCACTGTAGGGAAGGAGAATCTCCTGCGCCCCCCACTGCGCCACCGGGAGAAGGGGAACAGACGCCGCCAAGGCGATGCGGACGGCGCCGGACTTCATCGCTATGGGCAGTCCGTCCTCTCGCTTGGTGATGGAGCCCTCCGGGTAGACCAGGACCAGTTGACCTCGCGCCACGGCTTCCACGGCCCTGCGATAGCCAGCCTTTCCAGCCGACCGGTCGACCTCGACGTGACCCGCGGAGCGGAACCACCACCCCACGACCGGGACCGCGAAGAGGCTGTCCTTGGCCAGGAAACGGGGCACCCGTCGCTGGGCGAGGATCATCTCCGCGACAAGCAGGGGGTCGATGTGCGACACGTGGTTCGCGGCGAGCACCGCTCCGCCGGACCTTGGGACGTGCTCGACACCACGCCAATCCGGGCGACGCAGCACGAGCAGGAACGGCTTGCACACCAGGAGCGAGAGCCACCACGCGAAGCCCCTGGGTTCGGCACCAAGCCGTCGATCGGTCCTGAGCACCTCTCGGATCACCCGACGAGTGTAGACAGATGCCGGGTAAACGTCTGGATGGAGACAAACTAGACTCCATTTCACCGTCCGCCTGTCCGTCGTGACCCTCGAGGAGCCGATCATGAGCGACCTTCCCGCCACTTTGACCGCGCAGCCGAACCGCGAATCATGAGCAGCCACCACGAGCACGGTCCCGTTGCGCCGACGACGCTGGAAGCGTGGATCAGTGCCATGTCGCGACCACAGCCATCCGAATCCGGCCGCCTTCCCTCACACTCCCCCACCTGCGCGGGATGCGGCACGGAGAACCCCGCCGGGCTCGCTCTGCAGGTCGACGCCACCGAGGACGGTGTGTATTGTGTGCACCGCTTCGACCACCGCCAGGAGGGTGCGCCAGGGATCACCCACGGCGGTCTTGTGGCCGCGGCGTTCGACGACCTTTTCGGCTTCCTCCTCTACCGCGTCGGAGAGCTCGCCGTGACCCGGTCACTGACCGTCGAGTACCTCCGGCCGGTCCTACTGGGGACCGACTACGAGTTCACCGCCCGCGTCCGCGACCATGCGGGACGACGACTGCACGTGGACGCCGAGGCGGTCGACCAAGTCGGCGACAAGGTCGCCACCGCGCACGCAACGTTCATCGTCGTCGACCTCAAGCACTTCGAGCAGGGCACGGCCACGACCGGTCCCTGACATCCTCATTCCGCTACGAACGGCTCCAGCTCGACCGCAGGGTCGAGCGGGATCCCGTGGCCGGCCAGCGCATCCCGGAGCACGAGGGTGACGTGACCAGCGAGCCGTCCGACCATGACGTCCAGGGACTCGTCTCGCTGGTCGAGCCACCAGATGACGGTGGCATCCACCATCCCCATCACCCCGACCAGGATGCCTTCCGGAAAGCTCGCCACACCCGATTTGGTGTACCCGCGGGCAGCCGCAGCGATCTCGTCGAGGAGGCGCGACCGCCCCATCCGGGCACGATGCAGGGTCCGACTCTGCCCACGGGCTGCCAGGAAGCGGTAGAGATGCGGATGCTCCTCGGCCCAGGTGGCGCAGGCGCGCACCAACCCCTCGACGACCTGCTGAGGTGTGCCTCGTCGGGTCAGGTGCGGGCGCACCCGCGCGATCAGGTCCTGCGCTGCTCTCCTGGCCACCTGGTCGTCCAGGTCGTCTCGGCTGGTGAAGTTGCGGTAGACGTGCGGCCTGGGAATGCCAGCCCGCTCCGCGATGAGAGCGGTGCCGACGTCGATCCCGGACTCGTCGATGACCTGCTTCGCAGCCTGGACCACGCGCTCGCGCTTCTCGTTACGAGCCAGCTCGTCACGCGACGACCGCCGTCGGACGGTCGAGTCAGCCCATCGTCTCACTTCCACCACCCGCGCAGCCTACAGGCGCGGCGCGACGACTCAGCTCGGTGCCGCACACGCCGAGCAGCGCCCGACGCCGACGTGGGACACCTTGTACCCAGGACGGCGGCCGTGGTCTGATGGGGGTACACCCTGTACCCAATGATCCGGAGGCTCCCATGACCGCTCGCCGTTCCCCGTGGATGGACGACGACCTCAACGACCTGCGTGACCTGGCCCGCACTTTCTGCGAGAAGGAAATCAGGCCGCACATCGAGACCTTCATCGCCGACAAGCACGTCGACCGGGACCTGTGGAACCGCGCCGGAGCGGTGGGTCTGCTGTGCCTCTCCATCCCCGAGGAGTACGGCGGCGGCGGCGGGACCTTCGCTCACGAAGCCATCCTCATCGAGGAGCAGGCGCGAGTCGGTGACAGCTCGTGGGGCGCCTCCCTACACAACGGCATCGTCGCGCACTACCTGCTCGCCTACGGCACCGAGGACCAGAAGCAGCAGTGGTTGCCGAAGATGGCGTCCGGCGAGGTCGTCGGAGCGATCGCGATGACCGAGCCTGGTACCGGTTCGGACCTGCAGAACATCAAGACCAAAGCGATCCGGCAAGGCGAGGAGTACGTCGTCAGCGGCTCGAAGACCTTCATCACCAACGGTTCTCAGGCCGATCTCGTCCTCACCGTCGCCAAGACCGATCCCGACGACAAAGCGGCCGGGATCTCGCTGATGCTGGTGCCCACCGCGGCTGAGGGATTCTCGAGGGGGCGGGTCCTCGACAAGATCGGCATGAAGGGACAGGACACCTCCGAACTCTTCTTCGACAACGTCCGCGTCCCCGCCACCAGCCTGCTCGGTCACACCGAAGGACAGGGCTTCATCCAGCTGATGGAGCAGCTTCCCCAGGAGCGACTGCTCGTCGCCGTGTCGAACGTAGCGGCCATGGAGTTGTGTCTGACCGAGACACTGCGCTACGTGCGCGACCGCAGCGCGTTCGGACGCCCGATCTGGGGGTTCCAGAACACCAAGTTCAAGATGGCTGAGGTTGCCACCGAGGCGCGGGTCGCGCGTGCCTTCGTCGATGAGTGCATCGAACTGCACCTCGATGGGGAACTGGACATCCCCACCGCAGCCATGGCGAAGTTGTGGTGCTCCGAGCGGGCCCAGCGAGTCGCCGATGCGTGCCTCCAGCTGCACGGCGGATATGGCTACATGAACGAGTACCCCATCGCCCGCGCCTGGGCCGACCTGCGCGTCTCCCAGATCTACGCGGGGAGCTCGGAGATCATGAAGGAGATAATCAGCCGCTCCTTGTGAGCCCCTCCGCCACCGAACATTCCGGGCTCGGGGCGGGTTCCCGCGACGGGCGTCGAGCATCGGCGCGTCGACTCCCGTCGCAGCCTCGGGGATCGAGCGGGGGCACAAGACGCGGCCGCTGAGGATGTTAGACGTTGCCGACACGTCAACGCGCCCCAGGGCAAGAGGTCCGTGACCAGCGCGCCGCCCTCACCGACAGGGTCCGGCTCGCCGCGGACACCCCCACGTCATGCTTCTGTCAACCGCGGGTGAAAATTGACCCCTAGGTGTACTGACCGCGGACGTTGTGTCACCGGTCGGCATGGCGGGCTGACATGAGGGAGACCTCCGTGTGAGGTGTGAAAGCGACCAAGCAAACAGGCTCTTCGCATCTGAGTGTGGGGTCAGGCCCGTAGTCCCCCGGCGATGAGGAGCATGCGGAGGCGGTAGTTGTCGCGGTTGCGGTAGCCGCGGGCCAGGCACCGGTGGAGTTCGATGAGGCCGTTGATCGCTTCGGTTCCGCCGTTGTTGGAGCGGTCGGTGGTCCAGTACGCGAGGAAGGAGTCCTTCCACTTGCGGAGCGTTCGTCCCAGTCGGGCGATCTCGGGAATCGGGCACGACGGCAAGGTCGCGAGGGTCTTCTCGGCAGCTTTACGGGCCCTTCCGGATTTAGAGTGCGTTGATCCGGTTCTGGAGCTGTCCGGAGTGGATAAGTGACCGCAAGATGTAGTGCTTGAGGTTCCGGAAGCCCAGGGCGATTCCGCGGAGGTGTTCGAGGCGGCCGTTGATGGCCTCGACGGGGCCGTTGGAGGCGCCGATGTCGAAGTAGGCGAGGATCTCCCGGTGGCGCTTCCACAGCGACCGGCCCAGCTGGGCGAGCTCGGGCAATTCCTTGGGCACCCCGGTTCGGATCGAGCGCAGGAGCTTGTACATCGCGATCTTGCCCTCCCGCTTGCCCGAGGCCTCGTAGGCGGTGATGAGTCGCTGGTAGACGCCGTAGGTGACCTCCACCGCCGCGTGCGCATCATGGGCGGTGAACGCTGTGAACAGGCGGACTTTCTGCTTGTCGGTGAGCAGCTCGGCCCGGGTGTTGAGTGTCCGGCGGATCCCATACAGCGGATCGCCGCCGCGGCCCCGGTGCCCGGTGGTGGCCTGCTGGATGCGCTGGCGGCAGACGGTGAGCTTGTCCGCGGCGAGGTGCACGACGTGGAACGGATTCATCACCGTCCGGGCAGCGGGAACTGCCTTGGCTGCGGCGGAGTGGTAGCCGGAGAATCCGTCCATCGTCACCACCTTGACCCGATCCCGGAAGTCCTGGTCACGGGCGTCGAGCCACTCGGTGAAGACCTTCGCCGAGCGGCCGGCGATCATATCCAGCAGCCGAGACGGGCCGGTGCCGTCCACTACAGGGGTCAGGTCGACCAAGACGGTGACGAACGACGAGGAGCCGTCACCGCGGACGTGCTTCCACTTGTGCTCATCGACCCCGAGGACACGCACGCCGTCGAAGTGTCCGGGCTGGCCGTAGACCATCGTGCGGGTCTCGGAGACGGCAAGGTCGTTGACCAGATCCCAGCCCAGCCCGAGGGCCTTGGCCACCGCCGAGACGCTGGTGCGGTCGATCGCCAGACGCTGCAGAATCCAGCGGGTACAGCGGCGTGTGGTCTTGGCTCTCGGCTCGGCCAACGACGGCATGCGCTGCTGGAAGATCCTCGTGGCGCACTCGGTGTTGTCGCAGGTGAAACGCGGTACCCGCACATGCAGTCTGGTGGGGTGACCCACGATCGGTAGATCGGTGACTCTCCGCTGGATGTGGTCCCGCAGCCGGCCCGCCGCCCCGCACTCGGCGCACACCGGGTCCAGTGTCGCCGGGGAGCAGAACAGGTGCGTGAACTCGTCGGCCACAGCCGCGTCGGTGATCGTCACCCCCAGTTCGACGGTGCGGCAGATGGTGTCGGCAAGCAGGCTGGCGGTAGCGTTCAAAACGGGTCCTGGGGTGTTCGATGCGAGGCGAGAGAACCTGCATCTTCACACGCCCCAGGACCCCTACATCTTGTGCCTCACCGCATCACCGACGAACCCCAGCTACGCACTCCGGATCCGGAAGGGCCGGTTTCGGTACGGGGTGCTGCGAGCAATGTTCAACACTTCTGCGATTTCGGTCATGGTACGCCCTCGCCGCGCATCTTTTTCGCCTGCCGCTTTTTCGCGGCCGTCAGCGAAGACGGTCGGCCACCGACCCGGCCGCGATCACGAGCCGCCGACAGCCCGGCGATGGTGCGTTCGCGGATGAGGTTGCGCTCGAATTCCGCTAGGGCGCCGAAGATGTGGAAGATCAGCTTGCCGCCCGGCGTGGTCGTGTCGATCGCTTCGGTCAGGGATTTGAACGCCACTCCGCGGGCCTCCAGCTCTGCGACGGTCCCGATCAGGTGTGGCAGCGAGCGGCCGAGATGATCAAGTCGCCAGACGACGAGCGTGTCTCCCGAGCGCAGGGCGTCCATTCAACGCCGCTAATTCAGGGCGATCCGTCTTCGCGCCTGATGCCTTGTCTGTCCAGACGCGAAAACAGCCGGCCGCATTGAGTGCGTCCAGCTGTAATTCCGGGTTCTGGTCGGCGGTCGATACCCTCGCGTAGCCTTGTGACTCTCGGAATTATTTGGCACGTTCTTCCCTGAATTATTTGGCACGGTGGTAGCCGTCAGGCACTCTCACCTTGGGATCCTCGGTCGAGTAGGAGGCGGGAGGTATCTCGGGCCTCTCACTGTGTTGAGATCCGCCATCCCGGCATCCTCAGAGCCTCCGAACAACTCCTCGACGCGGCGACTGTTCAGAAAACCACTGATCAACTGCCACAGTTCATCCGCGAATGCCGGGGCTTCTGGACCGACCAAGCGAAGCAAGAACACGAACGCGTCATCATCGTCGAGCGCGGCCACTATGCCGTGCTCGGCGATCGCCCCCGCATCATCGGGGTACACCCCACCCAGGAACTCCAGCCCATGCAGATAATCGTCGAGGTACCTGTTCGGGCGCATCCCCTCATTCCTCCATCATGTGAATCGCCCTGGGTTCGGTGGAGACTTCTGGCCTTGGAAACGAGGATGAAGTCATGCCGAATGAACGTGTGCCAGGAAGACCGACAACGCGTCGGTATTCGTCGGAGGAGAAGGCCGGTGCGGTGCGGATGGTCCGTGCACTGCGGGCCGAGTTGGGGACCGAGCACGGGGCGGCGTCGCGGGTTGCGTCGCAACTGGGGTTCGGGCTCGAGTCGGTACGGGCGTGGGTCCGTCAGGCCGATATCGACGACGGCACCAAGCCAGGGGTGAGCACGTCGGAGGCTCAACGTATCCGGGAGTTGGAGCAAGAGAATCGAGAGCTCAAGCGGGCCAACGAAATACTGAAGCGTGCAGCGTCTTTCTTCGGGGCGGAGCTCGACCGCCAGCACAAGAGGTGACCGCGTTCATCGACGCAAACCGCGACGATGTCGTCGCAGGACGCCCACTCGGGGTCGAGCCCATCTGCAGGACACTGCAGATCGCTCCGAGCAGTTACTACGCCGCCAGGTCACGATCACCATCGACGAGGTCGGTAAAGGATGCCCGGGTGCGGCCGGCGCTTCGGACGTTGTGGGAAGACAACTACCGCGTCTACGGGATCCGGAAACTGTGGAAAGCCGCCCGCAGAGCCGGACTCGACGTCGGCCGTGATCAGGTCGCCCGCCTGATGCGCGCCGAGGGCATCGAAGGTGTCTGCCGAGGTAAGAGGGTGCGGACCACCCGCCCCACCGCCGGCATGGGTCGACACCCGGACCTGGTCGGACGAGATTTCACCGCCACTATGCCGAACCAACTGTGGGTTACCGACCTGACACACGTGGCGACCTGGGCAGGGATCGCGTACGTCTGTTTCATCACCGACGCTTACAGTCGGATGATCGTCGGCTGGCGCGTCGCACCACATATGCGCACCGAGATGGTCCTTGATGCGATCGAAATGGCCCGATGGTCACGCGGAACCACCTTCACCGGGCTGCGGTGCCACAGCGATGCGGGCAGTCAATTCACATCCCTGCGCTACGGCGAACGCCTCGCTGAGATCGGCGCGACCCCATCGATCGGGACCATCGGCGATTCCTACGACAACGCTCTCGCCGAGACCGTCAACGGCTACTACAAAGCTGAACTGATCTACGGACCAGCACATTGCGGACCATGGAAGACCACCGTCGATGTCGAACTCGCGACCTTGTCCTGGGTGTATTGGCACAATCACCAACGCCTCCACGGCTACTGCGACGATCTTCCACCAGCAGAGTACCGAGGAATGATCGAAACCTGTGGATCCCGGGAGGACGCACCTTCCCGGATGATGATCTGTACACGAACAGGATTCTGATCAAGTCCAGCGCGCCAACGCTGGCGGGAAGGTACGCCCGTGCTCACGAT
>NZ_JAANTF010000018.1:0-33174 GCF_011290655.1 Rhodococcus sp. D-46 | reverse complement strand
GGTTGGCGTCGTATATGGTGCCGTCGCAGTTTGTGGTGTTGGATGCGTTGCCGTTGAATGCTTCGGGGAAGTTGGATCGGAAGTTGTTGCCGGAGCCGGTGTTCGAGGTTGCGGTGTTCCGGGCTCCGGTGACGGCGGTGGAGGAGATCGTTGCGTCGGTGTTTGCCGAGGTGTTGGGTGTTGATCGTGTGGGTCTCGATGACGATTTCTTCGAGCTCGGCGGCAACTCTCTCAACGCCACTCGCACGATCAAACGAATCGCCGATGCTCTCGACACCGAACTTTCGGTTCGAGTTCTGTTCGAAGCATCCACGGTGCAGGATCTCGCAGCGCACGCCGAAAGCCGGACCGGGTCGGGTGGGCGAGTCGCGCTGACCGCGGTCGAGCGGCCAGAGCGGATTCCGCTTTCGTTGGCGCAGCAGCGTATGTGGTTCCTCAACCGATTCGACGGGAGTGCAGCGGCATACAACATCCCGATGGCGCTGCGCCTTCAGGGCGATCTTGACGTCTCGGCGCTGAGCGCGGCGATTTCTGATGTGATCGGGCGGCACGAATCACTTCGAACCGTCTACCCGGAAATCGGAGACGGTCCGGTGCAGGTCGTCAAGCCCGTGTCGAGTTGGTCGGACGAAATCGTCGCAGAACCGACTGGCGTGGACGAACTCGAAGGTGAGTTGGTCGCGCTGGCGTCGACGCGCTTCGACGTCACACGCGAGATTCCGATTCGTATCCGGTTGTTCCAGTTGGCTTCCGACGAATACGTACTCGGTGTCGCGATTCATCATATTTCCGCCGACGGTTCCTCGATGGCACCGTTCGCTCGGGATGTCGTGACCGCATACGCCTCGCGGGTTGCCGGGTACACACCGTCCTGGGCTCCTCTCGACGTTCAGTACGCCGACTACAGCCTGTGGCAGCGAGAGGTGCTGGGCAGTGAGGAAGACGCGGGATCTATTGCTTCGCAGCAGATTGCGTACTGGAGCAATGCTCTTGCCGGGCTGCCTGATCAGCTTGCACTTCCCGCCGACCGGCCGCGCCCCGCGACGCAGTCATTCCGCGGTGGTTACCTGCACTTCGATATCGATGCAGAGTTGCATGCTCGGTTGAGCGGTCTTGCCAGGGCAAACAATTCGACGCTGTTCATGCTCACGCACACTGCGTTCGCGATGTTGTTGGCTCGACTGTCCGGAACCGAGGACATCGCGGTGGGTACACCCATTGCAGGACGTGGTGAGCGGGCACTCGACGATCTCATCGGCATGTTCGTGAACACCTTGGTGTTCCGTACGCAGATCGACAGCGGCGCGCCGTTCCTCGACCTGCTCGGACGTGTCAGGGAGACCGACCTTCAAGCATTTGCACATTCGGACGTTCCTTTCGAGCGACTCGTGGAGGTGCTCAACCCACCACGTTCGACCGCTCGTCATCCGCTCTATCAGGTCGGCTTCCTCTTCCAGAACATGGAAACCGGAGGGCTCGAGCTTCCGGGGCTCACCGTCAAGGGCGTCGATATCGACAACGGGGTCGCGCAGTTCGATCTTCAGTTGATCGTCAGTGATCGGTACGACGCGAACGGATCTGCAGCCGGCATCACGTCGATGTTCAGCTACGCGCATGATCTGTTCGACGAGTCGACCGTGCAGGACTTCGCCGATCGATTCGTGCGATTGCTCGCGGAGATCGCGTCCGATCCGTCGTTGACCGTCGGCGACTTCGCGCTGCTGGATTCGTCCGAGAGCGACCGGATCCTGAACCGCTGGAACGAGACCGATCACTCCGTCCCGGGAGTCACTCTGGTCGAACTGTTCGACGAGCAGGTCGGTTCGAACCCGGGTGCGGTGGCAGTGATCGCCGGGAACACGTCGCTGACCTACGCCGAGTTCGATGCACGTGTGAACCGTCTCGCACGCCATCTGATTGCAACCGGTGTCGGTCCGGAGTCGTTGGTCGCGTTGGCAATCGAGCGATCGGTCGAACTGCTGGTCGCCATGTACGCGGTGGTGAAGGCAGGTGGTGGATACGTACCGATCGATCCGAACCACCCGGCGGACCGCATCGAGTACGTGTTGACCATGGCAGATCCGGTCTGCGTCCTCACCGCCTCGACCACTGCGAAGAATCCGGCGTTCGGTGATTCCGTGATCGAGGTGGACACGATCGATCTCGCGTCCTACGCGGAAGCGACGGTTACCGATGCGGATCGGATTGCTCCACTGCGAGTGGGCAACACCGCCTACGTGATCTTCACGTCGGGATCGACGGGGCGACCGAAGGGCGTCGCGATCTCGCATCAGGCGGTGGTCAACCAGATTCTCTGGAAGCGCGATCAGTACAGCCTGGACCGATCCGATGCGATGGTGCTCAAGACCGCGGCAACGTTCGACCTCTCGGTCTGGGAGTTCTGGTCGGCACTGACTTCCGGTGCACGACTGGTGATTGCCGAACCCGAAGGTCACAAGGACCCGAGCTACCTGCTCGACCTGATGACCCGGGAGAAGATCACGACGCTCCACGCGGTGCCGTCGATGCTCGCGATGTTGCAGTCGGCATCGGAAAATGGCCTTCCGGAATCACTTCGTCAGGTGCTTGCGATCGGTGAAGCGTTGCCGGCCGCGACCGCGACCGAGTTCGCAGAACTCAGCGACGCGCAGTTGGTGAATCTGTACGGTCCGACCGAGGCCGCCGTCTCGGTGACAGCGCACGTCGTCGGTTCGGACGATACGACCTCGGTGCCGATCGGTGCCCCCGAATGGAACACGCAGGTGTTCGTGCTCGACACGCGTTTGCATCCGGTCCCCGTCGGAGTCACCGGGGAGCTTTACCTCGCCGGTGCCCAGCTTGCTCGCGGCTATCACGGTCGCGCGGATCTGACGTCGGAACGATTTGTGGCCAACGTCTTCGGTGACGCGGGTTCGCGGTTGTACCGCACGGGCGACCTCGTCCGGTGGACGGAGAACGGCGAACTCGACTACGTGGAGCGCGCCGACTTCCAGGTCAAGATCCGTGGCTACCGCATCGAACTCGGTGAGATCGAAGCGCTTCTTCGCAAGCAGGCCAGCGTGGACTCCGCTGTGGTGGTGGCCAAGTCGGATGCGCGTATCGGTGATCGACTTGTCGGCTACGTCGTTCCTCAAAGCGGGGAAAGCATCGATGTCGAAACCTTGAAGCGGACTCTTGTGGCTGAGTTGCCGAGTTACATGGTGCCGGCGGCATTGATGGTCTTGGACGAACTACCGCTCAGCATCAACGGCAAGGTCGATCGCAAAGCCCTGCCCGACCCCGAATTCGAGGCGACCGAATTCCGTGCGCCGACCAACCCCGTCGAAGAGATCGTGGCGGGTGTGTTCGCTGACGTACTCGGTGTGGCGAGGGTCGGACTCGACGACGACTTCTTCGAGCTCGGCGGAAACTCTCTCGTCGCGACGCAGGTCGTGTCGAGGCTGGGTGAGGCGTTGGACGCGCAGATTCCGGTCCGCGTGATCTTCGAGGCGTCGACTGTCGGGGCATTGGCGTCGAGGGTTCTCGAACACGCGGGATCTGGTGGCCGCCCACCGTTGGTGGCTCAGGTGCGTCCGCACGAGATTCCGCTGTCGTTGGCGCAGCAACGTATGTGGGTGCTCAATCAGTTCGACAAGACCTCGGGTGCGTACAACATCCCCGTCGCGATCCGGCTGTCCGGCGCACTCGATGTCGACGCACTTCACTCAGCGGTGTCGGATCTGATCGAGCGTCACGAAGTGCTCCGGACGGTATACCCGGACCGGGGCAACGGACCGGTTCAGATGATCCTGCCTCGCTCCGCAGCGGCGGTGGGACTGGAAGTGATCGCAACCGACGAAGCGTCGGTCGCCGAGCAGGTGGCTGACACAGTTCGCGAGGGCTTCGATGTCACGACAGCCGTTCCGTTGCGAATCCGTCTCTTCGAGGTCGACGAATCCGAGCGGGTCCTCGTCGTTGTCATTCACCACATCAGCGGTGACGGCTTCTCGATGGCTCCGTTGATCAGAGACACCATGGTTGCGTACACCGCACGTACCGGCGGGGAGACCCCGGAGTGGGCTCCGCTCGAGGTGCAGTACGCCGACTACACGCTGTGGCAGCGTGATGTCCTCGGATCGCCGGAGGACGCGGACAGTCAGCTGGGCCGTCAACTCGCGTACTGGGTGAACGAGCTCAAGGGCACTCCGGAGCTTCTGGAACTGCCGACCGACCGGCCGCGGCCGGCGCGGGCCAGCATGCGCGGTGCGGAATTCGAGTTTGCCGTCGATTCCGAGACCACGGACCGGCTCGCGACGATCGCACGGGAGCAGAACTCGACAGTCTTCATGGTGGTTCACACTGCCCTGGCCGTGCTGTTGGCGAAGATGAGTGGATCGAACGACATCGCAATCGGTACGCCGATCGCGGGTCGAGGTGAGCGGGCGCTCGACGATCTTGTCGGGATGTTCGTCAACACGTTGGTCTTGCGAACGGAGATCGCGCCTGCTTCGACGTTCGTCGACGTTCTGGCACACGTGAAGGACAAGGACTTGTCGGCATTCGCCAATGCCGACGTACCGTTCGAGCGGTTGGTCGACGAACTGGGGCGAGAGCGCTCTCACGCATACTCGCCGCTCTTCCAGGTCATGCTCACCTTCCAGAACATGGCTCTCGGTACGTTCCAGCTCCCGGGCCTCGAGCTCTCTGCGGTCGACAACGGTTTCGACCAGGCGATGTTCGATCTGCAGCTCACCGGTATCGAGCAATTCGACGATGCCGGGGTGCTGTCCGGGTTGAGGATGCGTTTCACCTATGCGACCGACCTGTTCGACGAATCGACCATCGCGCTTTTTGCGGCGCGATTCGGGCGGGTGCTCGAAGAACTGGTGACCGATCCCGGGGTCGTGATTCGCACGATCGACATCGTGACCGAGCAGGAACGCGAGGAAGCGAGCGCTGCCGAGCCGAAGTCCGCGGCGGACCTACCCGAACTGGCAGCCGCAGCGGCGGCCGCCGATCCTGAGGCAATTGCGTTCACCCACGGAGATCAGGCTGTCACCTTCGGTGAGTTGTCGACCAAGCTCGTTGCCATGCGTACCGCCATGGGGGCTGCTCTCGCCCCCGATGCTCTGGTTTCTGTGTCGCTCGCCGGACTTGTTCCGGGCATCCTGCCGGCACTTGGCGTCGACGGTCTCGCCACACTTGTGAGCTCGGTGATAGCTGACGCACAGTCGGTGTCAGCGGGCCGTGGGGGTACGGCCGGGTAACATTCAGTATTTGCCCAGTGAACGCCTCCGGCCGAGCAGAACGCTGTGCTCGACCGGGGCGCACTTCACGAAAGTCAGTTGGAGGAAGTGTAGATGTCCGTCGGTATTCCGGGACCGCAGTCGCTGACGATCGAAGATCTGCCGAAGTTGGTGGCTGCAGTTGCGGCGGTAGATCCTGATCGTGTGGCTCTGAGCCACGGTGGAACCGAAATCAGCTACGGACGACTCAATGACGAGTTGGTCACTCTCGACACCGCGATGGGTGGGGCATTGGGGGCGGATGCCCTGGTTCCTGTTGTCGTTTCCACGGTGCTGCCAGAGCTGATCGGCAGCGAGGCCGACGGTCTCGGCGCGGTGGTCGACCGTCTCATCACCGACGGCACTTCGATCGTGGAGGTCGCGTCGGAGTCCGATGCACACGTGACCCTCGCAGGACTCTTCGACGAGCAGGTCGAGCGGACGCCGGATGCGCTCGCGCTGGATTACGCCGGAACGCAGCTCACTTACGCGCAGTTCGACGCGCGGGCGAACCGCCTGGCCCGTGAACTCGTCGCGGCAGGTGTCGGACCGGACAGCCTCGTCGGTCTCGCGATGCGTCGATCGATCGATCTCCTCGTCTCGATGTACGCGATCGTCAAGGCCGGCGGCGCGTACGTTCCACTCGACCCGGATCATCCTGCCGACCGTCTCGCTTACGTACTCGAGATCGCGAAGCCCACGGCTGTGCTCACACGAACGTCCGATGCCGTGGTGCTGCCGCACGGTACGCCCACGCTCGACGTCGACACCCTCGACTTGTCGGGTCGTGCCGAGACAACTGTCACCGACGCCGACCGGTTGGCGCCGCTGCGCGCGGACAACACTGCGTATGTCATCTTCACGTCCGGATCGACCGGACGCCCCAAAGGCGTTGCAGTCTCTCACCGTGCCATCGTCGCGAACCTGCAATGGCGTCAGACCGAGTACGGATTCACTGCCGACGACGTGATCTTGCAGAAGACACCCTTCACTTTCGATGTGTCCGTGTGGGAGTTCTTCTGGCCGCTGCAGGTCGGTGCATCGCTGGTGATCGCGGAACCCGACGGACATCGTGATCCGGTGTACGTGGCTCGCACGATGATCGAGCGCGGAGTGACGGCGGTGCACTTCGTGCCGTCGATGCTCGCCGTGTTCGTCGCCGAACCCCTTGTTGCGCAGGTCAAAACCCTTCGCTACGTGTTCGCTTCCGGTGAGGCGTTGCCGGCTCGAACGGCGGCACGTCTGCGCGAGGTCAGCAGCGCTGGACTCCACAACCTGTACGGCCCGACCGAAGCCGCCGTCGACGTGACTTATTACGAAACCGGCGAGCAGGATCAGGTGTCGGTGCCGATCGGTGCAGCAGTTGCGGACACCGAGCTCCTGGTGCTCGACGATGCGCTGCGGCCCTCGCCGTCGGGTGTAGCAGGAGAGCTCTATCTTGCCGGGATTCAGCTGGCCAGGGGATACGTGTCGCGTCCCGATCTCACGGCAGACCGCTTCGTGGCGCGGCCCGGCGCTACTGACGGATCCCGGATGTACCGAACCGGAGACCTGGTGCGCTGGCGCGGTGCCGGAGCGAACCGTCAGCTCGAATACATCGGTCGCACCGACTTTCAGGTCAAGCTCCGCGGTCTGCGCATCGAGCTCGGTGAGATCGAGGCGGCACTGCTCGATTGCGAAGGTGTTTCCCAAGCCGTGGTGATCGTCCATTCGGACGAAACGATCGGTGACAACTTGGTGGCCTACATCGTCGCCGAGGGTATCGATTCTGAGAATCTGACGTCGTCGCTTGGCGAACGGCTACCCGACTACATGATCCCTGCCATGTTCGTCGAACTGGACGAGTTTCCGCTCAACGCCAGCGGCAAACTGGATCGAAAGGCTTTGCCCACACCCGAATTCGCGTCGAAGACGGTTGAGTATCGCGAGCCCGCGACACCCACCGAAGCCGGTGTGGTCGCGATCTTTGCCGATCTACTTGGGCAGGATCGGGTAGGGGCAGATGACGGCTTCTTCGAACTGGGCGGCAACTCATTGCTCGCCACTCGCGTGGTTGCGCGGATCAATGCCGAACACGGCATCGCCATCGACATGCGCAACTTCTTCGACGCACCCACCGCCGCAGAACTTGCCGTCTTCATCGACGAAGCGAAAATCTCAGAAGACCGCAAGGCTCACGTTCCCCTGATCCCTCGCGAGCGCCCCGAGTTGGTTCCGCTGTCTTTGGCACAGCAGCGCATGTGGTTCCTCAATCGATTCGAACCAGAATCGGCAGTCGACCATATTCCGGTCGCGCTGCGGCTCAGCGGAGCGCTCGATGTCGATGCGTTGCAAGGCGCACTCGAGGATTTGATCGAGCGGCACGAGATCCTTCGGACTGTGTACCCGGAGGTCGACGGCGTCGGATATCAGCGCCTGGTCGACATTGCAGCCGTGGTACCGAACCTGACTCCCATACGGGTGGACGAGTCGGCGATCGTCGAGCGCGTGACCGACTTCGTGACTCCGGGATTCGACGTGACCACCGAGGTTCCGATTCGGGCGGCACTCTTCCAATTCGCCGCCGACGAATTCGTCCTCGTGTTCGTCGTCCATCACATCAGCGGTGACGGGTTCTCCATGGGACCGTTGACCAAGGACATCGTTTCGTCTTATGTGTCTCGGACACAGGGAATTTCGCACGATCTTGCTCCGCTGCCCGTACAGTTCGCCGACTTTGCACTGTGGCAGCGCGAGGTTCTCGGCAGTGAAGACGACCCGGATTCTCTGATCACTCGCCAGGTCGACTACTGGCGCCACGCGTTGGCCGGTATCCCCGATCAGCTCGATCTTCCGTCGGACCGCCCGCGCCCGCGCGTCGCGTCGAACCGGGGAGCCGGGCACACATTCACGATCGAGCCGGATCTCCACCAGGCTCTCAATCGAATTGCGCTCGACAACAACGCATCTCTGTTCATGGTGTTGCACAGTGCCGTGGCGATTCTGCTGGCGCGGTTGTCGGGGACTTCGGACATCGTGATCGGCACTCCGGTCGCCGGTCGAGGCGATCAAGCTCTCGACGACCTGATCGGAATGTTCGTCAACACACTCGTCCTCCGCACGGAGGTTGATCTCGAAGCTTCGGCACGGGACATGATTTCGCGGGCGCGCGAATCCGACCTCAGCGGCTTCGGGCACGCCGATGTGCCATTCGAACGACTGGTGGAGGTACTCAACCCCGCCCGGTCTCAGGCACGGAACCCGTTGTTCCAGGTGATGCTCTCGCTGCAGAACTTGGGACAGAGCATGCAGCAAAGTCTGGAGGTTCCGGGACTGCGCATTTCCGGACTGGACGTAGAGTCGTCGGCCGCGAAGTTCGACCTCCAATTCACTGTGTGGGAATCTGATACCGCGGACAAGGTCGGTGGTTTGACCGTCGCACTGGTCTATGCGACCGACCTGTTCGACGAGTCGTCTGCCAAATCAATCGGAAAGCGGTTGATTTCAGTTCTCGAAGCAGTGGTTGCCGATCCCTCGGTTCGGGTTGGTGATGTGGATATGTTCGATTCGGGTGAGCGATCTTTGGTGCTCGAGTCGTGGAATGGCACTGCGCATGAGGTTGCGGATGTGTCGTTGGTGGACGTGTTCGATGCTCAGGTTGCGGCGTCGCCGGATTCGGTAGCTGTGTCGTTCGAGGGTGTTTCGCTGTCATATGCGGAGTTCGATTCGCGGGTGAATCGTCTTGCCCGGTACCTGGTTTCGGTGGGTGTAGGACCGGAGTCGTTGGTGGGTGTGGCGGTACGTCGGTCGGTTGATTTGTTGGTTGCGGTTTACGGCGTGCTCAAGGCTGGCGGTGGGTATGTTCCGGTGGATCCGGATCAGCCTGCGGAGCGCAATGCGTACGTGTTGGAGTCGGCGTCGCCGGTATGCGTGATCAGTACCTCTGACGTTGGATTCGATGCCGGTGTGGTACCGGTGGTCGAGGTTGATGTTGTTGATGTGTCTGGTTTTTCGGATAACTCTGTTTCGGATATCGATCGGGTCTCGCCTTTGCGGTCGGGCAATGCGGCGTATGTGATTTTCACGTCGGGGTCGACGGGGCGTCCGAAGGGTGTGTCGGTTTCGCATGCGGCGATTGTGAATCGGTTGGCGTGGATGCAGGACGAGTACGGGTTGGATTCGTCGGATGTGGTGTTGCAGAAGACGCCGTTCACGTTCGATGTGTCGGTGTGGGAGCTTTTCTGGCCGTTGCAGGTTGGTGCTCGGTTGGTGGTGGCTGTGCCGGATGGGCATCGTGACCCGCGGTATTTGACGTCGGTCATTGTGGGGGAGGGTGTGACGACGGTGCATTTCGTGCCGTCGATGCTCGAGGTTTTCGTGACGGATTCGTCTGTGGCTGCGTGTGTTTCGCTGACTCGGGTGTTCGCGTCAGGTGAGGCGTTGCCGGCGAGTGTTGTTGCCGATGTGTGGGCTGTGTTGCCGGGTGTCGGGGTGCACAATTTGTATGGTCCGACCGAGGCGGCGGTGGATGTGACGTTCCACGAGGTGGTGCCGGCGGATGTTCTGGGGGTGCCGATCGGTGCTCCGGTATGGAATACGCAGGTGTTTGTTCTGGACTCTCGATTGAGTCCGGTGCCGGTAGGTGTTGCGGGTGAGCTGTATCTGGCGGGTGTTCAGCTGGCTCGTGGGTATGTGGGTCGGCCGGATTTGTCGTCGGATCGATTTGTGGCGAATCCGTTCTCGGGTGATGGTGGGCGGATGTATCGCTCCGGTGATGTGGTGCGGTGGACTGCGTCGGGCGAGTTGGAGTACATCGGGCGTAGTGACTTTCAGGTGAAGTTGCACGGTTTGCGGATCGAGCTCGGTGAGATCGAGTCGGTGATTCGTGAGCACGAGTCGGTGTCGTCGGTAGTTGTGGTTGTGCGTGAGGATGTGTTGGTTGCGTACGTTACGGCCGCTGGTGGTGTGGTGGACGTTGACGAGTTGAAGAGAGTTGTTGCGGGTCGTCTGCCGGGTTACATGGTGCCGGCGGTGGTGATGGTGCTGGAAGAGTTGCCGTTGGGTGTGTCGGGGAAGTTGGATCGGAAGCTTCTTCCGGATCCGGTGTTCGTGGCGCGCGAGTTTCGGACACCGTCGAGTGTCGCCGAAATCGCTGTGGCCGGCGTCTTCGGAGATGTTCTCCGGTTGGAACAGGTCGGTCTGGATGACGACTTCTTCGAGCTCGGCGGAAACTCTTTGGTCGCAACGCAGTTGGTGGCTCGCGTAGGTCAAGCGCTCGACACTCAGGTTCCGGTGAGGGTGTTGTTCGATGCTTCGACTGTCGAAGGTTTGGCAGCGCAGGTTGAGTTGATCGCAGGGGCAGGAGGGAGGACCGCGCTCGTGGCCCGCCCACGGCCGGCGTTGATCCCACTCTCACTAGCTCAGCAGCGAATGTGGTTCCTCAGCCGCTTCGATCCTGATTCTGCCGTCAACAACATTCCAATCGCATTGAATATCAAAGGCGTCCTGAATGTTTCGGCGCTGAGGCATGCGATTTCTGATGTAATCGAACGCCACGAGTCGCTCCGGACCGTCTATCCGGAGCAAGGTGGACAAGGACACCAGGTAGTCCTCCCATCGTCCGAGGTGCCGGTTGAACTGACACCGAAGGTCATCGACGCCTCGCATATTCACAACGAACTTCTGAGTTTCGCGCTCCAGGGTTTCGACGTGACGTCAACCGTTCCGGTTCGAGTCGGGTTGTTCGAACTTGCAGAGGATTCGTACGTTCTGGCCTTCGTTGTGCACCACATCGCAGCGGACGGCTTCTCGATGCGCCCGTTGACTCGGGATGTCATGGTTGCCTACACCGCTCGGGTTTCGAACGGCGTTCCGAATTGGACTCCGCTCGAGGTGCAGTACGCCGATTATGCACTCTGGCAGCGGGAGGTCCTCGGCGACGAGGACGACCCGGATTCGTTGATCTCGGCTCAGCTGGACCACTGGCGCTCCGTCCTCCGTGATTCTCCGGAAGTGCTTGCGTTACCGGCTGACCGATCCCGCCCGGTCGTCGCCTCGAATCGTGGCGCTACGTATCGCTTCTCCGTCAGCGAAGAGATTCGGTCGAGCTTGGACTCACTCGCACGCGAGCGGAACGCATCGCTGTTCATGGTGGTGCATTCGGCCCTCGCCGTGCTTCTCGCAAGGTTGTCCGGTACCAGTGACATCGTGATCGGTACTCCGGTTGCAGGGCGAGGCGAAAAGGCGCTCGACGATGTGATCGGTATGTTCGTGAATACACTGGTCCTGCGGACTCCTGTTGACCTCGCCAGTTCGTTCAGTGCACTCGTCTCGGCAACGCGGAGGACAGACCTTCAGGCGCTCGGCAACGGCGATGTTCCGTTCGAGCGGCTGGTCGAGGTGCTCGATCCCACCCGATCGCAGGCACATCACCCGCTGTTCCAGGTCGCGTTGTTCTTCCAGAACATGTCGCAGGATGCTTTGGAGCTTTCGGGATTGGAAGTCTCAGGCGTCGAGTTCGATGCCGGTATCGCGAAATTCGATCTTCAACTTACTCTCGCTCCCCGCGTCGAAGATGCGCTCGAAGACGGCATGTTCGCCGAGTTCGCATACGCCACAGATCTGTTCGACGAGTCGACGATTCGTGGATTCGCCGATCGGTTCACCAGGATCCTCGAACAGGTGGTCGTGGATCCGTCGATCACCGTGGGTGACATCGAGCTGTTGGACGAGGCCGAGCGCGAGTCGCTGTTGACTGCGCGCAACTCCACCGCACATGACGTCGGGAACAGTGAGACATTGGCTTCGCTGTTCGACACTCGCGTTGCGTTGGCACCCGATGCTGTTGCCGTGGTGTTCGACGGCCAGTCGCTGACCTATGGCGAGTTGTCGGAACGTGTGAACAAATTGGCACGCAAGCTGATCGAAGATGGTGTCGGGCCCGAATCGTTGGTGGCCTTGGCGATGCGTCGATCGCTCGATCTGGTAGTAGGTATGTACGCGGTGATCGCCGCGGGCGGAGCCTACGTGCCCTTGGATCCCGATCACCCCGCCGAGCGAATCGGGCACATCCTCACGACGGCCGATCCAGTCTGTGTGCTGTCGACGACGAGGGACGCTTTCGTAGCGCCGAACGGCGCCGACGTGCTGTTGATCGACAATGTCGATCTTTCGAGCTACTCGGCTTCAGTCATTTCCGATGCTGATCGTCGCGGTCGTCTGCATGATGTGAATGCCGCCTACGTGATCTTCACCTCGGGTTCCACGGGCAAGCCCAAAGGCGTTGCGGTGTCGCATCACGCCATCGTGAACCAGGTCCTGTGGATGCAGGATCAGTACGCCATCGGCCCAGAAGACGTCTATTTGCAGAAGACTGCTACGACATTCGACGTCTCGTTGTGGGGATACTTCACTGCGCTTTTGTCCGGTACGAGAGTGGTGCTGGCATCTCACGACGGCCATCGAGATCCCGCGTATCTGGCTCGTCTGATCGAAGATCATCGGGTGACGCTGACGGACTTCGTTCCATCGATGTTGACCGTCTTCGCGACTTCGGTTCCGGAACACGCATTGGTGTCACTGAGGGACGTATTCGTGATCGGTGAGGCATTGCCGGTCGAGACGGTGCGTGCATTCGCTCAGGTGTCGTCTGCAGGCCTGCACAATGTGTACGGCCCAACCGAGGCTGCGGTCTCGATCACCTACTACGAGGTCGATGGATCGGAATCAACAGGGATTCCGATCGGGGTGCCCGAGTGGAACTCGCAGGTCTACGTGTTGGACAGTCGGTTGCAGCCGGTGCCGGTAGGCGTTGCGGGTGAGCTGTATCTGGCCGGTGATCAACTGGCGCGCGGTTACGTCGCGCGACCCGATCTCACCAGTGATCGTTTTGTCGCGAACCCATTTGTGGAGGCGAGCGACACGAACGGTGAAATCAATCCCGGTGTCAGTCGGATGTATCGCACCGGGGACCTGGTGTGGTGGAACACCGCAGGCGAACTCGAGTATGTCGGGCGTACCGATTTTCAGGTCAAATTCCGTGGTCAGAGGATCGAACTGGGTGAGATCGAGTCAGCTCTGCTGGCGCATTCGACGGTAGCTCAGTGTGTGGTCACTGTGGCATCCACCGATATGGGCGATCAGCTGGTCGCATATGTGATCGCGGTCCCGGATTCTGTGATCGACGTAGAAGTCTTGAGGAACGCGCTTCCTGAATCGCTACCTGTCTACATGATTCCGAACGCGATCATGGTCTTGGACGAGTTGCCTCTGAACTCGTCTGGGAAGTTGGATCGGAAGTTGTTGCCGGAGCCGGTGTTCGAGGTTGCGGTGTTCCGGGCCCCGGTCACGCCGGTAGAACAAATTGTCGCTTCTGTTTTCTCGGCGGTACTCGGGGTCGAGCGAGTGGGTCTGGATGACGACTTCTTCGCACTCGGCGGAAACTCTTTGATTGCTACTCGAATGGCCGCTCGGTTGGGGCAGGCGCTCGATGCACAGGTTCCGGTGCGGGTGTTGTTCGAGGCGTCGTCGGTGGAGTTGTTGGCTGCGCGGATGGAGTCGGAGATTGGTTCGGGTGCGCGGGCGGCGTTGACTGCTCGGGTGCGTCCGGAGCGGGTGCCGTTGTCGTTGGCGCAGCAGCGGATGTGGTTCTTGAACCGTTTCGATACGTTGTCGTCGGCGAACAATATTCCGGTGGCGATTCGGTTGTCGGGGTTGTTGGATGTGGCGGCGTTGGACGCTGCGGTGTCGGATGTTGTTGTGCGGCATGAGATTTTGCGGACGGTGTATCCGGAGGTCGACGGTGTCGGGTTCCAGGAGGTGTTGTCTGCGGATCGGGTGCGGTTGGATTTGTCGCCGGTGGCGGTGTCGGAGTCCGATGTCGTTGGTGCGGTGACGGAGTTCTTGTCGGCTGGTTTCGATGTGGCGGTGGAGGTTCCGGTTCGGGCGCGGTTGTTCGCGGTGTCGGAGTCGGAGTTCGTGTTGGCGATGGTGGTTCATCACATCAGTGGTGATGGTGTGTCGATGGGGCCGTTGACGCGTGATGTGATGGTGGCGTACGAGGCTCGTTCTCGGGGTGAGGTGCCGGGGTGGACGCCGTTGGCGGTGCAGTATGCGGATTACGCGTTGTGGCAGCGGGAGACTCTCGGTTCGGAAGATGATCCGTCGTCGTTGATTTCGCGTCAGATCGGGTTCTGGGAGTCGGCGTTGGCGGGGTTGCCGGATCAGTTGGATTTGCCGGCTGATCGTCCGCGGCCGGCGGTGGCGTCCAATCGTGGCGCCAAACACGCTTTCGTTATCGACGCGCCAGAGCATCATTCTTTGAAAAAAATTGCCCGTGAGTCGAATTCGTCCTTGTTCATGGTGGTGCATGCGGCGTTGGCGGTGTTGTTGTCGCGGTTGTCGGGGACGTCCGATATTGCGATCGGTACTCCGGTGGCGGGTCGTGGTGAGCAGGTTCTCGATGATTTGATCGGGATGTTCGTCAATACGTTGGTGTTGCGGACCGAGGTGGATTCTTCGGAGTCGTTCTCGGGGTTGTTGGGTCGGGTTCGTGAGGGCGATCTGGGTGCGTTTGCGCACGTAGATCTGCCGTTCGAGCGGTTGGTGGAGGTGCTCAATCCGGCGCGGTCGCAGGCGCGTAATCCGTTGTTCCAGGTGATGCTGTCGTTCCAGAACATGGAGCAGTCGGTGCTTCGACTTGGCGATCTGACAGTTGCGGGAATCGACGCCAACACGGTGGCGGCCAAGTTCGATCTGCAGCTGACCATGGTCGAGCAGTTCGACGAGGCGGGTGCCCCGGCGGGGATGGCGGCGCAGTTCACGTACGCGACGGATCTGTTCGACGAGTCGACGGTGGCAGGCTTTGCCTGCAGGTTCGGGCGCATCCTTGCTGAGATCACTGTTGATCCGTCAGTTCGGTTGGGTGATATCGACGTACTTACCGCTGCTGAGCGCAGCAACCTTCTCAGCTGGTCCGCTGGTGGGCGCACAGCGTTGGCAGGCGCGTCCTTGACTGCGATGTTCGAAGAACAGGTTGGGCGGACGCCTGATTCTCTTGCCGTCGAGTGCGATGGCGAGGCGCTGACCTATGGGCAGCTCGACGCCTACGCAAACGTGGTGGCCGAGCGATTGACGGCGGCCGGCGTCGGTCCGGATGACGTCGTCGCGTTGATCGTGCCGAGGTCGGTCGAGTGGGTCGTAGGTATGTTGGCGGCGTGGAAGGCGGGTGCTGCGTACGGGCCGATCGATCCGTCGTACCCACAGGATCGGATCGAAGCGATAATCGCCGACACCGGTGCCCGATGCGCGGTGAGTACGACGACTCTCGATCTGGCGGTGGACGTGATCGTCCTCGACAGCATCATGCGCGATTCGCCGATGGTGGAGAGGCCGACGGATCGATGGCGTGAACTCGGTGCGGGGGACCGCTTGGGGTATGTCATTTCGACATCCGGTTCGACGGGTCGTCCGAAGCCGACGTTGGTGCCGATGGCCGGCATCGAGAACACGGTGGCCTGGTACCGCAGCGAGTTGCCCGAAACTGGTGGTCTATTGATCGCGTCGTCACCGAGTTTCGACTTGACGCAGAAGAACGTCTGGGCAGCGTTGAGCAGCGGTCGGAGCGTAGTGCTTGCCTCGGACGGTTTCGATCCGGATGCGATCGTTGCTCGCGTCGGGCACGGTGACGTTGCAGTGGCGAACATGTCGCCGAGCGCGTTCGAAGCCGTGGTGGATTCCGACGAGGAGTCTGCTTTGAGCGTTCTCGATGTTGTGTTCCTTGGAGGCGAGTCGATCCGGCTTAATCGTCTTGGCAGTTTGTTGTCAGGCGGAGTACGCGTGGTGAACAGTTACGGCCCGACGGAAGCGTCGGACGTGGTCTCGTTCCACGCGGTGACTGCGCATGACACCGTCAGCGTTCCGATCGGTGCACCGGTGCCGAACATGGATCTGTTCGTTCTGGATCGGTCGTTGGGTATGGTGCCGCCGGGCGTGATCGGCGAGTTGTATGTCGGTGGTGTCGGTGTCGGTCGCGGATACGGAAACCGAGCGGCGTTGACGGCGGAGCGTTTCGTCGCCAACCCCTTTGCGGGCGGGGAAAGGGGCGCCTCAGATGGCGGCAGCAGGTTGTATCGAACCGGCGACCTCGTCAGGTGGAACGGTCGGGGCGAGCTCGAGTACATCGGCCGATCGGATTTCCAGGTCAAACTGCGGGGGCAGCGTATCGAACTCGGCGAGATCGAATCTGCTCTGATCTCGCACGAGGCGGTTTCAGATGCGGTGGTCGTCCTGCACAGCGATGCGACGTTCGGCGACAGCCTGGTCGGGTATGTCGTGGGAACTGCAGTAGATGCGTCGGAAGTTCTGGAGTCTGCCCGGGCCGTGCTTCCGACGTACATGGTGCCCTCGAAGGTTCTTGTCCTCGACGAGCTTCCACTCAATGCGTCGGGCAAATTGGATCGAAAGGCTCTCCCGTCACCGGTATTCGAGGCAGCAGAGTTTCGGGCGCCGGTCACAGCGGTGCAGGAAATTGTTGCGTCGGTGTTCGGAGATGTGTTGGGCACGGAGCGGGTCGGTCTGGATGACGATTTCTTTGCACTGGGTGGTAATTCGTTGATCGCTACCAGGTTGGCAGCAAGATTGGGGCAGGCACTCGATGCGCAGGTCCCGGTGCGCGTGCTGTTCGAGAACTCGACAGTGGAAGGTTTGGCTGTAGTAGTCCAAAAGACCGCAGGTTCCGGTGCGAGGATGGAGTTGGAGGCGCGGGAACGTCCAGAACGTCTTCCTCTGTCCTTGGCCCAGCAGCGAATGTGGTTGGTAAACCAGATGGATCCCGGTTCTGCGGCATACAACATTCCGTTGGCTCTGCGATTGACAGGGAACTTGGATGTCGCGGCTTTGCGCCAGGCTCTTCACGACGTTTTGGTTCGACATGAGTCGCTCCGGACCAGCTACCCGAGTGACATCGAAGGGCCGGTTCAGAAAATCGTCGCGATCGACGAACTCCTTTCGCCTCTCGAAACGATTCAGGTGGACGACGAGGCCGCGGCGTTCAATCGCGTCGTGGAGTTGGTGACGACCGGATTCGACGTAGCTCAGGAGGTACCTGTACGCACTGGGTTGCTCGAGTTGGGCCCGGCAGACTTCATATTCGTCTTGGTCGCTCATCACATCGCCGCTGACGGTGAATCGATGGGACCTCTTGCCCGAGACATGATGGTCGCCTACGAGGCTCGCGTGCGCGGCACCGCGCCGTCGTGGACGCCGTTGACTGTTCAGTACGCGGACTTCGCGATCTGGCAGCGCGAAGTACTCGGTAGCGCTGGCGAGGTCGGCTCACAGGCTGCACGGCAACTCGACTTCTGGCGCCGGACGTTGGACGGTGTGTCGTCGACGCCCGGATTGCCTTCCGACCGTCAGCGACCCGCGCAGATGTCTGCACGTGCCGGTGTCTCGGAGTTCTCCGTCAACGCGGAGACGGCGGCGCGGCTCAACGAGATTGCGCGCGAACACAACGCCACATTGTTCATGGTTGTGCACGCTGCGCTTGCAGTACTCATCGCACGGTTGAGTGGAAGCCGAGATTTCGCGATCGGAACGGTAGTGGCCGGGCGAGGTGAGCAGCAACTGGACGACATAGTCGGAATGTTCGTCAACACGCTTGCACTCAGGACCGCTCCGGATCTCGGAGCGGGATTCGGCGACTTGGTCTCGCTCGTCCGAAACGTCGATCTCGAGGCATTTGCGAACGGAGACATCCCGTTCGAGGAAGTAACCGGCGCCTTGTCGGCGTCAGCGAGCGAGCTCTTCCAGGTTGCACTGTCGGTCGAACCGATGGCAGGAGCCTCGTTCAGTCTGCCGGATTTGAAGATCACGGCTGTCGAGGGTGTGGAGGCGACTGCGAAGTTCGACCTCCAACTCAATCTCAGTTCAGATCCGGTAACGGGAGGGTTGCTCGGCCATTTGGTTTTCGCTGCGGACCTTTTCGACCAAGCAACCGCCGACGCACATGTCGAGCGCTTCGTCCGCGTTCTAGATCGGGTCTCCTCGGATCCTTCACGTCCGATTGGTGACATCGAACTGCTCACCGACTCCGAACGAGCAGAAGTCCTCGGCTCCGTGGACACAACGCCGCCCCCGGCCGTTGGCGCTCCGACGGGCCGACTCGTGCCACAGCGATTGGCAAATTCCGTAGAGGCTGATCCTGATGCTGTCGCAGTCGTGTGCGATGAGGAGGAAATGACTTACCACGAGGTCGATGCACGATCATCTCGCCTCGCTCGCCACCTGATCAATCTTGGGATCGGTCCGGGCGACACGGTGGGGATCACAGGATTGCGTGGCATCGAACTGGTGGTGGCGGCCTGGGCGCTGTCCAAAGCCGGCGCGGCAGCTCTGGTAGGAGCTACAGGAGCAGCACGTGGGACAGAAACGGCTCCGAGTGTGGCCTTGGCGTTGATTTCGGGTGAGGCCGAATCTGACGTACCGCTGGACACGAGCCTCGACTTGGACCAGCCAGATGTTATCGAGTTGGTGGCGTCGTACTCGAGTCGTTCCGTGAACTACACGGACCGGCTTCGTCCGCTGAGCGCGGACGACATCGCGGTCGTGGTTGCCGGTTCGCACCCTGGCCAGATCACCCATGGAGAGCTCGCAGCGAAGTTGGACGCGATGTCGCAGAAGCACGATGTCGACTATGAATCGCGTTTGATGTACTTCGGTCCCGAGGAAGACGAAACATCGATTCTGACTATTCTGCTTGGCGGAGCGGTCGGTGGCGTCGTACTGCTGTACTCGGAAGCGGCGAAGGACGCAGAGGTACAGGAGCTACTTGCAGAGGAGTGGGTTTCGCACGCGGTTGGTCCGACAGACGTCTTCACAGGTGTTGTCGAAGGAGCTTTGCCAGATCTACGCCTGGCGTGTGATCCCGCGACGTGGACTCTGAGCTGACGCCGCCGTTCACGAAGTTGATGGACTCCCATATCCCGAACAGTCCGATGATGTCCACTCCGCGACAGCTGTAACAATGGTTCGGTGTGTCCGATCAACTATTGGGGCTTTACCGGGACGTCGAACGCGATTTGCCCAGGTCAAGGGTAGAACCTCGGAAGTGATCGGATTCCTGCGAATACTGATCGAACTGCAGTACCAAAGCGAAGGTGAAATTGTCTTGACGCAGCACGTGTTCCTCCAGCATGCCGTTCGAGTGCAGGTCGTGACCGCATGAGCTCCGATGGTGTGACGCCAGGGACTTCGGTAGCTCGCAAGGCACGTCGAGAGCGTCCGGCACGCGGCCGTCGTGCCAGCACCTCGTTGCTTCCGCAACTGCTGGCGGCGGCCGTCGAGCTGGGGCCCGAGCGGGAGGCGTTGCGGTTCGAAGGACGTTCGCTGTCATACGCAGAGTTGGACGAGCAATCGTCTCGTTTGGCGAGATTGTTGATCGCCGGCGGCATGGGGCCAGAGGATCGGGTTGCAATTTCGATACCGCGGTCCATCGAGTCCGTTCTGGCACTGTGGGCAGTCGCCAAGTCCGGCGCCGCCTTCGTCCCGGTGGATCCGAACTATCCAGCCGATCGCGTGGCCTACATGATCAGCGATTCTGGAGTTTCGGTCGGGTTGACCACTAAGGGTGCACGCGCCGGGTTAACCGACTCGGTCGGGTGGATCTCGATCGATGCTTCGGACACTGTCGAGTCGTTGGCCGCTGTCTCCGGCGCGCCAGTGACGTATGACGAGCGGGTAAGGACACTGCGTGAGCAGCACGCCGCGTACGTCATCTACACATCCGGCTCCACAGGGCGACCCAAGGGTGTTGTTGTTTCGCATTCGGGGCTAGCCGTCCTGCAGCGAGAGCAAATTCGCATGCTGTCGCTCGACGGCAATTCGCGGGTTTTGCACTTCACGACTCCAAGCTTCGACGTATCGATCTTCGAACTACTCGAGACGATCGGGGCTGGCGCCGTCATGGTGATTGCCCCATCGAGCATCTACGGTGGGCCCGAGCTAGCCGAGCTGATCAAGACAGAGCGAGTGACGCATGTCGGCGCTACTCCTTCGGTGCTCGCATCGGTGGATCCATCTGGACTCGACGATGTTGCTGTCGTCGTGGTCGCGGGTGAAGCGTGTCCGCCCGAGTTGGTCGCGAAGTGGGCGCCCGGACGCCACTTTGTCAACGCGTACGGCCCGACCGAGATGACGATCGTCACGAACATGACGGAACTCGGCGCGGGTGATCCCGTCACGATCGGTGGTCCGATTCGTGGTGCAGCGTCTTTGGTATTGGATGCCCGCTTGCAGCCTGTACCGACGGGGACTACGGGTGAGCTCTATCTTGCAGGGCCGCAGGTTGCGCGCGGATACCACAATTTGGCAGGTATGACGGCCGATCGATTCATCGCGAATCCCTTTGGGGCACAGGGTGAACGAATGTACCGTACGGGGGACGTGGTGCGGTGGACGGAAAGTGCTGCCGGCGATCGTAGCGTCGAATACGTCGGACGGTCCGATTCCCAGGTCAAGATCCGTGGCTTCCGCATCGAGTTGACTGAAATCGACGCGGTCATCGCACTCGACGAACGGGTCGAGTTCGTGACAACGCTCGGGCGAGTGTTGCCCAGCGGTGAAACGGCTCTCATCTCTTATGTGCTTCCTGCAGTTGGAGCCGTGCTGTCCGGGGATGACGTCCTGGCTGTGGTCAAGACGGATCTTCCCCGTCACATGATTCCGGCGGCTGTCGTTGTCATCGACGAGATTCCCTTGACGCCAGTAGGAAAGCTGGATTCAGCAGCACTTCCTGATCCCGTATTCGAGGCCCGAGAGTTTGTAGCGCCATCCTCCGATGGTGAGGTCGTGGTCGCGCGCATATTCGAAGAACTCTTGGGGGTGGACCGAGTCGGCGCTGACGACGACTTCTTCGAACTCGGCGGCAACTCGTTGATTGCTGCGAAATTGGCCGGGCGTCTCAGTGCGGCTTTCGATGTGCGGGTTCAGGTCAAAACGCTCTTCGAGTACTCGACAGTCTCCGGTCTTGCATCTGTTTTGTCAGATTCAGCGGGGCGTGTGCGAATTGCCTTGGCCCCTCGCTCTCGTCCGGAGCGGATACCTCTTTCCCTTGCACAGTCGCGGATGTGGTTCTTGTCGAGATTCGACTCTGTGTCTGGTGTGAACAACATTCCGATCGTGTTGCGGTTGTCCGGTGCCGTCGATGTTTCGGCACTGTCCGCAGCGCTGTCGGATGTTGTTGCGCGGCACGAGGTGTTGCGGACCGTCTATCCGGAATTCGAGGGCATCGGGTTCCAACAAGTACTTCCGGTGGACGAATTCGTGGAAACTGTATTGCCCGAAACTGTCGACGCGGCCGACTTGCTCGGTGTGCTGACGCCAGTGGTGGCAGAGGGGTTCGATGTCACGGTCGAGGTGCCATTACGGGTTCGATTGTTCCAGACGGGTTCGTCGGAGTTTGTGTTGGCGTTGGTGATTCACCATATCGCTGCTGACGGTGTGTCGATGGGTCCGTTGGTGCGTGATGTGTCGATGGCGTATGTGGCGCGTGCGGGTGGACAGGTTCCGGGGTGGGCGCCGTTGGCGGTGCAGTATGCGGATTACGCGTTGTGGCAGCGTGAGGTGTTGGGGTCCGAGGGTGATCCGTCGTCGTTGATGTCTGAGCAGTTGGGGTATTGGACGTCGGTGTTGGCGGGGTTGCCGGAGCGGATCGAGCTGCCGGCGGATCGCCCGCGGCCGTTGGTGGCATCCAATCAGGGTGCGAGTTACCAGTTTTCGATAGACGCGCGGTTACATCGAGCGCTCGAGCAGTTGGCGCTTGATCGTAATGTGTCGTTGTTCATGGTGGTGCATGCGGCGTTGGCGGTGTTGTTGGCGCGGCTGAGCGGTAGTGACGACGTTGTGGTGGGCTCTCCGATCGCAGGGCGGGGTGAGCCGGAGCTGGACGATCTGATTGGTATGTTCGTCAATACGTTGGTGTTGCGGACCGAGGTGGATTCTTCGGAGTCTTTCTCGGCGTTATTGGGTCGGGTTCGTGAGGTCGATCTCGGGGCGTTCGGCAACGAGGACGTGCCGTTCGAGCGTTTGGTGGAAGTGCTTGATCCGGCGCGGTCGCAGGCCCATCATCCGTTGTTCCAGGTTGCGTTGTTCTTTCAGAACATGGCGCAGGATGTCGTGGAGTTGCCGGGACTGTCGATTGCCGGTTTCGACGCCGGTGTCGAGATCGCGAAGTTCGATCTGCAGTTGACGGTGACGCCGTTGGAGGAGGACGGCGTCGGTGTGGGGATGCCGATGTCGTTGACGTATGCGACGGATCTGTTCGACGCGTCGACAGTTGTTTCGTTTGCGGAGCGGTTGGTGCGTGTTCTGGAAGCAATGGTGGCGGAGCCTGATTCGGTTGTCGGGGATGTGGAGTTGCTCGGTGAGGGCGAGCGTTCGCAGGTGCTGGTGGCGGTCAATGACACTGTTCACGAGTTGACTGTTGGTGCTTTGTTGCTCGACGGGTTTGTTGCGCAGGTGGCGGCGACGCCGGATGCGGTGGCGGTGGTGTTCGAGGGGCAGTCTCTGACGTATGCGGAGTTCGGGTCTCGGGTGAACCGTCTTGCACGGTATCTGATTTCGGTGGGCGTGGGGCCGGAGTCGTTGGTGGCGTTGGCGATGCGCCGGTCGGTTGACCTTGTGGTTGGTATGTATGCAGTGGTTGCTGCGGGTGGGGCGTATGTGCCGTTGGATCCGGATCATCCGGTCGAGCGCAATGGTCATATTCTCGAGACCGCGGCACCGGTCTGTGTGTTGTCCACTGCTGGTGACGGTGTGGTGTTGCCGAGTAAATTCGATGTGGTGTTGATAGACGAGCTGGACGTGTCCGGATTCTCGGATGCGCCTGTTTCTGATGTGGATCGTGTTGCGCCGTTGCGTGTTTCGAATGCTGCGTATGTGATTTTCACGTCGGGGTCGACGGGGAAGCCGAAGGGTGTGGCGGTTTCGCATGCGGCGATCGTCAATCAGATGGCGTGGATGCAGGGGCAGTATGTTCTGACCGGGTCGGATGTGTATCTGCAGAAGACTGCGACGACGTTCGACGTGTCTTTGTGGGGGTTCTTCCTGCCGTTGGCGGTGGGTGCTCGGTTGGTGGTGGCCACTCATGACGGTCATCGGGATCCGGGGTATTTGGCGTCGGTGATCGCTGATCAGCGCGTGACGGTGACGGACTTCGTGCCGACGATGCTGTCGGTGTTCGCGGGGGAAGTCTCTGCCAGCCAGTTGGATTCGCTACGTGATGTGTTCGTCATCGGTGAGGCGTTGCCGGCGCAGACGGTGCGCGATTTCGGTGTTGTTTCAAGCGCGCGGGTTCACAACTTGTATGGTCCGACCGAGGCCGCGGTGTCGATCACGTTCGCGGATGTGACGGATGCTGTCCACGGTGGTGTGGCTTCTATTGGTGTGCCGCAGTGGAATTCGCAGGTTTTCGTCTTGGATTCGCGATTGCGTCCGGTGCCGGCGGGTGTTGCGGGAGAGTTGTATCTTGCGGGTGATCAGTTGGCTCGTGGGTATGTTTCTCGTCCGGATTTGTCGGCGGATCGCTTCGTCGCGAATCCGTTCACTCATGGCAGTGTCGGCGATCGGATGTACCGCACGGGGGACTTGGTGCGGTGGGGCTGGTCGGGGGAGCTCGAGTACATCGGGCGCACTGATTTCCAGGTGAAGTTCCGGGGTCAGCGGATCGAGTTGGGGGAGATCGAGTCGGCCCTGGTGGCCGATGTGTCGGTGTCGGTGTCGTCGGTGGCGGTGGTGTCGACCAAGACCGGTGATCAGTTGGTGGGGTATGTGGTGCCGACGTCGGGAGCGGTGGTTGATGTTGCGGCGCTTGTGGATTCGTTGGGGTCGGTGTTGCCGTCGTATATGGTGCCGTCGCAGATCATGGTGTTGGATGCGTTCCCGCTGAATGCTTCGGGGAAGTTGGATCGGAAGCTGTTGCCGAAGCCGGTGTTCGAGGCTGCGGCGTTCCGGGCTCCGGTGACTCCGGTGGAGGAGTCGGTTGCCTCGGTTTTCGCCGAGGTGTTGGGTGTGGATCGGGTCGGGCTTGATGATGATTTCTTTGCTTTGGGTGGCAATTCGCTGATTGCGACTCGGATGGTTGCCCGACTTGGGCAGGCGCTCGATACGCAGGTTCCGGTACGGGTGCTGTTCGAGGTGTCCTCGGTCGAGCGCGTGGCTGCCCGGGTTCAGACCAAGATCGGTTCGGGTGCTCGGGCGGCGTTGACTGCTCGGGTGCGTCCGGAGCGGGTGCCGTTGTCCCTTGCACAGCAACGGATGTGGTTTCTGAACCAACTCGACCCAGAGTCGCCGGTCTACAATGTCCCTCTCGCGATCCGGCTTTCAGGGAAGCTGGACGTGGCGGGGCTGAAAGCTGCTGTTTCCGATGTCCTGGCACGGCACGAGTCGCTCAGAACGTTGTACCCAAGCGATCCAGATGGACCAATGCAGGTAATTGTTCCACCCGAAGAGGTCGTGCTGGACTTGAGTCCAGTCGAGGTCGACGCCGAGTCTGTAATGCTGCGCGTAGCAGAGGTTGTCGGACAGGGATTCGACGTCGGTGCTGAGGTCCCCGTTCGAGCGAAACTGTTCAGCCTTGGCTCTGGCGACTACGTGTTGGTTGTCGTGATCCACCACGTTGCCGGAGACGGTTCCTCAGTCGGGCCACTCGGGCGCGATGTCATGGTCGCGTATGAGGCCCGATCTCGGGGGGTGGTTCCGGGGTGGGCACCTCTCGGAGTGCAGTACGCGGACTATGCGTTGTGGCAACGCGAGATGTTGGGCTCAGATGGTGACCCGGACTCGATCGCGTCGAAGCAAATTGCGTATTGGCGAACTCAGTTGGCTGACGTCCCCCCCGTTTTGAATCTCCCCTTGGATCGTGCAAGGCCCGCGATTCAGTCGTTACGCGGAGCGACAGTCAATTTCACGATCGATGCACGCCTTCATTCAGACTTGTCGAGGCTTGCAGAGGGTCACAACGTCACTGTCTTTATGGTCATTCACGCGGCTGTGGCTGTTTTGATGTCCAGACTGAGCAGTTCCACGGACGTGGTGCTTGGTACTCCTGTCGCAGGACGCGGGGAGGCCGAACTCGACGATCTGATTGGTATGTTCGTCAACACGCTGGTCTTACGCACGAACGTCGAAGCGTCGGAGGGATTCGGTTCGTTCCTGGAGCAGGTGCGTGAAATCGATCTATCGGCGTTTGCCAATGCGGATGTGCCGTTCGAGTGGTTGGTGGATGAGATCGACCCCGTGCGTTCTACTGCGCACTCACCGCTGTTCCAGGTTTTGTTGGTGTTCCAGAACTTTGCGCAAACGCAGTTCGTGTTGCCAGAACTCACGATTTCCGGGATCGAAGCGGACTCGGGAACGGCGAAATACGACCTTCAGATCACTCTGTCCGAGGTCATCAGCGAGTCTGGAGAACCCTCAGGGATACACGGGTCGTTCAACTACGCAACCGACCTGTTCGACGAATCAACGGTGCTGGAATTCGTCGATCGTCTGTTGCGAATTCTGAGCACAGTGTCCGCAACTCCGGACGTACTGGTGGGTGATATTCCCGTACTCTCACAGAGCGAGAGTGAACAGGTACTGGCACAAGCTGTTTCGGCCGGATCTTTGTGCTCGGACAATGCGACGCTGGTCTCGTTGTTCGACGAGCAGGTTGCGCGGACGCCTAACTCTGTCGCGTTGGCCATGGACGCAATTGAACTTACGTATGCGGAGTTCGATGCCAAGGTCAATCAACTCGCGCGTCACCTCATTTCCGAAGGAGTCGGACCTGAGCAGTTGGTCGGTGTGGCGATGCGTCGGAGCATTGACCTCGTGGTTGCGATCTACGCCGTTCTGAAGGCTGGGGGCGCCTACGTTCCTATCGATCCAGATCATCCAGCAGAACGCACCGAGTACGTCGTAGAGGCGGCGGATCCGGTACTGATTCTGACTACCGCTCGCGATCAGTTCGCGTCGACGGGTCGACGGATGGTGACTGTCGAGGCTCTGAACTTGGACGGGTTCCCATCTCGCCGGATTGCCGACTCTGAACGCAATTCGCCTTTGCGATCGCAAAACACGGCGTATCTGATCTTCACTTCAGGTTCGACAGGTCGACCCAAGGGCGTTGCCATTACACACAGCGCAACGGTGAACCAGTTGGTGTGGGCTCAGGCGACCTACAGGCTTGATTGCTCGGATGTGGTACTGCACAAAACGCCGATCACCTTCGACATTTCGGTCTGGGAATTGTTCTGGACTCTCCAAACTGGCGCGAAACTGGTCATCGCGGTTCCCGATGGACACCGGGACGCAGATTATCTTGCGAAAACCATCGCTCAAGAGCGGGTCACGACGGTGCATTTCGTTCCGTCGATGTTGAGCGCATTCATGTCCGCGGTGCCCGCGCCGCTGCCGGAATCGGTGCGTCGAGTCTTTGTCGCAGGAGAGGCGTTGAGCGCCGACACCGTACGCCGATTCAGCGGGTACGCCTCGGCGAGCCTGCACAACTGGTACGGGCCTGCCGAGGTCGAGGTGGTAACAGCTTGGGAGGCGACTCCTGAGGCGGTGGTCGTCCCGATCGGTACGCCCGTCGCTAACGCGTCCACTGTTGTGCTTGACGGCCGGTTGGCGCCAGTGCCGGTGGGTGTGGCCGGTGAACTGTATTTGGGTGGACCGCAGGTGGCTCGTGCATATCACGGTGAGCCTGCTATGACGGCGCTGCGATTTGTCGCCGATCCATTCGGATCAGCCGGCGCCAGGTTGTACCGCACCGGAGATTTGGTTCGATGGACCAAATCGGGGGAGCTGGAGTACATCGGCCGTAGTGATTTCCAGGTGAAGTTGCGTGGTCAGCGGATCGAACTGGGTGAGATCGAATCAGCCCTGCTCACGCATGAGAACGTAAACGACGCCGTCGTCGTGATGCACTCTGACTCCAAGTCGGGTGACAGCTTGGTTGGGTATGTGGTGCCGGCGTCGGGTGCGGTGGTTGATGTTGTAGCGCTTACGGATTCGCTGCGTGCGGTGTTGCCGTCGTACATGGTTCCGTCGTTGATCATGGTGTTGGATGCGTTGCCGCTGAATGCGTCGGGGAAGTTGGATCGGAAGTTGTTGCCGGAGCCGGTGTTCGAGGTTGCGGTGTTCCGGGCTCCGGTGACGGCGGTGGAGGAGATCGTCGCGTCGGTGTTCGGGGATGTTCTCGGGGTCGAGCGTGTCGGGTTGGATGATGATTTCTTTGCTTTGGGTGGTAATTCTTTGATTGCTACTCGGGTGGCGGCTCGGTTGGGGCAGGCGCTCGATGCGCAGGTTCCGGTGCGGGTGTTGTTCGAGGCGTCGTCGGTGGAGTTGTTGGCTGCTCGGGTGGAGTCGGAGGTTGGTTCGGGTGCGCGGGCGGCGTTGACTGCTCGGGTGCGTCCGGAGCGGGTGCCGTTGTCGTTGGCGCAGCAGCGGATGTGGTTCTTGAACCGTTTCGATACGTTGTCGTCGGCGAACAATATTCCGGTGGCGATTCGGTTGTCGGGGTTGTTGGATGTGGCGGCTCTGCAGGCTGCGGTGTCGGATGTTGTTGGTCGGCATGAGATTTTGCGGACGGTGTATCCGGAGGTCGACGGTGTCGGGTTCCAGGAGGTGTTGTCTGCGGATCGGGTGCGGTTGGATTTGTCGCCGGTGGCGGTGTCGGAGTCCGATGTCGTTGGTGCGGTGACGGAGTTCTTGTCGGCTGGTTTCGATGTGGCGGTGGAGGTTCCGGTTCGGGCGCGGTTGTTCGCGGTGTCGGAGTCGGAGTTCGTGTTGGCGATGGTGGTTCATCACATCAGTGGTGATGGTGTGTCGATGGGGCCGTTGACGCGTGATGTGATGGTGGCGTACGAGGCTCGTTCTCGGGGTGAGGTGCCGGGGTGGACGCCGTTGGCGGTGCAGTATGCGGATTACGCGTTGTGGCAGCGGGAGACTCTCGGTTCGGAAGATGATCCGTCGTCGTTGATTTCGCGTCAGATCGGGTTCTGGGAGTCGGCGTTGGCGGGGTTGCCGGATCAGTTGGATTTGCCGGCTGATCGTCCGCGGCCGGCGGTGGCGTCCAATCGTGGTGCTGCGTATTCGTTCGTGATTGATCGTGATGTGCATGTGTCGTTGAGTGACGCTGCGCGTGAGTCGAATTCGTCGTTGTTCATGGTGGTGCATGCGGCGTTGGCGGTGTTGTTGTCGCGGTTGTCGGGGACGTCTGATATTGCGATCGGTACTCCGGTGGCGGGTCGTGGTGAGCAGGTTCTCGATGATTTGATCGGGATGTTCGTCAACACGTTGGTGTTGCGGACCGAGGTGGATTCTTCGGAGTCGTTCTCGGGGTTGTTGGGTCGGGTTCGTGAGGGCGATCTGGGTGCGTTTGCGCATGCGGATGTGCCGTTCGAGCGGTTGGTGGAGGTGCTCAATCCGGCGCGGTCGCAGGCTCGTAATCCGTTGTTCCAGGTGATGCTCTCGTTCCAGAACATGGAGCAGACCGCGTTGCAGTTGGGCGATCTGACGGTTGCGGGCGTCGATACCGGCGCGGTGGCGGCGAAGTTCGATCTGCAGTTGACCATGGTCGAGCAGTTCGACGAGTCCGGTGCCCCGGCCGGGATGGCGGCGACGTTCACGTACGCGACGGATCTGTTCGACGAGTCGACGGTGGCCTCGATGGCAACCCGATTCGAACGCATCCTGCGCACAGTTCTCGACGATTCATCGGCGCTGGTGGGAGAAGTCGATCTTCTTGATGGTGTTGAACGAATTGAGATCTACAACAGATCGCGCGCCAGTCGTCGGGATCTGCCCGCGACGCGATTGGTGGATGTCGTCGGTACGGCTCAGCGCGCTATGGATGTTGCGCTGATTTACGGTGACGAAAGCTTGACCTATGGCGAATTCGATTCGCGCGTCAATCGATTGGCCCGACATCTGATTTCGCAAGGTGTTGGACCTGAGGTTCTGGTCGGCGTGCTCATGGGGCGGTCTATATCTTGGGTGATCGCAGCCCATGCGGTGATTCGTGCAGGTGGCGGATATGTACCCCTGGACCCATCGCATCCGACTGAACGCGTCTCTTATGTTTTGCGAACGGCGGCGCCGGCCGTTGTCTTGTACTCGCGTGACTTTACGGTTGATGGTCGACTCGACGCGAAGTTGCCGACTTCCTGGGTTGATGTTGACAGTCTTGACCTGCATACGTATTCGACTGATCCGATCACCGATTCAGAGCGACTGTCTGCTCTTCGGGGAGATCACCCTGCGTATGTGATTTTCACTTCCGGTTCTACCGGGACGCCGAAAGGCGTCCTGGTATCGCATATCGCCGTAGTAAACCAGATGCTTTGGCGCCAGGATCGATACAATTTGGACCCGTCGGACGTGGTGCTGGTCAAGACTCCGTCCACATTTGACGTTTCACTTTGGGAGTTGTTCTGGCCGTGCCAAGTAGGCGCGCGCATGGTGATCGCCGAACCGGATGGCCATCGTGACCCTCAGTACATAGCGAAGTTGATCCGGGAGCATGCGGTCACGGTCGCGCACTTCGTGCCTGCAATGATGGCCCTATTCATTTCAGCCGAATATGCCAGCAATATTCCTTCCTTGAGGCTGGTGTTTTCCGGTGGCGAGGCCTTGAAAGTTGGCACTGCCGCGGAAGTTTTCGGAGTGATGCCATCAGCACGCTTGGAGAATTTGTACGGTCCTGCCGAGGCTGCAATTGATGTGACCTTCCATGAAGTCACATCGGACGAGACCGTGTCGATCCCGATTGGTTCTGCTGTGTGGAATACAGGGCTGCTAGTCCTGGATTCCAGGCTGCACCCGGTTTCAAGGGGTGTTGTCGGCGAGCTTTATCTATCGGGCATTCAGTTGGCGCGCGGGTATATCGGGCGGGCCGCAATGTCGTCGGATCGGTTTGTTGCGAACCCGTTTGCCGATGGCAGCGGGGGCGGTCGGATGTATCGCACGGGCGATTTGGTGCGGTGGGATGCGTCGGGGGAGCTGGAGTACATCGGCCGTAGTGATTTCCAGGTGAAGTTGCGTGGTCAGCGGATCGAGTTGGGGGAGATCGAGTCGGCTTTGGTGGCTGATGCATCGGTATCCGCATCTGCAGTGACTGTTGTTTCGGCCAAGTCGGGTGACAGCTTGGTTGGGTATGTGGTGCCGGTGTCGGGTGCGGTGGTTGATGTTGTAGCGCTTACGGATTCGCTGCGTGCGGTGTTGCCGTCGTACATGGTTCCGTCGTTGATCATGGTGTTGGATGCGTTGCCGCTGAATGCGTCGGGGAAGTTGGATCGGAAGTTGTTGCCGGAGCCGGTGTTCGAGGTTGCGGTGTTCCGGGCTCCGGTGACGGCGGTGGAGGAGATCGTCGCGTCGGTGTTCGGGGATGTTCTCGGGGTCGAGCGTGTCGGGTTGGATGATGATTTCTTTGCTTTGGGTGGTAATTCTTTGATTGCTACTCGGGTGGCGGCTCGGTTGGGGCAGGCGCTCGATGCGCAGGTTCCGGTGCGGGTGTTGTTCGAGGCGTCGTCGGTGGAGTTGTTGGCTGCTCGGGTGGAGTCGGAGGTTGGTTCGGGTGCGCGGGCGGCGTTGACTGCTCGGGTGCGTCCGGAGCGTGTGCCGTTGTCGTTGGCGCAGCAGCGGATGTGGTTCTTGAACCGATTCGACCCGGGATCCAATGTTGACAATATTCCGGTGGCGATTCGGTTGTCGGGGTTGTTGGATGTGGAGGCTCTGCAGGCTGCGGTGTCGGATGTTGTTGGTCGGCATGAGATTTTGCGGACGGTGTATCCGGAGGTCGACGGTGTCGGGTTCCAGGAGGTGTTGTCTGCGGATCGGGTGCGGTTGGATTTGTCGCCGGTGGCGGTGTCGGAGTCCGATGTCGTTGGTGCGGTGACGGAGTTCTTGTCGGCTGGTTTCGATGTGGCGGTGGAGGTTCCGGTTCGGGCGCGGTTGTTCGCGGTGTCGGAGTCGGAGTTCGTGTTGGCGATGGTGGTTCATCACATCAGTGGTGATGGTGTGTCGATGGGGCCGTTGACGCGTGATGTGATGGTGGCGTACGAGGCTCGTTCTCGGGGTGAGGTGCCGGGGTGGACGCCGTTGGCGGTGCAGTATGCGGATTACGCGTTGTGGCAGCGGGAGACTCTCGGTTCGGAAGATGATCCGTCGTCGTTGATTTCGCGTCAGATCGGTTTCTGGGAGTCGGCGTTGTCGGGGTTGCCGGATCAGTTGGATTTGCCGGCTGATCGTCCGCGGCCGGCGGTGGCGTCCAATCGTGGTGCTGCGTATTCGTTCGTGATTGATCGTGATGTGCATGTGTCGTTGAGTGACGCTGCGCGTGAGTCGAATTCGTCGTTGTTCATGGTGGTGCATGCGGCGTTGGCGGTGTTGTTGTCGCGGTTGTCGGGGACGTCCGATATTGCGATCGGTACTCCGGTGGCGGGTCGTGGTGAGCAGGTTCTCGATGATTTGATCGGGATGTTCGTCAATACGTTGGTGTTGCGGACCGAGGTGGATTCTTCGGAGTCGTTCTCGGGGTTGTTGGGTCGGGTTCGTGAGGGCGATCTGGGTGCGTTTGCGCATGCGGATGTGCCGTTCGAGCGGTTGGTGGAGGTGCTCAATCCGGCGCGGTCGCAGGCGCGTAATCCGTTGTTCCAGGTGATGCTCTCGTTCCAGAGCGCCCGCCAGACCGGGTTGCAGTTGGGCGATCTGACGGTTGCGGGCGTCGATACCGGCGCGGTGGCGGCGAAGTTCGATCTGCAGTTGACCATGGTCGAGCAGTTCGACGAGTCCGGTGCCCCGGCCGGGATGGCGGCGACGTTCACGTACGCGACGGATCTGTTCGACGAGTCGACGGTGGCCTCGATGGCAACCCGATTCGAACGCATCCTGGCTGCCGTCGTTGCTGATCGGTCAACCATTGTTGGTGACGTTGATATTTTGGATTCTGTTGAGCGTTCGTTGGTGCTCGAGGGGTGGAATGACACGGCTCGTGAGGTTGCGGGTGTGTCGGTGTTGGACGGGTTCGATGCGCAGGTGGCGGCGTCTCCGGATGCGGTAGCGCTCTCGTTCGAGGGTGTGTCGTTGTCGTATGCGGAGTTCGATGCTCGGGTGAATCGTTTTGCCAGGTATTTGGTTTCGGTGGGTGTGGGGCCGGAGTCGTTGGTGGGTGTTGCGGTTCGTCGGTCGGTTGATTTGTTGGTTGCGGTTTACGGTGTGCTCAGGGCTGGTGGTGGGTATGTTCCGGTGGATCCGGATCAGCCTGCGGAGCGTAATGGGTATGTGTTGGCGGCGGCGTCGCCGGTGTGTGTGGTCAGTACTTCTGATGTTGGTTTCGATGCTGGTTTGGTGCCGGTGGTCGAGGTTGATGTTGTTGATGTGTCTGGTTTTTCGGATGCTCCTGTCTCGGATGTGGATCGGGTTGCGCCGTTGCGGTCGGGGAATACGGCGTATGTGATTTTCACGTCGGGGTCGACGGGTCGGCCGAAGGGGGTGGCGGTCAGTCATCGCAGTGTGGTCAATCAGGTGTCGTGGTTGGCGGAGCGTTATGCGGTGTCGGGTTCTGATGTGGTGTTGTTCAAGACTCCGGTGACGTTCGATGTGTCGGTGTGGGAGTTGTTTGTTCCGTTGGCGGTGGGTGCTCGGTTGGTGGTGGCTACTCATGACGGTCATCGGGATCCGGGGTATTTGGCGTCGGTGGTGGCGGCGGAGTCGGTGTCGATGGTCTCGTTTGTGCCGTCGATGTTGGAGGTGTTCGTCGATCAATTGGTCGACACGTCGGAGGCGACGATTTCGCGTCTCGGTGGTGGTGGGTTGGGTTCGTTGCGGGTGATTTTCGCGGCGGGTGAGGCGTTGCCGGCGTCGGTGGTGGGTCGGGTGTTGTCGGTGTTGC
>NZ_JAANTF010000017.1:0-44180 GCF_011290655.1 Rhodococcus sp. D-46 | reverse complement strand
CCGCGCCGACAGGTCCGTGCGCGGCAGGGCAACATCCAGTGAAACTGTCATACCCACACTATAGACAAGCGTGGCCTTCTGTCACAAGTGGCGACTTGTCTATCGATCAACGTGTCCGGTCAGTACACCTAGTTGCCGAATCCACTGATCAGATTGACGGCGAAATCGTAGGCATTATTCGCTGCTGTCGTGGCGATTTCGGAGAACTGTTCCAGCGCTGCATCCTGCAGTTCCCCCTTGACGTAATCGAGTGCCTGATCCCGCGCCACGAGGACCGCCGCACCGGAATAGGTACAGCGCGCTAGGTCTTGGAAAAGTAGTTCCAAGTTCCGCTCGTGACCTCCGCTTTCGGCGTGAAGATGGTCGAGATGCCCGTCCCGTATTCCCCTGGCATACAGTCGCGCAGCGGTGACGGCGTCTGCGATTCGGCTGGATTCGGTTGCGGTGGCCAACGGCAGTCGATTGGCGAATAGACCACCGAGGTAGGGAATCGTTGCACGTTCATGAGGTGTTGCGCTTGGCATGTCGTCTGGTGCCGAACGGTAGCCGGTGAGTTCCAGCGCGCGGGGGAGATGGTCGTCGACGTACTGTGCGGCACGAACCCAGTCAGTGTCGACGATCCGAATCATTTCCGACTCCAAGAACACGAACATGACGAAATAGTGAGGATCATCGATTAACCCGATAGAGATCGAGTCGAGTGCTTCAGCGAACAGCGGCCGATCTTTCAAAGTGAGTGCTGTGCTTGCGGCCCAGTATCGCATTGAGTATTTCGGGATTGCGGAATGCCGCTCTGCCATGCGGGCAGACTTCATAAACGCCGCATGAGCTTGCAGATGACGCCCAGCTCCGTGCAAATAGCTTGCCTCTGCGACGTAGCATTTTTCTGCCGCAGCGAAGTTGTCATTCGCCTCGAATAGCTTTCCGGCACGGTCGAACACGTCCGATGGTTCGATGCGCGGGGGATCTGAAACGACATTCGTCAAGAGACCTGCACCGAGGCTGTACAAGTATGGCGCGATCTGCAAATCAACTGGTTGAGAATCAGTCGAGGACGTCGTCGCTGGCCGAGCCAGATTTTCGATTTCTCGCGCGTACAGGACTGCTGTGTGCGCAGCCGCCACAATCTGATCGCCGCCTTGAGCATCGATCATCTCTCGCTCTGCGAGACGCAACAATTCCGATCCGCGCTCATACTGACCCGTTGCGAAAGCGATCGCGCTATTGGCTGCAACTTGGCGGGGCACGTACGCCACCTTCGGAACTGGTGTGCGCCGCATCAAGTAGATCGACACAGCATGTGCTCTTGAAGCCTCATCGAATCGACCTAGGTAAGTCGCACTTCGAGCTATTTCAACCCAGTTGCTGATTGCGTCGTAGTCGTTGGCCGGCGGATCTGCGAGCAGTACTGCGGCCATTCGGTAGCGAAAATTAAGCGAGTCTGCGACTCTGCCTTCCGCATAGACTTGCTCGATCCGAGCTTGAAGTCCACCAGCTGAATCAGTCTCTGCAGGTGTCGGACTCACACACGAATGGACATACGAGTTCAGATCGAACGGTCCATGAAACGGATCGCCGGGCGTACTTGGCCACAAGAATGGGCCTGTCTCTGTGCTCATTTGTTATCTCCCATGGACAGCTGCAGGCCTACACCGCTCGTTGAGTGGCTGAGTTTAACGGCCGTCGCAACCTCATCGGTGAGCTTTCGCCAAGTCGCCTAACCGATTCTTTACCCGGCTGAAGCGTCGGCGATGAGGCTAAGGGGGATTCGGCCGGCTAGACAGCAGCGGCCGTGCGACGCTGCTGTCGGCGTCCGCCTTTGCCGTCTGAACGGCGGCGTGCAGGTATCCGGTTCGCTCGCCGGCGTAAGGCTAGTTCGTGTTGTAGTCGCTCGTCCGACAGTTTTCCTGGGCCGTAGATTTTTGATCCGTTCGCGGTTGTGATCGTTGATGCCATCTTGTCTCTCCTTTCGATTTCTCTGTGTCTGCCCAACAGTACGAAGTCATGTTCGGGCCCGCGGCACTCATCCGCTGGTGGGTCTTACGGTGTGCTCGTAGTTGTGTGTGTCGAGGCCTTCGCGCCTTGTGTTTCTACAGCCGCGACTCGGCGCATTGCGGCTGACCAATCGCAGTGCCCGCCGCTGTAGGTCGGGAAGCGCCCGTACAGGTCTCGCACCGGAGAGGACGGTTTCGCCGTCGCTGGTGCTGCGCGCCATTCGATCTCGCTGCACCACCACGCCCAGACTTTCGACTCGCGGCGATACCTGGTCTGTCTACGTTCGAGCATCCCTGCGACACCCAGATAGCCTGCGACACCTGCATACACGCGCTCGCGGTTCACCGCCTGCCCGCGATGGATCAGACGATTCGCCGTCAGCACGGTCAGAACTCCCTCAAACACATCGATCGAAACGCCCGTCGTGTGTCGGAGCCGAGCCCGAGACAATTCCGGGGCAACGCTCAGGGTCCAGTGGACCATCGCGGCTACAGGTCCGAGCTTGTGGTGTTGCCAGACATCACGACCCAAGTGATTGAGGTATGCCCGGGACCGCTCGAGAGCGTGTTCCGGAGCAAGGGGCAGGGGGTGGGTAACCTTGTGTCCGACCTTCTGGACTGCAGGTATGACTAACCGGTATGCGGCGGCCTTCGGGCCTGAATGTGGACGGGTTCTTACGAGCCAGCCGGCATCTATGAGCTCCCAGACGGTGGCGGCGAGGATAGTTTTGGTGGTGGCGGCCGCGATTGCCCAGCGGCGTACGTCGAGTTCGAAGTCGTCGGTGCTGTCAGCTCGGTACATGAGGTCTGCGATCACTGCGAGTGCTGCCCAGCGGCGGAAGCCTTGTGCAGATCCACGGAAGAATGGCGTGTTCTCGGCGGTCGCCAGCGCGGCACGGACGTGTTTGCGTGCATGACTGAGGACGTCGGCCTTGGGAGTAGCTGGTGCGGCTGCTACAGCGTTCAGGGCGCGCTCCCACTGGTGTGCGATGTGATCGTGGGGGGTCTTCCGTGTTCTGCGGCCGCCATGTCCGGCGCCGCCAGATTCAGTGCGAAGGTGTTCGAGGCCGGGGAGTTGGTCGGTGAGCGCAGCAGCGGTGATGTCGTCGAGGGACCAGTGTGCGTGCGCGGCGGACAACATGATGGACCACGAGATTCGGGACGTGTCGGCGGATGCGGACGGGGCGGTGTGTGCGAGAGCCCGAATGTGTTCGGGGAGTGGTCGTGTGGTGCCGGGGATCATTCCGCGGGTGCAGTCGATTGTCCGCAGCCGTTTCGTCAAGGTGACGGAATCGCAATGGCGGTCTGTACGCGTGGAAGCTGGGATGGTGCCGCCCGCCCATGCGGTGAGGTTGTCGACGACGCTGGGGTCAGCGCCGGTGTCGGCCCATGCAAGTGCGTCGGCGGCGTTTCGGCCGGCAGTTCTCAGTGGCTGTGATGGCGCGCCGTAGCGGTGGGGTGATCCAGGTGCGCGCGCGCAACCGGATGTGGGGTTGAGGAGGCCGGAGGCGTCGAAGGTGTCTTTGTACTTCTGCGTGAACGCCGCTGCGAGTGAACGAACTTGTGTGGCAGTGACGGTCTCGGCGAGTCGGATCCACAGGTGCCGACTGTGGCGGCCGCCGGAGGCGCAGAGTAGGTGCGGGGTGTCGAGTTGGTGTAGTCGACGACTGACTTGTTCGGCGGCTCTGCGTGCAGCGCCGGGCTGGTTACCTTGCCTGTCGTCGAAGTCGAGGCACAGCAGCCGGAAGCGGCCGCGCGAGTCTGCGAGGTAGAGAGCCCACGGCACCTCCGGTGCCTGGGAAGGCATCCGGGTGGGGGCGTAGGTGTGTTCGCCGGCGGTGTCGACGCGGATGGTGAGGCGCGGCGACCAGCTGCGCACCGTGTCGAAAACGGTAGTAGCGAATGTGCAGTTGTCGGGGTCGGTAGGTGTGACCGACCCGCCCGAATTGGGCAGGGAAGTGGACGCACACCGGGGCGTGCTTGTACCCTGGACATCACGTAGCAAGTGAGTCCCTTCTGGTGGGAGGGACACCATGTCGGATCACCGAGCTCCAACTCGGCCGACCTAACTCGAATACTCGAAACCCCGTTCCTGCAAGAGCGGGGTTTCGTGCATGTCAGGGTGTGTTTTTGCCCTGAGATGCTTGATTCTGTGGTGCCCTAATATTGAGTTATTGGGGCGCCGTCATCGGCGCAGAGACTAGATAGCCAGCGCCAATACCCCCTGCTCTTCGAGACGGCGGGGAATCGAACTCTCACTCAGCATCTTGCGTGCGAGCTTCGGGTCGAGTGCGAGTTCGTACATGTCGGCGAGCGCACCGGTGAAGGCATCGCCCTCGCAGTTGCGTACGCCGATGGTCAGGAGCGTCGAGAACACGAGCATCATCGGGATCTTCCCGTGAGGGGAGAGCGCGGAGCGGATTTCTCGGGCGCGGGTTTCGACGGGGGTCGGAGCGCGGCCTGTGATGCTGGTGATGGCGTCATGGGCGCTCGGGTCGAACTGCACCTGGCCGTCGACAGTGGTGCGTGTCAGCGGTAGCAGTTCCCTGAAGACTTCGTCGAACTGGTCGATGTGTCGGGTGCCGATGAGCAGCATGGTGCCCACGACGTCACCGAACGGGGTCTTGGTGTTGTCGGCGATGGATCGGATCGACGAATCGACATCCGCGCGGACGCGGGTGGCAATAAACTGCCGGTCGCCCTTGGACGGTCGTCCGCGGCTACCGGCCGCGCTGCAATTTGCAGGCATGGCACGCCTCTCAGATGGTGGTTTCATCTCCGATGTCGGTGACTTTACATCACTGCCGACACCTTTCGGATAAGGCTATGGGTTGATTTCCGCTGCGGGCTGCAGCGACACACCATTATCTGAAAATGGTTCGTGAGAGTGCGGCACGAATTGCCCGGCCCCTCAACACAGGCGGACCAGCAGCGATGCGAATCCGCCAGGCACCGGAACCCCTCGTGGAATGATCGCGAAATCGGAGACACACCGCATTCGGGAGGTTCGCAAATTCATGGGTAAAACGATTGGCGCGGACAGTGATCGAGAGTCGGGGTCGAGTTCGAACGCACAGTCACGGTTGTTTGCAGCGGTGCTGGCCCTCGCAGCTCTCGCCGCGGTTCCCGGCGTTGTCGTGGCAATCGTGTTCGCAGTCTTGGCATTCGAGATCCGGCGTGTACGAGTCAAGATGTGGACGATATGGGCGGCGGTGACCTCCATCATCGGCATCGCCGCCGCTGGTTTCTCCCTGACTACCTGGTTGTACTGGTCGACGTCCTTCACCACCCGGATCTGGCTCCACAGGCCGGCCGCAAATCTACCGCCAGACAGTTCAGGGTTACTCGGTTGGTCGCGGGCAAATGCTGACATGAGCATCCTGCACGTCATCTGGACCCAGTTGTGGTTCGGCGTGCCAGTAGGTTTCGCGCTCGCCGCCGTCTTGATCGTGCTGTTCCGTAGCCGCCCACGCGCGCTAAGAGGCCGAATCGAAGGCGCGGAGCACTCCAACATGCGGCCCGTGGGGATCCTCGATCGTCGGCGCCGTGACATCGAACGAAACAAAGTTGCCTCCGGGCACTACCTGAGGGGCTGATATGTGGAAATCTCGCTTAGGGCCGGTTGTCGCAGTTGGCCTCGGACGGTACGGGCAGCCAGTACTTCGCCCCCTCAATAGTTTTAAGAACGCCACGCTTATCGTCGGCGGATCCCGCACGGGTAAGACCCGACTGGCGTCGTCGATCAGCGACCAGCAAGTTCGGACTTTTGGCGGTGGTTCGGTGACGATCGACTACAAAGGCGACGACGCGGTCGTAAAGGAGAAGGCCCGGCTCGCACAGCAGGAGGGCCGATCGTTCCTTCATTTCTCCCTGCTTCCACCCAATGGCAGCGGCGAGTACCCGCAACTGCATCCCTATGCGCCGCCAGTCCCCGCACGCTATGACGGATTGGCGCGAGGAAATGGGAAGTCCAAAGCCGAGATGTTTCTCAAATCCGTACCGCGAGACGGTGACGCCGCCGCCTACCTGAGGTCAGCGCAGGAGGTCAGCGAATTAGCTTGGAACATAGCAGCATTGACTGGTTTCGACAGGACTGTTGGCCAAGACGGCAAGACCCGCATCTCTTCGCTGGAAGTGCTGACGAAGATGCTGTCGACGGCGACCGACGGGGAGTTGGAGCGGCAAGCACAGGCACTCAGCGTCGGCACGGTGCTCAAGTACTACCCGCACCTGTCCGAACGTGATGCGGAGGTTCGGATCGACTCGCTTCGCGGACGGGTGCAGGCGGTCAGCGCGGAGTTGAAGAAATCAGGCAGCATTGTCGCGAAAGCCGTCTCTTCCACTCGCGAACTGGCCTCCACTTACGTCAATTCCTCGGCGTTCTATCCCGGAACCTTCGGCACCGGTCGAGCGCCTGCCGGTCAAATCGACCTGATTCGTGCGATTCTGCGCGGTGAAATCGTAGTTTTCAGTTTGCCCGCGCAGATCTATCCGGATTTCGCCGCCATGATGGGAACGATGATCCTGCTTGATCTGCAGAATGCGGTGGCGACCCTACGAGGTCGGCAGGCTGCGGTAGCCGCATTCCTCGGTGTACCTCTTGGCGGTGCCGACAGCACCCCGTGGCCACCGTTCGTCGTACAGATCGAAGAACTCGGCTCAGCAGCGAATCAAGCATCAGCGGAGGCCCTGATCAACCTGATCAACAAGAGCGCCGACGTCGGCATTCGTGTTGTCGTATCCACCCAGTCCCTGTCGGACATCCGCACGATCGATGATGGGAAGGGAGTGTGGTTGCAACGACTGTTGGGGCTGATCGCCAACCTGTTTGTACTGCAGATCGGAAGTCGCGACGATGACGAGGAGGTATCCGACTTCTCAGGGTCCGTCACCAAGCAGTACGCAACGAACGAGACATCAGTGTCGAACAATCGCTTTCGTTTGTTCACTGGGGCATCGGAATCGAAGAAGGTGCGTGGCGCCGAGCAACAGGAGAATCGCATCCCGGTCGGCACCGCACAAGCCTTGGACCGAGACCAGCGGGAAATGCTGTTCGTGACCAAAGATCCGAAACTGCAGTCCGTGCACACCACCGCGCCGGAAGGCCCGAACAACTGGTACGAGGTGCTGGAGATGGTGACAGTCCTGGAAGCAGCCCATGGCTACAACCCATTCGACGCTGATCCCGAAGTGATCCAACAGATGCGTGACGCTGCCCGCGAACTTGGCGCAGGGCTCAACGCCGAACTGGCAAAGCCGGATTCGCTTCTCTATCAGATCGTCGACAATTCCGATGCGAAGGTGGATGTAACACCGAAGGCCGCACCGACACCGTTCACGGCGGACGTTTCCGCTATTGGTGAGCCGCCACCGGAAGATCTCTACGCCGACCCTTACGATGCCGGCGCCACCTTTGACGTCTACGAAGATGTGCCACCCGCGCCCGACCCCGCTGGATGGGATGCCCTGATCGCATCTGACCCGCGAGATCGCTGACCTCGCGTTCTTTACCGAGTAGGGCCCGGGCCTTCGACGCTGGGCCCTACTGATCTCATACCATTCACGATTTCTCCGCCGGAAAGTCCTGCGCACCAGCAGTTGCGAGGATCGCCGTCTTTCCATGAGGCGTTGCCCGCTCAGTCTCACGTCTTCCGAAGCAATCCGGTCACTCCAGCGACAAGGATCGCGGTGAATATCCAGGAGGAAATCCGTAGGACCGGAAACCGCCAGGTCACGAGGACTGACGCCTGTGAGCTCGTTGTCCAATCAGGTCGCCAGTTCGAGTTCGATGCCGGAATGACGTTTGTCAGTGCAAAATTCACAGGATTGAAGCACGGGTAGTCCGGGTAGTTGGCGCAGTTCTCGTTTGCCGTGATCACATGCGGAAGTTCACTCCCTGGGTTGATCGCGTCGTATGCGCTTGCTTCAGCCCGCGCGTCCGCCGGGTTCGTCGGAACGAAATCTGCGCGGTTGAAGAATACGAGCGCGATGCCGAGAACGAGCGCGAAGAGAAGCCACGCCGGATCACCTCAAGCGCAGGCAGTCTGCCTCCTGCAGACAAGAACCGCAGGTCAAGGAATTCGGAATCGCGTGTTACCCGCAGCCGTCCCATCTGCATGAGGGATGGCAGTTACAAAATCCGGCGATGACCGGAACACCGTCCTCTATCGTTTCCAGCATCGGAGTTGCATCACAGACAGAGGGCTCAAATTCATGCCTTTACCTGCAGTGATGCCTCATCATGACGGAAGGGGCGAGTGTGTCGCAAGACGCCGAACTGGATGGCCGGCTCGCGGTTGTTCTGCCAGACGGGTTCAATCCCGCACGCGACGACAAGCGGATCCCGGTGCGTCGTATCTACGGCATGTACAACCCCGCACGAGATTCCATTCGGGCCAGTGTCGACCAGCTGCTCGGGAGAAGCCCTGAACCAGTTTCGCAGGATGAGATGCACCGACCGAGTATGGAGAAGGACCATGCCAGCGTTGTGGCACCCGTGCTCGAATCTGCAATCGCACCAAACCCGAACTGGGACTACGACGGTGACGAGTGCGTCTACAAGTGGATGCTCAATCACCGCGACGGAGTGTTCGTAGCGTCCGACGAGGCAGGAAACGAACTGCAGGACTCGGCCGGCAAACGAATCTTCGTCGACGACCTTGGCCGTCAGGTATCTGACCCGGATGCCGACACCGCTGTGGACAGCGCTGCCACCGGAGAGAACGCCGACAAGACCCCCACGAAGAAGCGCTGGTTCGGTAGGGGCTCCTCGCTGCTACCTCGAAGCAAAGGGAAAACAGACGAAATACCTGATCTGTACGACCAACACGGAGTTCAGCTCGTCGACTTCGACATCGCCAAAGTCGGCAAGTCCGGTGTCCTCGGAAGTCGATACCGCGGCCGGAAAGCTTTGGCACTCAGCAGCTCAGCCCTCGCGTTCGTTGCGGTTGTCGGTTTGATCATCGGTGTCACCGTCGGGCGTTCAGCGGTGCCGGCCGAAGGCGCAATCTCGCCCTCCGATGCTGCCGCATATCGACTCACCACCTTCCCCACCAACGCGGCGACAGCATTTGCACAGCAATACCTCACAGTGTGCTTGACCCACGGCGACGTCGAAGCTGTGAAAAAGCGAGAACAACTCCTAAAAGCGATGTCAACGCCGGGAACCGCACCCGGATGTGGATGGACATCAGGCGGCCTGCAGCAAGAACCCACCATGATCGCGTGGGACGGGACCGTAACTCCCATCACGGAATTCGCCACCGGTGAGGCCGCCTACCTGGGATTCATCGTTTCAATGGCGGATGGCCAATACCAAACCATGTCCGTTCCAGTCTGGGTGAAATCCGGCAAGACCGGCAACGACTTACGGATAGTCGGCGACGTCGGGGTGTCCGCCCCGATGCGCCTGGAAAACCCACCACCGGCGAAGGCGAAGCTGACCGAGGATATGCAACTCGCAGGCCAGGTGAAGGACTCTTTGTTGGCTCCGTTCTTCTCCGCATGGGGTGCCTCGAACGCCGGGCAGCTCAATCTCGTCCTCGCAGATACGGCCGGGCCGCGAGCACGAACCGGTCTGGGTGGTGTCGTGACGAAGCCGCAGATCGAGAAGGTGACGGTGAGATCACCGCGCGCCACCAACACCGCGTCGAATCAAGCGATCGTCTACCAAGACGGGGACATCGCAGTCGCCGAGGTCCGAGTCACATGGAATGTTCCAGCATCTGAGTCGATGCAGGCCAGTGGATACCGCGTCGACGTCGTCCGAAACTCGGGCAAGTGGCTAGTCACCGACATTCGCGCGGGTCTTGTCGACCGTGAGGGCGCAGCGAGTAGTGGATCCGGCCTGGGATCGGCGACCGATCTCGTGCCCGGCGCTGCCTCGACCCGAGGATCCAACGACGGCGAATAGGCCGGTCGTACAAACACTTCCGGTAGATGCCGGCAGAGGAGAAAGGAAGATCCATGAGAACACACAGCACCGTCCTGGTCGTGGCTGAGGGAGCCAGCGGAATCACCGATTCCATCGGAAATCTATCGACCATGTTGAAGGTCATCGGTGGCGCCCTGCTCGTGCTGATGATGATCGTCATCGCAATCATGATCGCCGTGGCATCCGCGAAAGAAGGCGGGTGGCGATCGAGCATTCAGAAGCTGCTTGGCGTGCTCGCCGCAGGCCTGGTCCTAGGCGGTGGGCCCCTGTTCATCGGATACATGGTCGAGGCCGGTGAGTCGGTGCCCGGAAACGGTGGCGGCGGAGCAGGCAACAGCCAAGTCGAGTGACATAGAAATCAAACCGGACAACAACGGCAGCGGAGGACGAATATGCCCGAAGGGCGGGAGGCGCTTGACCGCACACATGTGATGAATCACCGAAACCGCATGTGGCAGTTAGGTAAAGATATTTCCCTTGCGTCGATCGGCGGTGTCGACGGGCAGCTTGCAGCGGTATCTGGAGTAGTGGCCGTGGCAGCTGGCGCCATACTGCTGCCGATTGGGTTCGTCATCGGACAAACTCTTGTCACTGCTGTTGTGGGAGCGTTGGTCGTCTTCGCCGCGACTTATGTTTTGTCCCAATGGAAGTGGGGGAGTAGCCACGAATCACCTTTCCAGTTCGTTCGGCTGTCTTGGGCAAGGATCTTCAAGAATCCCGACCTGATTTCAGGCGGCACATCGAATAAGAACCCCGGAAAGTTGGAGTGGACCGCGGTCATCTGGCGTCCTGAATGGGCGCGAGTCAATCTCGACACACCCCTGCAACGGCCGGTCTATGACCCGAAACCCGTTGGTACCGGCGATTTCTTCCCGAAGCGGAAAGCGCGAGTCACCTTCGATCAATTACTCGAAACATCAAGTTCAACAAACTACGGTCAGGAGACGCGACCATGAAGATCCTCATCATCGTGGCGTTGGTCGGAGTCTGCCTCGCTGGCCTCAGCTATTGGGTCGCGAATCGATGGCTCACCAACAAGGGCGGCAAAAAGTCGAAGGCCCCCAAACGGGGTACGGATCGCCAGCGTCTTGGTGTGCGTTACGCAGAGGACGGCTTGTTCCTGATCGGTGACGGCATGTGGACAGGCGTGATTCTCCCTGGAAACAGTGACGACTTCACCTCAGGCACTCAGCAGGAATTCGCATTCGACCGATCCACCGATTTCTACAAACAACTCCTCATGTGGGTCGAAGCTGAACAAGGCCGCGACGCATCACTGATCTGCCACGAATTGGTCCGCTATCAGCCCGTCGACACCTCCCGTTGGGAAGACGAACTCGATCGAGCGATGTGGGATCCGTCGAAAATGTTTCAGACGTTGACGACCAAAAAAGTGGCCCCCCACATCTCCGAGACCACACCAGAACCACGGCGGGTCCTGATGATTCGGCTGGGAACTTTCTCAGGCCCGAGCATGTCTGATCCGATGACGCTGATCCTTGGGAAGGCAGACCACGTCGCCGAAGAGCACTTCCGGTCAAGTGATCTTGACCCATTTCGTGACGCTGTCGACACGTTGTTGGGACGGCTGTCTGCGTCCGGTGCCGAATTGGTCACGCGAGCTGATCTGGTTTGGCTCACTCGTAAACCCCTCTACGGACATTTTCAACCACCGACTGATCGCGACTATCAGTCCACACGACCCTGGCGTGCAGGATATTTCGATCAGATCGTCGATTTCGACGCGCACAATCTGACGGACTGCGTTGAAATCACAGAGCCCTTCCCTGAAACGGACGAGCCTCGGAAGAGTTACACGACGACCCTAGTAATCGCCGATGGAGACTCCGTCCTGCCGTTCCACTATCACCGCGCATGGGGACGTGCGCTGCGTGCGATGCCATTTCAGGTCGAGGTGAGCTGGCGCTACAAGCTCATGACATCAGAGGCCTGGAAGAAGCTTGCTAAACGTCGTATCGGACTCATCAAAGATGAAGCGACAGACCGCGGTGGCGCAGGCAAAATCGACGACGCCAAATTCTCCGAGGTGCTTGGCGACGCTTTGGACCTCGAACGCGAACTAGACATCGAACCTACACCCGCAATGATCGGGCAATTACGACTGACCATCTCGTGCCCCTCCCGAAAGGAACTCACCAAAGCCGTCCAGGACGTGCAAGCAGCATTCACCGACTTCACCCTGCACGTCCCGCTCAACATTCAGCATGCGCTTCTGCGCGAGCAGATCCCGGGTGACCCTGATCCGACCTACGTCGGCAAGGTCAACCTTTGCGACGACACGCTCGGATACGACCTCGGTACCCGGTGGACGAACCTCGAAGCGCTTGCACTGGCCAGGCTCGACTCGTCACCAAGCGTCGGGGACGCAGTGGAAGTGAGCCGCAACGGTCAGGTACTTGGGTGGCGCGGCGTCGCCATCGGGTACTGCATGGAGAACGGCGCAGTCGTGCACTTCGATCCCCACGTGCAGGTCGCACGTAACAACGGAGCAGGAATCGGCATCATCGGCGCATCCGGTGGCGGCAAATCTGCCCTCGCGCTGATGTTGTTCTTCTGGATGTCAGAGTCAGGCACTCAGGTGGTGGCCGCCGACCCGAAGAACGACATCGAAAGATTCTGCTACTACATCTCGTTCGGTCCGCAAGTTCTCGACCCCGACTTCGCCAACCACGCCCGCGCCGGCACTCTCGGCACTCCTGAGTCGAAGTTTCAGCCGATCAACCGAGAGTTCTGGGACGAAACTGACATTGTCGACCTCTTCGGCGGCCCGCGAGGAATGCTGTGCGCGTGGGCCTTGACCGACACCTACGAGGACGGTGAAGCGCTGGCCCGTGCGCAGCTCGAGTTGCTGATTCCTGATCGTTCGGATCGGGATCGCTTGGAGCAGGGCTTCTATGCGATGAAGGAGCACTACCGCAGTGCTGAGAGCAGCGGAGAGAGCTACATTCCGACCTTGACGGAACTGTCCGCGTCGCTATACGAAGAAATTGAGACCCTTTCCGAGGCCGCTGGCGAAGGCAATACGGACTGGTCGTCGCGGCTGCCGGCGAAACACGAGTTGTCACGCCTCCAAGGGTTGAAGTCGCGGCTGGAAGGTGCCTCCGTAAATCCCTACTCGCGTCTGCTGTTCGGCCAGGCAGACAGGTCTGTTGGCTTCCGAAGCATCAAGAAACGTCGCACTGTCATCACACTTTTCCGGTTCACACCGCCCGACCCGAAAAAGCCTGCTGCGGAGTGGAGCGATACTGAACGTGAGGCTGCAGCAGCCATTTTCACAGCCTTGCACCGGATCAACAACTTCTTCGGTGACGTAACGGAATCGGTCAGTCCGCATTCCAAGCGGCGGGGGCGTCGACCTCGGGCTCTGTTTATCGACGAGGCATACATCGTGACGTCGATTCAGGCTGGACGCGAACTGATCTCGAGGGCTCTGCGCCAGGGTCGGTCACTGAACTTTGTCGTCGTGTTCATCTCCCAGCAGGCCAAAGACATTCAAATGATCGAGCAGGCGATGACCGACGCTGCAGAGACTGATCAAAATCAGTTTTCAACGGTTTTCGTGTTCATGCAGAAGGGCACCGCGGAGGCCAAGTCGGCGTTGGCGCTGTTGCGAGAGCGTTCGGATTCAAACGAGGGGGAGTGGGACGCCCTGGCTAAAAGGTTGCTGCCCTTCACCAAGGGCGGCGACCTGGGTAACGGCGTGTGTGTGATGCGTGACGTCGACAATCGGGTGAGCGTCGTTCAGGTCGACCAGATGCTCGTCGAAATCGCGAACGCATCCGAGACGAACGCGACTATCTCAGCCCACGCGCAGTCGACTCCAATCTCGGCGGACGCGATGGACTGGTCCATCAACCCGCTTGCCCGCGACCACGTCCGAAGCGGTGTCAGTACAAAGGCGATCGCCGTCGCCGACGTCGACGACCACCACAGCTACGAGTTCGACGATTTCGCTGAACTCCTGAGCAACTAATCATGATCGACGAGCGACAGGATCACCCATGGTGACGTTGAGTACGGTGGCACAGGCGCCGGCAGCGGTCTATCCATTTTTTGCGCGATACGGCCGAATACTGGAAAAATGGGTGGTCCGCGCGTTGGCGACGCTGTTCACCGTGGCTGGGCTGCTCTCGATCGCAGGCACACGAGGCTTGGTCGCGTTCGCCATCGTCGGCGGCAGCGCTGTAGGCATCTGGTACGGCGCCAGGCGGCTACCTCAGGCGACCGGCGCTTTGTTGTCGACCCTGACATGGATCGGGTTGATCGGGTCGCTGGCTGTGGCAGTGGGCCCGGTGTACGCAATGGTGCATACCGATTTCCTCGTCCTGTACCCGATCAGCTTGCTGGCGGTTCTCGCCGTGACGTATGTGTTGCGCTCTCCGGGTGTGCACCGCGGATGGACCGTCGCAGTAGCGCACGGCACCTTGATGGCGACCTTCCCTCTGTCTGTGGTGTGGCCGAGCACGACAGTTTCGGGAACTGGCTTTCTGGCCGGCACATTCGGAGCTCTCGCGATCGTTCTCTGGCGCGACAGGAAAGGCACCCGGGTAAGGCCACAGCGCACAGGGGGCCGCCGGTGGGTCACTCGGATGGCCCGTGGGACGGCGTACGGCTTGATCTCGGTCGTTCTTTTCGGATCCATCGCTGTCGCGAATCCGATTCCAGCGGACGCCAGCCCGATCAGTTGGGTCTCGGACAAAATCGGTGGCGCCGCATCCGGCGCTATGTCTGACGTGGTGTGCTCGATCACGCGCCCTGACCTCGGCGGGCAAGGCATCGGGACGGGTCCTGAAGGGTTCTTGTCGAACCGCAACCTCGGCAAGGTCGAGAACCGGAATCGGGAGGTTCCAGACTTCGCCAAGGACGCAACACAATTCACCCGTGCTGCAACGGCCACCGATCATTCGATGGATTCGTACACTCTCTACGAGATCTCTGGGCTTCGAGGCGTCAAGTGGGTCAACTGGCAGTTGAACGCCGAAGGCGAAGAATCGTGCGCGATGATGCCTTGGATCTCCACGATGGTCGGGAATCTGATCATGCAGGGGAACGTGTACATCCTGCAGGCGACTATCGCCTTGAAAGAATATGCGCAGGCGAAGAACCCGATTCAGGGTGTGTACCAGAATGTTTCACCCGTTGTCTCTAATCTATACAACTACTTTTTCATCCCTATGGCTGGCGTGATGATTCTCATCGCCGCCATTTCGATGGCAGTGCGGGCAGCGAGTGCAGGCGGGGTGCGCCAAGGGATCCAAGACGCGGGCCTGACAGCAATGGTGGCGATGGTCGCGGGGGTCATGTACGGCGGTGTTGCGGTAGCTTCCTGGGCCAAACCGGACGGCAATGGCTTCTACATGATCGCCTCTCTCGGAGACCACATCGGAGGAACGCTCAGCAGCGCAATCGCCAACACCGTGTTCGGGACATTGGACCAGCAGGCACAGGGCCTGATGTGCCAGGCACCGCAGGCACTTCCGGGCGCGCAAGCAACCGACTCTGGTCACCGATTCACCTCCTGTGTTCTCGCAGAAACGTTGGTTTACCAGCCTTGGGCGGTAGGACAATTCGGCAAGGCCGGCGAGGAACCGATCACTCCCCCTGCCGAGCCGAACCGCTTCGGCAATCCCATCGCCCGTGAAGGGGCTATCAGTCGCAGCGGCGACGAAGACGGGTTGCCCTGCTACAACAACTACCGCGGCTGCAACGACATGCGGTCTTATCTGCTGGCCCAGACCGGCGGCCCGTCGATCGACCGGGCCCGGGCCGATTGCCTTGACGGCGATGACAGCTTCGAAGCCCTCAGCAGTTGCGATCCGACCTACGCCGCAGCCGCGAGCCTGAACAAGATATCGGGGTCTGACGGCAACGATCCCGTCGGGAAATCGAATCTCACCCCAGACGAGGCGGCGGCGGCGTTGTCAGCGTTCTCCGGCAGCGGCACTATGCCGCACGTCGCGAAAGCCATCTCGGCTCTCTTCGGGACCGTGATCGCTTCCATCGGAATCGCAGCGATGTCCCTGATTGCCCTCTGGTGGCACGTGATGTTGCTGGTGGCGTTCATCCTCGGGCCGATGAGACTGGTGTGGGCGGCGTTCCCGGGCAAGTCGAAAATGATGAAGAACTGGATAGACGACATCGTCTACGCACTGCTGATGGCCACCGTCTATTCCGTACTGTGCACGTTGATGGTGTTCATGCTCGGAATCATGTTCACCTCAAGCGTCGCTACAGGTTTCAAGCTGCTGTGGAGTGTCGCCGTTCTGGTGTGCATGTGGGTTGCGATGAAGAAGATCGAAGCTGCAGCCCGGCCAGAAGGTGCTGCACAAGTCGGTGCTGCCTCGACTGTTCAAGGTGCGACTCTCGGAGCGTTGAGCACCGCAGCGGTGATGTCCGCGGCCGCTCGCCGACGCGGCGGTTCGGGACGTGGAAAGCAAGCGGAGGGCGAGACAGACGAGACTGCGAGCCCGGCTCGCGCACAGCGGCGCCCCAATCGACCGTCCCCGTCGAGGCCGAATGCGTCCGGCCCCGGTAAAACGTCTCCGTCAGGCTCAGGCCAGTCGGGGAGCGCTACGAAGCCCGGCGGTGGGAAGGCTGCTGCGGCCGCGCAGGCGGCGGAATTCTTGTCACGGCCTGTCGTCCAAGGCGTCAAACGTGGCGCTGGACGCGCTGCGGCCGCCACTGGTGCTGCAGTCCGAAACAACCCGCTCGTCGCGGGTGCCGAGCAGCTGGGCGGACAGGTCGTGGGCGGCGTGCGAACAGCCGGCGGACGCATAGTCGATGCGGGCCGTGGTGTGGCACTGCGAACCTACGGCGGACAAATCCCATCGGCGACCAGAGATCGATGGCTTCAGCAGAGCGACGGGAACCTGGCAGGTGCCGGGTCCAGGGCTCGTGCGAGAGCAGTCCGAAGCGCACAAACCAGACAAGCACATGAGCAGGCCATGGCCGGATACCGGGAAGCAATGCTCGGCGCTCGAAACCGGAACGACTGAGAGTAGGCAGCGATGAACGAATACAACCCTGGTGACTCACGACTGCCCGGTAACGGCGCGATACCCGCAGATACCGAACTGCATGCCCGTATGGCTGCACTGCAGACCCGGCGAGAGGGGTTGACCGTAGCCGGAACGAACTTCGGCATCTTCTACGACGAGAGCGATCCGCGTGAGGCTGAACTGCAGGTGACTTTCGACGACGGCACCGCCCTCAGCCGTGTCGTGCTCGCGCTCGATCCTGCTGCCCTCGTGGAGCTCTCGGATCAAGTCCGAGAGGTATTGCAGGCGCAACGCTCCGCTATCGAGGCAGACCTTCCGCCGGGCTATGTTCTCGCTGTCGCCGGGCAGGACGCACCTGAGCCCTTGGACGCAGAACATCAGACCGAAGAGGACGAGGAGAACGACGACACTCGCAGCAAGTACGCCCGGGCATCCGATCCCATGAACCTGCGTGGACTCGTTCAGAATCTCCCTCCTATAGCCGGTGTGCCCAGCAGCCGGTGGCTACCGATGGTCATAGGCCTGGTCGTGATTGTCGTCGTGCTCGCCGCGCTCCTGGGCGGAGCTTTGTAGACGGCTGAAAACCGCTGCCACAGCGGTCTCATCGCGCGGTGGCGGGCATGAGGGGAGGTGACCGGAACCGCGACCGCCAGAATGAGGGCTATCGGAGGTGCGTACGAATGAACGATAGGCCGAAGAGCCCAGAGAAATCACTGACTTGGGGTCAGTACGGTCAGTTGCTTGCAGCGACGATCGCGACTTGGTTGTCCGCTGCGCCTGGCGGCATCGTGGTTGCTGCGCAGACTTTTTGGAGAAGTCGCCCTACCCGCGTAGTCGTGTTGGCGTTGATCGCTGGCATTGCACCCGCGTGGACATTCTCCTCCGATATCGCGCAGCACGCGAGCTACATCGTCGCATTGGCAGCAGCTGGATGGCTGGTCCTGACTCTGACAGCAGGCGGCGTTCGCGGGGCATTCAGCGTCACCCGACGACGGGGACGCCAATGAGTAGCGTCAAACGCGCGGCCGCGATTGCGTGTATGGGCGTGTTCCTTACAGCGTGCGGCGGCCAGGCTGCGGACCACCCGGAGTCGTCCGCATCGACCACCGCAACAATTCCTGGCTTCACCGCCAGCGCTGAGCCATCGGCGCCGCACGAGTATGAGCCGCCGTACGCACCACCGACAGCTATCCGTGGGAACTCCGTCGAAGCGGCAGAAGCGACTGCGCAACATTTCATCGTCGGGTGGACCACGTTCGTGCCCTGGGACTTCGAACCTGCTGATGACTGGTTCGCACGCTGGCAAGAAACAGCGTCGCCAGAATTTCTGGGACAGATGCAGACGTCGGTGAACCAGATTTGGTCCTGGACATGGAATGAGAAGCGTAAGGCGTTCGATTCTCGAGTCGAGCGCGTCGACAGCACCTCGATCAGTCCGGATGGAAAGTCTGCTGTCACAAGGGTGACGATCAGTCGCTTGATTCTCGGGATGGATCAGCGTGTTGACCAAAGAGAGGAGCAGATCCTCACCTACGACGTGCACATGGACCTGTCGCGTTCAGGAAAACCGAAAGTGACAGGTGCCGTCGAGATCCGGTCCGATTCTCCGCCGGCCGCTGCCACTGTTGGCGAGGGCAGGTAAGTGGCGGAAAACGGAGGAATCCGGAAGATCCCGTCCTCCGGCGGAGCACGGAAAATCGGAGCAAAAAAGGCGGCAGGTGCGGCCGGCCGTAGAACAGGTGGAACCGGAGGCAACCCGCGCGGAGTCGGGGGGAACACCACCGGGGACCGTGCAGCACCAGGGGCACAGAAGCGAGCCGCCGGCAGAACACCGCCACCACCTAACGCGGCAACACCGTCACCGTCGAACAGCGCACGGCGACCAGAAGTAGCAGGATCACCACCGATCAGGCCCTCCGGTCAACGAGGAAACATTGCCACACCCGCTGGCCGCGGCGGTAGCACTCCGCGACGTGGCCGTCAGGGAGACCGTGAACAGCCCAATGGACCCGCCGGGTCGATGAAGGCCGCCGCCGGCAAAGCGAAAGACACTGCAGGCAAAGCGGTCAACCGCTCAGTGGAGACCGCCCTCGCAGCATCGACCGGCGGCACTGCCTCGTTCCTGTATCGGATCATCCCGAAACCGACGGACAGCAAAGCGGAACGACAGAAGAAGACGCAGCGACTGGTTCTGTTCGGTGGAGGCGCCCTCGCGCTGATTTCGATGTGGATGATTCTGACCTTCATCGTCTCCATGTCGTTCCTCGGACTGCTGAGCGGTACCACCGCAGCGATGGGTGCCGCTGGCACAGCGCAGAACGGGTCATGCACCGATTTCTCAGTTCCTCGGGTCACCCAAGGCGGGCCCGGGGGAGCGGCCGGTGTCCTCGGGTTGCCACTCGACGAAAAGAACATGGTCGTCTCGAGTCCGTTCGGATATCGCGAAATCGGGGTCGGCACAAACAGTCACGACGGAGCCGATCTGGCAGCACCGGGTATCGAGGGCGCACCGATCTACTCGGTCGGTGATGGTGAGGTCCGCGAGGCCGGACCTGCGAGCGGATACGGAAACTGGATCGTGATCCGCCACAACGTCGGCGGTCAGATCGTCGACTCGCTCTATGGGCATATGTACGACGGGCATGTTTTCGTCAAACCAGGCGATCATGTCACCGCAGGGCAGCACATCGGGGACGTCGGCAGCGCAGGGTGGAGCACAGGCGCTCACCTCCACTTGGGTATGTACCCGGGTGGGTGGATGGCCGGACAAGGTGTCGACCCGATGCCGTGGTTGAAGAAGTTCCAGGACGGCGCCAGCGCGCAACCAAATGCCCCACCCCCGTCCGAATCCCAGCCGTCAACCGGGGCCCCCGATTCGAAAGCTTCGGAAGCTGATCTCGCCGCGATGCGGCCGTACCCCTTGGACGGCGGCGCACAACAAGAACAAACACTCAACAACGAACAACAGGCCAACGTAGCCGCGCTGATCTCGTCGGCACGCGAATCAGGATTGGACCCCGCCGGCCGTGCCGCGGTTATCGCCACAGCGCTCAGTGGCCAATCCACGAATTTCATATCGCAACCTCGCAACGGCAACGAACCGGTCGGCGTTTTTGCCGAACGCCCGCTTGGCGATTCGAAAATCGACAATCTGATCAATCCGAAGTACGCGGCCAAGCAGTTCTTCGGGAAGTTGAAGACTTACGGCGAAGCCCATCCGGATTGGGCAACTCAACCGATCGCTGACGTGATCATCGGTGTCATGCCCGAACGGGCAAGTCTGCGTGATCAGTTCGTGTCGTGGGAACAGGCCGCTGTCGACACCGTTGCCGCCCTGTGGACCAGCGCTGACGCACAGTCCGGAGCGACTTCCCGGCTTACCTCGGCCACAACGAACCCAAATTGTGCGTCAGGTGTTGTCAACATGGGGTTGGCACCTGGGCTGGTGCCACCCGAGTACGTCCAGATCATCACCGAAGCCGGATCGATCTGTGCTGATATACCGCCAGCCTTCATCGCCGCGATCATCGAGCAGGAATCCGGATGGAATCCGCTGGTCACCAGCGGCGGGGACGGCGTCAATTCCGGTGGCGCTCAGGGCATGACCCAGTTCATGCCGGACACATGGACGTCAATGGGGAAAGACTCAGGCCTGGATCGGAACGGCAAGAAAGAAGCCCCCAATGCGCCGGACCCATTCAACGCGTACGACTCGATTCTCTCTGCGGGGCACTACCTGTGCTACATCGCGGACCTCTTGAAACCCAAGATCGCCAGCGGTGAGATCCGCGGTGACCTGCTCGACTTGGCAGCCGCTGGATACAACGCGGGTGAGGGCGCAGTTATGCAATACGGGGGAGTGCCCCCCTACGGGCAGACCCAGGCGTATGTACCAAGCGTGCGCGCCAAGTACGAGAAGTACTCGCAAGCTGGTACTGCCCCAACTTCCGAAGTGCAGTTGGTCAACTTCACTGGTGGTTCCCAATTCGGCCGCAGCGTCGTCGAAGCCGCCATGACCCAGATGGGAAAGCCCTATGTGTGGGGTGGTGGCGACCCGAATGGTCCGACAATGGGTATTTCACATCCCGAGAACCCGGGCACGCCAGGGTTCGACTGCTCCGGACTCGTCGAGTTCGCTACCGCACGGGCATCGAACGGCAAAGCGACAGCGACCGGAAACACCTGGGCGCAGCTGTCACAAGGAAAGACAATCGACGTCAAGGACATTCAGCCTGGCGACGCTGTGTTTTCCAACGGAACCGGCCACGTCGCGATCTGGGTCGGGGACGGCAAAGTCATCGAGGCACCCACCTTCGGACAGAGCGTGTCCATCAACAACTTCGACCTGTCGAAAGCAGAAAACATTCGGAGGTACGGATGAGAAACCGACTACGCGTCGCTTCGGCAGCAGCACTGATCCTGATGTTTCCGATTCTCGGGGGATGCAGCAACGGGAGCACTTCAGATCCAGATGAGACCACAACAACAACCGTGGCTGCCACACCCACAGAGGAGTTGCCCCGGTCGCTGTCGCCTATCGACATCACGACGATCGACGTCCACGATCCCGATGCCGTCGCGGAGGCCGCGATCGCGGCCATGTACACGTATCTGCCTCGGGTGGATCTCAACCAGAATGCCGCCATGCTCCGCGCTGCCCCACTGCTCAACGAGAAGATGGCCGCCGGCGCATACAATTACGACCCACCGACGGGCCCTGGCCGCACCTGGGATCGTTGGGCGGACAGCAATACTCTCGTATCGGCGCAAGCGCAGGTCATACCTCAGCAGAGGCCCCCGGACGACACCTTCGCGTTGCGATATGTGACGGTGCAACAGACCACACGCACTCAATACAGCACGCAGAAACTGGCACCGATCTATCTGGTCGTTTCGCTGGAAAACACTCCCGATGGTTGGAGAGTGGCGCAGACCTTGCAGCGGTGACGGATCGGCGAACAAGCCGTGCCGCACTGGGATTGAGCCTTTCATACCGTGATGGATGTCAGCTCGCCCCGTGATCGGAAGGATCCACCATGAGCACTCGAACCGCATCCATCCTGCACAACGCTGCGGTCGACCAGGAAGGTCGCCACCTCGGGTTCTTCGGCTACCAGCCGGGGCAGCCAATGGTTGTCGTGTTCAATGCCGAGATCCCCACGGGCATAACGGCTATCCAAGCTCTCGGCTTGTTGTTCGACGAATTCAACGTCGGAGAGACTTCCAAAGCCGCCGTGGCGTACCGAAAGATCCACGGCCTGCGCTCGCTGTCAGTAGGGGACGTCGTCAAGATCGACGGACAATGGTTTTCATGCGACTCCATGGGCTGGTCGATACTCGAGTCGGAGCCACTGATCGTGGCGACTGCTGCGCCTCACGCTTGGAAGACGATGGAACCGTGGGGAGATACGGAACTCGACGGTTTAGCGTGGTCCGCATGAGTATCAGCAGACGCGCGCTTGACCGCACTGGGTCGACGAAAAGCGATCCTGTCGAGTCCGCTGCACGAAGCCTGCGCGGAATCGAGCGGGAACAACAACGATACCGCCGTAACCGCAGCGCAATTCGCGTCTCGGCGATTGTGTTGGGTGTGTGCGGTGCCGCTGCCGTGATCACAGGTTTCGTCGCCGACGCTGAGGTCGGAGCGTGGATTCTGACCGTCGCGGTCCTCGGCGCCGCCGGGTTGAACTACGCGGTGTCTTTGTACGGAGCCGCCGTCATGGTGGCGTCGATGGTCGCAGCGGCAGGCACCACCGTGGCAGTGGGGGTTCATTTCGGGATCGGTGTCGGACAGCTCGTCGCGGTCGGTGCTATCGCGGTGGCAACGTGGATCGTCGGCACGTCACGTAGGTTGCGGTTTCCTCGCACGCCCTCTGTCGTCGCCGCACAGTGGTGTGTTCCGGTGTGCGTTGCCATGGCTGGCGTACTCGGACATGCCGCCGCGATCAGTTTGGCTTTGGTTGGTACTGGTGCTGCCGCCGCTCTCAGCATCGACGTGGGGACGGTGATAGCTGCGCGGCGGGCATCGAAGCGATCTGGGATCCCGATGAATCCTGGAAGCAACTTGGCGCGGAATCTGATCGGGTTCGTCGAGCCCCCCTCTATGGATGCGCACAACTTGCAGGCCGGGATCAGCGCAGAGCAACAGACGGCCGCCGAACTCGCCCGTCTCGGCCCGGAATGGACCGTCCTACATTCGCGCTCGCTCCCAGGAACCAACGCTGACGTAGATCACGTGGTAATCGGCCCCCCAGGGGTTCTCGTAGTGGATTCGAAGCACCGCAATGGTGTCCTGACCTACAGCGGCGATGTCGGCCACACTCCGGAGCGCCGGCAGATCGACGAACTGTTCGGCGCAGCAACAGGTGAGCACAGCTGGACTCTGAACGGGCGGGACGCGACGTTCATCGCCGAATCGTCGGTGTTCGAAGCTGCGTGCATCGACGATCTACTGGCGATGCCGCCAGATCGATTGGTTACTCCGACTGTGCTCGCCGTTCATGGCGCGACGATGAACTTTGCCAGCGGGCCGATGGACGTCGCCACCGAAGACGGATTCCAAACGCAAGTGCAGATCGTTGCGGGCCCTCATATCGCAAGTTACCTGCGGTCGTTGCCGACGCTGGGTAGGCCAGCAGAGTTCATCGCGGACTTGGCGGTGGTTGTCGACTATCTGCTGCCGCCCAAGTAAGCCGCGGCTGATCCAACATTCGATGTCGCCCATGTCGCGATTTCGGGTTTGGGGCGGTGCGCAGGTAGCCGTCTGGACAGCAGTTCCAACTGGCGCGCGAGAACTGCGACGCCGACCGCGTAGAACGGCCATGCCACCCACATGCCCCCGTGCTGGTCGCTCCAGCCGAAATAAGTAAGAGCCAGCGGTGCGAGCGCTCCGGCGAGGTACATCAGGGATCGTGCAGCTCCTGAGTTCCAGACGCGTCGGATCAGCCATACGGTCATCGCCAACGCAATGAACCCGAGCACTACCTGCATGGCAGTTCCTTTCCGTTACGCCCCGGGATGGGCTAGCTGACGCTGCCCTTCGGCAACGTCGAAGTTCCGGCGCGGAAGTAGTCACTGATCGCCATTGTGAGATCTGCGGCGGGGCCGCTACTGCTGTCGGGGTCGCCGCCGCCGGTGATGTCCGTGCTGACAAAGTACGCGTCGAGTGCCGGGGCCTGATTGTTCAACTGACTCGGGGCGATCCGGGCGTACAACAGCCAGTCGTCTCCGACCACTCTCGTCGCGTTGATTTGGTCTTTCGTGCTGCCGGTCGTGGCGTTGACTTTGCGATATCCGGAGTCGGGTGCTTTACCGACAGTCGTCGACGGGTCGAGGAACGTCTTGCCAGTCGCCGCAATGACCTCTTCCGTGATCAGTCCGGCCTGGTCATAGGCGATGCGGGTAGGACTGCAGGGTGCGGCCGGGTTCAGTACATCGCTGTCGTTACAAGGCCTTTGAATGTCAAGGCCTGCCGGCGCTGGCTCGATCGGTGCAAGCCGCCCGAGGTCGTCAACAGTGGTGGACAGCGGGTTGTCAGCCGCAGGAAGTACTGTGACCGATACCGTGGGCACATTCCACGTCGAGCTTCCGGAGAGACTGAACGTGCAGCTGTTCAAGTTCCCGGGGCCAATCCCCTTGCTGGTCTCGACCTTCAGTGAACTGACGTCGTTGCCTGCCTTCTCGTACTGATATCTGATGATCTCGGTAACCGGGTCGGTGATGTCGCTGCTGCAGGCGTCTTTGCTTGCTGTCGTCGCGAGAGCTGCAAAGTCTGCAAGCGGTGCAGGAAGGCTCGGTGTGCCGGCATTCGACTGACTCGCACCTCCGGCCGACGAGGTTCCACTACCACCGGGGGTTTCTTCGGTGCTTCCACCGCAGGCGGACAGGACCACGGCCGTCACACCGAGGAGTGCGACGGTCAGGGAGGTTCTGGACATGGCCACGGGTGGAGCTCCTTCACTTGGTCGGTAGCAGTTCTAACAGCAAAAGCATCCCGGTGCAGTCGAGAGAGTCCGCGTGTTGGCCAGATCCTCCGGACGGGTTTACCCCGGCTTTGGTTGCCAATCTATCCGGGTTGATTTTGCCGGACGTCGATCGGATCGATGCGAGCATGCGTCGAGCGTCACGGCTACGTTCGCTTCTGCGGCGTTTCTGCTCGGTCGCTGTCCGCTTGTTCGCTGTCCGCTTGGGCGCAGTTTCCTTCGCTGTTCGCTTGGTCGCAGTTTCCTCAGTCGCTGGTGCCTTGGTCGCAGTTTGCGTGATGGGTGGCTTCCGGACGGGCCCAATAAAGCCGGCGAACGGTGCGTGAGCGGCGTAGTCGAGCGGATCAGGGAGCGGCTCGTATCCTTCGGACCGATCTGCGTAGTCGTGAAGGATCTCGTCGATAGGCCGAGGCGCAGCTGGCGTAGTGAAGGAGCCGCCCTCTGCAAGTTCCTGACGCACCGCAATGCGGTCCCCGTTCGACAGTGCCTGCCACGCCCTACCATCTTGAGCTGCTTCGATCACGTGCATGCGTGCGGCGGCAGTATTGGCAGCCTCAGCGCACTTGAAGTGCTCACGGGACCAGTGGTTCCATTCAGCAGGGTTGTCGCCGTTGATGTCCATTCTCACCTTCGCCCTGGCCATGTCGTATCGAGCGTCTCCGAGTTCTCGGTACGCCTCGACTGCCGCGGGGTGAGTTGGCCGGGCCGGCATGGCTGCGACTTGTTCTCGCCGGTACTCGTCCATCAGCCTGCCTTCGATGAGCCTCTTCGACAGCTTTGCCAGTTCTGGATCTTTCGGATCTGCTTCGACACGTCTGTTGATCTCCGATTCCAACTGAGCTCGGACCTCGTCCGTCGAATCGAGCTCGGTTTGCCTCATGATTAGCTCCCGCGCGGAGGACCGAACCTCTAATCCCAGAGCGTCCCGGTCCGCAGCGGATTTGTTCGTAGCCGCCGCATATCTGGCTTGGGCACGGGCAAGCGCGCTACGTTGCGCTGTCACGGCTGCGCCGCGGCACTTGGGGCAGCGGCGGCCCGGCTTGGCCTTACACATGACGCGTAGTCCTTCCGACGAGGTATCCGCATCATTGTTGCCTGGCCGGTTCCGGTGCTCCGAGGTTCGCGGCATGGTGCAGATATGCGAATGGCCCGCTATTGCGGGCCATCACGCCTATCGGAGATGCTCCACATCCATCAGGGGACGCGACGCGAGGGCAACCGTTGAAAGACGCCCGAATAAACGTCCCGGTACCGCACTCGCGATTTTCGGCCTCCCCAAAAGGGGAGGCAGCTTCATGATAGGCATGTAAGTCGTCAATCGACAACGTACCTGGATAAAAACCGACCACATGATGGCAATTTGTTCGCTATTCGAAAAAACTGTCAGGTAGCCAGTCCGCTCCGAACAGCTTCGAAATGGCCCCCAGTGCGCTGGTATCGCCATTCACACTCGTCGATGTCACTACCAATCTGTTGATCATCGTACGGGCTGCATCCTCTTCGACGGTGTCGGCTGAATAGATGACAGACCACGGGCAAACTTGCCCGTCACGGTGTGCTCGACCGATTGTCTGGCGCGCTGCGATCCCGGAATACCGCGGCTGATGAAAGAACCCAATCCTCGGAGTCGCGCTCGCTCGCGTCCCATCCACAAACATTTCCCGGGCTTGCAGATTAATTGCCGAAGTGGTGTTGAAAACCACGACAGGGTTGCGACCCACCTGGAACGACATCCGCTCAGTCTCGAGATCTCCACCACCAAAGATGCGAGAAACACCCAGCCCTTGTTCCTCGAGGAGATCGGCAACAGGAGCAGCAGCAGTAGTGGTCAGTTCGACAGCCACGAGCACCTGATATCCGCGTTCCACTGTCGCAGCCACCAACTCCGCAGTCTGGGGTGCCCGTAGCAGGCTCGCCTTCTGCCGAAACCGCATCAACGCGGCGCGACCGCGGGCCGTGTCCTGACCGGTACGAGCAAGTCGCATCTCGGCACGAAACTCTCCCCAATCCTGGTGGTATGACGCCCATTGCGCAGGTGTGAATTCCACAGGGAGCCCGTCAAGGGGAGCGGGCCCCCAAGGTGCATCGCGGTGCAGCAGCACTGGCGGGTTCGTGTCCTCCATCCAGCGGCGGACCCTCGTCACCGCCTGATTCTGTGTCGTCGTGGATTCCTTCGCGTCAGCGGTCCACTGCCACTTACCTTTCTCCCAACCCGGTTCGAGCGGCAAACCCATTTCGGCGAGCCTGGCGCCGAGGTCGGCCCACTGCTGTGGGCGCTCCCCGTGGATCTGAGCGAGCAGCGACGACAGATAAGTGTATTCGCCCGGGTGGTGTCCGGGTGTGGCTGTCACCGACAGTACAAATGGGGCCTGCTGTGGTGGTGAAGAGAGTTTGTTGATCCGCCGCATGTACTGCGTGCGTTGAGTTGTGATGTGTCGAAATTGCTGTGCCTCGTCGTTGATCACGACGGCGAATACTTGCTTCGGCTGTCCATTCTTTCCAAGGAGTTTCTTCAGCTGGTCAGGCGACATGATCAACCAGCGAAAGCCGCCATCTCCACCGAATGAAGCGATCGCATCACGCCAGGCACCGATTGTGATCTGCGCCGGTCGGTCCACCGTGATCAAGATCGTGTCGCCGCCGCCGAGATGGCAAATCGCCTTGGCGGCAAGCACTGCCGTACCAGTCTTTCCGCACCCCATATCGTCGCCGAGCAGTATGCCTCGGTAGCCACTCTTGTACGCGGTGGCGATCGCTTTGGCGCCGGAAATCTGCATGGCCGTAGGGGTCTTCGGGGCGGCCCTCGCGCCCGGCCCTCGCACACCGTTGATTTCGTCCTCGATCCACCGCGCGTAGCTGTACGGCTTGGATGCGTAGACCTGCAATCTTTCCGGCAAGGTCTCCCCGACATAGGCATGCGCGCGAATTCCCGGGTAGTAGTGAGCGCCGGGAGGTGTCGCTCGGTAGGGAACACCGTCGAGAACCCAGACCCTCTGCCCACGCGCGACGGAGGGCACTTCCATACGTTTCGCAGGCGGGGCCTTTCGAGGTCTACTACGTGCCCGTGTTCGTGGTGGCACGTTCGATCAGCCCCAGGGGTCTTCGGTGGCCACGGCTTCAGTCGATGACGCTGCAGGGGGAGCCGTAGGAGTCATCGCTTCTGCAGGAGCAGGTTTCGGTGGATTTGCAGGTGCGGGTGCAATCGTCGGCGCAGGTGCCGCCGGCGAATTCTGCTGCGGAACAACATTCTTCGGAGACGCCGTGTGCTGCGACTGATCGCTACGCGGTGCCGTCGGCTGCGCGCTCATGGGTGGATCCCGCAACTCCAGCAGCACACCCGAGCAGCGCAGTACCATCGCGGTATCCCACCGTTTCGCGACGTCGAACAGCGAATCGACTATCGGTCCCGGAGTATCAGCATTGTCAGCAGCTTCGCGCATCGCCCTAGCGAGAGAGCGAAGGTTGTCCGGGTCGGCGGCTACAACCGCACGTGCATCGTTGGGGTCGATCAGCCCGCACAGGTGCCTCTCGGTGTTGTTGGGGCCAGGTGCGACCTGTACTGCGTCTTTGATGTTCAGAGACAGCAGCCACGGCCCGGCGCAGGCACCCTCCGAAACCTCGTTCTCGACCTTTTTCGCCACCGTCGACATGAACAGTCGGCGGCTGTCGTCGGTGTAGCGCACGACCGATGCAGCCATTGTTGAAGCTCCCTACGTTGTCCGCGTGAGCGCGGTGATCACTGGTGTGATTGCCACTGTAGGAAGGCCGGTTCCGGTGTTCGGTGAAACACTGCGCACGCAACTACCACCCGTCAGCGGCCTGCCGCACGGTGTCGGGCCTTCATTCGCGGTGCCGCACGGCGGAAGGGCCCTTCGTACCGTCATTGCATCACCAACACGAGATCACAGATTGGAACGATGATGAATGCCCCTACGCCCCTGCAATTGCGTGCCGGCGGTGCCGTACCGCAGCTGAACAATCCACTGACCGCTGTAATCCGAGTCGTGAACCCGCACTACTCACTCGGTGTCGACCACAAGATCATCACCGGAATACTTGCCGACGCAGGCGACCCGCTCACCCAGAAAGCGATCTCATCCAGCAACGCTTCCGAAAGCTGGCGGGCCAGCGTCCTCGACATCTTCGCTGACCTCTACGAACGCGCGAACGCCGCGAATCGAGAACTGCTTGTGTACATCAGTGACCGGCACGTCCGCGACATGCTGATCGAGAGCGCAGCCTCATTCTCACAGGCGGTCTTCGCAACCAACCTCTACGACCAGCTCGGCTCCCGCCTCCGCCTGCTCTATGACGCCGCCGGCCAACTCGACGCTCGTACGGCACGAAATCTGGAAATGCGACGGCCGCTGGTCGTTTACACCGATGGCTCGGTCTCGGCGACCAGATTGGGCTGCGGAATGGGTGTGGCAACCGATACCGAACTGCACGCAACCTACAAGCCCGACGCACCCAACACTCCGATCGTCGCCGAGCTTCTCGCGATCGAGCTGGCTCTGAAAACCTTTGCCCAGAAGCACCTGGTGATTCGAACCGACAGTCGAGATGCGATCGGCCTAATTGGGCTGACGCCAACTGAACTCGACGCTCGCAATCGGTGCGGCGAACTGCACACAGATCGCTACATCTCATCGGTCGTACGACGAATCCACAATGCCTCCGCCGGCAGACAAGTCTCGTTCAAGTGGGTCAAGGGCCACGATGGGGATCGGCTCAACGAGGCTGCGGACCGCGCCGCCAAATGCGTGCGCAGATTCAACTCCTACAGCATCGGAAGTTCCGCGTTGACGCAGGTTCTAGACAACATTCGCCACGACATCGCAGCGTGAAAGGTATGGAGGTTATTGATTCATGACAGTAGACACGCTCGCATTTCAGGAAGTTCCATTTCCTGGCGCCAGCAAGAAGACCGTAGCCACTAGAATTCGACTAGCAGTCGGCCATAGGCGAGAGCCGTTGTGCCGCAGGTCTAGATTGAACATGAATACTCACAGGGGGGTCGATGACCAGCGATGAAAGTGAATTCAACACAGCACTCAACCGCGGGCGCGTCTATGACTGTGCCGCCCAGTTACGCACCGCCCCGCAGGGAACGCCGATTACCGATGCCATAGGCCGACATTGGATCCGCGGTTTCAACGACCCCACCGAACGCCGGGGGCGTCGCAGAAAAGCACCTCGGCTGATCTGGGTCGGGATCGGCGGCGATCAAGACCGGTGCCCGTCCTCCGAAATCCCTCTACCCGCCCGACATACCACCACCGAGGCCTTCTGGGCGCGCGATGGGCTACCCACGACCCTCCTTGAAACCTCTCAGACACCGTTCTCGATCGGCGCGATTGCCGGAGGCTGGGTCGGCGGCATTGTAGACAGTGCGCAGTGGGATCAGGCCAACACCGCTACCCGCGACTACTGGTTGGGGCTCGGGCTGAGCCCGTTTCCAGCCATACCCGTAGCCGGAGGAAGCGTCGGCGGCACTCCCGCTGCCTCACTGTGGGATACGACTCATGCACGCTCCCGCAATGTTTGACCATCACAGACCTCGGAAATCCCTTGGTCCGCAACGTCACCGTGATTGACGCGGCAGGTGGGTTCATCGGCACCTCTGATCGCGGAGACTTCACGCTGGTACAAGGTTCGCGCGCCGCAGCCGTACTCGACGAGGTACTCAGACACCCGACCCCGGTCGATCTGGTGCTCGACGAGCGCCGCGTAGTGATCGACATCCGTGTGGGCGGAGCACCTTTCAACACTGACCGCTCCACCACTCAACGCTGAAACGATCAGCTGCACATATCGGGCAAGGGAAGACAGGAGATGGCATGACGAAGCAGCTCTACACCGGTGTAGCGGTCGGGGCGATGGTGTTCGTTGCGGGCGTCGTGTTGACTGGGTTCGCTCTGAACGCGTGGACGGTCGTGTCGGGGATCTTCGCTATCTGTGCGGGTTTCATCGCTTGGATTTATGTCCGAGGTGATGTCGAGAGGACCGACCGCAGTGGTGAATTCAGGTTGTCGAAGGAACAGCGAAAGACCGTGAAGAGGCTCGACGCTAAGCGCAAATTTCAGGCCGCGATCCCGCCCGAGCAAAGGAAGATGAATCGGACACCACGGTTCAGTGAGAACTTCGGACCCATCGAAGGTGACGACGGTGAATGGTACTTCCCGAAATCTCCCATCCTCCCCGGCGATCCGCCTCCGCCCGAGGTGAAGGGATAGCCATGTCCCACAGGGAAAGTTCGGTTACCCCACAGATCCACGGCACCGCGCCGGTGAAGGACACCAGCAAACCCGGCTGGGTCGCCCGCACCATCTTCGGAACAATCGGCCTCGCGGCGGCAATCAGCTTCCTCACCATGGGCAGCACCCGGACAACCATCGCCGGCATGGGTTTGATCCTGGTGGCAGGTTTTCACTTCGTTGCAGCGTCCAAGCTCCGCCGGCAGGCAGCGAGACCGCGGACTGCGGCCGCAGCACCGGCAGTAGACCTGGGTTCCGCCGGTGCAGTTCCTGCCGCAACGCCGCCGGCGAGTGAACGAGCAGCCGCACAAATCCGGGAGGAGGCCCTCACCGAAATTGGCCGAGGCGACTGGGCATCCGCAAAAGCCGGGTTGCGGTGGTTCGTCGAGAACGCGACCGGCGAGCAGGACTGGCTGATTCTCGCCGAGGGGCTGCGCTTCCCGACCAATCTCGCCCCGAGGGAAATCGCAGCGGAGGCGTTGATCAAGCAATACGGCACCGAAGGTCTCTACGAATGCCTGCGCTACCTCGACAGTGACGGCCTTGAGGGAAACGCGTACTGGCACATCCAGTCCGTGTTCGAAGAGCTGTACCTCGTCGAGGACATTCCGATACGCGCCATGCTGCTCGAGATCAGTACTACCGCGAAGTACAACGATCAGAAGGCGCACGCTGACGAACTGTTGGGTAGGCACAACCTGTCAGCCGACGGGCAGGGCGTGCTAAAGAAAACTACGCAGTGAGCCGCGGAGGGCACCCGAGGGAATCCGCTGGGCACCATCCGAACTCAGCCCAAGCCGCAAGAAACTCCCTCCCGCTGGGTGGCGCACAGCCGAAGCCTCGTCAATGAAAGACATTCGAATCGCGCTGCATAACCGGGTAGTCGACAGCGGGGCCAGCGAAACGCAATAGCGGCCCACAGTTCACCTCCCAGCGGGCGCGCCGTGTGTTCGATACGCTGCGGTCATGCGGGTCGACGGCATCAGAGATGAGGCTGTAGCAGAGGCATGTGACGCTCTGCTGGAGTCACTCGACGTGCTGCTCGAACGCCTCGCCAATCGCGTCGAATCCGCGCCGGCACCCGGCAGCGCCGAATGGAAAAACCAGTGGAACGCACGAGAGTCCGCAGATGGACGCGAGCGACTCCGACGACACCTTCTGGTCAAAATCGCAATCGCCACCGCAGCACGCGTCGATCCCACCCACGACATCGAAATGGCCCGACAAGCCGGAATCCCAGAGGCCGACATCGCGCGCGCGTCCGGCCGGAAGACGCAGCGACGAGCACCACGAGGAAACGCAGGTCTCACACCCACCCAGACAACTCTCTGGTAGCGCAGATTCGTCGGTGGGATCGGTGAATGGCCGGGCGAAGCATTGCAGCCTTACCGGACCCTCGCTCTCGACGCATGACCGCACGACTTCGTGTGGGTTCCCGATCGCTTGAGGCGTTAGTCGCACAAATCAGTCAGAGATCTCCGACGAACTGGAGCCATGCCACTGCCGCACGAATCATGGCAGCAAACGATGGGCCGACAAACAACTCCAGATCCAACATCTCAACGTCCCCTACGGCATCTATCGGCAGTACCCACCAAGCCAGCATGGAGCGTTATCGAGAATTCCTTGCCTGATGTAGTCCGGAATGAGCCAGGCGGGCATGAGCCACCAGATCAGTGGATAGTCCATCATGATCCCTCTCGCCAGTCTCGCCGGGCATCCCGCACGTCGAAACCCTTAATGGTCTCGGCGTGGATACCCAGCACGTTCGGCGATCAGACGCCGAAAGAGGACCGTCAACAGCGGTTTCCACACCGACAACCTTAACGTTAGCCCGATAAACTTATGCTCGTGAATGACGATGATCGACAGAAGGCCCTTGAGGATGTCGAGGAACTTGCACGCCTCTTACACGCGCTCCGTGGACTATCCGATGAGGTCGAAGCGCTCCTTGCGGACGCGATGAAGATCGCTCGCAGCTCCGGACTTAGCCAGGCTCTTATCGCTGAGGCAGCCGCGTTGTCTCCTGGTCGCGTCAGTCAGGTGGTCAAGTCCGAGGGCGCGGTGGTGTCACGATCACATCTACACGACCGCGTAGTCAATATCAGCGAATGGCCAGGTGAGGCCCTGCACCCTTACAAAGCCTCGTTCACTGGACGCATGACAATGCCGCCCTACAGCAAGCGGCGCCCTGCCCCCGGCCAGTAACGATCGAATGAGAGATGACCTGATGTAGCGCACAACTATCCACAAGGTCTCAAGTAAAAGTTGGCTAGTCGATGTGCGGGCCAAGAGTTTGTTCCCCCGACTGCCATCTGTAGTGCAGAGCAACTCCAAAGCAGGCAGACGACGCGATGAGGAGACCGCCGGAGATACGGATGAAAAGCGCATCTTGAGTAATCAGCAGCGCGACCCCGACGACGCCTAATGCTGCACCCGCACAAACTCGGCCAAGAATCCAGGGTCGTGACCCAAAGCCACTTCGTACCGATGCGGGGTTTCTCTTTTCGCGCCACCAGGCGATCCAACCAACCACGACCAAAGTGATCCACAAGATCTGGATCCAGTGGCCACCAACAATGCCCTCCACCAGCAGGAAAAGCGCAGCCGCGGATACAACTGCCACTGCGCTCACTCGGAGATACTTGGATTGAAGCATGACTGAGCTTGAGGCTCGACCGCCTATGTCGTCAATGCCAGTCGATCTCACCCCTGGGGCGCTCCAGATCTCGTACGTGTCGGCCAAGTGTCAGGTAGTTGACAGAGGACACTCTGCGGCGCAGAGTAAAGAAATGACAAAGGCTGAGGATTCGAATTCGGCAGGCACTGATCAACTCGCGGCCCTCGCGATGTCAGTTCAACTCAGGCGTCGAGTGAACTCGACGAATCTCTTTGCCTACGGGTCGGGTTCGTTGCTCATAGGTCTTGTGTGGATATTCGGTGAGAGTGCGAGTCAGAACGGTTTCATCGCACTCGTGGTACCGCTGACTTTTGGAGGCCTCTGGGCTGTGACAGCGATGCGATCCTCGCGGCTCGGCGTACGCGGATACCGGATCGGGTATGGCGTGCTGTTCCTGTTATCGCTGGCCGCTACGGTCGCCGGACTGCTTGTCGCTTCATCGAATTTCGGTGCCCTGACGTTGCTCAGCGTGGGCTTTTTCTGGCTTGGCTGGCGCGAGAGAAGTCAGCTCGTTTGGGGAATGTCGGCGGTCGGATTCGTGCTTGGGCTGGTCACCTCCGCGGCTGCCGTGCGGCAGATTGTCGGAATTGTAGAGACGACACGGTCAATGCAGGTCTCGGCCTACATTACGACCGCATTTGCGGTGGTTGTGATCGCGACGGCAGTCTGGTCAATGCTGGATGAGAACCAAAGGCTCACTTCAATTGTCCGATAAAGGAACAGTAGGGGAGAGTCTCGACGAGGTCGTTCATCAGCGCACTCGACTGTCGATCCTGATGTTGTTGGGCGGTGGCGTGGAGGTCGATTTTTCGTTCCTCCGAACGTCACTCGATCTCACCGATGGAAACCTCGGGCGGCATCTGGACGTCTTGGCGGAGGCAGGAATCATCGCCGTGAGGAAGACGTACAACGGACGAAGGTCCCGATCTTGGATCCGCCTGACGGATTACGGGACGCTCAAACTCGGCCAGGAAGCGCGCATTCTGCGGTCGATTGCGGACCAGATCGACCAGGTCAGAGCACTAAATGGTGATGAAACATCCTAAGCCCCTGCAGATTTCGCCAGACTTTTGAACCTCTTTACCAATTCTCCGAAAACCGACCACGCGCGATGGTTTCGTTGTTATGGTCGTGATGTCCCGCCAGAGAACATCATTCGAAGGGAACAAACAATGCGCAGGTCACTTGCAGTTGTCTCGCTCACTGCCGCAATCGGTTTGATCGGTGGTCCGGCTCTCGCACAGCCGGCGGAAACGCCACCACCACCACCTGGTGTTGGCGCCCCGGCCCCGGGGATGTCAACACTCGAAGATCCTGTCATCCAGCCGTTCGGAACGACCTGTATCCAAAATTGCACTGGATATGTCGCGGCAAATATCGAAAACAAGTCCAGCCAGCAGTCCTTCACCTTCCGGGCGAACTTCAATTCTGTCGGCGGAGTCCAGAATCCGCGCCAGCAAGTACGGATGCTTGGCTTCCAAGGTCAAGTGATCGACGAACAGAACCAGTACGGCGGCGGGCGCCAGTACTCCGGCGTGTTCCGGATGGGTCGCTCTTACCTGACCCCCGTGGCATCGGTCTGTAACACGCTGTGGGAGGGCGGCGTTCAGCTCGGTACCGCATGCACCGGCGTTTGACCCTGCTAGCCGTGGCCGACTGAGATCGAAGTAACTGCTTTGGCGCCAAAGCATTTCACGAAGCACAACGAACAACGCATATACATCAACAACACCGAACTAGGCGGACCTGCATCAACGCCGTCGCAGGCGCTGGTCAGCAATAGCAGTGACCGAACCGTCTCGCTCTACTGCAAAACTTCCTGCCACAGCCTGTCGTCCGAAAAATCGGTACGAACAAGTAAGGACACGCCCACCGGTAACCGTTGATCCATACACACATCATACGGATCAATCAGGGTGTCAGCGGACTATTCCTCACCCGCGCAATACATTTCGCGGCAATCCTGGCGATCCATCTGCGCACCGATCGATGTTCAGCTCGCTGCATCGATGACCTGAGCGTTTTCCTACCGTCACGGCGAGCGCGTAAGCGGCGTGATCAACAGTTGTGGAAGGCGCCCTTTTCGGTTCACGAGGCCGGTACCTCGCGCAGGGGGGGAACTGCTCGAAGTCACGTGTCCATCAGCCCTCGTTTTTACTAAAGTGGGTACGAAACCAGTTGCGTCGAGGGGTCTCTCGGCTAGCAGCATCCGCCACCACTACGGTCAAAGATGCGTGGTTCGATCGCGGCCACGCAATCGGCAGATTCTTGTCCTAGCCACCGCGGCTCAACATCTAGTTGATCCCAGTCGATCGCGGCGGCACTAATCGGTGTCTGCTGATCAGTGTCGCCACCGGTCGCCGAATGCTTCCTGGCCGGTGTGTCTGGCTGCTCGGAGGGAGCTGCACACCCGATGTGCACGGGTAGGGCGGGGGATCGCGTCACCGGTGAATCGTACGGCCGCTCGACGTCGGAGTGGGTCGACGTGGACGAGTTCTACTCGAGCATCTTGTAGACGGGGTTCGCCGCTGCGGCGACGCGTGTCTCCTGCCCGGCTGCCGCGGTGTAGCGAGACGTCGTTTGAATCGACGAATGCCCGAGCATCTGCCGCAACTCGTAAACCGAGACACCTTGGTCCGCAAGACCGGTGGCGAAAGTGTGCCGCAACTGGTGCACCAGAGCTCCGCGCACCTTCTGGTCCTCAATACCGGCCCGGATGTACGCCCGTTTGGTGCGGTATTGCACCAGCGATCTCGACACGCGGGCACCGTCCGGGCCGACGAACAGGGGATCGGTCGCCCGGAAACGGGTCCACGGTGTGGAATCAGATCGTGCGCGTACGCGACCGGTGTGAGGAAAACGGATCGCCCGCGACGCGAGGTACTCACCGAGTACGTCGACCAGGCCAGCTTCGATCGTGACGGTGCGATCCTTGTCTCCCTTTCCTCGCACGCGTACCGCTTTCGCGCCGTTGGCGCCGTCCACATCGCGCAGATCTCGGATGTCGAGGCCGACGAGTTCGGCCAGCCGGCAGCCGGTCAGAAGGGAGGTGAGTACGATCGCCAGATCACGCTCCGGCCAGGCCCGAGCATGCGTATCCTCCGGATCACCCACTGCGGCCAACAATCTCACGACAGCCTGACCGTCGAACGACGACGGCTGCCGCTTGGACATCGCCGGCCGCCGAACCGTCGACATCGGGTTGGCTTCGAGGACATCCTCGGTACACCAGAAGCCGCACAACGTGTTCCACGTCGACCAGCAACGCCGCACGCTCGCCGGAGCGCGGGTTTCGGCGAACCGGGCGAACGCACGGCGCAAGTGATCCTTGTCGAGGACGGCTGTCGTCAGGCGCTCGATCGGAACGGCCACGTCGACGGCGAGGGCATCAGCGATGCCGACAAAATCGTGGCGGTAAGCCTCAGCGGTGTGGGTGGACATGGTTCCACCCTTGCGCCAGATCATGAAGGTATCGAACGCGACGTCGAGAGAGGTGGTCACAGTTCGGGGCCTCTCGTAGACAGCACGGGGAGTGGGGTCAGCCCCGCACTCATTTTGCTACATAATAGTGGTTATGTAGCAAAAATGTGACGGCTTGACGCTTGAGACGGCAAGTCGCCCGAGGCATCCGAGAATGCCCCAGGCAGTGGGCTGAGAGAATTCTCTTCGCAGAGCAGGTCTCGGATTCAACGAGATCGTCCCGGTGCCACGAAAGTTGGAACGTGTGGCGGGTTTCCCTACCGATTCGGTTGACTTGGGTACTCGGAATCCTTGGCATCCGCGGACTCGATCAGCATCTCACCGATCTTCCGTGCCGCTGATGGAAGGAACTCGAAGACCTGGCGTTCGAGGAAGCCTTCATTCGTGTCAGTCCGGTACAGCGACAGTTCGACGTCGATCTGCTTGCCAGTCTCTGACCCCGCGACGCCGACCTTCCATTGCCCGTCCGTGGTTGAGATCGGAACGGGGCCCGTGTATTCGCTCATGAGAAGACAACCTATCCCGCTCGTCAGACACTGGGCATACTGGTGTCCCCTCACACCGGCGGTGATTTGCTTGGGCCGGTGTCGAGCGGTCGGCATATCGGTACGAGACGCCTCCCCCCCGGCATTTGCAGGTGGGAGACTTAGGTGGTGAAGGAGCATCTTGGCCAAAAGTGATCACGACCGGTCGTCACCCAGAATTGAGTTGACGCCGTCAGCCCAGTCCTTGTCGGCGTATATCGAATCCACCAGCATGCCCATATTGAGTGCCCCGGACGCCGTGAGTTTCTCTGAATCACCGCCTGCGGGATCCGCCTCGCCTGGACCCCGAGGGACGCCAATTTTGATGAACTGCATCCGCCCGTTAGCGCGCATGATTCCTGCAGTGGTCGGGCGGCCGTTGAAATAACTGGTTCCGCGGTCGACGATCGCCTCGTCGGCCTGGTCTTCTTCCAGCGAGATCAGAGTATTCGACACCCAGTCGAGGCCGTGGCTACGGAACGCAGGATCGCGCTCTTTCTGGGCGAACGCGAACATTGCCTGAGTGTGTCTATCGGCGGCAGCACCCTCGTGCTTCTGCGCCCAACCGATACTCATGTCATGCATCACCCGGTCATAGGCGGCATCGACCCGGACGTGGTCACCTGACGAGAGGTATGTCAGCACAGACTCCTTCGGAGAAGCCGACGGGTCATCGGGATCGAATACCAACTGCCGGATGGTTGACCCTTTGACTTCGACAGTCTCCAAGCGGCGTCGCTCCAGTGGCAGCGCGCCATTCCGTCGAATCTCCTCGATGCCGCCCACACGCAGCGACAGCGCGATCGACCAGTCGAGGTACTGGCCATCACGCTGGCCGTAGCGCACGTGGAGTTCAGTATGGGCGTTGCCCTTCGAGGGGCCGAGTTTGCCGACGAACTCGTTGTACTGAAGACCGTTGGGCGTCCGATATCTGCCAGCCGATTGATTCTGCCCGCGGCGTTCGGACCTGTTTGCCATGACCTGGACTCTACTGAGACCCCCTTTGAGCGTCGCGAGCAGCGTCGCGAGGAAGGGGTGGTAGGCGGCTGCGGATATGGCAGGTGTGCGCAGTGTGGCAATCTTCGGAGAGATGGACGAACCAAGGACGGCCACGACAACCGATGCTCCTGCTGTCCATTAGGGCGCCCTGCAGCACAGAACATTTCAAGATGCGGAGGCGAGCCGTCGCCAGCGCTGGTGCAACGGCGGGATGGTGAATATCTCACGAAACGCGGGATCAGCCAGGTGCCGGCGACACTCCGGGTTCTCGTGCAACTGACGAAGCACCGCGAGGAACACATTGGGCTCCACCGCCAGTTTGTGCAACGCAAGTCGATAATTCCTCATCCTGCTGTATGCCCACGGCGGTCCCTGCACCTGCGCGCCGTCCCCGACCTGGAAGTCGACGACCGGCAATCGTGATGTGAAGATGCTGTGCCGTGTGACGATAGTGTCCGGGAGGATCGCCTCGATTTCGTTCCACCGCGCCCGCAACACCGATCGACGGTCCCAGATCAGGGCAGCGCGGCGTTCCTCCGCCACGATGCCCTCCGCGGTGAAGTGCACTGTGACCGTCACTTTCGTTATCGCGACGAGGATCAACCCCACCAGCGCCAACGCCGCGAAGGAGGCGGCCCACGCTGCCTCCTTCCGGCCATCGCCCTCCGGAATGGACGCCGAGGGCCAGCCCATCCACCACGCCCAGGCAAGCGCCGCGCAGCACACGAAACACCCTGACAGTCCGATGACTCCCGGAACAATGAGCATCCGGGGTTTGACGACGCTCACAGTCCCGGCGCCGTCGACGTGCACCCCGAGGTGCGGACGCCGCGCAAGGAAACGGAGTCCCGCCAACCGCCAGAACTGCGCCGACCCCACCGCCATCACCACGACAAGACCGAAATAGCTGACAGCCAACGCGCCCGTCGAGTCCGTCCGCGACAAGGACACCGCGACCGCAAGCGCAAACATCGCCGGGGTGCACGCCGTCAAGATCAGGGCGAACCCGGCAGCAAGCCAGTACACGTTCTGCGGCCACTGCGGCTCCCACACCGGACGGCAGGGGTGGGGCTCAGGGGTTGTCATGCTTCCGTACTGGCGGCGCGCGCGTGATGAACAATCTCCTCGATCAGCGTGCTCTCGGCACCTGTCCATCCGCCGCACTCGAGGTGCACGTAGCCGGTCTGGAACGGTGAGTCTTCGGTGATGATTCCCGGCCCGAGGCGAAAGAGCGGCGAACCGGGCGAGGTGTTCTCCACCCGGACATCGGGTTTGAGCATGATATCGATCGCGTACTGCCCGCGCGCAGCTCGTTGCACTGTCTGCACGTCACACCAGCGGAGGTAGCCGCGATAGGCGCGGCCGAGTTCCATCTGCATCCCGTCGTCATCGATCGATATGCGGAACGCGCCGAGGTACCGCAACGAGATGAAGGGGGTGACCGCGAGGGCGAACGCGCTCATCACCATCCACCAGTTGGTGTTGAAAGAACCGATCACCAGATCGGTTCGGCCGTTCGTAGTGTCGGCGCGGCTGGCGTAATTCAGGCCAATGCCGAGGAACAGCAATCCCAGACCGAGCATCGCCAACCACAGCCAACCCGCCGCCGCCCACTGCCGCGCTGCCGTGAGAGTGAACGTTCCGCCGCCGCCGACCACGCCGGACACATCTGCCGCTCTCGGACGCAGCGCCGCCACGGTCAACATGGAAACACCGGCTAAGATGCCGCACAGCGCACCGGTGATACCGAGTGCGTACGGGGCGGTGGATGTGGCCTCGTACATCACGATCGCCCCGACGCCGACGATAACGCACATGATCATCACGCCCAGGAAGGCGACGGAACCCCATCGCCGCTCCCACTGCGCATACAGCGCCTCCGGGAGATCCTCGTACGGATCAGTCATGGCGCGGCTCCTTCATCGGTCCCGAATGCGGTGGTCGGTGGGCGTGTAGCCCGGTTTGTCGTGTCGGTTCAGGGGCCGCTTGTTCCGGTCGGTGATTCGTGTAGCCCAGTCAGGGACGGGGGTAGCCCTTCTCCTTCAGCAACTGCTCAGCCCGCGCGTACCCGGCATCAGCCGAAGCTGTCATCCAACGCCGCCCCTTCTCCGTGTCCCCACTTGCCAGATACGACGCCGACAGCAGGTACATCGCTTCACCGCTACCCGCTGCGGCTGACTTCTCCAACCACACCCGCGCCCGGCCGTGCACACGCGCCTTGATGAAATGACCGCCCAAAAGGTTCGCCGCCCGGATGTGACCGGCGCTGGCAGCCCTCTCCAACCACGCGAGCCCGGTGCGTTGGTCGGTATCGAGAAGCTGGGCACCGACTTCGGTCATCGCGTCGACCTGACCCGCCTCGGCCGCTTTACGCACCCAGTCGAAACTTTCGTCGCGATGTCCGTCGACACTCAGATCGCGACCGTGCTTGTACATCGCGTCCGGATCACCTGCCTGTGCTGCGGTCCGGGTTACCTCGGGGTCGTCGCTGACCATCATCATCGGAAGTCGAAGGATCATGTCGTGAGCGCGCGTATCTCCGGCGTTGTTCGCTGCCTCGAACCACGTTCTCGCGGCGACGAAGTCATCTGCTCGCATCGAGATAAGTCCCATCCAGAACATGGAGATGGAGCTACCAGCCTCTGCTGCGCGGGTGAACCACACTGCGCCCCCGCCGAAATCGTCACGCGAACACATCACCCCAGCCACCGTAACCATGGCGCCGACGTCGCCCGCTTCGGCGCTGCGAGTCACCAAGTCGAGCTGCTCGTCAGTGAAAGCGGTGGTGTCCGGGAATGTCAGCTCACCGATCAAGTCGAACATGGTCGCCGCCCTTTTCAGAGAATCTTGATGGTGCTGTGAAGCTGTTCGACGTCGTCGATCAGTTGCTGGTCGGCCTCGTCCGATGTCGAGGTGGTCAAGACGACGATCGCCAATCCCTTACCGTCGGTGCGAGGGACTACTACGCCTGTCGACTTCGAGCGGCTCCAGACGCCTTCGAACAGTTCCTGGCGGGACTCGATGATCATGGCCTCGTATCCACCTACTGTGGTGGGCCGCGTTGACCTGTCGGCGCCCGAGGCCGGTGCGGTCATCGCATCGACTTCCATCTGCAGGAAATCGGCAGCGCTGAGACCAGGGTCAGGCGCGTTCTTCGCAGAGAATCCAGCGAAGTCCATCGATCCGAGCGCGGTAGCCGTCTTCGGCGTCTGGAAGGTGAGAATGTCGTCGGTACCGGGGAGAATCATCCCTCCCGGCGTCCAGCCGTCAGGTTTGAGGACAGACCATTTCGGTGGTCCGACTTCTTTTGGTTCGCTGACGAATTCGGTACCTCGGTAACTCTGTGTGTCCGACTCCGAGATAGCGGAGGACACGCTTTCGTTGCTGCTGCAGCCTGCCACGGCGGGAAGGAGCACTGTCGCAGCGAGCACCAACGCCGCGAGTGTTTTCTTCATCGTGGACTCCTCGTCGTGGCTGCACCACGCCGCGCATTGCGCAACGTGTAACCCGGATTGTCGGGTTCTGGACATCCAGTCAACGATATCCTGCAAACAAGTAGCAACCGGCACTCCTTACTTGAGAGTCAGATCACAAGAATCGGAGATTCGACAACGGTGAACGCGTCAGCGTTCTCGGGGATACGTTGCCTCTGAAGAACCCGCTCCCCACCCTGATGGCGATCGCTATGGAACCCCTCACGAACACCAGGTCGCCCCTCAAGATATCCCCGGCAAGTCCGTCAATCTGCGGCCATGCGGTGAGAGTCGTTCCGGCAGGGCAGCTCCCGCTTCAGCGCTACGAAGATCTATAACACCAGTCGTGAGCCTTTCGGTAGCGTGATTTCCCGTCGTTCGGTGGGCAGGCCCGCCGCGGCACGGATGCTGCGGATGTCATCGGCAGTCAACGGCGCGGACAGATCACGCTGGATGACCACGGTGCCGTCACGATACGGAAGGGCCTCCACGGTGGGCGGGAGCTGGGTTTCGTCGACGGGGAACTCTTGACCCAAATAGGTGCAGCTGCCGATCGTCGCACCGCCGGGCACGTAACTCTGAACCCGCGACTCAGCTCGCCGGTAGAGGACCGCTGTGGGGGCATCCCAGATATCAGTCAGCCCTTGAACGAGGTTCAATGCCAGTGTGATCCGAGATTCGTCGGCGAAAGTGCAGATGAAACTTCCCGTCCCCGAAGTGCCCCCGAAACCGGCCACCACGCGAATATCGCCGGCATTCGAGTACAGGCTTAGGTGTTGTGGGAGCGAGAGTGGATACATTCCACCGGTGGCGTCGCGTGATCGCCGCTTCTCGATCAATGTGGCTTCGATCGATTCTTCCGTCGGCGGCACCAGGATCTGCCGAACGTTCGAGGCGAGTATCTGCTCGACCGTCGCCTCGGGGGGTGTCCCTATTGTTTTCGTCAAGCGGCGGTCGCGGCGTTTGATCGGTAGGGTTCATGGTTCTTGAGCATGGCGTAGAGAACATCGCAGCGGCGTCTGGCTAGGCAGATGAGGGCGGCGTTGTGCTTCTTTCCTTCGGCTCGTTTTCGGTCGTAGTAGGTGCGGCTGGCGGTGTCGTGCAGCGCGGCGAACGCCGAGAGGAACAGGGCGCGTTTGAGTTTGCGATTACCTGATCGGGCGGGGTGTTCCCCTCGGATCGACGTCCCCGAGCGGTGGGTCACCGGTGCGATCCCGGCGTAGGCGGCGAGGTGAGCGGCTGAGGCGAATGCTGAACCGTCACCGACCTCGAGCAAGATCCGTGCGCCGGTCCTGACCCCGATGCCGGGCATGGAGGTCAGGACCCGGGAAAGAGGGTGGTCATCGAGCATCCTCTCCACGTCGTCGCTGATTGATTTGCGTTGCTGAAGAATGGTTTTCAATGAGTCGGCCAATTTCGGCAACACGATCTCGGCAGCTGTCGTTCCCGGAACGATGACGGTTTGTGTCTCGAGTGCGGCGTGGACGTCGGCGACCAATCGCGTACCCATGCGTGGTGCGTGTTTGGTGGCAATCGTGGTGATTTTGCGGGTGCCGGCGTCTCGTATTCCGGTCGGGCCACCGCATCGAGACAAGATCTCCAGCACTGCAGGGTGGGCAATTCGAGGGCCGAGGACGCGTTCCAAGGCTGGGTGAATACTGGTCAGCAAGCCACGGATTCGGTTGCTGATGCGGGTGGCTTCGCCTGCTAGATGTACTGACCGGACACGTTGATCGATAGACAAGTCGCCACTTGTGACAGAAGGCCACGCTTGTCTATAGTGTGGGTATGACAGTTTCACTGGATGTTGCCCTGCCGCGCACGGACCTGTCGGCGCGG
>NZ_JAANTF010000016.1:0-98089 GCF_011290655.1 Rhodococcus sp. D-46 | reverse complement strand
CAACCATCACGCCGGCCACTATCGCCTTTTACCTGATGGGGCGTCGAAGCCACGCTGACGCCTCCCAGCCGCCACCTCACCTGAACTCGGAACGAGCGACGGCCCGAGAGCAGTAGACGAACCTCAACCTCAAGCAAACAAACCGGCTTCCCGACGCAACGCATGGGTTCACCAGCTCATGAAGACCACGCCAATCGACCTCCACTGCAAGCTTGAGAAGCTCTCTGCACGTTCCTCTTTCGAGCGCCATCACGAGCCACCACGCCCACCCTACCTCGGCGGGATCGCTCAGGCGGAGAGTTTCCCGGTGAACTGTGCAGGGCGCTGTTCGAACGGGCGGCAGACGCCTTCCCCGGCACGTCCGCCCTACTACTGCCACTGTCCCGTATCGGATTCGCACGCCGAATCGACAGCGTTGCAGTAGCACTGGAAAATCACATCGCCTGGCCCCGCGGGGGGTGATCGCCACACCGTTCCACTACCTCCACGACAGACATCCGGACGATGCTTCTGCTTCGGAGGTGACGCAGAACAACAGCAACTTCACTCAGGCGCCATAAATCGGGCCCGATTCGCGCTACCGTTCTAGGTTATGGGGACCAGCTTCCACGGACCGAACCCGTGGCCACACATCACTCGCGCAATCCGCACGCGAGGCCCACGCTATGCCGCTGTCCCCTACCTTGGACACCTTGCGCCTGAACTACTTCCACTTCGCAGTGGAGACCTTCTGGTCGTCAATGCTTCAACCGCGGCGATCCGCGCCCACGCCACTTCACCTGTCGTTCTTTCGCACTACCTCAGCAAGGGCGTTCGCATCCTCTCGTCGTCAGCATTGCACGCCAAGGTCATCGTGACGAACCAACGAGCTGTAATCGGCTCGGCGAATGCTTCCGAAAACTCCATATTCTCCCATGAGGCGGTCATCATTTCCGATGACCCTCAAGTGGTCGCCGACAGTCGCGCATTCATCAACAACATCGACGAAACCACCACCGTAGACCAGACATTCATCGACAACGCTGAACGCGAATGGGCAACCGGGCGAGCCGTACCCATCCCCGGCATCGCAGGACGAATTCAGAACCTCGACAACGACTTTCTTCCAACTCCGACCAACAGAGTATTCATCAGGCGCCACGAGAGCCATCCTCACACGCGCACCCCACCTGTGAAAAAGCCTTCAACGAAGGAGCTTTCGGTCGATCCGACAGCGAGATACCGACTCGAAACGCTCACAATCGAAAAGCCATGCAGCATTGCACGCGGGGACGTCGTCATTCGCGTCTCCATGGATGACGAATTGCTACTGCCACCCGCTGCCGTGATATCCAATCAGGAAAGAATGCCCCTCTCCCCCAGCCAATTTCACTGCTTTCTCCGCGTTCGCAACGATCTAGTGCCGCTTCCTGCTGCGGACGTCGAAAAGCGTCTCGCCGACGTTGGGCATCCCAGCGCACAACTGAGGTCTAACCACTATGTTCGCTCCCCCAGCCTTCGGGCCGAACTCTTGGCACTGTGGAGCCATTGACCCCGAGGAACACATGTTGACGAAACACACAGCACCCGTTCGAACGCAGGTGCACTTCTCTCCCGATATGTCGACCCGAACATTGCACTGGCGGAAGTCGAACAACACGCGACTTTGCTGCCCCACCTGCCGAACGAAATCCTTTGCGTAACTGCGATGAAGAGCATTAACCGCGGCATTGCACGCAGATGAACCTCGCGCCAACCGAAGTCCCGTCACGACTCGCCCGCGAACACGAAACGTAAAATTCTCCCCGTTCGAGATGCACATTCGACAAGAGGCCACATCGAGTTTTCCTTTCCGGATCCTTCCGACGACCCCCCCGTCCACTGTCCACAAGTTCCTCTCCTCGTCACACGACAGTGCGCTGCGGAGGCAGCAGCTCACGCGTGGGCTGCCCCACCCCTCCCCCTCGTTCAATCACACATGATTGCACCCGGCATTTCAGAGCATGAGCGCTAAGCATCTCCATCCGCTCCTCAAGTTTCGAACCGACTCCGACACGAGAACGCCTTCGAACGAGCCGGCGCCGACACACCCAGGATCCGCCTTCGGTGAAGCCTTAGAAACACCCCATCGGGCTCGTCGCTGGACGGGCCGGCGGCGGCCTGTGACGCGGGCCGCCGAAAAATCCCACAGAACTCCATGGCAACATCAACCACACGCGACACACCGAACAAGCGCGCCTACCCGTATCAGTTACAGATTGGTTCTAGTCTTTCCTCATGGCACAGCACAACAAGGGACCTCGCGGACACATCGCGACTCGTGCTCCCCTCAAGCAGCACAAGGTGTACGAGGATCGGGCCGCCGAACTCGGAATCCCTGCTGGGGACTACTCCGTGCTCATACTGGCCATCACACACGGACTGGACATACCGGACTACATCAGCGACAAGCTGCATCCGGAGCAGCTAAGACTTCTCGAAGTCGAAGCGGCCGGATCGTTGCGTCGCATCGAGCAGCTTGCGGTCGGCGCATGAACTATCCCTAGACAGCGAACAACCCCCAGGGCTTGGCGGCATCGGGGGCTGTCCGTTTATGCGGTTGTGGAAGCTTCCCAGCTTCCTGACCACCACTAACCCAGAGAAGGAAGAGGCGGTGACCACCACTACCTCGAAAGGAAGAGGCGGTGCTTACTCGATGATATCGCAGAAACGCAATTCCGCCATACCCGCGGACGTGTTCTCGGTGTCATTTCTGGCACGTCCAGATCACATTTCAGCTTTCGCGACGCCAGGATCACACTTCTGCGTACCGAATGTCCCCTCCGAGCAGGCCAGCACCCTACCCATAGCGGTACCGATGTGCGGCCGCCGGATCGAACAGACCTCTCGAACGACCGCGGCCGCAACGCGCGTACAGCGGATCCGCAGAGAGGGAGGGCGCCCCTAGCCGGCAGCGAGCGAAGTACCCCGATACCTAACTAAACAGCGCAGACCTCTTGAAAAGTACAAAGGCCCCCGAAGGGGGTGATTGGGAGCGGACCGCATCGCGGCGAAATAGGACTGGCAGGTCCTTGACGTCGACTGAGAACTGGCAGGTTCTCCGACATCCGTTCTCGAAACATTCTCGAGAGGTGAGCTTCGAAAGTTGGCGCTTTCTCTGCTCGTACTGCATCCCCTGGAAGGGACTTACCTATGGCAGGTATGTCTCAGGGTAGCGCATACCCTGAATACACCCCAACTCATTCCATATCACCAACCGTCGGCGTGTCGCGCATCGGCACCCGATCCGTTGTCTCTCAATCGACAGAAGTCGACGAATGGCAAGCAGCAGTCGACGACGCGCTCGCACGTGTGGCTCGTATCGAAGCCGCCGCACGACAACTCAACGAGCGCACTGACCAGCGTGGGCGCTCTTGGTCCCTCCCCGTCGAACCAAAAGAACAAGCACGCGTTCCGGTCTGGACGTCACGCAGGGAATGGCTCCGCCAGTTCCGGCACCACACCACCACTCCGGCCGGCAAGGCATTGTGCGCGCGCAACCTGATCAGGCCCGACAAGGCTTACCTCGTGGCACAAGCTCACGCACATTTCGCCGAATCCCACACAGGCCGCGGGGTCTGCGCAGCCAAGTCAACAATCGCTGCCCGGGCCAAAGTCAGCGAATCCTCGGTCAACCGCGCCAGGAGAGTGCTCATCGCTCTTGGAATGGGCATCGAACACGTCCGGGGGCGAAACCTCAAAACCCTGGAATTTCTCGCTGCTGAGGCCCACCACGGGGGTCAACAGCACCGCGCTGCATCGACATGGTCACTGTCTTCTCCTCGAACAGTCGTAGCAACGACACCACCTCGAAAGGTCGCCAAGACACGGCCGTCTCGTGCCTCTGAGAGGGCTCCCCGCCGCAGGGTTCGGAGCTCTCGGGGGGACGGCCTCAACCGAGTCAACCCGCCCAACACCGGTCGACCAGGGTCGATAGGAGCTGACACCCTATCTAGTGTTGGTTTTTTATCTTCTGAAGTTCTTCCGTTAGGAAGAACTCACCAACGCGTACACGCGCGAACTCGGCCGACATCGAAAAAACGAAGCAGCGCTCGGACACCGCGGCCTCTGGCACTTCAAAGGACTGCGGCTGAACTCGTGAACCATGCTCCGGCCCTCAGACCACCCGGACATATCGGGGTGATCTGCGATCTTCTCCGCGATGTCAAAATCGATATGACTCGGTGGACCGGCCGTGACATCGCACTGACGCTCTCCCGTGACACAGCAGACCGGGGGTGGATCTGGCCGACGAGATCAAGCCTGGGTTCGCCGTTGGGCTACCTCAGACGAAGGCTCGACGGCATCGACTGGACGAGAGAATCCCCCAGCGAACAGCGTAGGTCGGCCGACCTGGCGAGAAAGAGGGAACAACAACTACTCGAAAACTCACACGTACACCGCACGAAAATGGCAGCGGACCCGGACCACCGCGCGAGGAGTCTCGCCAGCATTCGTGCGCACCTGAGCAAACTTCAGCATTGAGGCCGTCCAATCCAAGGCTGCAGTGCACGTCCAGAATCGCGCCGCATGGTGGGCAACGAGTGCTGGCGAGAAGGATTGCGCTTGGATAAAGCCCTGCTTGCCCTGGTCTGAATACGCGTGAGGTGGTTGATCGTGCACTGAGAATCAGGAGGACGGTATTTGGGTCTATGCATTGCACTCGACCCCCGCTTTCGAAGGACTGAACCCGCCCAAACCAGTGAATAGTGGCCGTCGGGGCGCATAGTCACGTCGGAAACTGCCGTCCCGGATGCCGACACGTTCGCACGCCTGAGGACGTGTCGCCCTGTCGTGCGTCCCGCAATGCTGCGGTGCGTCTGATCCTGAAATTTGATTTTCGCAGGTAGAGGCTATTTTGCGCGGAAGAATGGCCTTGCGATCACTGCATGTGACGCACGCGTTGCGAGGCATTCTGGTCGCGCGTGCCATACACGCAATGCGTGCGTTGCAAGGCATGCATTGCATGTAAGGCACTACTGTTGCGGGCAACCGTCGGCCACCTTGTGACGTTCGTATCCGCCGACACGGCAGAGTAGGCGTCCTGCACGGGATTCTCACAGACACTTGACTTAGGTCTTTATCGCCGCCACTCCCCCACCCGGTCGAATGGACACGCGTGTTTGGTTGTACCGAACTGCACGACGCTGGGTGCGAGTGCCCGCATGCGAAAATTCTGCTCGTGAAGCAGTGAAATCGGCCCTCACAGTGCTGATCATCCCCACCGTATCCCCTAACCTGATTTCGTCACTGTGACGATAACTCCATGCCTGCTTGGATTCGCTTTGATGCCCACACGTCGACCGAACCTCGGCCCCATTCGGACCTCGGTATGTCGTTTGCCTTGTACCTCCGGAGTCACACACTCGACGCGCATTTCGCGCGGAAATTTCGATTGTGCACGGGTCCGGAGGTACCTGGGATGTCTCGGAAAACATTCTTCGCGAGTCAGGTGAACACGCCATTTGGCCAATGAAATCTGCTGTAGTTGCAACTCTCAATAAACTTAGGTGTCCCTCCGCCCAACCAAAATGGGGATTCAGTGTGGTCGTTCGCCCCTCCTCGCCGCGTGCCGGAAGCCACTTTCAGTGCACGTCTCGCGGTTCATTGTGTGCCCTCGTGCGGGTCTCGGCCTTCCGAGCCCGATGAGATGAAATATGTTCTGGCTTCGACTGACAGCATGTGCATCTGTCGACCTACCGCCGCGGGGCAGTATCAGAGATTTTCTGAAGTGGCAGCCCGTTCCCGCCGGCCTCGAAATGATGCCCTGGGTACGAACTGGCTGAATATGGTCGCTCGGCGACTTCTGAACAATCCGTGCTGTCCAAACCGGAATGGTCGAATCCCCCTGATCTCGGGCCTCGAGCCAGTTGGCATTCCAGGAGTTTCAGATCGATCTCCTCGACACTCTCGCTGCGAACTATCTGCCTCCTGGTTCGATTCGGGGCCTGCGACATGTCGGGATCGGGCGATCACGACAGTCAATCTGCTCTCGGCCGGTCGAACCTTTGCCTCGATGTCTGATCTTCGTGGCGAATTTCTTGATTCGCTCGAGACCAGTTAGTGCTGTGAACAGCACTTTTGCGGGCGCATGCAGTGCATGCAATACATGCAGCACGTGCAAACCATGCAGACCACGCGATGCATGCGCTGCGAGTTCTCCATGCACAACGCCGTACGCACTGCATGCATGCAATGCGTGATGAGCATTCACTGCGTGAAATGCGTGCTATGAGTGCATTGCGACGGGCGCACGCATGTCACGCAGTGCACGCCGAGCGAAGAATGCGAGGGTTGCAAACAATGCAGGGAATGCGTTGCACGTTATGCAAGCGTGTCTTGCAATACGAGCGTGTCTAGCAACGCAAGCATTACGCGCAATGCTTGCAGGAATCGCATTGCGAGCATGGTTTGCGCGTAACGCAAAGCATGCACGAAATGCACGACACGCACAGAGTGCAAGGCTTGAACGACATGCATTACATGCGTGTTATGCTACGCGCGCACGTAATGCACAGTGTGCGTGTCTAGCGGGCAGAGCAGCTACAGCATGCGATGCATGCGGTGCTCAGATCGCATGTGACGCACAGTCTGCATGCGATCCACGTACAGCGTGGACTGCGCACACGGCAAGCAATGCACATATTGCATGCAGTGCGTGATCCACACGCAATGCACGCGTCAACGCCCTCGATGAAAGGTCCGCAATGCAGCCACGCAAAATCGCACTCGGCAACCAGAAGGGTGGCGTAGGCAAGACGGCCTCCACGCTCGGGCTTGCCAGCGCCATCACCGCGGTCGGCGGAAAAGTGCTCGTCGTCGATATGGACCAGCAGGGCAATACGACCGGAGGCCTCGGCGTCACGCTCGAAGAGGGCATGATGACGGCCTACCACCTCATGAACCAGACCAGGGAAGGCATTGCAGCGGAGGCGATCATCGCTACTCCATGGGATGGCGTCGACCTTATTCCAGCGGACGAAGAACTCGGAAAGATCGAATCGGATGGGTCGAATGACCTGGTGTTTCGCCTAGACGTTGCGTTCGAAGGGCTCGACCTTTCTCCGTATGACGCCGTGCTGTTCGACTGCCCTCCCAATATGGGCAAGGTGCTGTTCGCGGTTCTCATCGCAGCAGATGGCGTTGTCGCCATCACCGAACCCACAATCGACAGCGTCGGTGGTGTTCAGAAGCTCGAAGAGACGATCGACACCGTTCGTAAACGCGCAAACCCCAAGCTGGCGTTCGACAAGATCGTGATCAGTCGTAAACGCTCCACCGGCGAACATGAGTTCCGAGAGAGCGAGTTACGGGAGACGTACGGAGCTCTCGTCGCCAAGACGTCGATCCCGGAACTCGCGGCCCGCCAGGATGCGCATTCGAATCGCACACCGATTCACCAGTTCAAGGGCGGAAAGGCTTTGACACTGCAACTTGCATACAGTGACTTGCTCGCTGAGTTGCCCATCGTGATCGGAGCGCCGGCATGAGCGTGAAGCGGGAACCTGCCATTCGTAAGACTCACCCGGCTGAACTCATCCCGGAACGTCCGCCCAGGGGAGACACGACCCCTGCGACACCTGCACCTGCACCATCGTCGCCTTCAGTGGATCTCAGCGGCCGCAAAGACGAGGAGGAGAAGCTGTCGATGACCCACAACACGCGCATCAAACCTTCGACCAAGGATCGCCTCCGGCGCAGTGTCGACAAATTGCGGTACGAGACAGGCGATCGCGAAATCAGCGAGGCGTCGATGACCGAGGCTGCGCTGGACGAATACTTGAAAGCCAGAGGACTGTAGGGCGCTGCGTGCACGGCATGCACGGCGTGCATGCACTCCATGAATTGTCCTGATTGTGAATTTCGGTCACGGGCAAGGGGCATCTTGTACTTCGGCTAGAAGACCTACGCAGCGGCGCTTAGCGCGCCCGCTGAATGGGTTTGCACCTGGGAAGCATTCCACGGACTTCAGTATTTCGAGTGGTCAGCCGGCGGGTGCGGGCACACGGCGAGCCCGCCCGGAGTGGGAGTCCTTGCTGGGGCGTGCAATGCCATGTTCCTTCATCTGCTGACATTCCGATCTGAAGCTCTTGAAAGCCATGGCAGCGCAAAGCGGCGAGCAATTTGCGTGAGCCGTCCGCTGCAGTCGCGCAAAATCGCAGATCACCCGACATGCATCTGGAATCAACCCGCGGGCAGTTGGCAAGAGCTTGCCGAGTGCGTTGAGTACTACGCAAAACAACATCAGTCGCCCCTCGCATGTGACCGCCACAAATGACTGTGGGTCCACACCGCACGCAAAGCGGACCAAACACAGGAGTTCCCACCAAAGGAAATCTTTCGAAAACAAGAGGAGCCCCGCCGGCGGCAACCAGCGGGACTCCAGACCGAGAACACCCCCTTGCAGGAAGGAAAACCCGATCATGGGTGATTTTAGTCTGCGCGCCGCGCGGATCCAGCTTGGAGCACTGATCGCCGCACTTCTCATCGCGATTTTCATCGCGATCGGGATCACCGCCGGCGCATTCGTCCTCTCCTTCGCGGTCCAGCGGGACCTCGCGCGCCAAGGAACCATCCCCGAAAACCTCGCATGGATCTTTCCCGTCATCGTCGACAGTGCAATCTTCGGATCAACCGTAGCCATCGTCATTCTGAGCAAACTGAAGATGCATCGGCGCGACAAGTACTTCTACGTTGCCGTGGCTGTTTCAGTGGTCGCGATCAGCATCCTTGGGAACGCCTACCATGCGTTCCACTCTGCAACGGTTGCGCAACAGGCCGTTGCGGCAGGTCAGAGTATCGGCTACATGCCTCTCGACCCTGCTGTTGCTGCCATGATCGCGATCATTCCGCCGGTGCTGGTACTCGCCTTCACCCATGGACTGGGGATCCTGATCAAAGCAACGGGTATCGCGTATTCCGACTACAAGATCGAGATCGACAATGCCGCTGCAGGCGTGGGCATGGTCGCTACGCAAAGGCGCGTCATGCGCAACGAAACAGCCGAGGGATTCCAGCCTTCTCTGGGCGTCGTGGAAACGCATCACGCCCGGGAAAGCGCTCCGCATTCGAGCCCCTCCGAACAGACGAGCTCCTCAGTCGATCCGGAATCGTCGAACGACGAGGCGGCGGCGCACGCCGATCTGGAATGGTTCATTGCCACATCGGACCTACCCGACCCTGTCAAGGACACCGCACGACGCAAGCTCGCAGACCCAACTCTCACCTGGGAGATGATCGCTCAGACATCAAACCCTCCTGTTGCAACATCGACGTCGTGGCGCCGGTACGAAAAATTCGACACCGCGGCCCGAGCGGCCGGCTTCGAGAACCCCCCGCTCATCGACATGCGAGCCACCGACGCCCAGTTCGCCGACCAACTCGTCCCTACAGCGTGACTAGCGCTGCAACTCAGCAACGCCACAGTCTCCGAGGGACAGGAAAGGCGCCATCATGGAGGGGATGGCGCCCGCGAAGTCCCCACCGACTGCAGGTAAGGAACCCGCATTGACTGACCCAGACGACCGACTCCATCTGATCATTCCGTCCGGCCAACGACCCCGACAACAACGAGCGCACGACACGAAGGCAAAGATCCTCAAGGCAGCTGCACGCTCCTTCTCGATCGATGGGTATGCCGCCACCTCGTTGAACGACATCATCGCGGAGGCTGCCTCCACGAAAGGAGCGGTGTACTTCCACTTCGACTCCAAGGAAGCGATCGCGCGAGAACTCATCAACCACTGGTTGACCGCGCTCCGCCAAACCCGACAATCAACCGACGAATCAGCAATACCGGCGATCGAGCAGTTGGCTGCATTCTTTAACGGTTCGGCGGCGCTTATCGCTGACGATGACCTGGCCCGAGCAGGCCTCAGGCTCACCACAGAAGCAGGCCTCGATACCGCCCGACCCGCATTCCGCAAGTGGGTGGAACTCGTCAGCCGAGTCGTCGATACCGCGATCGCAGACGGACAGCTCCCCGCCTCCGCCGCCCAGCGCCTGGCTGAGAATCTGTGCGCGGGATTCATCGGCGCGATTCAAGTCATACAGGTGCTTGGCGACCCTGGAGATTTCACTTCGCGGATTGACGACTTGGTGAACGCGTATTTGATCTCAGATATGTAGTCCGCGCGCTGGCGAGATCGTGGGTGGGGGAGGGGGCCGGACTCAATCCTCGCGGTGGCGTCGCCAACCGTGTACACGGTGTACTGCTAATTCCTCGACGCTAGCGAGGCAGTCGCGTCGTCGAGAGGGGCCACAACGTGGCGGCATCGAGAGTTGAATCCCCGAAGAGCTTTGTCTCATGCCGAATATTTCAGTAATAGTGGTCCGCGCCGTGCCGACGTGAAGACGTGACCATCGACGGGACCGTGGGAAGGTGTGCCGCATTAGGGCCTCTGAGTACTTCATCGACCCTTGACTCCCGTTGAAATGATCGGTTCCTCAACTCGCACACGATCGCGGTACCAAAGTGAATCCCACTTCGGTACCATGGACATATGAGCACGCAGATCGCGGTACGACTACCGGACGAGATCGTGGCATTTCTCGACGACGAAATCAGGGAACATCGCGCCACCTCGCGAGCCTCGGTAGTGTTGCGCGCTCTCGAGCGCGAACGTCGCCGTCAGATTGCCGCACGTGACGCGGAGATTCTCGCGAACGCCACATCCGGACATGACCTGAGTTCTCTCGCTCATCACGCCGCCAATCCGCAGTCAACCGGCTTGAGCTGATGCGACCAATTCACGAAGCCGACCTCGACACAGTCCGCCCGGTCCTCGTACTCACCCGAGAGGTGGTCCGTCCACACCTCGGGACCGTCACGGTAGCGCCCATCACCGACGAGATCCGAGGACTGTCCACTGAGGTGTCCGTCAGTGCCGCGAACGGACTATCCGCCGACGCGGTGGTCAGTTGCGATCACATCACCACCATTCCCGTCAGTGCACTCGGCAACGTCATCGGTTATCTTCTGCCAGCACAAGAAGAATCACTGTCCATAGCCGTGCGCGCCGCATTCGATCTCGAATGAGGACGACAGTGAACGGAAAGGATGCAGCATGGCGCTGAAGAAAGGGGAGCAGTTCGCGCTATTCGAGCTCGAAACACCAGAATCCGCTACACGTTCGGACGAAATTCCCGAGCCAGACCAGCCTTCACTGTTCGACGTTGACGACATCGCTCCTCTCGAAACGAGTTCCGACGCCGCTGAGATCCCAGCCATCGACGATATCGTCGCCCCTCCGGATGAGCGCTCCAAAGACGTGGAACCGGAACCCACCCCGGCGTCCGAACGGGGCGCAACCGAACCCGCCGCGCTACCTCCCGCCAGCGAGTCAGCAGACGGCCACGCCGTCATTGTCACAGCAGCTGGCACCTACACACCATCCGGCCACACACTCACCGGCCCAGTAGATTCCATCGAAAAACTCGACAAACTCATCAGATGGGCAACGCTCACCCCACTGGGCGCACCGGCACAGATCTGGATCGTCGGAATCGAAGCCTGCGAAATGCTCGGATGGATCATCGACCCAGGTAGCGAAGACGACGTCGACGACATGGAAATCCTCCGCACCCGCGCTGCCGAAGAACTCACCGCCATCCTCCATGCCACACTGACCCCCATGCTGACTGCAGGATGGGAACTCCGCGGAGAACCCGGCCACGTCGTTCACCTCTCCCGCACCACCGGGAACTTCACATCCATGGTCGACATCTTCATCGAACCCTACGTGTGGACCTACTGGAACAAAGACTTCGGATGGGGCAATCGAGTGGGAGACATGGGGATCCTCGGATCACCCACCGCCGGAACCTACCTCCCCGACGACGACCTCCTCGCCGCGCAGGAACTGGGACGCCGACTCGCCTGGTGCGCACAACACCTCGGCGTACTACCCGGCCCCACTCCAGCACGCACCGGTGCCGCCATCGTCGACAAGATCAAACGCGACCGCACCCGCAGCGGTAAAGGAATCGTCGTCACTGCCGGTGGACCCGTGCCACCCCTGGACGGCGAACCCCGCGGAGATCTCGAACCTGCAGTCGGATGGACACGCATCCCTGCCCTCGAAGAACTCTCCGACACAACACAACTGGTATCGATAGACCAACGAGCGGCATACCTCGCTTCCGCTGGCATGCTCGAATTCGGCTACGGAAAACCCCGACATCTTCGCGGCGAGAACGCGCTCGACGCTGCCCGGCAATCGAAAACCCCGTTCGGACTCTGGCGTGTAACCCTCCCACCCGGCGACATGCTGGCACTCCCACCCAATCTGCCGTTGCCCCACCCACACATGCTCGCCGACCAACCTGTGCAGACCTGGATCACCACCGTCAGCCTCGACGCACTGCAAACGTCCATCGCAGATGGCGGAATCGGCGCAGAACTCGACGACCTCGACATCACCGAAGCATGGGTCTACCCCGAACAAGGTCGAGCCCTCGACAAGTGGGCCAAGATCCTCCGCGAAGCCCGGAAAGTTGCCGTCGACACAGGCGACACAGCAATGAAACGGTTCATCGGCGCCTGCTACAAGGGTTACATCGGCCGAATGGTCAACCCGGACATGTGGACCGCCAAACAAATGCAACATCATCACCAACCGCTCTGGCGGGCAGCGATCATCGCGCACTGCCGCTGGCGAGGTCGCCGCGTCGCGATGCGCATTGCACGCGAAACCGGGCGTTGGCCCCTGCGCACGGTCACCGATTCTTGGGTCTACCCACTGCCCCCGGGTATCGACATCGCCGACGACAGTGACGCACTCGGGAAGATGACTCTCGAAAAGCACGCCCCGCTCACCGAGGACATCACCGTCATGCTGACCGACGCCCGCGACACCCACGAGATCAACCTCGCACTCAAAGCTGCGTTCACCGACGAAGATGAAGGAAACATATAGTGGCCTTGCATCTTCCGAAACCACGATCTACCAAACCCGCACAAAAGACCGTCGGCTTGGACGGCCTCAACGTATCCGTCTCAACAGCAGCGACCAGCGGTATCGAAAAATCCAAATCGGTCAAAAGTGGGGGATTAGCCGGACTCACCAGCAAAGTCTCCGTACGCCAGATCCGTACCGAAATCGGCAAAGAAGGCCTACGACAAGCAGCTATCGACGCCGGAAGAAAGCCCCCATCTGACCGAACACTGCGCCGCTGGGCCCAACAAGGACGAATCCCACACCCCGACGTAACCGAACGCGCACAACGGCGAGCCGCTATCGAACGCCTCGGCGGAATCGACGCTGTCGCAAAGAAAATCGGCCGTTCACGATCAGCGGTCTCTCGCTACCGCTCCGGCGAAACCAATGAACTGCGCGCCGACGCGAAAAAGAAGCTCAAAAACGTCAAAGCACGCGACATCATGGACCGCGCCGGCGTCCTGCGACCCGACGGACAACCCAAAAAGGCCACCATCCGAGTCCGCGGGGGAGTGTCCGTCCGCAACGGCTCCGAGGAAGGTTACGACTACCGAGTGCGTACCCTCGACTTCGCGAACTCCGACAGCCCCTTCAGTCTCGACGAAACACGCGAACTCGCGATGGCTTTGGCCAACGACGATCATGCCCGGGTGGTTGCCATCCTCGAACGTCACGCCACGATGGACTACCCCGAAAACAAGGGCTTCGACCAGTACGGCGACACTTTCGGATTCCACTTCGATTCCATCGAATCCGTACACATCGACTGGACGTAGAACTGTCCTGCCCCTCGACGCGCCGGGCAGGCCGGGGATCCCGTTCGGAGACCCTCGTGCGAAACACCGATAGCGATCTCTCGACACCCGTGGATACGTCGGCCAGGTTCGGAATCGAATGGCGCCCCTCAGCCGGAGTTGTCAGGTTTGCCAGGCAGTTGAGAGTCGAGTTCGGAGACGGTGGCTTCCACAGCTGCCGCGATCTCGTCGTCGGTCGGAACGAGAGCGCGAACCTGGGAAGGGAGAGTCTCATAGGTGTAGTCGGCTACGGCGAGGGGTGCAGTTGTCCCGGCAAGTGAATACCGGACGACGTTGTCGTTGCGGCCCGCGCAGAGCAAGATTCCCACAGTCGGTGCATGAATCTCCTTGTTACGGAGGTTGTCGTCGATCCACGAAACGTAGAAGCCGAGCTTCCCGACATACTCCGGCTCGAACCTGCCTACCTTCAACTCGACGACAACGAACCTCGCTTGCACCCAGTTGAAGAACAGCAAGTCGATATAGAAATCCTGATCACCGACCTCGAAATGGTACTGGCGTCCGACAAAAGCGAACCCGTGTCCCAGTTCGAGGAGGAACTGCTCCAGCCGACGCATCAGCGCGGACTCCAGCTCCCGCTCCGCGACACGTTCGGTGATATCGAGAAAATCGAAGACGTACGGGTCACGCACCAACTGTTGAGCGAGATCGGAATCCTCGGCCGGAAGATGGTCCTGAAAATTCGACGGTGCCGCACCGATCCTGCGCCGTAAACCGCTGTTGATCTGATTGTGCAGCACATTGCGCGACCACCCGTGTTCAGCAGCGGTCGATGCATACCAGTCGCGGTCGGACTGGTTATCCAGTTTGTCGAGCAATACCGTCACATGACCCCACGGCAATTGGCCAACAGGTTGTTGGCCAATTGCATCGCGACCCCAGATGCTCGCCATCTGCCGCATGTACTTCAGATTGGTCCGCGACAACCCACGCATGTCGGGAAAGGCCGATCGAAGATCGACGGCGAGCCTGTCGATCACCTTTGAACCCCAGCCCTCGGCCTCTTGACGCTGCACGATTGCGTGCCCGATGTCCCAATAGAGGCCGAGCAGTTCGGTGTTGACGATTCGGGTGGCGCGCACTCGCGCTTGCCGAACTTGCGACTTGAGATGATCGAGAAGCTGGGCGTAGTCGGCTGGCAGTTCGGCTGGAGCATTCACCCCTCCATCTTTACCCAGCGCTGCTGGGAACGCCCACCGGACATGCCCCCACTGGACATTTCAGCCCGCAGGAGCGGCGACTCGGGCGTGGATGCGCACTCGACACAGGATCGCCCGGCCCTCGCACAGCTCAGTTCTTCACAGGGCGCGTTGATCGGAGTCGATCCGTCCAGCACCATGACGGCCCTCACCTGAAATCGGGCGCTTCAGACCAGTCCGCGCGCGGACAGGTACATCGTGTCCCCTGGTAGAGAAAGGTTCTCATGCCGTTCCTAGGTTTGACCATCGACCGTCCGGTCTGCATGCTGATGACGGCAACAGTCGTCGCAGCCTCCATCGCTTTGATGTCTCCGGGCATCGCGTCCGCCCAATCGAACGGATGCTCGAAGACATTCAACCTGGTCATCCCTGGAACCTGGGAAACCTCAGAAGACGCCGATCCCTCGATCCCGGTCGGTATGCTCAAACCGATCGCCGACAGCCTCGCGGGCAAGCACGGTAGCGTGGCACAGATCTACACTCTGCCGTACATGGCCCGAGCCTTCGACAACGGAAAAACCTACGCAGACAGCAAATCTGATGGTTCAGCGAGGGCGAAGGATGTGATCTCCGAGATCGCAACGAAGTGCTCTGGCATCAAGTTCACCATCACCGGCTATTCCCAGGGTGCGGACATCGCAGGTGATCTTGCCACTGCGATCGGCAATGGCTCCGGCCCCATCAAGGCGGAGCAAGTCCTCGCGGTCGGGTTACTCGCCGATCCCGGTTCCGGGACGAACGGTGAAGCACTCATCGGCCCGAAGCCGTCAGGAAAGGGGATCGCTGGTCCGCGGCCGCAGGGCATGGGGAAGCTGTCGGGCCGGGTCGCGTCGATCTGCGATCCAAAAGACCTTTACTGCTCGATCCAGAAGGGATCGAGTCCGCTGCTTGGGTCGCTGGGTTCAGTGCTTACCGACGCCCCGAGTAATGGACGTGATGGCCAGGTAGACGGCAATTCATACCTGGCCACCGCGCTGGCGTCAGATTTCTCCCAAGCCGACCTTCCCGGCCTCGCCAAAGCCACTGGCAATCTGACCAGTGAACTGTCGAAGACGGACGGCACAGTCGACCTCGAGAAGGTCGCCTCCCGCGCGACAACTCTGGCGAACACCATCAGCCCGCTCGCTGAACTACTCGGCTCCGGTGCCGCCAATCCTGCGGCGAACGGGCAGCTCGCTGCAGCTCCCGCAGGGTCAGCCGAAAACAATGCCAGCCAGGTTCTGGACAAGGCCGGCCAATCTGATCTCAGCAGTGCGCTCTCAACGGTGACCGCGATCGCCGACACCGCTAGCAAACTGGCCAGCAAGGGCTCCACGACGCTGCCGGTCGCATCTCCGGACCTGACCTCGCTATCGACTGCTGCTGGCACCCTCGACAGCCAGATCGCGCCGCTCGCAACGACACCGAGTGACGTCCTCGGATCTGCCTCCGGAGTCCTCTCCTTGCTCAAACCCACGGTGGTCGTCAACCAAGTTCTTAACGTGGCCACCGGTGTCGCATCCCTGGATATGCCTGCGATTCTGGCGAACCTGAACCTTCTTCCACAGAAGGTCGCTGCGCTCGACGCGCAGGGTGCCCACAAGATCGCTGGGGATTTGAACAACCAGTTCTCCCCGTTGGTGAAGATGGCCGCCGGCGTCGATCTGAAATGGGTCTCGCAGATTCTGTCGGTAATCCCGGATCCGTCCGGCTACTCGCGGGTCGCGGCTCTCGTCGCGTCGATCCTGGGAGGTGTCGACATCATCAAGCTCGCAAACCTCGTTGGGCAGGTGCAGGAAATCGCTTGGGCCGCAGTCGAGAAGCTGCTCCCACCGCCAGGACAGCTCCCGGACCCGCTCGCTGCCGGAGCTACCATGACCGGTCTTGTCCCGGTCGGACTCGAACTCGCCTCTGTCGCGGTCAACATGCTCTCCGGTAAAGCTACGAAGACTGATCCGACATTGCTCGGCAAGCAGTCCTCGACGGCCGCGTCCACCGATACCGCGCAGGCACAGGATCTGGATCTCCCAGCACTGGCCGGTGAGTTGACCACCATGGCCAACTCACAGGGCGCTAACGACCTTGCCTCCTTGGTAGGGGAGGGGCTCGAGGCGGCGTCCTTCTTGGCCTCGGGAGCGCATCAGAACTACAACTCTCTCGTCGTCGACAACGCGGGCCGTAATGCGATCCAGTGGATCTCCGAATGGCTCAATCTGCAGATCGGACGCGCAACATGACTCGATACCGTCCCCACAGTCGCTCTCGTGTTCACCCGGGTGCAGCTGGACGTGCTCGCAGGTACCACCCGAAGGCCGATCTCGATTGGGAGATCGGCCAGTCAGTTTGTTCTGCATGCCGCGCCGGTGGTTGCCGGATTCATCACGCACAAGTCAGTGATGGACCCGGCAACACGGCTGTTCGGGAGTGACTATTTTGCGTCCGCTGTTCTCCGATTGTTGCGGCGCGCCAAAGCTACCGCATCCGAGGGGATTACGAGAGTGGGACGAGTGGCATGGTGAAGGACATTCGCAGACGTGCTTCCTAGTAGCGTCGCCTTGAAGCCCCGCAAGCCGCGGGATCCGAGGATAATCACATCGACGTCTAGTTCCTCAGCGGCCTCCACAATGGCTTCAGATGCTGTGGCCATCGTGGACGAGATCAGGGGCTCCGCGATAAGGCCGAAGCTGCGTGCCAGTTCCGCGCCATCGGTGGCAATTTTTTCCGAAACGTCTAGTGCCGCGGCGTCGAGGCCCTGTAGCTTCTCCAGAGCCGGATGGCCTTCAAGGTGGGCGGCGAAGCCTTCCAGCGGTTGGCGGGCGTAGAGCAACACTGCAATAGCGCCGGGGAAAAGTCCTGCAGCGGTTTGCATTGCGCCCCTCGCGTTCGGTGACCCGTCGTAGGCGATGAGAAGTTTTGGAGAGGACATCGGTGTTCCCTTCTAGTCATTGATGGTTGGCTAAATAACATTCGGTCGGCTTTCGGGCCGGAGGAGGTGAATCGACGGGACGGAAGGAGCAGTCCACACCTCCCGTCCGGTCGCCTTACCGAGATCAATTCGCCGGCCGCGGGAATCGATGCCGGAGGCTTGACCATCACCGGGGTCGCGCGCTTCAGATTTCTTCGGTCTCGGCTCTACCTCGGAAAGAACCGGACTAGTAGGTGCACTCGCTCGATGACGTAGGGAGCTCTGCGCAACCGACCGCCGCCGAAGACGGCACTGGACGCGTGTCAGCGTTGCGGATGGGTAGTCATGTGACTCCCTTCTGGGGGAGTATAAGCATACCCCCTAGGGGTATAGGTTAGGCGGTAAGGGGGTACTGGTGTCAAGCATGACTATTTGTGGTCGATTGGGTTGGAGTGTCAGTTCAGGCGTTGAAAAACGGGGATGGCTGTACGCGTGGGACCAATTCCAGGTTCCCTCCGAATCCACTTGTTACCCATAATTTCTCAGCTCAGAAAGGCTCCGAACTCGACGGTGTGCATTCATTCGCGGTAACGCCGAAGACCCGAATCGTCCCGGTATTGCATCTAGGAGGCTGGTATGGCTGTGTCTGGTTTGTGGAGGCAGGTTACGAATCGGTACGACAGACCTTCGTTTCCATGTGTGAGCAGGGCATTGAGACGGGAGGTGCTGTGTCGGTATGGGCGGACGGGCGGGAGGTGGTGAATTTGTCTGGCGGTTGGGCGAACCGGGGTCGTAGTCAGCAGTGGCGGTCCGACACCTTGGTGCACACGTATTCAACCTCCAAGCCCTTTGCCGCACTTGCCGCTTTGGTAGCAGGCACGCAAGGGGCTCTCGAGCTCGATGAACCAGTGAGTCGTTACCGGGCAGAGCATGGAGCTAAGGGAAAGGCCTGCACTACGTTGCGGGACATCCTCACCCATCGTGCAGGTCTGCCGGGATTCCCGAGCGGTGCTGATCAAATGGACTTACTTGATGACTACGGGCTTCGACGGTTACTGGCGGAGGCAGAGCCAGAAAGCATGCCTGGTTCAACCCTTGCTGAGCATGCAGTCACCTATGGTCACTGATCGATGGTGTCCTACGATCAGCCACCGGACGTACGCTGGGCGAGATCTACGCCGAGGATGTTCGACCGGCCTTGGCATGGATGGATGGTTCGGGGTCCCGGTGGAAGAGTTACCGCGCGTAGCGGAGTTGGAATATGCGCTCCCCAGTGGTGCGAAACAGTTTGTACCCGAGGTTTGCCCATCTTATGAGCGAGTGCTCGAGTATCCTCGCGGGTTGGTCGAGTTGGACCGAATCAACAGTGCAGAATTTCGGACATCGGTTTTCGGCGCGATCAAATTGCATGCGTCCGCGCAGGCGCTAGCGAAGTTCTACTCGGCTCTGACTCGTAAAGACGGTCCGGTTCGTAAGCTCCTTGGGCAGAGCTTGCACGATGAGTATCTCGCCTCCCAGGCATGCGGTTCCGATGAGACAGTGGGGCTTACGGTGAACTGGACCCTGGGCCTCTTGCGCACGAGTGATTTTATTGGTCTCGGCGGGTTGGGCGGGTCGGCGGCGTGGTGGTCGCTCCGGCATAATCACGGAGTCAGCTATGTAAATCGCCGTCTGCACGATCATTCACGTGCCGCGCAGATCGCCTCTGCTTTGGGCGACACATCACCATGGAATTCAGCGGTTGCGAAGAGGGCGGTAGCTGATTCTGGTTAACCTTTGATTCGAATTCGGCCATTAACTGGGGGCGCCGATGAACATCTTCCCGATCGGATCCGCTGGGTCGTAAATCCTCCCGTCGATCGACAGCACACCCACCCTTGTCCGCCAGTCATCCCGCTCTCTCGTGCAGGTCTTTCGCCGACCGAGAAAAGCCGGTCGAGTGTGGTCCCACAAAAGACATCGTCCTTGCGAGCGGAATTGATCGGATTCCGGGTCGGACTTCCGAGTTCATCCGCCGCCAATTCGGTAATCGGGGTACGCCCGGCCGCGACCGACACCCTCCTTGGCGAGGAGTGCGACCTGCGTGGGCGATTCCTGCTTAGACGTGCTCACACGCGCGCAGGCAAGGACATCGCAGCGAGGGCAGGTAAAAGCGTCCGAGGCACTCACACCTGCGTTGATAATCGTCGCGCAAGAGTCCTCCCTCAAGACGTTCGACGGTCGCGAGAAAAGCCTGCTGCGCCACGCCACAAAACATGTGCTCCCACAATGCATGTGCTCACACAATCGGTCGTCGATCATGTGAAGAGCGGGTATCCCTTGACGCAGGACCCGGTCTACGCGGGGAACCTGCAGCAGCTCGCGAAGGAGATCCTCTGTGAGACCAATTCGCCGCTGTTCGACCTGATCGACCGGACCTGGATGCAACAACTGTCGACCTGATCGACCGGACCTGGATGCAACAACTGACGGCGCAGGATCCGATGCGGGTGGATCCCGCCACCCGGTCCGGTTTGGATCGCGCCATCGACATCTACAACTGGTTGGATCTGTACAAGCCGGAGCTGCAACTGAATTGAGTGCACACGATCGCGTGCCCACGACCCGACCCCGTCGCTCTCAGCTACTCATCCGAAATGAGAACTCCATGAGCACCTCAACCGTCACCGTCTCCGGTATGCCTGCGGCCACTGTGTCTCCTCGGTCCGACAAGAGGTCGGGGACATCGCCGGGGTCACTTCCGGCGGCGTTGATCTGGCAAGGGGTCGGGTCAACGTCGAGCGCGGCCGCCCGCTCCCTAAGTATTCGTGGTGAGTAACAGCGTAGGTGTGCGCCGATTCCTTTCCACCGCAACGACGCAGAAGAAACGGTAGGTGGACCGCATGGCCTCGAGAAACCGGACGAGTGTGGGCGATGGGTTAGCATCCTGCTGTTAGCGCCGTAGCACGCTGCGCTGCATCGTGCGCACTCATCGGCTTTCGCGACAACGGAATCCAAAGGGCAACAACATGATTTCGGTAGTTGCATTTCCATTGACGCCTCGGTTGTTATCGAGGTCTGTGTGTCGCATCGACGGATTGTTTCTGGTCGCGCTTGGTGACGCAAATATATTGTGCCCCAGTATTTACCGGCAAACGGTGCACCATCCTACCGATTGTGCGGAGAACCCTAGGTTAGGGTTTGCCCCGCCTGGCCAGACGGTTGTGTGCCCCCCGGTGCAGTTGGGTCCCGACCAGAAATCCATTGCTTTGCTAGACCCGTTGACTGCGGAGCTGACGGAGATCACGGTGGTTCCGCAGAAGGCGTTCGGATTGGGGTTGAATGTTCGGTACGAGCCTGTGTAGTTCGTGCCCGACCACGTGCAGACTGTGTTTCCGCCACAGGCTGGGGCAGCTGATGCCGCGGGGGCATTCCATCCGATAGTCATGGCGGCAGCTAGGGCCGTCATTGTGAGGTACCGCATCGCTGTTCTCATGTTCCCACCTTCGGTGTGATTTGGAAGATTTAGGCAAAGCATACTGTCCGGTTTTGTATTTGGGGCAAGTATCGTCGAATATGTGCCTCGATGACAGCCAGGGTTAACAGAAGACGCGCCAACGGGATTGGGGCGATGATCTGTTTGAGAATTTCATATAGCGTTCGAGTATGAAGCTTGGTAAGTACATCGGATGTTTCGTTGCCGTCATTGCTTTGGCGTCGTGCGGTGAGCCTTCAGTTCCGCCGATCTCCTCGGCTTCCTCGACTGCATCGGATTCGCAGGGGTGTTGTGCCGGTGTGCCGCAAGCAGGAGCGTTGATTGCAGGGGAACCCATTCCCGCCCCGCCCACGAACGGTCCCGGTGACACTCCATTGCTGACACTGACGTCGATCGATCTCAACCAGTCCGAGGTCGGTGAGGAGGTTGTCTATCAGTTTCAAGGTACCGGCCGCATCGCGTGGTCCCTGCGCCCTGTTTCCGAGGCGATTGCATACGGTGGCCGAGGGGCACAGGCCGTCTCCGGAAACGCAATCGTTCAAGTTGATTTGGCCGAAGTGAATGTTCCAGGTCCTGTTGATGGCGATCTGAAGCGGCACGCCGCGAACGCCATTGGCAATGTTGTCGAGGTGATCGAAATGCCTCAATTCGACAGGGTTTCTCAATCATTTATCGGATTACGCACTAGTACGACTCGTGTCGACGTGAGCGAGCGTACAACCTCGGATGGCGCCCAGCTGGTCGTGGCTTTAGTCGACGAAACACATTGATATGAAACATATCCTGAAGTGAAATCGGTAGAACGAAGTGGGTGCGTTCGGAAATTCTTGGCAGCTAACGTAGGTCGACGCCGGCGCCGTAGCAGGCGAGCCAGGTTCCGTGGCTCAGCAGTTCCAGAGGGGCTAGATGTATGAGGAACGGACGTTGGTGACGCGGTGCCGGCGGTAAGCGGCGGGCGGTCGTCCTCCGCGTGTTGAATGCGGTCGGTGGTAATTGTAGTGAACGTTCCAGACTTCGATCGCGGTGCGCCGTTGCTGCTCGCTGGTGTATTCGCGGGAGTACAGCAGTTCTTCGGCGAGGATACGGTTGTACCGTTCGACCTTCCCATTATGTTTCGGCGTGTACGGCCGAATGCGATAGTGCCGCGCCTCTCGCAGTGAAGCCGTGAAATCTGCTGCCCGATAGCATGATCCGTTATCGGTGACCACCCGCTCGATCCGGGTGATGCCATGCGCGGCGAAGAAGACGCGGGCGTTGTTCATGAAATCGATGGCCGTTGCGGCGGTTTCGTTGTCTCTGGCCTCGGTGTACGCCAAGCGGGTGTTGCCGTCGATCGCGGAATGCAGGTACGTGTAACCGATCCGGGGTTGCTTCGCTCGCGCCTTGCGTCGCTGGGATTGTTTGGCCTGTGCGGAGCCGCGGCCATAGGCACGCCAACCACCACCGTCCGGGATTCGGCCGACTTTCTTGACGTCGACGTGCACCATCTGGCCTGGTCGTTTCGCGACGATGACCTGTGGTTTTCGGTTGTTCTCGCCGTTCGGGTCGATGAACCTGCGACGATTCAGCCCGAGGTTCCGCAGGATTTTCGTCACGGTCCGGCGAGCAATGACGATGCCGTCGGTGCGCAACTCGAACGTGATCCGTGACGCCGACCATTTCCGGGTCCGGCGCATCGCTTCGATCTCGGCCACAAGCCCTGCTGCCGTGGCGGCCGGTTGATGGTGTGGTGTGCTGGATCGGTCCTGCAATCCCAGTTCACCGTATTGGCGATACCGGTTGACCCACTTGGAGGCGCATTGTCGTGAGATACCCATTTCGGCGGCGACATGGGCGATCGGACGGCTCTGACACCGCTCGATCAGGCGTCGCCTTCCTTCCACGGTCAATGGGGCATTACGGTGTGTCACAGGGCTGGTCCTTCTTGCTCGAGAACGGCTATGTCGCAATTCCCATTCTCGCGCTGAGGACCAGCCCGTCTACTTCAGTCCCGCGTCAACAACGTCCATACCCACAACAGCTAGATGTATGCGGTTCCGACACCAGTTTTTTAGACACGGCACCGTCCTCGATGTATCGGTGCAGTCCAGGCGAAACGCCACGGCGGCCAAGCGGTTCTTCCGGAAACTGTTAAAGGGGCAGTGGTACGTGCCGCGGGCGCCGTTGACTGACAATCTAGGCAGTTGCCGGGTTGCGCACCGCGAGATGACGCCGTTGGCGGAGCATTGTGGTCGAGGTATGTGAACAATCGGGCCGGGGTTTCCCATCAGCCGACCTGCCAGTGGGAGCGGGCAATGCGAAGGCTCACATCGCCCGGCCACGCGCAACGGTTCCTGTCCGCGTTCAGCCGTCATCTTCTCGCTCGTGCGGCGTGTCGGCATCAGCTACTCGCCGACGTATACCGGGAGGTGGCGGCGAAGCGGTTCGTGCTCCGGCGGCGAGGTCATCTGCTCCCAAGAACGCCATCGACCACTCGAACCATGTTCTCTCTAAAGGCCTTCTGCGAAAAGCCTTCGGCCCACGCGCGGATGACCGTTGCATCGAAGTCGTTTGGATCGAACGTCTCCATGGCTTCGGCGAGACCGCTGACCACCTTCGTGTCGTCGCCAGGGGACACGAGAACACCGGACTTGCCGGGGATAACTGTGTCGAGTGCACCGCCCGCGCCCAAAGCGATCACGGGGGTCCCGGTGGCCATTGCCTCGACCGGGACGATGCCGAAGTCCTCGACACCGGGCATCAGCAGGGCTCGCGCCCGCCGGTAAAGATCCAGTAGTTGGTCGTGGGGGACTCGTCCGACGAAGACGGTGTCCTCGGCAGCCAACTGCTTACAGACGTCCATCCATCGGCCATCGCCTACGACGACGAGTCGCTTACGTGCCTTCCGTGCGGCTGTTATTGCAAGGTCGGGCCGTTTGTAAGGCACCATGCGTCCGGCGAGAAGAAAGAAATCCTCCCGCTCGATCGAGAAATCAGGCGTGAATCCATGGGTGTCCACGGGTGGATGCACCACCACGGCTTCCCGACCCCACCAGCGTTGAATCCTGTCGGCAACCTCGGTCGAGTTCGCGACTACCTGGTCGAGTCGACTCACAGCTTTCAGCTCGCCCCGACGCGCTACTCGCGCCAGTGCTGCGAGCACGGCAGCGCCAGCTGCGCCTCCTGATTCTTGCGCGCGAAAGGCGGGATCCCAGGCCCAGCGCGCCGGGCTGTGTACATATGCGATAACCGGGGCGTCGGTGGCGAAGGCGGCCTGTGTGGCGAATGCGTGATGGCTCACCACCACCGCATCGACCTCTCCTAGTTTCATGCCGCGAAAAGCGCTGGGTAGCAGTGGCATCAGCGGCGCGTAAGAAGACCTTCCCAGCATCCGGTAGGCGCCGTCGACCCACGTCGTTACAGGTGGGGATGACAGTCTGGCAGGTATGCCTGCAGGTCGGGCAAGAGGCACGTGGACAGCGGCTTGCGGCCAGGTCAGGGACAGTTGCTCAACCACATGTTCAGAGCCCGCGATCTCAGTGAATCGCTCGTGCACTATCGCCAATGTGGGTTCGTTCATGTTTGCTTCGAGACTCCCGCGACGTGTGACAGTTTTTCGATGTGTGCTCATTGAATCTGGCGATTCGGCTGATTGAGCATTGTTGATATCCAGCCAGATTCGCCTTCGGTGCCGGGAATGCAACTGAAACTGCCGATGATCCGGCAAGGTCAGTATGTTCGTGCCGAAGGTACCATTTCATCGTCGAAGTCGGACATCTGACGGGCCATCGTTGTCTCCATCGAATTGACGGACCTGCAACAATTCCCGTATGGATACTCCCCGTGCAGGTCAGTCGAGCCGCGATGGCGAGTCGGCTGACCTGTTGTTCGATGCCCGACATATTCGTCAGAGTGGTATCGGCACCTACATCAGGACGCAAATTCCTGTGCTCGAGCAGGTGCTCAACGAGCGTGGATTCAGGCTGGCCATACTCGCTGATCGAGACGCGGCACCTGACACCCGCGAAGAAACCCGTGTGATTTTCGCGGATCTCGCGGATGCCCGAATGTATTCGATGCGTGAACAACGCGTGTGGCGTCAGGCGTTGTCGGCAACCCGTCCGCAGGCATTGTGGGTTCCGCACTACCCCTTTCCTTTTGCGCTGGTGTCTCCCTTTAATCGGGATGTCCGATTCTTCTCCACCGTGCATGACACCCTCCACGTCGAAGGCAAAACGCTGAGTGACCAGAATCGTGCCAAGAACGCGTACGCATGGACGATGCTGAAACTCAGTGCACGACGGGCCGAAACGATTTTCGCTCCGTCCCAGGCCACCGCCCGTTCTATGGCTGCCATCGCCCCCTCCTCCGAGGTCCTGGTGACGCCGATCCCAGTAGACGGCGTGTGGTTCTCGGAATCCGAGTCGGCATCGTCGCCAATTCAACGCCCCTACATTTTGTATGTCGGCAATATCAAGCGGCACAAGAACTTGCCGGTACTTCTAGATGCATTCGCGACGATCTCGGACTCCATCCCGCACACACTGGTGATAGCTGGCGGCGATGAGTCACTCAGGACGCTCGACGGCCGAATCAATCAGCTTGTGGAAAGCCTGGGTGAACGTGTGCAGTTGACTGGCCGACTTCCGTTCAACAGTCTGCGTGCTCTGGTAGCTCAGGCGGACTTGTTGGTGATGCCTTCACTTTTCGAAGGCGCCGGTCTTCCACCGCTGGAGGCGATGGCATCCCGTACCGCTGTTCTGGCGTCCGACATTGCAGTGTTGAGGGAAACATGCGGTGATGGCGCAGAGTATTTCGATCCGTATGATTCCCGTGCGTTGGCCGAACTCGTGAAAAAGTACTGCGACGACGTAGCAGCCAGGGCATCGTTGAGTGCTCGCGGGCAGCTGCACGTCAAGCGGCGCCAGTCCGAGATCTTCTCGACAGCTACTGCCGAGAAGATATGTTCATTCCTGAGCGAGGTACCCATTGGCTAACTGGTCGTCGGCGCTGTCGCGTCGCAAATTTCTCGGGATGTTTCCGGCAGCGCTGGCATTCCCTGCCGCTCTGCCGGAACCATTAAATGCCGTTCGGCGCGTAGTTGATGACGGTGGCATCCTTGACGTCCGCGATTTCGGGGCTGTTGGTGATGGCGCACATGATGACTCGATTGCCATTGGCAACGCCGTCGCCGAACTGAAGTCTGGAGGCGTCTTACTTTTTCCGTCCGGCCAGTACCGCTTTGCTCAGCGTCATCCAACAGGCGGCGCGGCGATCTCGGTAGTGGGGATCTCGGACGTTTCGATCGACTTCGACACCGGTGCCGAACTTCTGATGGACAATCTGGACGACAATGGCGCCGGCACGAGCCACGGCATCGTTTTGCGTGGTCCGCTGGAGCGCGTATCTCTTCGCAACGTGGCAGTGCGGTGGGCAAACCAGCCGGCGCTGCGGTCGATGGGTGACGGTATCCGAGTCGTGGGATACGCATCGGACTCGTCGGCAGTCCCCGATGGTTGGACCGGCCCGGGCAGGCCGGCTAGTTGGGTGACGTTGAGCGCCTGCAGAGTCGAGTCGAGCCCGCAGGCAGGTGTGATCATGATGGGCGTTTCCGACATCACTGTTGACGGACTTCACGTCGAGAACACCCTGGCAGACGGACTTCATTTCAACGCGTGCCGACGCGGAACCGTCGAAAGGTTTTCCGCAACGAACACTGGTGACGACGGTCTGGCGCTGGTGACTTATTACTCTCCAAAGGCCCAGTTCGACAGCGCTTCCGAGACTTTTTCCTTCCCTGCACTGACCGAGTGGTCGAACACCGACTTCGATGTCACCGGCGTTCACGTGTCGGGCGGTGCAGCAAACGGAGTGCGTTTGGCCGGAGTCAATCGGTCGACGGTAGCTGCTGTGGTGGTCGATAGGGTATCGAACGGCGCGGGTGTCATGGTCGACTCGGCGTCGCCGGACTCAGGTGCCGGGTGGCACTACGTGGCATCACGCGGCGTACAGCTGAATGGGCTCTCCGTTGAGGACTCTCATACAGGGCTGCACGTACTCGCACGACCGAACGGGTCGACTGACGACACTTTCAACCGGTTCGACCTCGAGCTAACGAGCGTTACCGTTAACGACTGTCTTCACTGGTCTGTGCTCGTGGAATCTATTGCAAACCCGCCTGTTACCGGGATTCTGCTGAGTGATTGTACGGTGATCGACACTGAAATAGGTCCAGGTACCGGAGCCGTCGGGCTGCAGAGGACCGAAGATGTTTCACTGGGAACCGTCTCCATCACGACGGCGAAGTCCGTGGTGGCGTTTTCAGCCGACAACTCGGCACAGTTCACTATCGATCAGCTCAACGTGCACGTGACGGGTCCGTCGCTCCGTTCCGAAGCCAGCGGACCATCCGCCGTGTTCCAAGGCTCGTCCGGGACAGTGGTTGCTGCGGATTTGGTGTGGGAGCAAGCGCCCTCGTCGTGGCTGCCTATCTTGATCTACAACGACAGTTGTGTCGGCGGCACGCCTACGAACCCGGAACTGACCGTGGGCACCGTGACCACCAACCCGCCAAAGGCAGAGCCCATCTTCGTCGCTTGCCGCTGACGAGATTCGATGCCGATCAAATTCTGTCAGACGTTTGTTCTGACGGAGACGCACTCGTGGGCGAGCAGATTTGCAACCGACAATCGTGCGCCGCGTTTGCGGGCGCTGCGTGCCAGGGACCTCGGAAAGTCATTGAGTACAACGCCGCAGACTCGCAATTCGGCCAATGACAACCGTTCGAGAGCAGCGCCCAGTTCGGCGTACCTCGTATGGTCAGATCGCGCCACCAGCAGGACACCGTCGGCCCACCGTCCCAGCACAAGCGCGTCAGATCGATCAGCCATCGGTGCGGTGTCGACGATGACGTAGTTCGCGCGGGAAGCAAGGTTCGCGAGTCCGTTGCGCATCCGACTACTCCCGAGCAGTTCGGACTTGCCGGGTGCGGTGCGTCCAGCAGGGATGAGCGAGAGCTTCGGATGCCAACTTGCAGAGACGAATCGGTCTATATCGTCATCGCTGCGTAGGTAGTTGACTAACCCGGTTGGTGTGGTTTTTTCACGATCAGAACCAAGGCGTCGGGAACGCTCATCCGCCTCGTCACTTCCTGCGGCATCGACGAATATGACCTCATTGCCGCTCTCAGCGAGAGCGATTGCGAGGTTCAGAGCGACCGCTGTCTTACCGTCGCCGCCGACTGCGCTCGAAACAATGATGGTGCGGCATTCGCCTCGGCCGGGTTCGTGGCCGGCGATCGAGGTGCGAAGTCGGCGGAACGCCTCTGCGGCGGGACTTTCTCTCGAGAAGTCGACAACACCGGTTTCCAATGCCTTGTCCGGAGGAATGCGTGTCAGCACGGGCCCGGACAGAAACTTGCCGAGTGCGGCCTCGTCCTGAACTTTTCGGCTTACCTGGCTATGCAGATATGCGTAGAGCAAACCCACCAACAGCCCTGCGATCACACCGAGTATGGCGTTTCGCACATACTGCGGCCCGCCCTCTGCGTCGTCAGGCACCGCAGGGCTGATCACTGACAATCGCACTGGGCCCTGGCTCTGGTCCTGGTCCGCGGTTTCTGGCTGATCCGGTGCCGGTGTGCTCCCGTCCAGAACAGCGACGGCGCCGGGAAGCGCTTGTGCAAGAGCATTAGCGAGCTCCGCCGAGGTATCAGCATCTTCCGCGCGCACGGTCACCGTCAGGATCGCGCTTCCGACATTGGCGCTGGCCGTCGCCATTTCGCGCACGGCTGAGTTCGACATCTCCAATCCCGTGTTTGCCAGAGCGGTTTCGATGAGGAAGTCGGAGCTCAGCAACTTCGTGTACGCCTCAGTGCGCTGACGACTTGTACCATCGGTGTCGCCGAAGTGAGGCGTTTGGTAGATCACCGCGGACGAGTCGTAGCTCGGCGACTGCACACTGGTCAAGATCGCTCCCAGGACCCCCCCGAACAGTGCGCATACAAGCAGAATGATCCATCGATTCCGAACTGCGCCCACCGCAGAACGGAGCCATTCGTTGCCCACACTGCCTGGTCGATACGTAGTCCCCGCAAACTTGTCAGTCACTTGACTTCACATTTCCTCTCGAAACCATGTCTTCCAGTTTGCCGGGAGACTGCCCTCGCGCCGCCACGAACCCACAGAGGAGCGTCAGGAGAACCAGGAAAACGGTAATTCCTTGCGTAAGCAGCTGAATCCGCCACACCTCGGCAAAACAGTAGGCGATAACTCCTGCCGACCCGGCGATCACTGGACCGTAGGTCAGGAACCGACCGAAAACGTAGCCGGCCAGAGGAAACAGCAGGAGCGTGTAAAGCCACCCCCAAGCTCCGAAATCCGCGTAAATGTCGGCGAATTCAGAGTTAGTTGTGAAATTCGGTGCAAACGAGACCGAATAATCATAGGAGTCAGCGCCAAGCGACTCCTTGGCCCTGACCTCATGCGCCGGAACCAGAAAGCTGGGCAGCGCGGCCGACACGGAGGCGACGACACCCCCTGGCTTGTCGAAGGTTCCGCGCATGATCGCATCCGACACGCCCATGGATACCTGAGCCGGCACGGCGAGATAGGCGCCGGACTGATAGAGGTTCATCGCGACCGGGTTCGAGACTCCCGCATCGCGGTAATAGTTGCCGTTCCGGACGTAGTTGAGCGCAGTGAGCATCAGGAACATGATCGCTACGACAGTGACGATATGCCAAGGCCGCAGAGATTTGCGGTCCGCGCTCGCGGATTTACGGGGTACCGCGGTCTGTAAGACGACGTACACCACGACCGCCATCAGTAGCGAGAGACGGGACGCGACCATGGAGTTCACCACCAGGAGAAGAACGGCCCACAGCGCGAATCCGGGATGGAGCACCTTTCTTCGCCAGAGGTAGACGCTGATGGGTGCCGCCAGGATGGTCGCGTATCGAAGCGTCGCGATACCGGCCGAGTCGGGTAGTGCCTCCGTGAAGGAATTTCCGGTCTGGGTGGTCAAAGCGTCGACAATCGATGTCGCCGCGGTAATTCGGTAGTACGCGTACGCCACGCCGATCGTGGACACTGCGAGGATGAGAAAAAAGTAGCGCCGCTCGAAGTTAACGCTGGTGGTTCGCTCGACGAACTCCCGTGTCGGCGTTGTGCCCAGTCCCAATCGCCAACCGATCGTTGCGAGCAGGACAACCATGCCGTACCAAACTGCAAGCAATGCCACGCCGGCAATGGTGAAAGGGGCAGGTTGGAGGAAACCGCGCAGATTCAGCAGTGAGCCCGCCGGACACATCCCGGCTGAGCACCAACCGATCAGAGACGCCCATGCAGTGAAAGATCCCAGGACGGGCAACAGGATTATGAGAGCCGGTGCGAGCAACCATGTCGCTGTATTGCTTTGCGGCGAATCCTCGTCGGCCGCTTTCAGCAGGAAATCAAAATGCATGTTTGTCTTGGCGCATCATTGCGCAATCATTCTGCGGCAGCGCAGGAGTGAACTTCGATCAGAGGAAAAGGATCTCGAACCGCACATTGCTGAGCTCCCTCCATCATAAAAGTGGCTCGATCTCAGCGAGCATGGCAGCCGATCCGTGGAATACACTACTACAAGTGGAGGGTGCATTACGGGACAGAAGCGCGGGTGCGCACTGGCCACTCAGGATCAACTCGATCAAAGTGGATGCCAACGCGATTGATGTTCGGTTGCCGCGTTACGGAGTAATTATCGCCATCAATTTCGAAGAATCGATGATGCAGACCACGTCTTCCAAGGCCGGAGTGTGAGGCGCGTTCGGTCAGGGCTAGACCTGAAGCGCGTTGAGCCACTGGTGCAAATCGTTGCGGGACTGGCACTCAACGCGTTTCCTGCAATCTTTATCGCAGTATTCGCACGCGTTGCACCCATCGAACAGCAAGGCCGCCTTGCTGTTTCGCTGGCGATCGGAACCTACGTGGCGCAGGTGCTGTCAGCGTTCGTTGTCGAGTCCCGCCTTGCCACCCCAGAAGCCGATCACCAGGTGTCAATGCCTTGGTGGATAGCATGGATGAGCTTGGTATCCGGGACCCTCCTCATTGTGAGTCCGGCGGTTCCGCCAACGCCCATCACACTGATCGGAGTTCTGGGACTCTCTTCAGGCTTGTTGATGGCCCGGACGATCGGCGTGGTGCGGGGTAGATGGAAGCTGGAAACGGCTGCCGCTGCGATCCTCATGGCAGGTTGCCTCAGCGCATTGGTCCTTGCCGTGTACGACAACTCCAACTGCGTCAGGGTACTTGCAGCGGGTGCCCTCTTGGCCATTCTCATCAGATGTTGGCCACTGCCTGGCCGCCGGGATCTGAGTTTCCCGCCTGACCTGACCAAGGCTGCCTGGGTTACCGGCGAAACTGCGTCAGTCGGTATGGTCCAGCCGGCATTGGCGTCTTTCATCCTGGCCGTTCTCGGACCGTCAGCTGCTGTGGGATTCCGGGTTGTGTCAACCATTTCAGGGATTCTCGAACCGATTCTCGCCTACGGCCGAGTACGTCAACTCGCCCACGGACACAAAGGTGAGGTAGCCAATGTTGCGATGATCATTGTGGTCGGAACAGCGGCGATCTTCGCTAGTGCATACCTGGGTGTGTGGAGCCTGATTTTCGGTCCTGCCTGGAGCAGTTCACTGTATATCGCGCTGGCAGTAGCCTGCGTGTGGAAGTTGTGCATGCTGGTGACAACAATCCCATTTGCCGCGCTACGCCGGGCAGGCCAAACGAAAATGGTGTTCTGGCTCAGGGCGGCGAACACCGCTCTTTACGTGGTGCTCGGACTGACTTTCTTGTTCAGCTTCCATTCCAGCACTGCGATCTTTCTTTCGTTTGTCATCACCGAGGTGCTGATGTTCGTGCCATATCACGTGGCAGCTGCGAGGCTAGCGCCGGAGTACAACTCGGTCTTCCTCAGCGGGAGGCGAGCGAACAGTCTCGCGTCGGAGAAGGCATGAAGACTGCGCCCCGTTATTCGGCCTGTTTGAAAACTGCCAGCACGGTCAGCATCAAGATCTTGATGTCCAGCCACAGAGACCAATTCTCGATGTAATAGTTGTCCCATTCGGCGCGGTCGGCGATCGAGGTCTGACCGCGCAAGCCGTTGACCTGAGCCCAACCCGTGACGCCCGCCTTGACACGGTGTCGCTCGCCGTAGCGGCGAATCTGCGCCTCGAAAAGGGTTACGAACTCTGGGCGTTCGGGCCGGGGGCCGACCAGACTCATATCACCCCGGAGGACATTCAGCAGCTGGGGGAGCTCGTCCATCGACGTCGACCGCATGAGTTTTCCGATCCTCGTCCGTCGATCGGTTCCCTCGACACCGCCCGGTGCGCTACCGATTTTCGGAACAAACGTCACGTGGTCGGGATCGGGTAGCCGCATCGAACGAAACTTGAGGCACCCGAAGATCTGGCCGTTACGCCCCACTCGCTCTTGAGCAAAAAATATCGGCCCCGGTGAACTCCAGCGCACCAAAAGCATGAGAGTGAGAAAAAGTGGAGACAGCGCAAAAAGGATGCAGCCGGCGGCGATTCTGTCGCTGACGTGCTTGACCCGGAACTGCCAGCCTCGCGGATTCGTGTGAGGCACTGACAACAAAGGCATACCGCCGATGTGGTCGATAAGGCTCTTCGAGCCGATCACCTCATACATGCGTGGCACGACCCACACCCGGAGTCCGTGGCGGTGGGCGATGCGAACCGATCCGGTCAGCAGTTCACCATGAACTTTCGTGAATGCAATGACCAGACGTTCAGCCTGGGTTTCGGCGATGACGGCCTCTAGTCGATCCACAGTGCCCAGGTATGGAACCTGATCGGCCTCCGCCCCCTGGTCGCTGCTTATGTGGGTTTCGTCCGACAGCACTCCGACAGGGTTCATGCCGTGTTCAGGAGCCGCGATCATCCGAGCGATCACGTGCTGGGTGACCTGTCCGGACCCGATGACCAACGTGGGGGACACGAGACGAGAGCGCCGTTGCAGGCGTCGTTGGAGCACCACGCGAATCAGGCGGCCGAATGGAATCAGGACGCTCGCGCACACCCACAGCTTCGTCACGGCAGCACCGGGGCGATCGGCGATCCCGAATAGGACCAGCGCGCACAGCAACAGCATTGCCGCGATCGAGCCGGAGGACAGGATCCCGTAGAACTCGTCGAGGAATCGCCGGTTGAGCGAACGGCGATATAGCGACCGCGCACCCATGACGATTACGACCAGGGGAACAAACACCGCGAAGCACCACATCGGGGGATGAAGCAAAATTGATGTGAGTGCCCACCACCACGCGAGTATCACCGCGATCGTCGCCGACAACACATCGATTGAAACACTGACGATGGTGCTCAGCGGATCGGTCCGAATGAGCTGCCCGAATGTTTTACGAGAATTCGAAGAAGTAGGTGTGGGGGCTTCGAGGGTGGCCGAAATTTCGACCTCCAACAATTGCGGCAATTCCCACTCCATCCACGACAGTTCCGGATTATTCAGACAATTGGTACATTCACCATTAGTCACACAGTATAGGGGTCCTAACGATATTTTCCGTAACAACCCGCGCATCGTTCGAACGCGATTTGACGGCTTGATTAGCGATCAAAAGACAGTCGGTGACGGGATCTATTGGTCGAAGATTACGTTTTGAACGACGTCGGCAAGGTCGGTCATGATCTGGACCTCACCACTCGACCAATGGTGCGCCTGGGTGTCCCAAGCGCACAACGTACCCACGGGGAGACCTGCCTCATCGAAGATCGGTATGCCGATGTAGGCGCGCACTACGCCGCTTTTGGCGGCCGAATGTTCACTAAGTACCGGGTGGTCGGCGATATCGTCGACTATGAGTGGAGAGCCACTCACGACTGTGTATACGCAAAGCGAGTCTGGGAGGGGACGAGTCCGCTGTTTCCCCATGACGCCTGAGCGGGAGGCGATCCCGGCGTTAACTTGCTCGACGCCGGTGATCATGTTCAGTGCAGCGTTCGGGATCCCGACTGCGTCTATGGTCAATCCAACTATCCGATCCACTTCGGGATGTGGGCCAGGCTCGAGTAGTCCGGTGTCGTAGACAGCGCGCAACCGCGCGCTGTCGTTGAGCGCCGACCACATGTGCGACTGCTCGCCATTGACAGCGGCACGCGCCCCTTCGGAGACGGCGACATGGGCGGGATCCGTACACGCCTCGTTCATCGCAGCGAACGGGTCGCGAGTGGCTCGATCGACAGAATCCGTGATCGTCTCCTCGCGTTGATCCGTGCCATCGTCGCTTGCATGTCCGGAACTAGTTGCGTCTGTCGGACTTGGTGGTGTCATATCTCTCCCGGCGTCATAGCGTCACGAAGAACTGTGCCTCATTTTCGGTGTGTATTGAAGCAGTTGTCCAGTAGTTCTTCGGGTCGCTCTGGCGATCGTGCCGGGTGATGGTTCCGCGCCCAAACCATCGGCGAAACGACGAGGAGCCCTCGGGTGGCAGCGAGGGTGACGTCATGGAGCGGCCAGCCGGCCGGCATGCACCGTCTCAAGGCTCAGTTTATCGAGGAGAAACGGCCGACCTCATTTCGACCATATCCGCGGGTGGACCGCGGATATGAAATGACGAGACGATGTGATTTGCGCCACTTGTTGTGCTTGTCTTTGAATTCGAGTGCGAGAGATTGCCTGCGTGAACTGCCGGAGGGGGCCGCATGGCGGCGAGCATTCGCCTATCGGTTGCGGGATTTAGTACTCTGCAGTCTTCGCAGGACCAAGGTCCTGAGATATCAGGGTGGTTAATCCCATTCCGCTAGGGCACCTATCGAGCTCTGGCTACGGGTACGGAAATTCGTTACCTGCAAATACCTCGTTAACCGGCAATGCTGTAAACCTGGGGGCGTAGTTAAGGATTTTAGTATCCAGGACGAGTAGGTGACCTGCTAGGAGTTTGCCCATTTGTGAGGTGGATACGAAATTTTCTCGATCAGCATCGTGGTCGAGGCCTTTTTCGCTACGGAGAATCACCGGCGGCGCAACGCAGCCGCCACGGCGGGTCCCGCCGTTGGCCTGCAGGACCGTCGCGAATACATCCCAAATTCGGACAACAATGCGAGGATGCTTGCGTGCTCCGTAACGGACAGAGCGAAAACGCGATTACTCATGTTGACATGGAAGCGAAATACTTGCTTCGGGCCGGTTTGGGCTGAGCATTTGCCTCGGCTAATCTACAAATCGCCATGTTTAGGGCGCTTTCCGCTCGTCGGACGGCAAGGAAAGGGGAAGCGGTCCAGTGACGGCGTTCTACGACAGTGAGCAGTCCCACGCGCGCCTTCGTGCGGTCACCGACGCTCGGTCACAGCCGTCGACACGTCACCGGTGGCAGGCCAACTACGTCCGGCGGTTGGCACTCAGTGACTCAGTGATAATCATCGCGGCGGTAGCACTCGCGCAGTGGTTTCGTTTCGGAGGAGAATCAGTTGGAGTGACGTCAGGTGGAGTCACCCCGAACGTGTCCGGTCAGTACAGCTATACCGCAGTGTCGCTAGTTCTCGTACTCATGTGGATCGCGACTCTCAGCGTCTTTCGAACCAGATCAATCCGAGTAATCGGCAGCGGACCCGAAGAGTACAGACGGATCTTCGTGAGCACTGTACGACTCTTCGGTCTGATCGCGATCGTGAGCCTGCTCCTCCGGCTGGACATCGCCCGCCTGTATCTCGCTTTCGCCTTCCCCGTCGGCCTGGTGGCGTTGATCGCAAACCGTTGGTACTGGCGACGCGTCATCGCCCGCCGACGTGCTCACGGCGAGTTCAGAACGTCCGTACTCGTTGTAGGTAGTCGCCAAGGAGTAGTAAACCTAGCTGAGAACTTCGAGCGTGGAACGGCTGACGGCTTCCAAGTCGTCGGAGTGTGCATTCCAGGACATAACCGAAAAGTGAGCCAGGCGATCACAGTTGGTGATCGAAGCATCCCCGTGCTCGGTAACGAACATGACGTCGCCCAAGCGCTCGACGTAGTAGGGGCAGATACTGTCGCTGTCACCGCGACCGAACATCTCGGGTTGGACGGAATGCGCAAGCTCGCATGGGATCTGGAGAGCCAGCACGTCGATCTTGTCGTGTCCCCTGGCATTCTCGATGTCGCAGGACCTCGGCTGTCCATGCGCCCCGTCGCAGGCCTCCCGCTGATTCATGTGGAGCGCCCGCGATATCACGGGGCCCAGAAGTTCGCGAAGACGTCGTTCGATCTTTTGTTCGCAACGACGGTGTTACTTCTCATCAGTCCGGTGCTTCTCGCTGCAGCCTTAGCGGTAAAACTGACAAGCGCAGGTCCCATCATTTATAAGGCCGAACGTATGGGACTGGACGGCCAACCGTTCCCTATGCTCAAGTTCCGCTCGATGGTGCAGGACGCCGACCGACAAATTTCCGCACTGATGAAAGACAATCAAGGTGCAGGCGTTCTCTTCAAGATACGAGACGATCCGCGAGTCACGCCGGTAGGGCGATTCTTACGCCGCTACTCCATCGACGAACTACCACAGTTCTTCAATGTCCTCCGCCGCGAAATGAGCGTCGTCGGCCCGCGCCCGCCTCTCCGCCGCGAGGTAGAGACCTATGACGGAACCGTCAGCCGACGACTTCTGGTCAAGCCCGGAATCACCGGACTTTGGCAGGTCAGCGGACGATCGGACCTCTCCTGGGAGGACACCGTGCGGCTGGACCTTTCCTACGTCGACAATTGGTCAATGATGGGAGACATTCTGATCATCGCCAAGACACTCAAGGCGGTGGTGGGGAGCGATGGGGCATACTGATTCGCTTAGTGGCGACTGAACATTATTCAGACGAGCTGGGATTCAGACACTTGGCCGATCGCGTGTCGCCGCCGGAGAACTAAGTGCCAGGCAGTGGGCGAGAATTCAGCTTCCGCGTGACTTGCTCTATGCCGGGAGAATCCATGATCTGCAGTGCACAGCAAGCTTTTTCAGAACCGACGGCTTGCTCCACACAGAAAGTCTCCACACAGAAAGTAAGGGCGATGTCAACATCCGGTACGACCCAATCGGTTCATTCAGGTACGTCGAAGTATACGGCTGTCGTACTTTACTACAAGCTAGGGCCAGACCTTTATAAAACCGTGGCGTCACTGGTTGGCCAGACCCTTCCGCCTGCGAGAATTGTTGTGGTCGATAACAATTCAGGCGACGGAATCGTCAGAGAGGTCTGTCGGAGGTATCCTCAATGCGAACCCTTGGTGCTTTCAGAAAATGAAGGTTACTCCGGTGGAATGAGTGCGGGACTTCGGCGCGTGTCGAAGTATGGACAACGGATTCTCTTCATGACTCACGAAGTTATCCTCGCTCGCAACTGCGTTGAAGAGATGACTCGCGCGTTCGAAATGAATAGCCAGTTGGTGCTTGCCTCCCCGGTGCTGACGCACGGCGTGGGAGGGCCAGTTTGGTCCCTCGGCGGAAAATTCGGCAAATTTGGAACGGTCCAACATATCACAAGTGTTGATGATCTGGACACGCTCGAATGGTTAGATGGAGCTTGTTTGTTCGCAGAGATGAATGCATTCACGACGATCGGTGGTTTCGACCACGATTACTTCCTATATTGGGAAGATGTAGATATATCTGTAAGACTGCACGAGGTGGGCGAAATTTCGTGCGTAGCAACTGCAATGGCATCTCAGGGAACTTCAATGGCCCCTACCTACTTCAAACTGAGAAACCAGGTCATGTTCTGGCGAAAACAGCAGAACACCGTTAATGTCGTTAAAACCATCGCGGCGGCAGTTGCAAAAATCTTGCTTCGTGATCTTAGGCATATGAATATCCAAGCAGTTCGCGTCCGACTCTTGGCGCTCTGCCATGGTTTCACTGGCAACATGTCAGTAAAGTACAACCACGTCCGGGTATCTTGACATGGCACTAAACTCGGTTACACGTTCAACCAATATAAAGATTGTGAACCCGCTTCCTACTACCTTGGCGCACTATCAAAAAGAACTTATTACCATGCTTTCTGATGCAGCGCCCGATAAGAGGGTGGAAGTACTGCTCGAGGTGGGCGACCGTTTGGATTCCACACCGAAGAAAATCATTTCTGCCGTCTCGATTGTGTGTAGAAGGTGGCGATACTCACGAAGCGAGCAGAGTACATTCGTCATAATTTGGCCGCTGTTTGGTTATCTTGATGTTTTGACGTGGCTCTTAGTTGCCAGAAATAACAATGTCGTTATCATTTACCACGACCCATTGCCGCTTCGTAAGCAAATTGGTTTCTCAAGACTTGCGCGAACCATCTTCTCGCGCGTTGCCAAAACAACCGGAATTCGAGCTCTCTGCCATACACAAATCGCGAAGAATGCACTTTTAAGGGAAACGAGGATTGAGTCGCTAACCGCGGGCCATCCACTGATCCGTAGTCGTCCTGCGTTTCGCGAATACGGCAATGCTCCGGCTCCCATGATGCGCGGTCCGGTGACAGTACTAGGCCAATTCAAAGCCGCTCGCTCGTTAGAACCCCTTGTGCAGATATCAGGCAGTCTGAGCGGCCGATATGACCTTCGCATCGTGGGGAAGGGCTGGCCGGCGGTTTCGGGTTGGACAGTCATCGACGAGTTCATCGACGAGGACCGGTTTGATTCATTGATTGCGGAGTCAAGTTGTGTTGTCATACCTTACGATCACTTCTTCCAGAGTGGGGTTGCAGTTCGTTGCCTCGAGTCCCGGATCCCAGTTGTTGCACCTCGTCACGAGCATATCGAGGCACTATTTGGCGTGGCGTGGGCTGGCCTAGTTGACCCACAGACAGATTGGGTACAAGCAATAATTGCCGTTACTGGAGAATCGATAGAGCTCGATGACACGGTCGAACGCGCATATAGTCAGGTACGTGATCAATGGGAAAAATTGTTCTCAACGACAAATGGAAACCAAGATGTGGCGTAACGGTCCGCAGATTATTTCTCTGGCAGCAGTAATTGTAATAGTTCTCCTGCTGCCATCCTTGGGTACTAGCGCAATGGTTCTTGCATCAGGAGCTACGGCCGTGATATTAGTAGTCTATGTGCTTCGTTCAAAACCGACGGCCCTATTGTTCTTGTGGTCTATAGTAGTACTCGCCACGCCGCCTTGGATTTCGTTCTATTTGGTTGGGTTCCGCATACCTGTCGCTGCCGCAGTCTCGGTCGCAATAATTGCTGTTCTGATGGGAAGAACACCAAATCGTTGGACCCTGGCCGACACGTTGGTTGCCCTTCTTGCCGTCACCGCAGTAATGGCCACTTCAGGTTTTGGAAGCCCTCTGCATCTCACAACTCAAGTTCTCTTTGAATGGGTCTGCTGCTACGGCGCCGGGCGGATGCTATCCACCGCTGACTTCGTCCTAGTCGGTAGCAGGGTCGGTGGAGTTCTTGGGTGGCTCGCCGTTCTGCAAGTGGCTCTCCAACTCAACTTCGCACGATACTGGCCATTTTCCTACTCCTCAGATGGGAGTCAATGGTCAGTTCTTCAGGAGCGCGGCGATCAGATACGCGCGGAAGTCACGTTGGGGCACTCGATTGCACTAGGTGCAGTTCTGACCATGCTTTTGCCATTTGCGCTTAGTAAGGTTCGCACTTTGATAGATAGGATTCTCGTAGCGGGAATTCTTATCGGTGTTCTAGCCACATTTAGTCGCAGCGCAATGCTTGCTGCACTGATTGTAGTTCTTTTGAGTATTATTTTCTCCGAGATTGATACCGTAAGAAAAATTGGCGCGTTAGCTATATGCGCTGGCGGCGCTTGGTTGGTGCTGAGATACTTCACAGACACAGTGGGATCATCGACCAACAGTGTTGAATTAACGGACAGCACTGCCTATAGAGAGGGTCTTCTAGGAATCGTCGGACAAGTCCGGCCGTTGGGTCTGGCGGGCGGGGCCATTCCGGCAGCAGATGGAGTAACCTATAAGTGGGGCCGCTATTACTCAATCGACAACGGGCTGCTTTACCTCGGCCTTTACCTGGGGTTAGTGTGTGCTCTGTTGTTTGTTGCATTATTGGCATGGGTGCTCTCGAAGTCGATTAAGCGGAGATCATTCTTGTTTTCAGCAGTTCTGCTTTCGCAGCTGCCTTTTATTCTGACTGTTGCCCCAATCACTCAATATCAGAATGTTCTGTGGTTACTTCTCGGAGCAGCAGTGCATCCGATGCATGGTCGGAGGACCCCGAGTAATAGAAATGCAGCCGAAGCAGAACAGCCTGACGTCAAACACGACCAACGAGCTCGGGTGGATTCGCGCCACAGATTAGCTGCCGCCGCTCCAACGCTTGAGGAGATTTGATGTCCCACTCTAGAAATCCGCGAGTTCTCGTTTTGTGGGCAGACGCGCATAGCTCGAATCTAGGAGTGCAAGCACTAGCCGCAGGTACCAAGTACCTGGTTTCTGCAATCGCAAAATCAGCTGAAGTTTCGCACCTTAGCTACGGTCCGGCCCGGTCGAAAAACATCAAACTTACCGCCAGGAACCTCAGCTTGGCAATGCTGGGGATGAATAAAGAATTGACGGCGTTCCTTGCGACGTTTGACCTGGTAGTTGACACCGGAGCGGGTGACAGCTTTTCGGACATATACGGCATGCGGCGGCTATCCGAAATGAGCGCGCTTCGTGCACTCATACAACGTCTCGAGATTCCACTCGTGCTCGGCCCGCAAACGATCGGCCCCTTTGACACTGTCCTTGGAAGGTTGGTTGCAAAGAAATCTGTCGGAACTCAGGCGGTTGTTATAGCAAGAGACTATTCCAGCCGGGACTCTGCTGAGACTTTGCTTAAACGGACGGTACCGCTAGCGTCAGACGTAGTCTTTCTCTTGCCAGCGGAGCATTCCGGAAAAAGGAGCGGTGTGTCGCTGAATGTTTCAGGGCTCCTCTGGCAAAAGAATTCTCATGTCGACTACAAATTCTATCGAGAACAAGTTATCGAGTTCGCAGAATCGGCGATAGGGTCGGGTAAGAAACTCACGCTAGTCTCTCACGTCATTGATCCTTCTCATCCGGACAACGATATCGACTCGGTGGATGAGTGTAGTCGAATCCTGGGTAAAAAAGCAGAAATATTTCACCCGGAAGATCTTGCAGATATCAGGTCTCATTTAGCTTCGGCAGAGATTGTAGTAGCTGCTAGAATGCACGCCGTCCTGAATTCTCTTTCGCAGGGCGTGCCGGCGGTGGCTTGGTCCTATTCTCGAAAATTTGCTCCGCTGTTGAGCGATTTGGGATGGCAGCACAACTTCGATCTGAGGGAGAGGCGCTCAAGCATCTCTGCCGATACCTTGAAGCTTGTCATATCTTCCCGCACGTTGGATAGAGAAGCCGAAGGGGTGCGACGGAACGCCTACGCAAGAATGACCTCGGTGATCGAATATTTGAAAGGAATTGCGGACAAACAATGAAACTGATTCGTAAGGTTGCCGATATAGGTCGCGGATTCAGGCTGTTTATTGCCTTTATTTTGGGCCGCATCCCAGTTCACAGTTTACGGTTAGTTGCTTATAGAAAGCTTCTGGGTATGCATATTGGCAGGAATTCCTCTGTTCATTGGCGGACAGTGTTCTTCGCCCCTGAAGGCGTGAGCATCGGCGAGAACTCAATAATTGGTAATGATTGTTTTTTAGACGGTCGCAAAGAAATCAGTATCGGTAAGAATGTCAATATTGGTGGCCACGTGCAGATCTACACACTAGAGCACGATCCTGATTCAGAGGACTTTGGAACGAAAGGGGGGGCGGTCGTTATCGGAGATTATTGCTACATCGCGACGCGGTCAACAATTCTGCCTGGAGTGAATATTGGTGAGGGCGCGGTGGTTGCAGCCGGAGCAGTGGTGACACGAGATGTTGGTGATTATGAGGTTGTCGGTGGAGTTCCGGCTCGCAAAATCAAAGATCGTCCCCGCAAACTGAACTACGAACTCGGATACCATATGCCGTTTCAATAGGTTCGTGATAAGAATTTGCAAAATGATTGGCTCCGTTGAGTATGGAAGGGCTTATTGTCGTGGGTCGGGATCCATTGGAAAAGATCATTCGTCGTGTAGCTGCTAATGGCAACTGCTCAGGCTGTGGTGCTTGCGTATTAGTATCACCGCGCGTCAGTATGGGGTTAGATGAAGAGGGCTACATGCGTCCTCGGCTAAATAGCGTGTTCCCCAGCGATGGTTTGAGTTCTGCAGAGGAATCCAAACTTTTCAAGGCGATCTGTCCCGGAGTAGGACTAGCGGCGCGGGCGGCGACTGAGATGAGGCACCACGAAATATTTGGCGCTTTCGTATCATCTTGGCAAGGCTGGGCATCTGATCCAGATATTCGGTTTAGCGGCAGCAGTGGCGGAGTAATCACGGCCCTGGCCGCTTGGCTCGTGGAAACTGGAAGAGCGACATCCGTAGTAGGTAGCCGAGGGGGAGAAACTGATCCTAAACGCACCGTTACGGTGAGTGTCGAGGATACCGTTGGTGTAAAGAGTATCTCGGGTTCACGATATGCACCTGTTTCTAATGTCGAGTTATACAAGGCGGATGACTCCAGGCAGGTTTTTGTCGGCAAACCCTGCGAGGCGTCAGCGGCAGCCAAGTTGAGTGAAGCAGCAGGTGTTCAAGATCCCCCAATCTTGTTGTCCTTCTTTTGTGCTGGAACCCCCAGCCAGCTCGGGACCGACAACCTGGTCCGGTTGTTGGGTCATGCAAACGACGTTGACGACGTGCGCTATCGAGGTAATGGATGGCCTGGAGAGTTTCGGCTGAGCAAGAACGGACAACGCGTTGGGTCGATGTCTTATGATGAGTCGTGGGGACGCCACATCGGGCGGCAGATACAGTGGAGATGCAAAATTTGCCCGGATGGCACTGGCGGGGATGCAGATATTTCTGTCGGAGACTTCTGGGCGGCGGACGCAAATGGCTATCCGGTCTTTGATACCGCTGAAGGCAATTCAGTCGTTATTGCCCGGAGTCAACGGGGAGCGGTCATCCTGCGCGAAGCAGCCGCGGCTGGAATTATTGCTCTTGCACCAGTAGATTTAGACGATGTGGCGGCTATTCAACCGTTGCAAGTTGAGCGGAAAATTACATTGTTGGGTCGACTTGTGGGGAGGATCGTGACGCTGAAGCGGGTACCTCGATACCGCGGATTCGGTTTGGCCGTTTTAAGTACTAGAGGAATTAAGAAGTCGACTCGGGCTGTCGTGGGTACGGCACGTCGATCAGTTCGCTGGATGCAATAGCCGTGGGCACGCGTGTATTACCTAATCGGCTAGCTGTAAGGCTGTTCCAGTTAATATCCGGAAACTCAGTCTCACTAGTTGCGGTCAGCCGACTGGTGTCCATGTTTCTGACACTGCTGACTGCACCACTTATAGCGCGTGCGATAGGACCCGATGGTCGAGGTGAAACCGCAACTGCGTTGGCAGCGTTTGGCATTGTTCCAATAGTGGTGGGGTTTGGTCTCCCCCTGGAGTTGAGACGGATAATCGCTACGCAGAATGTCCGATCCGCTATCCGGGCTTCGCGCGACATTTGCTTTCTTTTGATTTTTCCGTGTCTTATCATTGCACTTTTGCTGTATGTAACGATTTTCTCATCGATGCAGCTGAGTGTCGCGATTATTGCATCGACAGGTGTCGCTCTGGCTCCCTTGTGCATCAGCTGGCTTTGTGATCAGAGTGTTATGATAGCGAGGGAGAACTATCGATCAGTAGCCTATATACAGTTGGCGCAGCCGATTTGTTACGTTGGCCTTATTGTCATTGGATTCTCGGTTGATGTATTAACTGTCCAGTATGTGTTGATTGCAAATATATGCGGTATGATCGTGACCTTCTTAGTTGGTCTACACGTGTGTCGTGCATCGTTTTTCGGTACTAGGACTCGTCGTCGAAATCTTGTTCGAGGTGGCCTCAAATTTGCGGGTAGCGCCATTGCGGAGACCGCCACGAACCGATTGGATCAGCTTCTGGTACTTCCTCTTATTGGAGGTTTTGCAACCGGACTATATTCCGTCGCGGTGACCATATCTTCTATTCCGCTCAGCATCGGCCACGCCTTAGGCGCGCATTTCTTCAATGTCTCAGCAAAGAGTCCGGTGCCTGATCGCGCAGTATCGGGCGCATCGATCAGGCTGGGTTTCATTGCCGCTGCATTATGTGCTATTCCTATTTGTGTCGTTAGTCCGGTTGTAGTACCACTTATTTTTGGGGATGAGTTTTCGGCCGCCATTAATCTGGTCTTGATCTCTCAGGGGGGTTCAGTAATGATGACCTCTGCATATGTAGGGTCTATGGTGTTGGCGGGTCAGGGTGAAGGTAGGAGAATGTTGCTCGCGCAGGTATCCTCACTCGCCGTCGGTATCCCGCTACTATTCATTCTAGCCCCTCAATTCTCAGCGATTGGTGCGTCGATCGCGTCGGTTGCAGGGTATTTTACATTGCTTGTAATAGTTTCCATTTCGTTAGGCATCGGATTTCGAGATCTAATTCCTAGGTTGTCAGATGTGCGAAAAATTATTGTAGCAATGCGTTGATATATTCGTTTGACCAGGTTTCCTACTAGCAGGGTTTTCCGATTCGGGAAGGTTTGATTATGACAAGGTCCGTAGCTATTATCGGCTCGCGAGGGTATCCAAGTTACTACGGAGGGTTTGAGACTCTGGTTAGGGAGCTGGCCCCCCATCTAGCAGATTCGGGGTGGGATGTTTCAGTTTATGGTCGCCCGGCTGCAGTTGTGCGGTCGCATGAAGGTATTGATGATCGAGTTGTTTCTATCGAAACGAGAGGAGTGGAAAGTAAAGCGTTAAGTACGCTTTCTTATGGACTGACCTCGGTTGTGGATTCAGTTAGGCGGGTGCCGGATGTAGCGCTCGTGTTGAATGTCGCAAATGGATTTTGGTTACCCGCGCTGAAGGCGAGAAGAATACCTACTCTGGTGAATGTTGATGGAATCGAATGGGAGCGGGAGAAGTGGGGTAAGACGGCCAAATCTGTGTTCAAGGGCGGTGCCTGGATGACCGCGAAATTTGCGGACCGATTAGTAAGCGATTCTAAAGAAATCGCACGTAGGTGGGAGGCAGAGTTTTCGCGGTCTAGTGAGTTTATTCCGTATGGTGGCACTGTGCCCACCGATCGAACGATGCCGCTAGAGTTTGATGGACGCCCTTATGTCCTGATGGTCGCGAGGTTGGTTCCCGAGAACACTATTGCCGAATTCTTCGATGCCGCGGAGTTGCTAAGTTCGAAGTGGGATGTTGCGATTGTAGGGTCTTCCGGCTATGGAGGAGAACTTGAGGCGCGTGCCGATTCTCTGGCTCGTTCAAATGATCGAGTACATTGGTTCGGTCATCTGAGTGACGACGCGAAGCTGTTTTCTCTCTGGCAAAACTGCGCGACATACTTCCATGGTCACAGCGTTGGCGGCACTAACCCTGCACTCGTTCAAGCGATGGCGTGCGGGTCAGCGATTGTTGCTCGAGATACCGTATATAACCGTGAGGTGCTGGCGGAGTCGGCATTGTATACTGAGCCGCACTCCGAATCCATTGCGTTTGTAATCGATGGCCTCATGCATAGTTCTGTGCAGCAGGAAGCACTTCGGAAGGCTAGCAAGCGGCGCGCGGTTGAACACTATTCGTGGAGTGGCGTCTGTGCCCGTTACGAAAGCGTTCTCAGTGAACTGGCGGTTAGAACGGTTTAAAATGAGACAAGTTTCAATTGGTCACTGAAGCTTTCGAATTTCTTTCGCAGGAACTCCGCCGAATAGCATATTGTCCGGTATATTTCCGGAAACAATTGACCCTGCAGCGATCACTGCACCATGTCCGATCATGGCGCCAGGTAGGATAACGGAACGTGCTCCTATCCAGACACCATTACCTATGATTATTGGACGGGAAATAGCTTTGCCGCCTCTTTTTTCGCTTGGTCCGATTTCATGCGTGCTTGTTACGAATAGGACTTGCATTCCGATGTCGCAGTTGTTGCCTATGGAAATTTTGCTCGTTGTGTTGAACATGCAACCGTAATTGACGGATGATGCATTTCCTATGTGTATCCTTTTGCTTCCGAACCATACCCCTGGTGCAATGGTGCAGCGATAGACGTCCATGCCGTAAAGACGGTATCCTAGTGTTCTCAATTTGGTTGGGATAGCAGGTGAGGACAAGATTGTGTTTAGTATGATATCGCGCCAAAGTGATGGCCACTGGTTGCGTAACTTTTCGACGATTTTGGTGCAATTGGTGAGCGTACGAATTCGCTCGTGAGTCGACTGTGATGCATGTTGAGGGGGGTATTTCTTAATTGGAGTACTCCCTATTTAGTTGCTTAGTTTGGATCAGTGTAATGATCGGCTGAATTTGGCTTGGGGCGCTTGTCGTTCTGTGAAACCTTCGGAGATGTGGCGAGCGCTCATCCCGTCGCGTGTCCACAAAGGGGCGTCGGTGGTGATATTGAATGCTCGTTGTACGATTCACAACCTTTCTCACTCAAGCAATGTCTAAATTTTTCGTGCCTGTACCGTTCGTTGTCGAATGCGTTCCTTGTTCGATGTGTGAATTGGGGACCGTAAGTTCGACGCTGTTAGTTCAAGCCTACGTCTAACGCATATGGTACACAACAGACAAACAGTTGTGCGTCCCGTTATTGTGCGATAGATGGTTTGAGATATTCGATTTAGGTGTCGTTTCGTTGAGTTTGTGACACGACTGATTCAATTCGGGCATAGCAGGTTTCGGTTGCGACTTTCTGAGGTTGCCACCACTTCTCGTTTTCGCGGTACCAATCGACAGTCGCTTTTAATCCGCTGCGGAAGTCCACATATTGCGGTGCCCAGCCTAATTCGCTTCGTAGCTTCGTTGAGTCGATTGCATATCGCAGATCGTGTCCCGGGCGATCCGTGACAAAATCAAATGCATCCGATGGCTGACCGGTCTCTTCTAGGATCGCTTCGAGGACTTCACGGTTATTCTTCTCGCCGTCTGCCCCAATCAGGTACGTCTCACCTAAAGTGCCCTTCTCGATGATTGTCCATACCGCGTTATTATGGTCATCGACGTGAATCCAGTCCCGAACATTCTGGCCGGCACCATATAGCTTAGGGCGCCGACCACTGAGTATGTTCGTTATCTGACGCGGAATGAACTTTTCCACATGCTGATACGGTCCGTAGTTGTTGGAGCAATTCGAGATTGTGGCACGCACTCCGAATGACCGGGCCCATGCCCGGACCAGTAGATCACTGGATGCCTTGGTCGAGGAATAGGGACTTGACGGGTTGTACGGTGTTGTCTCCGTAAATCGGGTAGGAACCCCAAGTTTGATATCGCCGTACACCTCATCGGTGGAAATGTGGTGATAACGGACGCCATGTTCACGAACTGCCTGCAATAATGTTGTTGTGCCGATGATGTTGGTATGGACGAAAGCCCATGGGTCACTCAAACTATTGTCGTTGTGCGATTCAGCAGCGAAGTGGACAACAAGGTCGGACTCGTTGACGAGTTTGTCAACGAGGGGAGCATCGGCGATGTTGCCGTGGACGAGTTCGACCTTATCCGCGACGGAATCCAAGGATGCACGGTTGCCCGCATATGTGAGGGCATCAAGAACCGTTACTTCAACGTCGGGACGTTGGTCCACAGTTGAAAGGACAAAATTCGCGCCGATAAACCCGGCGCCCCCGGTTACGAGCAGTTTCATACCTTGTGACTCTACCGGAAAGTTCGGGTTCTGCCGAGTTGTAGACTGCTTGGTCAATTTGGTACTCATGATTAGTCGACGCGCGTGAATCGACTGGTATATGAGAGTATTAGCGACTATGCGCGGAATAATATTGGCGGGCGGAACTGGCTCCCGACTTCACCCGATCACAATGGGCATCAGCAAGCAACTCGTGCCTGTCTACGACAAGCCCATGATCTACTACCCACTGTCGACACTGATCCTCGCGAACATCCGCGACATCCTGATTATTACGGCTCCGCAGGATGCAGATCAGTTCAACCGGCTGCTCGGCGATGGCTCACAGTTCGGCATCAACCTCACCTATTGCATCCAACGGGAGCCCAACGGGCTCGCGCAGGCGTTCATCCTGGGCGCCGGCCATATCGGCAACGAGAGTGTGGCGCTCGTCCTGGGCGACAATATATTTTATGGTCCAGGCCTCGGATCGCAGCTGAACCGCTTTGGTGAGATCGCAGGTGGAGCTGTCTTCGCGTACCAGGTGGCCGACCCTTCTGCGTATGGTGTCATCGAATTCGACGTTGCGGGGAGGGCGATCTCGCTTGAGGAGAAGCCCAAGGTTCCGAAGTCGAACTTCGCAGTTCCAGGTATGTATTTCTACGATAACGACGTCATTTCCGTCGCTCGTGACCTGCAACCGTCGGAGCGCGGCGAGTACGAGATCACCGATGTCAACCGACACTATCTCGATGCCGGTCGGCTCCAAGTCGATGTCTTGCCCCGTGGTACCGCGTGGCTGGACACGGGTACCTTCGATTCGCTGCTTGATGCGTCGAATTACGTACGCACCATCGAACAGCGTCAGGGACTGAAGATTGGTGCACCTGAGGAAGTGTCATGGCGACAGGGATTCATCACCGATGATGAGCTCCGTGAACGGGCTGAGAGGCTCGTCAAATCTGGGTATGGACAATACCTTCTCAATATCCTCGATGGGAACGGGTGAGCGGCATGAGTTTTCGTGAACTGAAGATCGCTGGCGCTTGGGAGTACACCCCACGTCAGTTCGGTGACGACCGCGGCGTTTTCTTCGAGTGGTTTAAGTCGTCTGCCTTCAAGGAGGCGAGCGGACGGCGGTTGGAATTGGAGCAAGCGAACTGCTCCGTCTCTGCTGCTGGGGTTCTGAGGGGAATTCACTTCACCGATACGCCACCCGGGCAGGCGAAATACGTCACCTGCACGAAGGGTGCCTTCCTGGATGTGATCGTCGACTTAAGGGTTGGTTCCCCTACATTCGGCCAGTGGGAGAGCGTTTTGATCGATGACGTTGACCGTCGGGCGGTCTATGTGAGCGAAGGGCTTGGGCATGCAATCTTGTCGCTCGAAGATGACTCGACCGTGATGTATCTATGCTCGATCGAGTACACACCGTCACTCGATCGGGATCTCAATCCGTTTGATGCTGAGTTGGCGATCGAATGGCCCACTCGTGCCCGCGATGGAAGCGTTCTGACCTACCAACTCTCGGATAAGGACAAATCCGCTCCGACGCTGGCTGACGCACTCGCCGCTGGATACTTGCCAAAGTATGACGATGATGTCGCGCTAGTGTCGATTTCATCGGACGTGCGCTGATTGCTGATTGCCGGTTGGCCGGTAGCCAGGCCCCTGTCGCACGCGAGGCGGCGGGGGCCTGGCTACTGTGGTGACTTAGCAAGTAGGTACGTCGATTGTGACGGTAGGGTCGTCCACTATTGGCTGCACCGGTACGCGTGCTTCGCCGGCCGTGGTGGGTTCGGTGAGGTTGAAGTCAATATCCACTGTTTGGCCCTTTGGAATCTCGGCCAACGTCATAAAAACTGGCCTGCCAAGTTCCTGACCAGTCGAAGCGAAGGCGATCCTTCCGCCCACCGCTACCTTTTCCAACTTCGTTCCCTGCGTTGTGAGCAGCGAAACAGCAGCCATGTTGGTCCCCTGAGGCACATTCTTAGGATTTGCCACGATGCCATCCACGTAGTCCGGAAGATCCCCTGCCGGAGTGTTGTTCGTGAGACTGACCGTCACCTTCGAAGTCCGGGTATCGCCTTCGCAACTGCCAGCTGAGTACTTAATCGAGCGAGTCAAGTAGTAATCGAGCTTATTGCCGGCTTGGTTGTTGATCACGACACCTGCGTACGGTGCTTCATCGGTAGGCACGGTGTGTCCCAAACGGGTCGTGCCGAGCAGTGCCTGCTCGTCTGGACGTGAACTCCACACCGCGATTCGGCCTTCTGAAACGCCACGACCCAGGGCATCGAGAAGTGCGCTGGGCGAACTGACCTTGCCGGTCATCTTGTCTACCACAACCGCGGCGATCGTCTGTAGATATTGTTTACGTGCGTTGTTGTCATCCGCGAAACGTATATACGCGATTGACTCGGTGAGTTCCACGACATCGTCGGCTGTAACCTTTTCGCCGTCGGGCATTGCTACCGGACCCACAACTTCAAGAATGTAGCTCAGTGCAATTGGATCGATTGCGATAGCTCCGTCAACCATCTCGCCGTTTGACTCCTGCTTCCACAGCGACTGCCAAATTTGCGCTGCGTAAGGGAAGTGTGAACTGAGGTTGCTGTTGCGGAAATCGGTGGTGGGGCGGCTCCTTCCGTAGAGGTTGGCAAAGTCGGGGCCTAGGTCTATTGGACTGTTGTCCATGCTCAGTTCGGAGTTACTTCCCAAAGTGTCGACGGTCGCCGCACCATCGTTGACGCGGACAACGCCGTATCCGCCCAGAAGGCCGCCCGTGCCGCGGGCTTCGGCGTTTGTTTGGAATCCGATGAAGTAATTGCGCGGGCCGTCAGCTCCGAGCATCGATGGCACCAGGTGCGAGGCGGTCGCGGTGTTGTCGAGAAGTTTTGCCAGGTCGGCTGTTTGGTCGATGAGGGTGATTCGCGCATCGTTTACTACGCCGACGAAGGAGGCCTCCTGTACGGCATCAGCCCGGGTGGCTAGCTGTTTTGCGGCTTTTGCTGTCTGTTCGAGTGCGGGAGCGGCGTCCCGTAATGGTTCGAGGGCGATTCGTCCGCCGGACTGTATTAATTCGTCTGGTGCCAGGGCTGTTCCGGCGTCGACGGCTGGTAGTAGGACATCCTGTGTCAAGCCGTGTACGACGTCTGTCATCTGCTTGGTTGTTTCGAGGGGGCTACCGATAAACGGTATGGGGGAAAGGATGTTCCACGGTAGGGAATGGGTACCGGAGCGGGCCAGTGTTGCGTATTTGTCCGCATCGGCGGCTGAGCGTTTTGCTTCTTCGGTTTCTCCGGTCAGTAGTGCGTTTTTTGCAGCTTGGGCGTGATCGCGGGCGGCTTCGATATTGTCCTTGACTTGAAAAGCGGTGTATCCGATCCATACGGTGAAAGCCGCGATAACCAGTGCCGCAATGCCTAATCCGGTTGCGATGTTGCGTCGACGGTGTTTGGTTCCGACGCTTCGGCGGCGACGTACTCGGATTGGTGTGGTGGCCGTCGAATCCGACACACTAATTTCGTCGCGGGACTTAGGTCCTGGTGTGGGGCTAGACATTGCGAAGCGCTCCTGATTTTCGGGGTGGTGAGAGGCTACCGCCAGGGCAAGGGGTGCACCCCAGGTGGTGAGGGGGCACGTCGCACAGTAATGTGCGACGAGGCCGTAGGTGATGCGCGTTCAGATGGATTCACCGGCGAGGCCGACAATCTTTCGAAATAATAGTGTCGATGAAGCGAGGGGATAGATTTTGAACCCATTCCCGCTCTCTCGCGCGCAGCAAGCATTGTGGCTCGCCCAGCAGGTGAGCCCGTCGATCCCATTCGTTGTAGCACAGTATGTGGAAATTCGCGGCTTCGTTGATCTGTCGGTCCTAATTGAAGCGACAGATCGCGGAAGTAGAGAGATCGAGTCTGCCTTTGTACGTTTGATCCCGACGGAGGCAACTCCGCTCCAAACGGTCGACCCGTCCATCTCAGATGCACTTGGGTATGTCGACTTGAGGGGAAGCGAGAACCCAGTTGAAGATGCGCACCTTTGGATGACGCAGCGGTATTCGCGTCCCCTCGATGTGATGGTCGATCGCCTGATCGCCTCGACGCTGGTGCACGTGACCGAAAATCACTATTTTTGGTACTCGCAGGCACACCATCTCGTGCTCGACGGGTATGGGGCGATGACACTGATGAATCGGGTGGCATCGTGGTACACCCACCTGCTCGAAGATACGAAGCCACCGCCACTGCAAGCCCTCGGACTGCAGGCACTGCACGAGTTGGACGGGTCCTATCGTTCATCCGCCCGATTCGAAACAGACCGGCGATACTGGGCTACGCTCACTGCTGCTATGCCCGAACCAGTGCGTTTGAGCGAACGGCGCGCATCGCCGTCAATGCCACAACGCATGGTGACTCGAACAATGGATCCGGCGCTTACCCTACGGATCGCGGTCGCCTCCAAAACGTGGAATACCAGCGAAGTCCCGGTGATCGCCGGCGCCTACGCCTTGTACCTGGCGCGGATGACCGGAGCCACGGAAGTCGCTTTGAGCTTGCCCGTTTCCGGGCGGACCACTGCAGCCATGCGAAGTTCCGGTGGAATGCTCGCGAACATCGTGCCGCTTCGTGTCGCGATCGATCCCGAATCAACTCCGGCTGAACTCGTGAAGCAACTCTCCACACAGCTGACCGGAGCGCTACGGCATCAGCGCTTCCGCTACGAAGACATGCACACCCGCGGAGAGCATGATGGAACCCGCGATTCGGCGGGGCCGGCAGTGAACATCATGATGTTTCACGAAACGATTCGGCTGGGCGAGATAGTGGGAGAATTTCACCTCCTGACCTCAGGCCCGATCGACGACTTGTTCTTCAGCATCTATCCCTCGGTCGCCGGCACCGACCTGCGATTGGGGTTCGAAGCGAACCCCGCCCTCTACACCGCACGCGATCTGGACCTTCACTCCCGCCAATTCGAGCGCACACTCGACCAATTCGTGACCGTGCCGCCGAAGACCACCGTCGGGCAGATCGAGGTGCTCACCACTGACGAGCGTGGACTACTGGTCCCCAGCGCCGGATTGCCTGCACGCGAGCCGGCAACGCTCCCAACGATTCTTTCCATGGGGGCACACGTCGGCGGGAGCAGGAAAGTGGCTCTCCGAGCCACCGGACAAGAACTGACGTACGGCGAGCTCGGCAGCCTTGCGAACGTCCTGTGCACCAAGTTGGTGGACCGCGGTATCGGTCCCGGCGACGTGGTGGCGATCCTCGCCCCCCGTTCGGCGCAATCGGTGATCGCATTTCATGCCGTAGTCCGCTCCGGCGCCGCGCTGCTGTTCGTGGATCCCGAGTACCCGAGCGAGCGCATCGAATTCATGCTGACCGATGCCCGCGTGAGGGTTGCCCTCACATCACGAGCAATCCCACTGACGGCATGTGTCGAACAGGTCGGTATTGCCGACAGCGACCTCACTGAGGAGAGGGAGGGGGAGCGACTCGCACCGCGAGCTCCTTCGCTCGACGATGTGGCCTACGTGGTGTACACCTCCGGGTCGACGGGACAACCGAAAGGCGTTGCAGTTACCCATCGGGGTGCCACGTCACTGCTGAACGCTCATGTCCGGAACTTGGAGGTCGACGCATCAGCCCGGCTCGCCCACATGGCCGCGACGTCCTTTGACGTTGCAATGATGGAACTCCTTCTGGCACATGGGAGCGGCGCAACCGCAGTGGTGGTGCCGCCCGGGCTGGTCGGCGGGATAGACCTGGCGGACTACCTACGCATAGAACAGGTCACCCACCTGCTTGCCACTCCGGCTGTGCCATCGTCGATGACTCCAAGTTCGGTGCCGGATCTACGCACACTCAACGTCGGTGGCGAATCTCCGTCTCCTGACCTGATCGCGCAATGGTCACAGCACGTCAGAGTCGTCAATTCGTACGGTCCCACTGAGGCGACCGTAGCCGCAGTAATGAGTGAACCGCTGAAACCCGGCAGACGCCTCACCCTGGGTCGGCCGATCGACGGCGTTTCGGTCGTCGTGCTCGATTCTCGACTGCAGCCGAGCCCGATCGGCTCCACAGGTGAGCTGTATTTGATGGGCGCAGGATTGGCGCGCGGCTACGTGCGCCGAACAGCTCTCACCGCCGAGCGGTTTGTTGCCGCACCGTTCGCCGGGCCGTCGAACCGCATGTACCGCACCGGGGACCTGGTGCGCTGGACGATCGACCGGCAACTCGAATTTGTGGGACGAGCAGACCACCAGGTCAAGATCCGCGGTGTTCGTGTCGAACTGGGGGAAGTGGAAGCTACCCTCGCTTCGATCCCTGGTGTCGCATCGGCCCTCGCCGTGGTCGACGAGGGCAACATCGCAGCCTACGTCGTGCCGAGTTCCGGCCTGGCCGCCGAGGATCTCGACACGACGCTGATCATGGAACACCTCACGCAGGTACTGAGCGCTGCGATGCTGCCGACCACGTTGACCGTGCTCTCGACATGGCCGGTGACTGCGCACGGCAAAATCGACCGTGATTCCTTACCCTCTCCTCGACCCATCACACCCGCTACGCGGCAATCCTCCTTCGATCATCATGAAGATTTGGTTGCCACTGTCATGGCAGACGTACTCGGAATCCCCGCATTGACGGCGGACACCGACTTCTTCGCCGCAGGCGGAAACTCGCTGGCAGCGGTGTACGTCGCAAACAGGCTTGCCGCTGCACTGAACACACGTGTAGGGGTCCGCGACGTCTTCGACGCGCCGACTCCGTCTCGGCTCTCACACCGAATTCGCCGCTCTGACGACGAAACAGCACGACCAGAACCGGTGTCCGTCCCCGCCGAGACCGCGGTGCAACCTTCATTGGCGCAACAGCGACTTTGGTTGCTCTCGCGTATCGCTCCCGAATCGTCTGCCTACAACATTGCCTTCGAGGTGACCTTCGACGGACCCTTGGACGCCACCGCTCTCGCTCAGGCCTTCGGTGATGTCGAGCACCGGCATCCCGTCTTGCGGACGACATATCCGAGCGGTTCCTCCGGCGCACCCGTGCAAAGCCTCCAACACGGTACGACAACTCTGACGCCGGTACCGATCGAGGAATACGAGGGCCTTGCGGCGGACGCGGCCCGACGAGGGTTCGACGTGACCTCGGAGGTGCCTCTCAGATTGGTGCTCACGTCCTTTGGGGACCTCGAACATCGACTGACGGTCGTCGCTCATCACATTGCGGTGGACGGACTTTCGTTCGCAACTGTCGTCGCTGACCTCGCTGAGGCCTATCATGCCCGTTGCCGAGGAACGAACCCCGACTGGCCCACTCGGCAGCTCGATTATCGCGACTTCTCGCTGTGGCAGCGGGGTGTGCTCGGCGATCGATCAGATGCAGGAAGTCTCGCTCACGAACAGTTGGCATTCTGGGGCAGTGTTTTGCACGGTCTACCAGCACATTTGGTTCTACCCACCGACGGGAGACGTCGGCCCGGAGTAGAACCAGCGGCGGGGTCCCTCCGATTCGAGATACCGGCAAACATTCACACGAAACTGACTATGATTGCGCGCCAACAGAATGCCACCCTCTTCATGGCGTTGCACGCGGTGCTCGCGATTCTGCTCCACAAGATTACGGGCGCAGAAGATTTCGCTATCGGGACACCCACATCCGGGCGTACGCACCCGGCCTTCGATTCCACGGTAGGCATGTTCGTCGGTACAGTCGCGCTCCGTACCCGCACCCGGCCAGCCGACACCTTCGTCGAATTTCTCGAGCAGGTGCGAGAAGTCGACCTCGCCGCAATGTCCCACGCGGACGTACCTTTCGACTGGGTAGTCGATCGGGTGGCGCCACATCGAGGTCACAGCAGGAATCCGCTCTTTCGTGTAATGCTTGCTCTCGATGTAGTCGATCCCGACATCGGAGCTTCATTCGGTTCGCTCCACGCAAAGGGCGTAAGTATCGCGCCCGAGCATGCGCGGTTCGATATCGAGATGACCGTTCGGGAGGATTTTCTCGCCAACGGAGCACCCGGAGGAATCGAAGGATCACTCCGCTACGCCAGTGATCTGTTCGGTGATGAGACAGTGTCGAAGTGGATGGAACGGCTACTGCGAGTATGCGAAGCGGTCACCACCGACCCCCACATCACTCTTCGGGCTGTGGACGTACTGAGCAGTGAAGAACATACCGAAAACACCGAAAATGCCCATATCGAACCCGCGCCCCTCCTCTCGGCACGAACGCCCATTGAACTGTTTTTGAGGCAGGCCGCGGCACACCGCGACGCAATCGCCGTCGGCGCAGGCGGAAACCACGTCACCTATGGCGAACTCGAGCAGCGCTCGGCAGAGCTCGCCGGCGCGCTGATCGAGCGCGGCGTCCGAGTCGGTGATCGGGTCGCGATTGCCGTACCGCGCTCGGCGGAGTTCGTGTTAGCAGTGCTCGCAGTCGTCCGGGCGGGCGGTGTCTATGTTCCGGTTGATCTCGCCTACCCCGACGCGCGAATCGAGTATCTGCTCTCCGACGCCGCACCGACACACCTGCTGTGCACCAAATCCGCTGTCTCACAGTTGGAACATTTCGGCTGCGATTTAGTTGACGTCGGCGCGGTCGGTGATCCGGGCATTGCACGGCGCCGCCGGGCAATGCCCGGGCAAGACGCGTACGTGATCTACACATCTGGCTCAACCGGCGCGCCCAAAGGCGTTGTAGTTTCCCACGCCAACATCGCTGCGCTTTTGGCGTCCACCACCCACATTTTCGACGTCGGAGCGAACGACGTGTGGACGATGTTCCACTCGGGCTCTTTCGACTTCTCGGTGTGGGAGATGTGGGGCGCGTTGGCAACCGGAGGGCGGTTGGTCCCGGTCGACCCGTATGTCGCTCGCTCCACTGCCGAATTCGTCGAGTTGGTGGTGCGAGAAGGAGTGACTGTTCTCAACCAGACCCCGTCAGCCTTCTACGTTCTCGCAGCGCACACCGACACTGTCGACCTTCCGGTGCGTCTGCTGATCTTCGGCGGCGAGCCTTTGGACCTTCATCCGGTCCGCCGATGGCTTGATCATCACCGGGACACGCGGGCAGTGAATATGTTCGGGATCACCGAAACAACGGTGCACGTCACGGCATTCGAGATCTGCACTGGACACCAAGAAGAGGAGGCGTCTCCCGAGACGAACGCCGAATCGATGATCGGCTCGGCCCTTCCAGGATTACGAACTTACGTACTGGATGCATCGTTGCGGCAGGTGCCGGAAGGCTCCATCGGTGAGCTGTATGTTGCCGGACCCCAAGTCTCCTCTGGGTACTCCGGTAAGCCGGCGTTGACCGCGACCAGGTTTGTTCCCGAACCCGGCTTCGCCAGTTCGGTGATGTATCGCAGTGGCGACCTTGTGCGTGCCAGGGACGCGGCACTGACCTTCATCGGCCGGGCCGACAGCCAGATCGAGCTTCGCGGATACCGAATCGAACCGGGGGAGATCGAGTCGGTATTACTGCGCCGACCTGAGATCACACAGGCGGCTGTCGTTCTGCGTCATTTGCCTACCGGGCCGGCGCTCGTCGGTTACATCGCGCCCGACGTCGAGCTGAACGTCAAAGCGATCGCCGCGGATTTGCACGACCAACTGCCTGCGCACCTGATTCCTTCGCTGATCGTGCCGCTACCCACTTTGCCGACCACGACGCACGGCAAACTGGACCGAGATGGCCTGCCGGACCCGGCTCCACATCAACCGCGCGCGCGCCTGCCACGTGACCCCATGGAAGAAGCCGTCGCGGCGGTATTCAGTGAACTCCTGCACCTCGAAGCCGTTGATGTCACACGCAGCTTCTTCGACCAAGGCGGCAATTCTCTGATTGCAACGCGATTGGCCGTGCGTCTGAGCGAGGTCTTCGACATCGACATCGACGTGCGAGAGGTATTCGAGCACCCGACAGCGAGCGCGCTCTCCGCGAACATCGGGGCCCGAATCGGCCCCTCGGGCACGGGAAGCGGGCGCAACCGCATTCCGCTCGCGCCCACAGAACACGATGCGGAACCGGTCTTGTCCCCGGCTCAACATCGCATGTGGATACTCAACCAGTTCGACACCGCCGCAGCGGGATACAACATTCCCGTACTCCTGCGTATCGAAGGAGACGTCAATACTGCCGCATTGCGCGAAGCCACCGAAGACGTCGTCCGACGACATGAAACCCTCCGGACCATCTACCCGATCGGCACAGACGGCGTGCGCCAACTGGTGCTCGACCCAGACCTGGTCGCACCGACACTCCTCCCCGTGCCGACCGACGTCGACTCGGTCATCGACCGAGTCGCGGAACTGGTAGGGACGGGATTCGACGTCACCGTCGACCCTCCCCTTCGCGCCGAGCTTTTCCACATCGACGACCGCACACATCTTCTGGCGCTGATAATCCACCACATTGCCGCAGACGCCTGGTCGATGGACGTCTTGATCCGAGATGCCCTCACCGCATACTCCGCCCGAGCGGCAGGCACCGCACCCACATGGACACCGCTGCCGATCCGCTACATCGATTACAGCATCTGGCAACGTGACTCAGGGGTGCCGGACCACGTCACGGACTACTGGCTACGGAACCTCGCGAATTTACCCGAACAAGTGACGTTGCCGCTCGACCACCCCCGACCGCTAACCGCGTCCGGTCGAGGCAGATCGCATCACGTCGACATCGACGACGGCGTGCACACGATGATCGGTACCCTGGCGCGAGAGCACCGCGCCACCATGTTCATGGTGATGCACGCCGCGCTTGCTGTGCTCCTCTCGCGGTACACCGGCAGCTCCGACGTCCCGATCGGGACGGTGTCCGCAGGTCGATCCGACCCGCAGCTCGACGACCTCGTGGGAATGTTCGCCGGAACATTGGTCCTACGAACCGCAGTCGACCGAACAGCCTCGTTCGCCGATTTCCTCAGCCACGTTCACCAGCAAGACCTCGCCGCCTACGCCCACGCAAACATGCCTTTCGAGACGTTGGTCGAACTTTTGAACCCGATGCGATCCCCCTCGCATCATCCGCTGTTCCAGGTGGCGCTGTCTTTCCAGGCTGCACGCCCGACGACGTGGGAGCTACCGGCGCTGACCCTCGCCCCGATGACCGCGGAATTCGAACACGCGAACTTCGATCTGCAACTCAACATCACGGACACCGCCGACGGGCGGCCGATGCGGTTGGAATTCGCCTACAACGCCGACTTGTTCGACGACGCGACCGTATGCGGCTTCGCCGAACGATACGTACGGGTACTCGAACAGGTCGCTAAGGATCCTGGGGTGCTTCTGGGCCGTGTCGATCTCCTCGACGCCGCCGAACGCTCGGCGCTGTTACCCGCTCGTGGTACCGGAAGTGCCGCGGGAACCAGCTTGGCGTCGATGCTCACCCGCGGGGTACAGATCGCGCCGGATGCGCTCGCGGTGCGCGGCGGCGGTGAGGAACTAACCTATCGTGAGCTCGATCGTCGCTCGGATGACGTCGCTGCCGACTTGCGTGCTGCTGGTGTCGGTCCGGAACGGTTCATTCCATGGACAGCGGACCGGACGGTGGACTCCATCATCCGGCTGTGGGCGATTGCCAAGACCGGAGCAGCACCTGCCCTGGTCGACCCCGCGCACCCACCTGCTCGCACCGTCGATGCTCTCAGCCCGGCTGGAGCCGGCGCATCTCTGCCCGAGGACCGAATCGTAGAGAAGGCGCGAGACGCCAGTGCGGCATACGTCGTGTTCACCTCCGGCACCTCCGGCACCCCCAAAGCGGTCGTGGTCACCCAGGCGGGCCTGGGTGCGCTGGAGGCGGATCTGGCAACCCGCTACCACGCAGTTCCCGGCTCACGAGTCCTACACCGCGGTGCTCCCGGATTCGACATGACTCTCTTGGAAGTGCTGATCGCTGGATCGAGTGGGGCAGCGCTGATATTGGCCTCGGATGTCGAGCTCGCCGGCCGTGCGTTCACCACCCTGCTCGAACGTGAACAGATCACACATCTGTGCATCACCCCCACAGTGATGAACACCATCGGCGCCCCCGACCTGCCCGATCTGGAAATGGTGATGTTCGGCGGAGAACGACTGAGCGCCGAACTGATAGAACGGTGGTCACAGGGACGCAGAGTAGTCAACGGGTACGGCCCGGCCGAAGCAACCATGTACACGGTGGCGACCGAACCACTGACCGCGGCCGCCCAAGACATCCCGATCGGATATCCGATTCCCGGCGTCGACGCTCTCGTTCTCGACGACTACCTGGAACCTGTGCCGCCCGGCGTAACCGGAGAGTTGTATCTTGTCGGTGCCGCGCTGGCGCGCGGGTACGCCGGACACCCGGAGTGGACCGCTGAACGCTTCGTGGCAGCGACGGGAGGCACGAGAATGTATCGAACCGGTGATCTGGTCAGATGGAAGCACACCGACAAGGGCCCTCGACTGCACTACCTCGGCCGCAATGATGCGCAATTGAAAATCAACGGCGTCCGAGTCGAACCCGCCGAAATCGAATCGGCGATCGCGGCGATCGTCGACGTCGACTTTTGTGCCACGATCCTGCAACCCAGTACGGCGGAGACGTCGATTCTGCTTACTTATGTATGGCGTCACCGCGACACCCACCTCGACGGCGACGATCTACGCAGGAAATTGGCGGACGTGCTGCCCGCGTACATGGTTCCCGCAGCGGTCGTGGTCCTCGAAAGCGCTCCGCCCGTCGTGAACGGAAAGTTGGACGCTCGAGCGTTGCCCATCCCCGAGAAATCAGTTGTGTCCTTCGAACCCCCTCACACCGATATCGAGCGCGCCGTGGCAGAGGCTTTCGCGGCAGTACTCGGAAACCATGAAATAGGGCGCGGCACACACTTTTTCGACCAAGGTGGAAATTCGCTGCTAGCCACCCAGGTCAGTTCGCGTCTGAGAACAGACCTCAGGCGGGCGATCTCACTGAAGTTGTTGTTCGCACACCCCACCGTGGCGGAACTGGCTGCGGCATTGGAAGAATCACCCCCCGAACCGGACATCACAACGATCGCCGCCCGAACCCGGCCGGATGACATTCCACTTTCCCGTCAGCAGCACCGGATGTGGGTACTGAACACACTCGACACCAGCAGCAGTGCCTACAATTTGCCCCTCGCCGTGCATCTACGCGGACGACTCGACGTTGCCGCGCTCGAACACGCAGTCAACGAAGTGCTCGGAAGGCACGAAATCCTCCGAACCACGTACCCCCAGCGTCCGCCAATCCAACGGATCCTTCCGGTACCGACGCTGACCCTCGAACCGCATCCTCTCGCCGACACTGCGCTGGACGACGCACTGCACACATTCGCGTCCCAAGGCTTCGATGTCAGCACACAACTACCAATTCGTGTCCGACTGTTCATGCTCTCGGCGGACCACCATGTCCTGGGCGTGAACCTGCACCACATTGCCGCTGACGGAGGCTCATTGGCGCCCCTCGTTCGCGACGTTCTGGCGGCATACGCTGCCTACCGCGACCGAACGCTCCCTTTTTGGGATCCGCTGCCGATCCAGTACGCCGACTACGCACTGTGGGACCACGAAAGCGAAACTGCCACGGAATCGGTACGCCATTGGCAATCCGCGCTTTCCGAAGTCACCACGGTCTCGCCCCTGATTCCCGATCGCCGAGCTTTGGGTGGGCTGCGAGAGGCGGGACGAGAGTCGTTTTCACTGTCTGCCCAGGCGACCGCGGCCGTGGCGAAATGGGCTAGCCGTGCGCACGCAACGCCCTTCATGATCTATCACGCGGTGCTGTCTGCAGTTCTTCATCGGTTGAGCGGGACCCCCGACATCGTGATTGCCACCGCAGTCGATACGCGGCGCTCGACTGCTCTGGACGGATTGATCGGAATGTTCGTCGACACCGTCCCGCTGCGAACGCATGTGCACGGAAACCTGACGATGGAACATCTCCTGGATCAAGTGCGCGATGCAGATCTGGCAGCGTTCGAGCACAGCGCTGTACCGGTCGAGGTCCTGAGCGCCATGCTCGGTGGCCGAACACCGCAGGTCGCGCTCGCACTGCAGAACTTCACCGTTCCACACCTCGACTTCCCTGACCTTGCCGTCAGCGTCATTGAAATCGACACCGGCGCAGCGAAATTCGATATGCAAATCTCGCTGACCGAGAGAATGGACGGACGCACGGACGGCCTCGTCATCTACAGCCGTAAGTCATTCGAGGCCGCGACAGCGAGATCGGTCGCCGACCTGTTCACCGACGTCATGAGTCATGCGCTCGCCGATCCGTCGACGACGGTGGCCGCCGCGACCACGATCTGTGCTCCCGCGTGGGCGTCGACGCCAGTGGATACTTCTCGAACTCTGGCCGAGATTCTCACGGCGACCGCAGCACGGTTTCCCCACCACATTGCAGTCAGTGATGGCACACGGACCCTGAACTATCGTGAGCTCGATGACGCTTCGAACATGATCGCGCGAGACCTCGTTGCTGGAGGGGCCGGACCGGGAGCAGTACTGGAGATCGACGCAGTGCGGTCGATCGAGTACATCGTCCAACTCTGGGGAATCACCAAATCCGGAGCCGCGTTCGCTCCGATCGCCCCCCATCTCCCGGACGTCCGTCGAGACCAGATGCGTACAGTCCTCCAACCCCTCAGCCCGGCCCCGGGCAGGCAGATTCCGGAGGCCATCGCCTACGTCATACACACGTCTGGTTCGACCGGCACCGCCAAAGCAGTCGCGGTGACGCATCAGGGCCTGGGCGCACTCACGGACGCGGCAGTCCATCGATACGGAATGCACTCGGATTCGATTGTCCTGCAGGGGTACAACCCCAGCTTCGACGCAGCCCTACTCGAGATAATGCTCGCCTTCGGCTCGGGAGCAACACTGGTGATTGCGCCGACCGATGTGTACGGAGGTCGAGAACTCGAGAAGTTCGTCAACAAAAACTGCGTCACGCACTTGTTGTCGACGCCTGCAGTGCTCGAGACGATGGATCCGGACAATCTGCCACTACTCGAACTCATTGCAGTCGGTGGTGATGTTCTGTCGACTCGGACAGCACACACCTGGAGTCGCCGAACACGGATGCTCAATGCATACGGTCCGACAGAAAGTAGTGTCGTGGCCACCCTCGCGGAGATCGACGTGCGCTCGGAGACCGAAATCGGAATCGGCGCGCCCATCGACGGCACCGGGGCCGAGGTACTCGATTACGGACTGCGACCGATTCCGTTCGGGGGAGTGGGGGAGCTCTATCTGAACGGTCCTGGACTCGCGATGGGGTATATCGGAGATCCGGCGACGACTGCCAGCGCCTTCGTAGCGGCACCGGAGGGCGCGCGACGATATCGTACCGGGGATCTGGTGCACCGCAGATCGGATGGCACACTCGGCTTCCTCGGCCGGACGGACCGTCAGGTCAAAGTTCGCGGCGTACGAATCGAACCGGCTGAAATCGAAGCCGTCCTGCGTGCACAACCTGGCGTAAAAGCCGCTCATGTGATTTTGGTCGACGACGTGATGACCGCATTCGTCGTCGGATCCGGTCCCGGGTACGACGAGAACGAACTCAAGCGTGAATTGACCGTGCAACTTCCCCGATACCTCGTCCCGACACGCATCATCACACTGGCTGCCCTGCCTCTGACCACCAACGGGAAAGTGGACGTCGATACATTGCGCACATACCTCGGAAACCGCACTGCAGAGATTGGACCACTCACACCCACCGAAGAACTCGTGACATCAGTGATGTCACACCATCTTCCGCACACTGTCGGTGTAAACCACGATTTCTTCGAATCGGGGGGAGACTCGCTGTCCGCCACGGCCGTCGCCGGCAGGTTGTCGGCAGCCTTCGGCCGCGAGGTACCCGTTCATGAGGTGTTCGAGAATTCGACGCCGCGTGCGATGGCACGATGGCTCGATTCAGCTGACGAGATCTCCGCCCGCCCGCCCCTCCTCCCACGCAAAAGTGGTGACCGTATTCCGTTGGCCCCTGCTCAGCAACGGATGTGGTTGACCGCGCAACTTCATCCCGACTCATCGGCATACCACCTCGTCTTCGCCGTTACCCTCGACGAGGACCTCGACCTCGACTCGTTAACCGCGGCGGCCAACGATGTGCTGACACGACACCGCATTCTGCGCACCGTCTTCCCATCCGACTCCACCGGGCCACACCAGGTCGTGACCGACACAAAACCCGTCGAGTTCGACCCCATCATTGTCGACGACTTGCACCAGAGCGCAGCGATATTCGCGTCGTCCCCGTTCCGGCTCGAGCGCGAGACGCCGGTGCGCGCGCAGGTGATGGTCGACCCGGCCGGCACTCGGGCCCTCGTACTGGTAGTGCACCACATCGCCCTCGACGGCGGTTCGATGGACGCGGTGCTCTCAGACCTCGGCACCGCACTGTCCGCGAGAGTCGTTGGACGTCAACCTATGTGGGATCCGCTGCCCCTCGACTACCACGATTACAGCGCGTGGATGAGTGCGGTGCTCGGACGACCGAACGATCCGACATCCCTGGCTCATCGCCAATTGAATTACTGGACAACAGTTCTCGCCGGTGCGGAAGAGGCCCTCGCGCTTCCGACCGATCGACCCCGACCCGCAATCGCATCGCAACAAGGCGCTCTGGTCCACGACACCGTGGACGGGGATCTCTACGAAAGCCTCACGTTATTGGCCCGCTCACGCGGAGTCACCGTGTTCATGCTCGTACACAGCGTGCTCGCCGTTCTTCTCGCGCGCGAAAGCGCGACCGACGACGTAGTGGTCGGCACAGCAGTCAGTCTGCGCAATAGTCCGGATCTGCTGGGGATGGTCGGCATGATGGTCGGCACCGTCGCGCTTAGGACGACCATCGACCAGCGAATGCCGTTCTCCGAACTCCTCGATCACGTCAGAGAAGTCGATCTGGGCGCAATGGCCCATGCAGACGTTTCCTTCGACGACGTGGTCGCACGGATTGCACCGCCGCGCAGAACCAATGAGCAACCGCTCTTTACCGTGATGCTCGCCTATCAACGCACGAACACCCTGCACGACGTACCCGGAATCACTCCACTCCAGCAGTCACAGACGCAAGCGCCGGGCGAAGAGCGCGTTGCTGCAGACTACGATTTGACCTGGGACATCACCGATCTCGGAGATGCTCTACGCGTGCGATTACTTTATGCCACCGACCTGTTCGAGCGCACGACTGCCGAACTCCTGACCCAACGATTCGCTCGCATACTGAAGCACATCGCGGCCCACCCGCACACCGGCGTGGGAGATATCGATCTCCTCACCGCTATCGAACGGGCGAGCCTACCTCACCAGGGACGGCACTCCGTTCCACCACGATCTCTGGCCGACATGTTCGAACATGCCGCCACCAATGCCCCCGAATCTGTAGCCCTCGAAGTCGACGGTCGGCATACGACCTACCGCGAACTGTTCGACCAGTCCACCCACTGCGCTCAGGAGCTCGTGGACCGCGGCATCGGACCCGACGACGTCGTCGCGATCGCCACCGGACGAGGTCAACCATGGCTAGTGGCACTGTGGGCCGTAGCCAGAGCGGGCGCCGCCTGGGTGCCCCTGGATCTGAGTCAGCCGCGCGACCGACTCGAGTGGATCGTCACCGACTCACGCGCGACCGTCGGACTCTCGGGGGACACCGCGAACCCCGACCTTCCCTCGCAGCTGGACTGGATCCCCGTCGTTCCGGTCGGACGAACCGCCACGACGCTGACGGGTGCACGAACGGCGAGCCCTGACAACCTCGCTTACGTCATCTACACCTCCGGATCCACCGGCGCACCCAAAGGCGTTGCAGTATCACATCGTGGGCTGGCAAACATTTGTGCAACTCACCACGCGACGCCCGATCCCGACACCGACACGCGTGTACTCCAGGTGGCATCGCCCACCTTCGACGCCGCGGTCCTTGAACTGTTGCTTGCGGTCTCAACGGCCGGCACCTTGATCATGGCACCCGATTTCGTCTTCGCCGGACGTGAACTGACGGAGTTCGCGATTCACCACCAAATTACCCACCTGATAGCGACACCCACCGTCCTCTCGACGATGGACCCGCGTGCGCTCCCCTCGATGGTCGTCGAATCAGTGGGTGAACCATTGAGCGCCGACCTCGCCGAGCAGTGGTCGCGTAACCATCGCCTGTTCAACGGGTACGGACCGACCGAAACGACCATCGCGGCAACGACATCACCGCAAATTGTTCATGCAGACGTCACTATCGGGACCCCGGTTCACGGGGTCACGGCATTGGTACTCGACACGCGATTGAATCCAGTCCCGGACGGGGTAACAGGCGAGCTCTACATTGCCGGTGACAATCTTGCTCGCGGATACATCCACGCATCACCGCGCACGGCCGGCCGATTCGTCGCCGATCCCTACCATCGCGGCGCACGAATGTACCGCACCGGTGACCTCGTTCGCCGGCGGAGACGTGACGGACTGCTCGAATTCATCGGTCGCAACGATCAACAGGTAAAAATTCGAGGCATTCGTGTCGAACCCGCTGAACTCGACGCCGGGTTGCGGAGACACCCGGCGGTGACGTTCGCGACGACCATAGTCTCGTCGCAGACGGCAAAGCACATCCAAATGTCCTCGTACGTAACGGTCAACGATGCCACGGTCGACGCACATGACATCCGGATGTTCGTCTCCGCAGTCTTGCCCCGCCACCTCGTACCGGCCACCATCACAGTGTTGGAGACCGTCCCGTTACTACCCTCGGGAAAACTCGACAGGCTCGCCCTACCTTCACCGGATCACCGCCACGACCATGTCGGCGAATCACCGCAGACCGAAATGGAAGTCGTGATCGCGGAAACCTTCACGCGCAACACCGCAGCGGAGACGGTCGGTCGCCATGACAACTTCTTCCTCATCGGTGGTACGTCCATGGGCGCAGTAGATGTCGCAGCCACATTGCGGGATCATCTCGACCGTGAGGTACAAGTTCAGTGGATTTTCACCCACCCGACCGTGGCCGAACTCGCCACACTGATCCAAACCGGTGAAAGGTCCCATTCCATGGACACCGTGATCCGCTTGGGTGGGGATCCTCAAAATCTGCGCCCGCCCCTTTTCTGCATCCATCCGGTCAGCGGAATGGCTTGGTGCTATGCGGAAATGGCGCAGCATCTCGGCGGGCGTCGTGTCTACGGCGTGCAAGCCAGCGGTGCCGGTGAGCTGCCCGGAACAATTGCCGCGCTCGCTGAGCGATACGTGCACGCGGTGCGCTCGGTCCAGCCACAGGGCCCATACCATCTTCTCGGATGGTCGCTCGGCGGAACGCTGGCACAGGAAATAGCTGTGCAACTCGCGCATTCCGGAGAAGTAGTCGGATCAGTCGTGATGCTCGATACCTTGCCGCCCGAAATGATCCCGATCAGACAAAGCGCCCCAACGCCGGGCGAATTGTTGCTCGAGCTCGGACTGGGGGGAACCGGCACACCCAACGGGTCGCCAATGACATTCGAACAAGCCGCCCACGAAATTCGCCACAGAACACACTTGGAGTTCATCACAGCGGATCTTCTCGAAGCAGCGACAGCGCGAGTGGAGAAACTCGCCGGGATGGCCAGCGATCACGAACCGAACCAATATGCTGGCCGCGTGGACCTCGCTGTGGCACAGAAATCTATTGGGCGAGAACACGATCTGGCGAAGAGATGGTCGAAGCGTGTAGCGACGGTTTGTGAGCACCCTGTCGATGCTGCACATGCCGAGATGCTGACACCTGCCGTCCTACCGCACGTTCTGCGCATCTTACGACGTGCGGAAGGCCACGATTCGACATAGAACAACGACCGACAATTTGTCTTCAACGTCGTCACACCGACGAACATCGCACGCACGCACACGCCATAGCTCGGACGCGTAACACAGCGCGTGAGCCGAAAGGGATTCAAAGATGGACCTACAAGATTACCTGAAGATATTGAAGACACGTTGGAAGATCATCGCCGGCGTTACGGTGGTTGCGATCCTCGGCGCACTGGGCGCTTCGTTGCTTTCCACGCCGATCTACCAAGCTTCGACCCGGCTGTTCGTCTCGACTTCATCGGGTGGCACGGTCAACGAGGCATACCAGGGAAACCTGTTGTCACAACAACGCGTGACGTCGTACACCAAACTATTGACCGGACAAACGCTCGCGCAGCGCACAATCGACGCGCTCGACTCGGCGACATTGGGTGGGACCTCGGCGAAGACACTTGCCGGAAAGGTCACTGCGACATCCGCACCGGACACCGTTCTGATCGATGTAGGTGTACAGGACACCTCACCCGAGCGTGCACGCGATATCGCCAACGCACTCTCCGCCGAGTTCGTCGTGATGGCAAAGGAACTCGAAACCCCAGAGAAGGGCGGAGTGCCCGCAGCGCGCGTGGTCGTCGAACAGCAGGCTGAAACGCCCACAACGCCGGTGTCACCGAAAACCCAGCGCAACCTCGCTCTCGGCGCGGTGCTCGGCATGCTTTTGGGCATAGCCCTCGCCGTTTTGCGTGACCGACTCGACAACACAGTCAAGGACCGCCGCGTGGTGGAAGAAGTCGCCGGCGCCGCAATGGTGGGAACCATTCCATTCGACAAAGAAATGCAGACCCGCCACGCTATCGATTTCCACGACGGCAACTCCGACAGCGCGGAGTCATACCGTGAGCTGCGAACCAACCTTCAATTTCTCGAGGTGGACAATCCTCCGCGGGTCATCGTGGTGACCAGCTCGCTGCCCGCCGAAGGCAAGACGACAGCCGCAGTCAACATCGCCCTCGTTCTGGCGGAGGCAGGAAAGTCGGTCTGCCTGATGGAAGGCGACTTACGTAAGCCGCGAGTATCGAAATACCTAGGGTTGATCGGCAACGTGGGTGTGAGTTCGGTGCTGTCCGGCCAAGCAGATCTCGATCATGTACTGCAACGCACCAATCTCGGAGGATTGGTGGTGCTCGCCTCAGGGCCGATCCCCCCGAATCCGAGTGAACTGCTCGGCACCGATCACGCACGACAGACGTTGGCCGAGCTTCGTGCTCGCTACGAATACGTCATCATCGACGCGCCTCCGTTGCTCCCGGTTACCGATGCAGCCGTGTTGGCTGCGATGGCTGACGGGGCCTTGGTCATCGCGCGGCATGCCACTACGAAACGGGATCAGTTAGCGCGCGCTGTGGGGAACCTTCACAGCGTCGGGGCGAGAATTCTGGGGACCGTGATCACCATGACACCGACAAATGGGCGAGGCGGGTACGACTACAAGTATTATTACGAGTCGGATCAGTCGACTCCCCGGATGCAAGTTGCGCCAGCGGTACCCGTTACCGACCCTACCGCAACGCACTACGAGACGACGAAGTTCAGCGATGCATCAACCCAGGAGTTCGAGGTCAAAACTAACCGGACGAATCATCGTTATCGTGACTGACGGGCTCCCTGTCATGACTGGGCAACTGCGTTCGCAGCGGTGCACTTGTTGTGCAGGAAAAGATTCTCCTTACAGAGGGAACTATTGTCCATGAGCGGTTTTCGCACCGGACGCGGTACACATTGATACTATCTCCGAGATGGCAATCCGCCATTCGAAATTAGAGGATTCGGAGGATCGAATGTTGGGTTCGCTTTTTAGTCTCAGTTCAGATATCGGTGTACCATCCATTGATGGCATTCTGGAAGCAGTCGGGACGATTTTTGCTGCCTTGTTCAGCCTGAGCTGATAACTGCTGTACGACAAGCCCCTGTCGGTCGAGAATCGACAGGAGCTTGTCGTACATTGTGATCGAGACGCTCCGCATTCATCGACTCTATTACTCAATTCAAAAGATCCACACCACAGCAACGCATACCTGCAGAGCGACTGCGCGCTTGGACCTTCAACCGAATCAGCAGCCCGTTATCCAAGGTCAGAAGATGTTGCTGGAGCAGAGGGAGACAGATCTCGACGAGAAGGAATAATTAACCGCTTGACCAACGGTCCGAGGAGTTCGGCGATCTCACTTCCAACCTCTTGGAACACTGCCCCATCGGCGCCGATCGGGTCGATGATGTCCTCGGCATCCCCCACTCCGTATCGTGTGCGGGCGTCCGCAAGTTCGGCAACAGTGCTTGCCCCCGACTCTTCCGCTAGACGAGCAGCTTCGCGCAACGTGAAGGTCCGCTTGAATTGCATCGGTGCCAATCCAAGTACCTTGTCGCGGTGACGCTCAGACATCGTGAGGATCAAATCTGCCTCAGATGCGATTCGAGCGGTCAAACGTCGCGCACAGAAATTGCCGGACGTCCCTCCCAAGCCCTCCAGGACTTTCGCCGCTGTCAATTCGATTGGATGACCGATCACAGCTCTGGTACCTGCACTCGATGCCGTGAAATCTGAAACTCCCGCTTCATGGGCAAACGCATTCGCGAGTCGTTCGGCCGTAGGCGATCGGCAGATGTTTCCTGTGCAGACAAAGAGAACGTGCATAACTCGAGCATATGTGGTCGGTCGGCATTGTCAGTATTCACGGACTCGACTACACGACAACCGAGACCTCAACGCCAGCTAAATATGATGCAGCCGAGGACTTCGCGAGAAGATCGAGGTAGCCGGGATCCTTGGGTATCTCGCGTTTGTCGTAATGTACGAGTTTGCATTGTTCCGCGGTTCCGAAGCGTGTGCACGGCAGCACCCGCCCCCGTCATTGTAGAAGGGGAAGTCTCATGAATCCGAGATTCTCAGCCCGTGGCAGACGTAATTTACCGGGGATGAACCTGGACCGCGTTTGCTGCGATCGCCGACCGGGCTTCGCCGGCCGCCCCAGCCTCCCTCGCCTTAGCGATTGCGTGACCGCGTTTCCAAGTTCTTGCCGAAGGTTCAACGTCCCCTGAACTCGGGACTATTGTGGATCCCATGAAAAGCGGCCCGCCGCAAGGTTATGGGCCGATTTCATCGGAGAATTGGTAGGGAGACGCTCGACGTCGCGAACCCGACGCATCGCGGTGGACATACACCACCGTGCAGAATCAGGACCTTCACCTGCGGAGACCGGCATCCCGCGACCGGCAAACGTACCTCGTCGCTGGATCCAACCTCCACCGATTGACAACCGGTACAACGATTACTGCCGTGAAACTCTCTCCAGCCTCACTCGAATGTGTTCCATAGCGCTCGTCGACGCCCATTCCCGGCTGCCGCCGGGATGCCCGAAAGCTCCGTACAAGCCTTAGCTAATTCCTGGACCAATGATGCACGCTTCAAACCTGGCGGGTAACCGGTCCAACTTTACTATCTGTGAATTACCGTAACGCTCATACGAGTAGGGAACAGACCAAGGCAGTTGGATCCTACGGCCTCGTGGAGTTAGGCGAGACGAGACTGCTTCCTGCTCTCTCATCACGTCTCGAAAAACTGCATCGGAGCTGAACTGCTACGTCGTGGTGGGAAGAGCTTCTCAGCGCGGAAGATTGTTCGCAGCGCTAAGTTAAGATCGCCGAGGCGCCGCACGATCCAGTTGGCGGTTCGCTCTACAAGGACACGGTGGTGATGGTGCGCAAGATCCTTCTCGTGGATCCACACGAGGTATATCGACGGGGCTTGGTGAATCTGCTGGAAAATGTGACCGACCTCATGGTCGTGGGGCATGCATCCACCAGCGGTGAAGCCTGGAGTCTACTCGTTCAACTGCAGCCTGACCTTGTAGTAGTCGAGATGGAACTGGCTGACAACGGAACTGGGACAGAGTTGATACATCGACTCCGGCGTGCCTCGATGCAAATTCCATGCGTCATTCTGACAGACTACGGGGAAGAAGACTCCCCGCTAGATGCACTGCTTGCCGGAGCCGATGGTTACGCAACCAAGGATACGCCGAGCGGGGACCTGATACGTGTAATGCGCCATGTAGCCGATGGAGAAAAGTTTTTCGATTTGGAGCGTATAAGTAGCATATCTGAGAATCGTCGTGAGGCAGCAATGAACGATCCGGCAGGGCGATTAAATGAGCAAGAAAAGACTGTTTTGCGTGGGGTGGGCGAAGGTCTATCCAACAAGGAAATCGCTGACTACATGTATCTTTCGGAAAAAACCGTCAAAAATTACATGTCGCGTATATTGCAAATATTCGGTGCCAATCGACGGACGCAATTAGTTCCTTATGCCATCCGGCTCGAAGCCTGTGACGAGCTGCGTCGGCGATCCCGTAGACTTTAAGAGGCGTCGAATTTCGCGGAAGTCGTTCGTTTCTGTGAATTTTTAACCCATGATTGCGGATTCGGAGCGAGGCTCAGTGTCATTCATTCGTCTGGCGGGGAAGTGATCGGCTACATCGCGGCGTGCTTGCCCAGGGCCGTTCGGACGACGAGCGGGCTTTTCAGATAGTTGCTGTGTCCTCTTCGAATTGCAGGACAAGCGGTCGGGGTTGCCGAGGTTCGGTATCACTCACCCGCTCAGCACTTCTGGCGGGTGGAAAGCTGCCGTCGGACTCGCCGGCGTGACGGTAGGAACCTGTTGTGCAGATTTGGATTTTCCACGGGCTGGATGCTCTTGACAGTTCCTCTGTGCGACTCCTCTGTGCGGCGAACAGTCCGACGCAACATTGGCGGACCGACTCATCACCGCACACTTCGCGACAGGCGGACGACCCTCCTGGCCGAGGAGGCGCTCGGGGACAGCAGCTTTGCGCCGCACTCCCTTTCGTCCGCCAACGGCGCAGCCATTCGGCTGGTCAACATCCCCCGCGCTCCCCTGGTCCACTCGCAGCCTCGGCCGGTGCCATCAACGCTGCTCGCATCCAGCCGCCGGTATTGGTGATATCAATGCCGGTCCACAACCATTCTCAAGCCGCCGTCGACAGGTGAGCTCATCAGCTGGGGCGCATGCGCCCCAGCGACGTAACCGTGATCCTGTTGTCACGGATCTTCCCCATGAGTGGAGTCATCTTTCATCCGCGTAATTCATGGACAGCACGTCGTAACTGCGCCACCAACACGGCGGGGTGAGCGAGTCCGTGCCGGGAAGTTCTGCGGAGCCTTGCGGAGGTTTGTAACTTCCTGCGCCGAAATCGGATACACAGGTCGTACGTTGAACTAACGATCAGAAGGCGACGATGTTGCTTCATCTACCTACGTTCGGGCCATCTCGATGACGCCCACCGGCGACGGCTGTGTCGGGGCGTCGACAGCTCCGAAGTGGAGGGACCGGAAACGGTACTGGTGGCCGTTGGGGCTACTCATTCCGCTGAGCCCGTTTCTGTCCTGGCTACTGGTCGAGCACTTTCATCTGGGACTGTTCTGGGCCACCGGGGCATGGATTCTGGTGCTCGTCATCCCCGCCGTCGACCTGATCGTCGGCCACGACGGTCACAGCCCGCCCGACGACGCTATCGCAGTGCTGCAGCAGGACCGGTATTACCGGTGGTGCACGTACTTGTATCTACCGTTGCAGTACTCCGGATTGGTGTTCGCGTGCTGGTGCTGGGTTCATGCGCCGATGGCGACGGGCGAGAGGATCGCTCTCGCGATGACCGTCGGTGTGGTCGCAGGGGTCGGAATCAACGCCGCCCACGAACTCGGGCACAAGAGTGAGCGCGTCGAGCAGTGGTTGGCGAAAATGGTCCTGGCCCAGTCGTTGTACGGACATTTCTACGTCGAGCACAATCACGGTCATCACGTCCGGGTGGCGACGCCGCAGGACCCTGCCAGTGCCAGGTTCGGGGAATCGTTTTGGACGTTCCTGCCTCGCAGCGTAGTGGGAGGACTGCGATCGGGATGGCGGATCGAATCAGCGCGCCTGCGCCGACGGGGTAAACCGGTGTGGAGCGCAGGAAACAACCTTCTGCAGGCGTGGGCATTCAGTCTCGCCCTGTTCGCGATGTTGATTGCGGTGTTCGGATGGCAGATCTTCCCGTGGCTACTGCTGCAGGCCTTCGCGGGGATCTCTTTCCTCGAGGCCGCGAATTACCTGGAACATTACGGGCTCCTGCGGGCTCGCCGCGGGGACGGAAGTTTCATCAAGGCCCGCCCCGAAGACAGTTGGAACAGTGATCACCTCGTCTCGAACCTGTTTTTGTATCAACTGCAACGTCACAGTGACCATCACGCGAATCCGCGCCTGCGGTATCAGTCGTTGCGCAGCGCCCCTGCCGCGCCGCAACTGCCGGCCGGCTACGCGGTGATGATCGTTTGCGCCTGGATGCCGCCCGTGTGGAGACGCGTCATGGACCACCGCGTGCTCGATTACTACGGAGGGGACCTCGACTCCGTCAATACACGGACACACGCCCAATAAATCAACTCTCGTCCAGATACCTCCGCCGCCGCGTCGTGACAACGGTAGACGCCGCAGGTCAGACCAGGAGGGGCATACCGCACCGCACCGCAGGTCTAACGGCGCTACGACCACGGACGTACCTCGCGAACGACACCTTCTTGCTACCGCGGGCACACGCACAAAGCATCGCTGCACCCATCCTCGCCCGATGAGCCGTGAGACACCCGATTCGACTCCGCCACCCACTTCGGGCGTAGAGGCGTCGACTGAACATTCACTCAGCTTGTCGGGCCGAAACACCGATTTAGCGACAGTCCCGGCAGTCCCCATATGAACTCTGTTTTGGTGGGTGGCACGATGTCGTTGCCGTCGATGATGAGATGCCGTTCCCGATTTCGCGTGGTGTCCAATCTGATTTCGTCTCTGATTTCGTCGCGCCGGCTGCGTTGGTCCTGGTGTTCGAGCCGGGCAAGCCCGCGAGCACCATTCCGAGACGAGCTCCGTGTCCGTCATCGGAGGCGCCTCCCAGGGTGAGCATGCTCTTGTATCGGCATATCCGTGAAAGGCGAGTCGATAGTCAGGTGGGTGGACCTACCTTGAGGCTCTGAGGGGCTGGTGACATGTGCTGTCCCTCATCGGCCAAGCACATGGCCAGCCCCGGGGCAAGGCTACCGACGACGCGGCCGGCTCGCGGCGGCCGACACGACATAGTGGCCCGGTTCGGCTAACCCAGGCAGTTCGTGCCGGTAGTGAACGTCAGTCCTCGTCCTGCTTGTCTGCGCGTGGATGATCGACTCGAAAGCATCGATTTCGGACAGGGGCCTCGACGCGTTCTCGTGGTCGCCAAGACCTGAAAAGATCCTGACCCCGATTCTGAGAAGCTCCCTCATGCGCATTGCACGCGACGTAGCGGAACGGCTTTCACAGGTTCTCGGAACGCTCGTCATGAGTGTTCTCGAAAATTCGAGGTGGGGAGGAACAACAGCGCATTTGGAATGTTCTCCCGTTGTCCTGTTTGTCGTTGTCGTCGCCTGTAGCCGCTCACCCTACGCAGAGAGTGTGGTGATGCTCGTGCGGAATTGGTGCTCGTAGGAAGGTTCCTGGGCCTTCGTGCACGAAGAGGTCGCATTCGCGACACTGGGCCTGGCAGTTGCTTTCGCTCATCGTGCGGACATCTTTCGTTATTGCTCGGGAACCGTTCGACCCGGCGCACGACAGTCACAGAAAGTTCATGACGTGGGCCGAAAACCATAGCGTTGTCGCATTTGGGTGAGCGCCATGATGTCGTCGCCGCTGATCTCTGTCGCGGTCACCCAGGCGCTGCTTCGCAGGTAGTCGCGTCGACACTGCTGATGGCCCTCGGGCGTGAGCGCTGTGGCGGCGGTGTAAGGGTTCGTGGGATCGGCTTCGGCATTGTCGAATTGAGCGAGGTACACGGCGAGGACGGCGGCATCGCGCCGAAACTTATTCAACCTTGCCGCCGAACTCGGTCTGGCAACAACCATGCCGACGTCCCGACACATCTAAGACAGGTTGTTCAGGCATAGATATTGGCACTCCATTCGCCCCGACCTAATGAAGGTAATGATCTGATAATAAGGGCTCTCGAAGTGCCCCATTTATGACACATATTATGCGGGTGAGCAAGTATTTCGCGGAATTGGCCCCAGCGCAGCGGTCCCTTCAGCGGTGCAAGTCAGCCGGGATGTGTCAATCAGCCCGTGACGGACCCGTATTGTCGCGTGATCGACACCACGGTTGCCGGTCGTTTCGGTTCCATTGACTGTCCAGACGAGGAGGTTCGTGAACGTCTGGGGCAAAGTTCCACTCGGTGTACAGAACAGCGCGGTGTCGCCTACCTCTCTGAGCTGTCACCGGCGCCTGCCGATGGATGATTTTGGGGAAGACTGTCCGGATCAGCCATCGAACTGAGTCTGCTACATAAACTCGACGCCCTTGAGGTGGGAACTGAACTTTACGCTGGGGGAAATTGCCATCGGGGTGCCTAACTTCAGGCAGCGACAGATAGTGGGTGTTTCGACGCGGATCGTTTCGTCGATGTCACGCAAGTTCATACCGTATCCATTGTTCCTGCGTGAGTTTCGTTGATCATATCTTCGGAGTCGGTGAGGTCAGCTGTGCGGTCGCGTGGATGAGATTTCGTGCGAATTCTGTGAGCACCAAAGGTGGAGAAGGCCAGCTTGCCAGCGGAAGAAGTGTCGATGGATTCGGTCGGCGACTTGAATTCATCGACACTGCGGGCGATCCAGAGTCTGCAGTTTGGTGGGGAGAAGGGCCGCGCTGGTTGAGGTCTTGACAATAAGTCTGTCCCCATGGCGTGGGGGGTGAATGCCGACCGGTTAGTTGAGGGTGCGCCGTTGTTGCGGGATCAGGTTTTCGGTCCAGATCTCGAACATCCGGCCGCGTTGAGAGCATCGCTCCGCGGTTGAAGGCCCGACCCGATGGGCCGATGCCCTTGCGTCGCAGAAAGTTCACCCATGAGTCCTCAGTGTTCCATAACTCATCGACAAGGCTAATAACGAACCATTCGTTTCGATACGAGTTATGGGAGCGAAACTTCGGCGACTTCGACCGTCTCGGGTGTTCCAATACGAACATTTATGGAGCATCGCTCGGTGAAGCTGAAAGTCAGGACTGATCGACTTACGAGACCGTCATGAGCGTGCTCGCGGTCGCCTGCGCGGTGAGTGGTCGGCGAGGCGTCAGCAAGAGTGCCCAGGATTACGGATACTGCCGCTACCATGAAATTGATATTCATCCAGTACACAACGAAGAGGAATCCCTGTGGCTGAAATATTCATTCGCCAACTTATCGACGATCTCGACGGGAAACCGATTGACGCTGGGTTGGGACACGTGGTCACTTTCTCTTACCAAGGCGCCGATTATCGGATGGATCTTCGGCCTACCAATGCGGACAAGATCGAGGCCGTCTTCGCCCCGTACGTAAAGGTTTCCGAGAAGGTCTCCTCGGCCGGCAATGTTCGTGCGAAAACCTCGCCGGCGACCAAGTCGTCAGGGTCTGGTCGATCCGCGGAACAGTTGAAAGCAATACGGGAATGGGCCGGTAAAAACGGCTTCGACGTCTCACCGCGCGGACGGATCAAAGTCGACGTTATGGATGCTTTCGACGCAGCACATTAGGCCTGTGAACAGCACCTTTCTCACGGGCATCGAACGAATAGTGCACCTGATGCCGCATTCTAGTCGGTGAGCCGACAGACTCAGGCGAAGGCCACTCTCGGCGGCGAAGACCAAACGGCCGTCGTCGAGAGTGGTCGCCCACCGGAGCGCCGGCGTCCAATCCCCGCCCCAGATCAGAGTTGTCGCTGACGGTATCGGCGTAGTCCTGGACCACGATCCCGTGTGGACGGAATCAGGCGGACGCGAGGCACAACGCGAAGGATGGTGGCGTGAGGTTGTGGGGATCGGCGCTGATGCTCAGCGTTCAGTAGCAACGGTTCTGCAGGCCCTGCCGAATCGTCTCAGCGTGCCAGCGAGAGGAACCGGACCTGTGAGTATGTCGGGGCGAACAGTGGACGCTGCCTCAGAGGTGGTATTTGTTTCGACCGCGGAATCGTAGTCCCGATCCAGAGTCTTTCGGGCTCAAGCCATTAGGTGGGAATGCGCCCCGGAATTGATCCGAGATGAGTACAGCAGACCAGACGGATCTATCCGGTCAATGTGCGCCCCTTGAGTGGTTCAATGAGTGTTTTGCGGCGATTTCATCGGTACCGATGATGCCGGCATGTCGTGTCGCCGTTGCCGTCGGCATGCTGGGGTGGTGAGGACATGCCGTGGGTTGAAGCCGCCACCATATGAGAACCTGGGAGTTCGAAGGTGAGCACACCTGTGGACCGCGTCTATCTAATGAATTTTCTATCATCGTAGAGAAACCCATTGGAGACTCAACAAACTCGCCGACGATCGTATCCATTGGGGCTTTGGTTGAGCCTGGGCATGGTGGGAAGAGGGCGCATCTACTGCGACAGCACTTGGAATGCCGCGAAGGAGGCTGCACATCGGGTGCTCAATCGTTGAGCGACCAGTCGAGTTGTCCGTCGACGGCGCATGGATGCCAGACGGAGAGGGAAATACCGCTGCTTTCGAGGTTTGGTGCGAGGGCAGCGAGGAAGGCGTCGGGGACTTTCAATTCGGCGAGGAGTTGAGACCGTCCTCTCCGTGGTACAGGTCAAGAGATCGTCTGGCACAACCGAATCGGGTGAGTCGGCTATCGGAATGGGTTTGTCCGCGACACGGTTTTGCGATGTTCCGCCTTCTCCCGCGCGGTGCCGTCTCATGTCCGTTTGTCGTTGAACTCCAACGCGCTTCTTGATCGCAGGACTGCGGCCGCAGAGGTACAAATTTCCATCCCCGGCGGTCGGAAATCGCGCGAGAACTTCTCGTCGCTGCCGCACAGGTCCTACTATCTAGTGACACTCGCAGGCGACCGCGAAACTGACTTGTGTGGACCATGACAGTGTCTGGCGCCCAAGACAGCTGGCTGTCATGTCCTTGGCGGCTAGTGTCTCGACTCGGACTGGGGATCGGCGGACGTGAGCCGGAGTGCTGGGCTGGGGATCATTCGGGCAACTTCTATTGCCTGCTGGTATCTGCACCAGCCGGCCTCCTCGCCTCCGAGATGCTCCCAACGGAAACGTGTAGCGCGGAATTCTCCGAACGATGGTGGCCGGCCGAGTGCCTCGTAAAACTGAAGGTAGCGGAGCGACGCTTCAGCGAGCTGCCCCAACTCTGGGTCCTTGGCATAGCCCGGATCGTGTGATTTCGCTGCGGCGGCCCACCTACCTCCGAGCTGGCCATACACGGCGTACATGAAGTCGAGGGGGCCGCCGAGGAGAAGGCGGTGGCGGGCTGTGGTCGCTGGCGACGGCTCACCCAGCGCGGCATACAAAGCTGCCAGGTCCCCGTTGAACCAGTGATTGGCGGCAGGGGCCGCGAAGCTGGCGAACTGTTTGAAGGTGGGCGGCTTGTTGCTGGCGGCGGTTCTGCGGTTGAACTCGCGTGCGGTGTCGCGTATTTCGCTGTTCCACCGGTGGTGGAGGTAGTCATCGAGATGTTTGTGGGCCCAGACTCGTCGGTGACGAGTGACGATGTCACGAACAGTCTCGAATCCGTCGCGTCGCCGGTCCCAGCCTTCCGACCACGGCTGGACCGGGCCGAGGTGTTGCTCTGCCTGGGTGAGTTCCTCGAACATGCCGGCGTCGATCGGAAAGCCGAGGTCGGCGAGCGCATTGACCTCCTGTCGGTAGCGTTCCGCGATCTCTGTCAGGTTCCTGCTGGTATATGAGTCGCACGCTGACCAGCAAGTCAGTGCGACGCCGTTCCACAGATCTATGGCGGGACCCAATGTCAGCGCCATCTGGTGGTGAGGGTGGAACTCGCTGACAATCCGCCCAGGCCAGCGGGGTAGCGTGATTCCGTCCCAGAGTCGGTCGATGTCATCGCACAGATCTGCCGGCAGTAGTTTCCGGTACAGCGGTGGGGCGGGAATCTGGCCTGTTGCCAGCTCGAAAGCGTCTTCGACGAGTCCTCGAGCCGGCTTCGCTCGAGATTGTTGTACGGAGTGGACGTGATCGAAGGATTGCCACCACCGTCGCATCACTGCGACACGGTCCTCGACTGCTGAGGTTCCGGTGGTGCGGCCTAGCAGTGCGCCCAGCATCCGTTCGAGTTCGTCGACCGGCAGGCCGCTTGTGGCTGCCACCGTCGCCACCTTGTCCGAGCCGCCCAGATATACGCGCGGCTCGGGTAGTGAGGTCAGGATGTTTTCGGCGTCGTTCGGTGGTTCGCCGAGGTAGTCGAGGAACGCCAGCCAGTCGCCACCGAAGAGGCCGGACAGTGCGGCCTGGTAGGTGCCCGTCAATACGGAACGAGCGAGGGGCGGTCCGCTCGTGGTCTTCGAGTAGTACTGAGCGGCCAGCGATTGAATGGACCGTGCCCGCCACCTTCGTACGGTGTCGGAGCCGACTTGCGAGGCGAGGGCTGCCACGAGGGCTTGCTTCGCCGCCATCTGACCGTCGATGCGCAGACGACTCCATTTGCTGCCGTACCGCATATCGGCAAGCTGTTCGGCAACATCGAGGTTCAGGTCCGAGTAGGTGGTGGCGATCAGTCCCCAGAGGTGTCGATGCTGTTCGGCGGTCAAAGGCTTGCCAGAGGTGGTGCGTGCATCGAGAGGAGCGAAAAGTTCGGAGAACACGGGGATGAGCAGCGCCCATATCGCCAGCGCATCGTCATTGGTCCGCAGATCTACCTTCGCAGCGGTAGCATCGCGCGCGGCGTTGACAGCGAACCGGGGATGGAGGTCCGTGAGCGACGGTAGGTTACACATCCCGACCTTGAGCAACGCGATCTGTGGGAGGAACCACGCACCCCGTGACTGCTGGCGTTCAAGTAGATACCGATCGCCAAGCAGTTGACGCTGCTGCGCGTCCAAACCCAAGATGGTGACGGAGTCGGACCTGGTCATGTTCTTATCAACTTTGACAGCGACTCTGACTACAGGGTCGCCGGCGAAGGAACTGGTGAGGATCGCCGTGAGGAGGGCATCGAGTTCTGCGAACTGCTCTTTGCGTCCGGCGGCGTCCTCGGCCTCGAGGATTTCCTGTGGTAGGCATCCGAGGATTCGCCTACCGAAGGTCGGCTCACTCACGGAATTGCCTGGAGATGTTGACGAACTGCTGGAAGTTGACCGGGTCGTCGGTTCCGGCCGCATATTCGGCATACCGCTGGGCCATCGCTGCGAGTTCTCGCTCGTCCCGGTGGGCTTCGATGCGGGACTCGTCGTGGACGACTCGGGCTTCGGTGGCGCCGCGCTCGAACAGGACGAATGCGTCGGGGTGTCCGGCAACGTCGTGACCGCGCGTGCCGGGCACGTCTAGCTCGGTAGCAGACTTCTGCCAGGCGTCCGGCAGGGCATGGACTGTGTGAGGGTCCATGTCGTTTTCCAGATAGATGGTGTCGATGTGGTCGTCGAGGCCGAACTCTGCGTGATAGATGATGTCAAGGAATTGCTGCTCGGGTCCAACTCGGCCGAGCAACGCCGGGTGGTGCAGCACCCGAATACCGCGGCCGATGAATTGGTAGAACTCGTTAAAACTGCCGTAGGCCCGCAGTGGCACAACGACGCAGATGGGCGGAAAGTCGTACCCTTGCGCGAGCATCTTCAACTGCGCAATGCCTTGCAAGTCACCGGTATCGGACTCGAACCGCTGTCTCGTCCGCTTGATGTGGGCGTCGGTCTGGCTGTGGTGCAGGGTGGCGCAGGGAATGCCGTGCTCCTCGGCGATCCGGGCGATCTGCTCGGCATGCCGCTCCCCGAGCGCAGCGAAGAGGACCCGCGGCTTCACCGGATGGAGCAGCTCGGTCTGCGCGTCCAAGACTGCCCTCACCAGACGCATCATCTGACGTATCGGTTCGTTCGACTTCGCGGTAATACGGGCAAGCTTGTGATCGTCAGCGATAACTTTGAGAAGTTCGTCCCGTCCGACGATTTCCTCGCGCGCACCGTCGGGCCACACAAGTTCATACGTCGTCGCTGCCGAGTCGGGCGCGAACCGGTGAACCCGCAGGTTCTTGGCATTGCCATCGGCGATCGAGTCGACAAGCCGGTACCGATACACCACATCAGCGTCGATCGGTTTGCCGTCCAGGCGTTGGAAGCATGCCGACATGAGGAGAGTCCGTGCGTCGGCGAAGTGAGAAAACAACCGCTGGTAGGACTCTGCTGCCGCGATATGAGCCTCGTCGACGACGATGAGATCGATATCGTCGACGTTGAGCTTGGCAAGCAGGTCGTCGGGATCGGTCCCGTTGCCGAGCGAATGAAAGTTCGTGACGATAACGTCGGCAGCGAGCAGCTGCTCTCGGGTGATGGATCTGATGGCGCCGCCCTCACGATCGAGTGTGAGGACGTTCGGGGGCCGGCTTCCGGGTATGAGTGGGCCGCCAGGCAAGCCGTAGAGAACATTGCCGACTGCTTGGTGGTCCCATGCCCGATCGAAGGTGCCTCGAATGACCCTTCCGGGCGTCACGATGAGAGTCCGGCGACGTGTGAAAGCTAGGGAGGCGAGTACTCCCAGTGCAGTTTTTCCGGCGCCGACGCTCATCACGCAGGCAGCGTTGGAGCCGCCTCCGCCGTAGTAGTTCGCCAGGGCGCTGAACGCTTCACGCTGGCACAGACGAAGTGTCTTGTGATTGAGCCTGGTACGCACCTGGTCGAAGTACGAGGTGTCGTTCACCGCGTATTCCTCGGTGGCGACTTCGCGCCATGGCGTCGGATCGAGCGCGTGAAGGGGATCTGGATTCATCTCCGGCACCTCGATGCGAGGGTTGGGATTGATGAACCTGGCCAACCGGGTGTCCGTCGCGAGGATCGTCTGGAGCTGAACCACGCAGCGGCGGGTGTCCGAGCGAATGCCGTCGTAGGTGAACCGAACCATGCTTCGCCCCGTGGCGGCCAAGTCGTTCTGGCGGAACCGGTCGTACGTGAACGCGGACCGGGTACCGTGGAACTCGAAACCGTCGAGCTCGACCGCGACACGCTCCGTCTCGCCGACCAATTCGTAATCGATGAGATAGCTGCGGCCGTGCACCTCGGCGGGTTGCTGCGCAACGACATGGGCCTCGAGGCCTGGCAGGCTCGCAGGGCCGAGGACCCAGCGTAGAAAGGCATACTCGAGAAACGAGGTCGATCGCAGCTTCGCGTGAAGATCGATATCATTCATCATCCGCCTCGGCATCGAGGGCAGCGACCCTTTCGGCAATTGCTGCCCGCCCGGGGTACGCGCCGAATTGCTCGCCGATGTCCGCGACCACAAGGGCATCGCGCCAAGCGCCTTCGCGGGTGTAAAGCGTGATCAGGCGACCAAATGCCGGCACGTTGAAATACTGCAGCTCGTCACCGAACATGATCGCATCCGGACACGCCTGAATGAGGCTCACATCCAGCCACGATAAGGACTCGACGTGCGCTAGGAGGAGTGGCTCACTTCTCCGCCGTCTCCAGAGTTCTTGGATCACATCCTGAATTGCGAAGTGGTAGTCCTCCACTTCGCCCGGTACTTCCAGGGTTTCGTAGAGGTTTCGAAGCATGGCGTCCACGCTCATGTCGGCGATGTTCAGGTCGAACATCCGCTGAGCAGCTGGACTCGACGAATCGTCTGGCTCATCTAGCATCGCGACCCGATTGTCACCAAGGTGAAGCTCTCGTGGACGAGTCTTCGCGGTCTGTAACCGCCGCCGATCGATTCCATGCGGAGTCCGATGAGTGACTCCGGGAATGTCCCCGTATCGCTTGTACCACTCCGTGTTCATGGCGGCACCCATTTTCGTTGTGGCTTACCACAAGTCAGCGTACGGGCCACAAGGCTTGGGGGATAGATAGAGCTTTGAGATTTCCTGGTGCTCAGGACTCGCCAGGCCGCCATTCGACATCGGTTCCACCATCGGCGCCAACTCCGCCCTCGTCCTGGAACCTTGTGCCGCCGTGACGGTCAGAGACGTCCTGATTGAGGATCGGGGCAGGGGGGCACCGTCGAAGCCCAAATTCCGCGTCGATTGATTGCGGTGACGGCAAGTTCCGCGTTGGCTGCGTCAGAGACAGTATCTCTACGTGTGTGAGGTGGATTATTGGCTTGAAATGGCAAGGGAATTGTTAATTGCATCGAGCTCCGACTGTGTTTTGTGGAACCCCGGCTTGATCATGTGGTCACTGATGCCGGCTGGGGGGAGTTAAGGCGTAGTACGCAGGACAGTGGTGTGTTCTGGATCGGTGGGGAGCCACCGGTCGCCGACCGCATTTTTCCCATGTGGAGCGTTTCGAAGTCCAAAATGATTGTGGTGTGGACGTTTTCGCGTGATTCGTTGTCGTATACGGGTTGGGGGCCACGGTCGTCACGCATACGAGGGTATCGAGCAGTCCGAATCCGATTATCATTGCCGCATCCGCCGCCCCTATTCCGGATCCGCGGGGTGTTGCGTTGCTGGTTACGGCTATCCGTGAGTCTCCCCGGCAATGTGCCTGTGGGCATCGGCACCGCGTCACTGTCGAAGTTCACCCGGGTTCGACTAGGTGGTAATTCGACCTTGCTGGTGTCACTTTTCGGTATTGGCGGTTGGTGATGGTGGTGGCGCGTCGGGGTGACTCGTTCGACGGAAGTACAGGAGGAAGCTGTATTGGCCTCGTCGACCGGTTTATGGTGCGTGGGTGAGGAAATGCGGGGGAGTGACGCGTTGGTGGTCGTGGGGTGTTGTTTGGTGTTGGGGGCGTTCGGTGCTTTCGCGTCCTTGGGGGTCGGGGGTCTTCGTATGAGCTGCGCAGCCGACTCTGCTGTGGCGTTAGGCCATTCGTCCTCATTCCTGTTCGCCGCTCAGCGCGGATTTAGACTCGCCGCTAAGACGGGTGTCGCCGTGCAGCATGAGTCGGTCACGGGTGGCGCTCGCGAAGGGCCCCAAAAGCACCTCTACGGACCAGAATCGATCGGCCCAGGACTTGTCCGTCTGCGGGTAAGCGGTCAGTCTCAATTTGCGGGTTAACCTGCATGGGCAACCAGCGCGAAAGGCGTCGACAGGGCCATGATTAGTCATCCAGAGATCAGGTACGTCGTACCGCCGGTTGACATGAACGGGGTGGCGACAGGCCAAGCCCCCCGAAAGCGACATGACCTGGACTGCGGGCACTTCACATTCGTCAACGGCACAGTTCTTGGCACATCTCACGTAGCCACCGACGAACAGATGCGAAACTTGCCACCCTGCCGGGACTGCGTGAGCCGAACGTCCTCCGACGAACGCGAATCGCGGGCACGAGGCTCCGCAGGCCCAACTGGACCGTTGTGCCCGACCTGCTTTGTATCCGCGCCGCTCAACGGAGAATGCGATATCTGCGACTGAGCGGCCCGCCGGAACTGATAGGCGCATTGAAGATGCGGCCCTGCCCGAATCTCGCGCCATTGAACATCTAGAACGAGTGTGGTCTCATCGCATCCCCTGTCCTTGGGATGGGATACCCGACTTCGGTGTAGTTAACAGACATGACGAACCTAGATTCCGCCCCCGAAGCGGCAGGCGAGGTAAAGTTGTCAAACTCACGATCTGGATCCACCTGATCGGCGGCCGGCCACCTTCGGTGTCCCCCGACATGAACTCCTCTGCGCTCGGTTCGGTGAAAAGCATTGATTTGTTTTTGACTTCTGGCCTTCCGATTCTCGTCGGCGGTGACCTGCGCGCAACCCCTGGCGGCGCAAGTGCCGGCCGATGGCTCCGAGAAATTTTCGCCACTCGCATGCTTCCGCCAAAATTTTCTCGGCCCAGGGGTGGCGCGCCGTGCAGCCTCCCAACGCCTCGCCGCCGTCCGCGAAGGCCGATCATGACCACACCGAAGAAGGAAGTGCCCCTCATGAGTACCGAACCTGATACCAGCCGCCCAGGTTGGAAAGCCCGGACGATCTTCGGAATGATCGGCATCGCCACCGCGATCAGTTTCTTTTCCATGGGAAGCACCCGAACCCTCATCGCAGGCCTCGCCCTTCTCGGTCTACCACTTCACGGGAGCGATCATCCTCCGACGATCGCTCCCCTCGCGCAGGCAGGAACCCAAACCGTGAACGACGATGTACACGACGCCTGGCAGTTGCACCACCATGGAGCCGACTGGGACGAGATCGGCACCGAAATTGGATGTAGCCCCACCACCGCGCAAACTTTTGCAGCCGCTACGAGAAGCGCACCGACAACGCCGCAGCCCAAATCCAAAACACGCTGTTCTGACACCACCCCCGCAGGTCCGTTGATCGCGTGAAACAGGCAATGGGCAGGGAGAATGGACAGAGTCTTCTTCGATGAACTCCTCAAATCCTGGTAGGACCATCGACTGGCAGAAAGTCCACGCCTCCGCAGTACAAGCAGCCCGCTACGTCGCGATGGAAGCAACCCACACCCGCTCCGCGACGTCCTCTCCGCCGACATACACCGCAACAACGCCGGACCGCCCACACTCGCCGACAACCACGGCGACGTCATCCACCTCGAGGTCGTCGAGCACCACAAAGCGATGATCGACCTTCTCCGCAGTGGAAACCGGGAACCGTACAACCCCAACGAACTCAGCGACCTCGCCAACCGAGCCCGCATGAGCTTCCCCGCACCACCCACACCGACGCCGCACCGCGGCTGCCGAAAACCCGGAACAGCCACGGCCGCAACACCGAAACGCGAACACGGGCCTCGGGCGCGACTGAGTCTCAAGCTCTCCATATCCGGTTCCGATAGTGAGCGCGCCGAGGGCAGCGGCGTAGGTGGCTGCGCAGATGTTTACCGGATGCGTTTCTCGCGGGATGCTCGAACATCGTGGCCGAGGACGGAGAAATCTGCTTGCAGTGCCGCCGCATCTTCTGGCGACATGATCAGGCCCGTAACCGAGCGGCAGCGCGCCGCGACCACCGAACCCGCACGGTCCCGCCGCGACCGGAGCGCAGGTGTTGACCCGACGCAATCAACGATGCTGGCTGTGCGAGCAACGCCCGCGCCTCTATCTGCGTCGGCGGCCAGTGGGGGTGCCGCGACTAGCAGGCGGCCTGTCCCGTTTCGTCGTTGTCAGGTCCGCGCTGCCACAAGCGAGTAATCTGACACTGCACCAGGGTCGGGATAGATCCCACATGGGAGGCTAACGCCATGCGTCGTGCAGTACTTCGTCGTTCGTTCGTGGCTCGGACTGCGGCATCCGTGGCCGTTCTCGCTCTTCCTCTCTGCTCGTCCGCCACCGCGGCGGCGAATCCGCCACCGGCCCCGGCAGAGACGACTACGGAGTTCCAGGTCCCGGTACGTTTCGTCGCGGGATGCCTGTTGCTGACAGTGTTGGCCTGTGACTACCCGCTGCCGCTGTCGACAGTCACGCCGTCGGCAACGACGGGTGCTCCCGGCGATGTGACCTTTCGCGCAGAGCGTTCACCGTCGAACTCGACCTACTGCATCATTGTGGTTGTGAACTGGCGGAACCTGACCACCGGCGTCGCCGGCACGACCATGCTCCAACGCGTCGAGCCGGACTACAGCCGGCTCGTCGCTCCGGAGGATTGGTGCCGGTACGTCCCCGCGACTGCGGTCACCGGCAGTGGCACGATCGCTGCGGTCGCCGACCTCGGCGCATACGCGCTTGCCGACGGGTATCAGATACTGGTCAATCCTGGTCTGGGCACCGTCCCCGTCCCGTAGCGCGCGTGTGCGCGGTGGTCGGGCTTCGAGTGCGAGATCGTGTGTGAGTGGTGCGCGCAGATGCGTCTCCGATAACCGTGTGAGCTGGATGCTCTCGCGATACGCGTTCGGAACCCATGCAGAAGAATGCTAGGCGCAATGAGGGTCCAAACCCCACCACCCGCATGGAGTCACAGACTGCAGAAAGATGAGCCATTCGTCCGGTAGATCCTTCAACCACCACCAGAGCCTCGCGATCACCCCAGACTGCGGCTGTCGATCAGCGGCACCTGTCCTAGCGGGACGTACATCAACGGAAAGAGATTGTTTGTCACTACAGTGACCATGTCCAAGAAGATATTCCACAATCCGCTCGTCCGAAACCGCCGCCGGATGATCGCCGTTCTCGCGCGGGGACCGTTGACTGTGTTCGTCATGAGGTGTCTCTCGCTCGCTACTTGGCACGGGTCCACTTGGTGGCGCGAGTCCGCGGCCGAGCGGGAGGGTCAGCAAGGAGGCGGCGACGTCGTGGCGGTTGTCCTGCCATTCGATTTCGCCGATACCGCAGTCCGCGGCAGCCTGTTCGCCGCGAGTGCACGCACGCAGGGCATCGTCTTCACCGCGGCCGGTGACCCGACACTGCGAGCGAGTAGATCATTCCGTGGTGACCGCTGCCTGGTTTGAGGTCGGAGCGCCGATGCGCGGACTCCGAGGACGCAACCTCCGACGATCCGTCCGTGACCTTGTCCTTTCGGCCTTCGCCGAGCGCCGTGCCCGGTTTGCGGTGACGTCTTTGGCGGCGGCAGGGCGGGCGTGGGCGGCTTCGACGGAGTCCATCCGCACCATGACCGGGCGGATCGTCGGTGCGGCGGCAATCTGGTCGTCACCCGGATCGGGTTCGGCACCGGTGAGCAGTTCCGCGAGCCGCAACGGACCGAGTTCGACAGCTCGATAGCTTGCGGCCGAATGGTGCCTACTCGGGTGTTCCGGTTGCTGGCGCCTTCCATCAGCAAGTGCCTACGACTTCGGGAATATCAACGCTGCGTACGAGTAGTGCCCCTCCCGGGCAGGGCTCACCCGGTCGAAGTGCTGTCCGTACGAGCGGATCGCCGGAAGGATCTGCTTGGCCCGATCCTCGGAGGCGATCGTGGCTTTCGCCGAGGTTTCGTGCGGGGTCATGTCCGTCGGTGCCGACCGGCCCATCAGTTCGCTTCCGCGCACGGACGAAGAGCGTTTCGCGAATCCGGCCACGGTCCGTCCGAACGCGACCGAGGTCACCGCCCATGCCTGATTGCTGCGCCTTCCTTCGGCGACACCGCTGCATGGCGATCAGTACTGTGTACTGGTTGTTGTCGGCAGGGAAATTGGTCGCCAGCGCGAACAGAGCGTTGCGACCGGTGCCAAGTCAGAACCGCTGGTTCCGTCCGGTACAGCGGACGGGTTCGGCAACCGCTCCGATTGCCGGGTTGCCGTAGCGAGAGTCCGAATGGGCCCAGGGGTGATCGCCTCGGCGCAGTAACGTCTTTGATAACGCGTTGTCGGGCGCGAGGCGCCCGCGGTTCGTGGAGTAGTCGATGCGACTTCGGGAGATCAAATGCGGGCGCGTTCGTCTGCGATGACACATTCGTCGGAGGGCGGTCGCAACTGGAACGCTCGCTGGGTGGGGATGGCTGGCGCGCGCGTGCCGGTCAGCCGTTTACCGCGGTAAACCATCGTCGAAGCCCGGCTGAACACAGCGCCTGTCGTTTCGCCCGAATTTTCATCGAAGGCCGGCGCGCCCCTTCGTATTCCGCTGAACATACGGGACGATTTGCTTGCAGTGCCGACGTTACGGTTCGCCGTGCCCGCGTGTGGACCGGGAACGTCCACGGAAGCTGGTTGCTGTCGCGAGTTGCGGAGCGTCCGCTCTGCGCAGGATTCTGCCGAAGCGCGTTTCTCTAACGAGATTGGTGGGCGCGTGTCCTTCTGCGTTCGTCGACTCAGGCGTGCACAAATAGTTACGCTCCTCGACCTTCCTGGCAGTTTTCGGGAATGCGTGGGATTTGTGAGAGTAGATTTGTGCGGGGCGGGAGACCCGCGCGCGTAACGTCACTGTGACGGAACGAGTATCGCCATATTGGGCGTCGTCAGGCGACGGTTGTCGCGGGTCGGCGGTATAGCTCGCGGTTCTTGATCATGCCGGAGTGCACATCGCAGGCGACTGGCGAGGCAGATGAGGGAGGTGTTGTGTTTTTGCGTTCGGCTCGAGTGCGGTTTCCCGATCGGGCGGACGAGCAAGCCGGGCCTGGAAGTCAGGACCCGGGAAAGAGGGTGGGCATCGAGCATCCCTCCATGTTGCCGCGGATAGATTTTCGGTGCTGGAGAATCTCTTCAGTCAAACAGCAAGTTTCAGAACACGACCTCAGCGGTGGTAGTTCCAGCAACAGCAACGGTCTGCGCCGCGAGCGCGGTACATGTATCTACGGCCGATCGCGCGTCCATACGCGGTGCGTATTTGTGGCGAGTGCAGTCAGTGTGCGGGTGCCGGCCGTGCGTATACCCACCGGGCCTCCGTAACGGGACAGGATGTTCAGCACCGCTGGATGCGATATCCGAGGGCATAGGACCCGTTCAGTTCAGGGCCGGTGAATCCCGGCAAGCAGCCCTCGGATTCGGTTACTGATGCGGGTGGCTGCGCCAGCCGAATCGTCGTCGTTTTCAGATCGGTTCGGAGCGGCTTCGAGTGTACCCGGAGTCTTTCCGTTTTGAACGGGCGCAACTCGGCTGAAGTGGCATGGTAGCGGGAACCGAGTGTGCTGATCGTCCGATTGCTCGAGCGGGGTGGCGCACGTTGCTGCGATTGTGTTTCCTGCGTCCACGACCCACCACTTGGGGCCGATAACTGCTATAGCGCAGTAATCAGCCGCTTGGCGTGGGTCGATTTCTCGGTTCACCACAGGGTGCGTTAGCCTGATTTCAGTCATCCCGGTGCACAGAAGAGATTGTCACGGGGGGCGTCCGAAGTAGCTCCGAACTGCGGGGTGAAGTAAACGGAGGTTGTCGATGGCAGTGCATGTTGTTTTGAATCAAAAGGGTGGTGTCGGAAAGTCCACCCTGACAATGAATCTCGCAGCAGTGAAAGCTCACGTACTCATTGGCGATTCGGATATCGAGTCGCCGGTAGCGGCTATTTCGGTGGATCCGCAGGGTTCCGCAGTGTGGTGGGCCGATCGCGTCGAAGGTTCCGGCAATGAGTTGCCGTTCAAAATTGCTCAGGCACATGATAATCCGGAGATTCTGAGTCGCCTCCACGAGCTTCCCGGAATAGGGCACGTCTACGTCGATACACCGGGTTGGATTGATTTCTCCAGTAACGGCAACGGCGGGGACTCGTTGGGTGTCGGAGCGTCAGGTGATGCGTTGCGGGCTGTGCTTTCTATCGCTGATTTGATCATCGTTCCGATCGAGCCCGAGCCGCTCTGTTTTGATCCGACGGCTCGTACGATCAAGAAAGTCATCGAACCTCTGGGTAAGAAGTTCGTGGTCGTGATCAATAATTGGGATCCCAGGGATGGCAAGGTTGACCTCGAACAGACCCGCGCCTTCGTTAACGCTCAGGGTTGGCCGCTGGCACGAACTGTGGTGCGGCATTACAAGGTTCACACGCGCGCCGCGGCTGACGGCCGTGTGGTGACCGAGTACGACGCCAACCGTGTTTCCTTGCAAGCCCGGGAGGACTTCTACAAGCTGAGCCTAGAACTGGAAGCGGGCACCCGCTGATGGCGCGAAGGGGTGGCAGGATCGATCTCGCTTCGCTCGCGGGTGCCGTGGGGGAGTATTCGTCCGTCGATCGAACTCCGGCGCCGACCTCGACGAGCAGGGGCGGGACCGAGAAATCTATCGACGGTGCCTTCTTTGCAGATGTTCCGTTGGGGGAGTTGGTCGGGAATCCTCGGAACCCGCGTCGCCGGATGGGTGATTTGTCGGACCTGTCGACTATCGCGGATCGGCAGCTCCAACCTGGTGTGGTCGTCACGAAGGCGACCTGGCTGACGATTTTTCCTGCGGACTCGAATCTTGTTGGCGCTGCACGGTATATCGTCGTCAACGGGAATCGGCGTCTGGCAGCGTCGAAAGAGTTCGGGCGCAAGGGCATGGACGTCATTGTCCGCGACAGCATTGCGACAAGTTCGGAGTCGATTCTCGAAGCAGCGATCATCGAGAACATCGGTCGCCGCGACTTCGATGTTCTCGAAGAAGCGGAAGCGGTTGAAGCGCTCGTGGCTGAATGCGGCAGTGCGGATGCTGCGGCTGAGCGACTCGGTCGATCCAAGGGGTGGGTATCTCAGCGGCGTGCCTTGCTCAAGCTGACACCGGAACTGCAAGAAAAGCTCCGTGCGGGTGAGATTGCGATACGGCTGGCGCGGTCTCTGGCTCAAGTCCCATTCGAAGGGCAGGTCAAGGCCTGGCGTATCGCGCAGGAGCGCGCCGAAAAGCAGTCTGCTGAAAAGGTATCCGACGATGTGAATTCGGGAGTCGAATCGGTCGAGTCGGTGGCGGCGGCTGCCACTGTCAAGGCTGTCCGCTCCTTGCGGTCACTGCGCCAGCAGGGCGTGCGCCCGGAATTACTGGCGGATGCATTACGTGAGATCTACACCGTAGAAGAATGTCGTTCGCTCCGCGATGCGCTTGAGCAATAGACGCTGGAGGCTATGGCCGAGAGTGACGCTAGTTCCTGTGGACTGGAGATTGGACTGGTTGGTCTTCACGGCGAGGCGTGGGGGAACACCGACGTTTGTGACAGTCGTGCGTAACTTCCGCGTTGTGGTGCGGTGCCGGAAGTATCGGTCGTCGTTAGGCTGAGAAGCTTTACGGTTCGGGTTCCGGCGAAAATTGTTGCGATGCAACAGTTGTAGGTGAATCCTTGCCCTACCGGAACAAAGAATTCGGGCCGGGCAATCGCGTGGGGGATATGGGGGTCCTCGGATCCCCGGCCGGCGGAACCTACCTCCCCGACGACGACCTCCCCGCTGCACAGGAACTGGGACGCCGACTCGCGTGGTGCGCACAACACCTCGGCGTGCTACCCGGCCCCACCCCTGCACGCACCGGCGCCGCCATCGTCGACAAGATCAAACGCGACCGCACCCGTAGCGGTAAGGGAATCGTCGTCACTGTCGGTGGGCCTGTCCCGCCGCTGGACGGCGAACCCCGCGGAGATCTCGAACCTGCCCTCGGATGGACCCGCATCCCGCACCTCGAAGAACTTTCCGATGCAACACAACTGGTATCGATAGACCAACGAGCGGCGTACCTCGCTTCCGCTGGCATGCTCGAATTCGGCTACGGAAAACCTCGACATCTTCGCGGCGAGAACGCGCTCGACGCCGCGCGGCAATCGAAAACCCCGTTCGGACTCTGGCGTGTAACCCTCCCACCGGGTGACATGCTGGCGCTCCCACCCGCTCTACCGTTGCCTCACCCACACATGCTCGCCGACCAACCTGTGCAGACCTGGATCACCACCGTCAGCCTCGATGCACTTCAAACGTCCATCGCCGATGGCGGAATCGGCGCAGAACTCGACGACCTCGACATCGCAGAAGCATGGGTCTACCCCGAACAGGGACGGGCCCTCGACAAGTGGGCGAAATTCTTGCGAGAAGCCCGCAAAGTTGCCGTCGACACCGGCGACACAGCAATGAAACGGTTCATCGGCGCCTGCTACAAGGGTTACATCGGCCGAATGGTCAACCCCGACATGTGGACCGCCAAACAAATGCAACACCACCACCAACCGCTCTGGCGAGCAGCGATCATCGCACACTGCCGCTGGCGAGGCCGCCGCGTCGCGATGCGCATCGCACGCGAAACCGGGCGTTGGCCACTGCGCACCGTCACCGACTCCTGGGTCTACCCCCTGCCCCCGGGCATCGACATCGCAGACGAGAGTGACGCACTCGGGAAAATGACTCTGGAAAAGAGCGCCCCGCTCACCGAAAACATAACCGTCATGCTGACCGACGCCCGCGACACCCACGAGATCAACCTCGCACTCAAAGCTGCGTTCACCGACGAAGATGAAGGAAACATATAGTGGCCCTGCATCTTCCGAAACCACGATCAACCAAACCCGCACAGAAGACCGTCGGCTTGGACGGACTCAACGTATCCGTCTCGACAGCAGCGACCAGTGGTGTCGAAAAATCGAAATCGGTCAAAAGTGGGGGATTGGCCGGACTCACCAGCAAAGTCTCCGTACGCCAGCTCCGTACGGAAATCGGCAAAGAAGGCCTACGGCAAGCAGCTGTCGACGCCGGGAGAAAGCCACCCTCTGACCGAACACTGCGCCGTTGGGCGCAGCAAGGACGAATCCCGCACCCCGACGTCACCGAACGCGCCAGGCGGCGAGCCGCCATCGAACGCCTCGGTGGAATCGACGCTGTCGCAAAGAAGATCGGCCGTTCACGATCAGCGGTCTCTCGCTACCGTTCCGGCGAAACGAACGAACTGCGCGCTGACGCGAAAAAGAAACTCAAGAACGTCAAAGCTCGCGACATCATGGACCGCGCCGGCGTACTACGACCCGACGGGCAACCCAAAAAGGCCACCATCCGAGTCCGCGGGGGAGTGTCCGTCCGCAACGGTTCCGAAGAAGGTTACGACTATCGAGTGCGTACCCTCGACTTCGCGAACTCCGACAGTCCCTTCAGTCTCGACGAAACATGGGAACTCGCCATGGCTTTGGCAGGCGACGATCATGCCCGGGTGGTTGCCATCCTCGAACGTCACGCCACGATGGATTACCCTGAAAACAAGGGATTCGACCAGTACGGCGACACTTTCGGATTTCACTTCGATTCCATCGAATCCGTCCACATCGACTGGACATAGAACTGCCCTGCCCCCTCGCGCCGGGCAGGACCAGGCATCTCGTTCGCAGACCCTCGTGCGAAACACCGGTAGCGATCTCGGCACCAGAGGATATGTCGGCCAGATTCGGAATCGAATGGCGCCTCTCAGCCGGAGTTGTCAGGTTTGACGGGCAGTTGGGAGTCGAGTTCGGAGACGGTGGCTTCCACAGCTGCCGCGATCTCGTCGTCGGTAGGGACGAGATCGCGAACCTGGGAGGGGAGAGTCTCATAGGTGTAGTCGGCTACGGCGAGGGGTGCAGTTGTCCCGGCAAGTGAATACCGGACGACGTTGTCGTTGCGGCCGGCGCAGAGCAAGATTCCCACAGTCGGTGCGTGGATGTCCTTGTTGCGTAGGTTGTCGTCGATCCACGAAACATAGAACCCGAGCTTCCCGACATACTCCGGCTCAAACCTGGTGACCTTCAACTCGACGACAACGAACCTCGCTTGCACCCAATTGAAGATCTGAAACGCATCTGTAAGTGTTTGTAGTGGCCGGCCCGGGGCCGGCTGACAGGATAGGTGTCGTCGCTACAACGCCGTGTGACTCATGAATCGCTTTGCTCCTTCGTGGTGCACTGGCCGGGGTTTGTCCACTCTGTTGTGGTGGCGACGCCGGTCCGGTCTTGCTTCGGTGGCTTGATTAGAAGCCTGCCCGACCTCGTTGCCGCGAGGTCGTGGCCCGTTACAGGCCTGCCTCGAAGTGCTCTTTCCGGGCCGACGCCGACAACGACGTCGCCCATCGGAAAGGACATCCGTCGCTATGCCTATCGTCGCAGATAACTACGAAATCGTCATCGGGGTCGATACTCACGCCGCCGCCCACGCGCTGTGCGTCGTGGCCGCCGCAACTGGTGCGGTGCAGGACAAAGCAAGTTTTCCAGCAAGCCCGGCGGGTCTTGATCGGGCCCGCACGTGGATTGCACACAGAGTAGGTCAACAAGCCGCCCTCGTTGTCATCGAAGGCATCGGCTCCTACGGCGCCGGACTCTCCGACCGCGTTCTCGCGGCGGGATTCCCGGTAGCCGAACCCTCCGTGATGGGGTCGGCGGATCGCAGAGGAGTCGGTAAGACCGACGATCTCGACGCCGCTCGTATCGCCCGATCAGTTCTGTCTGTCGACATCGATCGACTGCGTCGACCACGAGCGGACGGATCGCGAGTGGCGATGCGCGTTCTCGTGGTCGCCCGAGAACAGATGACGTGTGAACGGACGCGCACCATCAATGCGTTGACGGCTTTGGTTCGCACCGTCGAACTTGGTGTGGATGCACGAAAATCGTTGACATACAGTCAGTTAAAGGAGATCGCAACCTGGCGGGCTCGGTCCGAGGACGCCACCACTGCGACGTGCCGAGCAGAGGCCGTGCGACTAGCCAAGAGGATTCGTGCGCTCGATGCGGAGTTGGTTGACAATCGAAAGTCTCTCGACGCATTGGTGAAGACCAATGCGCCGGAACTGACTGCCGCGGTCGGGGTCGGGGCAGTGGTTGCAGCGACTGTCCTGATCGCGTGGTCACATGCAGGTCGGGTGCGCTCCGAGGCCGCATTCGCCTCGCTCGCCGGGACCTGCCCGGTCCCGGCTTCATCAGGTAACACGGTGCGCTACAGGCTTAATCGGGGCGGTGACCGCCGATTGAACAGAGCACTGACCACGGTTGTGATCGTGAGGATGCGGGTTGATCCCCAAACTCGCACCTATGTCGAACGTCGACGAGGAGAAGGCCGCACGACCAAGGAGATCATGCGATCCCTCAAGCGTTACGTCACCCGGCAGCTGTACCGGACACTTGCCACTGCACACCCAATCTTGGAGTCTTGACAGATATAGAAGCATCCCGGCAAGTCCGGAGACTGAACCGTGCCGGGTTTCTTGCCGCTCCTATGCTGGCGACATCTCCGGCTGGAGAATCGATAGTTGAGAGTAATAGACGGCTTCGAACTCGTCGGGAGTGACGTAGTTCAAGGTGCTGTGCAGACGGCGGGTATTGAACCAATCCACCCATTCTATCGTCGCGAATTCGATGTCGTCGATCGTCTTGATCGCCCCTTGCAGAAACGGACTGCTCTTGGAAACTTCTTCTGTCTTGAACAGTCCGATTGTCGACTCCGCAAGGGCGTTGTCGTGGGCGTCGCCGACGCTTCCAATTGAAGCCGCAATCCCTTCCAGTGCAGCCGTTTCCGCGAAGGAAATTGATGTGCACTGATTGGGCTCAACCGGTGGAAGCAACACCTGAGGCCAGGAGGGTGTTGTGGGCAGACCATCGGATTGGGCGCGGGAGGTGACGGGCAGGGCTCCGATGAGGTCACCGAAGAGCGCCGGGCCATCCTCGGTCGAAGGACCGAGATTTCTTGGGACCAGATCGCCACAGGCAAGCTTCCTTGCGAGGCTGCTGACGCTGTCGGCGTGGGACAACCTGTGGGCCAGCGGTTGTTCCGGCACGCTGGCGGGCTGAGACCGTATCCATGGCCCGCGCCGGCAGGTACCTCTCTCTGGAAGAGCGTGAGGGCATCGCGATCCTGCGCGCCACCGGCCACGGGGCGCGCGCGATCGCGAGTGTCATCGGGAGGAGCCCGTCGACGATCTCGCGGGAGTTGCGGCGCAACGCTGCGACCCGGGGCGGCACGCTCGACTACCGTGCCAGCGTTGCGCACTGGAAAGCCGAGTTGTTTGCCCGTCGCCCAAAGTCCGCCAAGCTGGCTGAGAATGAGCGGTTGCGCGAGTACGTCGAGGACCGCCTTTCGGGCAAGATCACCCTGCCGGGCGGCGCTGCTGTCGCCGGACCGTTCGAACGGCAATGGAAGGGTTTGAACAAGCCGCATCGTCAGGACCTCCGATGAGTGAAAGCGTGTAGCCCGGAGCAGATTTCGCACCGGCTGCCCATCGACTTCCCGATGACGAGTCAATGCGGATCAGCCACGAGGTCATCTAAGCCTGGATCCACTGACGAGCCTCTGAAAGTCAATTCGAATCGAAGACAGCGGTGGCGGCGGGTCTGCGGATCGGGATACCCGCGTTTCTCAGCCATGTGGTCAGGGAACCATGGGATATGCCGAGATCGGCGGCGATCCCGGCTACGGTCGCGCCGTCGGTATCGCAGTACAGCGCGACGCAGTCGAGCTGTACTGGCATGGCCCCGTTCACTGGGGACATGCCAGTGACGCAGTCGCCGATATCGCTACGGAAACCGGCGTGGAGGAATGATCGAAACCTGTGGATCCCGGGAGGACGCACCTTCCCGGATGATGATCTGTACACGAACAGGATTCTGATCAAGTCCAGCGCGCCAACGCTGGCGGGAAGGTACGCCCGTGCTCACGATAGTGGACTACGACGACGACTCCAACGAGACCGGCCAGGCAGTCGGCGCGGGCCGCTCGTTGCTCGACGAGATCGTCCGCGACGGCGCCCGGCAGATGCTCGCCGCAGCCCTGCAGGCCGAGGTCGCCGACTACATCGCCCGGCATGCCGGTGAGATCGACGACAACGGTCACCGGCTGGTGGTCCGCAATGGCTACCACGCCGAGCGCGAGGTGGTCACCGCCGCCGGCGCGGTGGCGGTGAAGGCGCCGCGGGTCAATGACAAGCGCGTCGACCCCGACACCGGTGAACGTAGGCGGTTCTCCTCGACGATCCTGCCGGCATGGGCCCGCAAA